>JAJPIW010000008.1 GCA_021324575.1 Intrasporangiaceae bacterium | reverse complement strand
TTGCGCTCGGTCATGATGAAGCGCTTCATCTTGGGGTTCCAGCGACGGGTCTGGTGCCCGAAGTGGACGCCGCTCTCGAGGAGCTGGCGCATGGTGACGACGGCCATGACGGCGGTCTCCTTGCTGTGGTTGTCAGTTGCGTCGGAGGTCCACGGGTGTGGGCTCCTGCCTGGCGCCTGCAACGCACCCCGCCGTATGCCCTGCATACGGACTGCGTGGGGTGCGTCCCCGTTTCGTCGGCGAGCCGAGTCAGCGAGCGGAAGACGCGCGAGATGTGGTCCGAGCCGGGCGCGAGCGCACGGCGGGCCACCGACCATCCTACGTGCGGGCGGCCGGCTCAGGAAATCGACGGCTGGCACGGCCCGGCCTGCTGGCCCCCCACATCCCGCGGCACCCCGCACGTGCGGGGTTGTTCAGGCCGCCGCCGCCACCCCACCCGCACAAGCCCGCACGTGCGGGGTTGTTCAGGTCCCCGCCGCCACCCCACCCGCACAAGCCCGCACGTGCGGGGTTGTTCAGGCCGCCGCCGCCACCCCACCCGCACAAGCCCGCACGTGCGGGGTTGTTCAGGCCGCCGCCGCCACCCCACCCGCACAAGCCCGCACGTGCGGGGGTTTGCGCCGGGTCAGGCGATCTCGGCGAGGAGGTCGTCGATCTGACCCATCGCCTCGCGCGCGCCCTCCTCCATGCCCATGTCGAGCACCTTGCGCATGTCCTCGGCTGTCGCGTACCGGCTGGTCCAGGTCGCGCGCGTGCCGTCGCCGGCCGGTTCGAAGACCACCGCGTTGCCCGAGACCGGCATACCCGGCTGCGGCGCGAAGTCGGCGTCGGCGAAGCCGTCGTCGAAGGCGAAGCCGGTCGGCTCGGTGACCGAGGTGATCTCCCAGAAGCCGTAGAACCGCTCCCCCTCAGGACTGGTCATGTAGTACGTCGAGCGCGACCCCGGGGTGAGCGCGTGGTCCACGAACGTCGCCGGGTAGGTCGGCGGACCCCAGACCCGCTCGAGCTGGCGCGGGTCGGCATACAGG
Organism: Intrasporangiaceae bacterium; assembly: GCA_021324575.1. Taxonomy (GTDB): domain Bacteria; phylum Actinomycetota; class Actinomycetes; order Actinomycetales; family Dermatophilaceae; genus Nostocoides. The sequence goes on along the minus strand of JAJPIW010000008.1, from coordinate 52,258 downwards.
TCCCACAGCCGCTGGACCGGTGCGGCGAACTCCGCCGTGATGGTGAGGGTGCGGGTGTCGATGTCCTTGCTGATGTCGATGACGGGCATGTCAGGTCTCCTTGTCGGGGCTGGAACTGTCGGTGAAACGGGTGAGACGGGTGGGACTGCGAGCGAGCAGCTCGTCGATCCGGTCGATGCGTCCGCGCCAGACGGCCTCCAGCTCGTCCAGCATGGAGGCGACCGAGCGGACGGCGTCGACCTCGCCGGTGGCCAGCTGCTCGCGGCCGCTGCGCCGCTTGCTGAGCAGGCCGGCCCGCTCGAGGACCGCGACGTGCTTCTGGACCGCGGCGAAGCTCATGTCGTAGCTCGCGGCGAGGCTCGAGACGGAGTGCTCGCCGGCCAGCACGCGGCGCATGATGTCGCGCCGGGTGCGGTCCGAGAGCGCGTGGAACAGGGCATCTGCCCGGTCCTCGTCCGTCGTGTCCACCTCTCCAATATACAACCGTTTGGTTGTATGTCAATGGCGTCGAAAAGGAATCGCGACGCGCTCGGTCCCGGGTTAGGGTCGTTGGTTTGTGAGCCTCCTCGACCGGGTCCTGCCGCCCCGGATGGGGCTGAGCTTCCGGTGGCTCTTCGCCTCGAACCTGGTCGGCAACATCGGTGACGGCATCGCCCTGGCGGCCGGCCCCCTCCTCGTCGCCTCCCAGACCCACAACGCGATTCTCGTGGCGCTCGCCGGTCTGCTCCAACGGCTCCCGTGGCTGCTCTTCGGGCTGTATGCCGGTGCCCTCGCCGACCGTCTCGACCGGCGCGTGGTCGTCATGGTCGCCGATGCCGTGCGCGCACTCATCGTCGCTGCCCTGTGCGTGATGATCCTGACCCACGCCGTGAACATCACCGTGGTCCTCATCGTCATGTTCTGCTTCGGCATCGGTGAGGTGTTCGCCGACTCGACGTCCTCGACACTGCTGCCGATGCTCGTCGACAAGGCCGACCTCGCGATCGGCAGTGCCCGGATGCAGGCCGGCAACCTCGCAGCGAACCAGCTTGTGGGCCCCCCGGTCGGCGCGTTCCTGTTCGCGGCCGGGATGGCGGTGCCGTTCGTGACCCAGGCGGTGAGCGTGGCGTTCGGGGTCATGCTCGTGTCTCGGATCGCGACGCCCAAGGGCGGGGTACGCGGCGAAGCGGTGACCAACGTCCGGCGCGACGTCGTCGACGGGCTCCGGTTCCTGTGGGGCCACGCGGCCGTGCGGACCCTCGCGGTCGTCATCTTCGTCTTCAACATCACCTGGGGTGCCGCGTGGTCGGTGCTCGTCCTGTACTCGCTGAACCGGCTGCACATGGGCGAGGTCGGCTTCGGCCTCCTCACGACCGCGACCGCGGTCGGCGGCATCGCGGGCACCGCGTCCTTCGACTGGCTGCAGCGCCGGGTCGCGCTCAAGACCCTCATGCGCGGCTGCTTGCTGCTCGAGGTGCTCACCCACCTGTCGCTCGCACTGACGACCGTGCCGTGGGTGGCAATGGTCATCATGGTCGTCTTCGGTGCCTACGCCTTCGTCTGGGGAACGCTCGGCTACACCGTCCGCCAGCGGGCGGTGCCGACCGAGTTCCAGGGCCGGGTGGGCAGTGTCTACGTCGTGGGCCTCTTCGCCGGTCTCGTCATCGGTCAGGGACTCGGCGGCGTCATCGCCGAGCAGTGGGGACTGGCGGCACCGTTCTGGTTCGCCTTCGTCGGGTCAGGGATCACCCTCGTCCTCGTCTGGCGTCAGCTCGCCCACATCGCCCACGCCGACTCCGGTTCATAACCCTCCGATTGCTACGTTGTGAACCGGCGGGAGCGCGTTCACAACGTAGCAATTGGAGAGTTATGCGCGAGGTGGACGTGCGGTGGTGGCCGAGTGACCGGGACGCCGACGCGGCACTCACCACGCACGCCCGCGCCGCCCGGGGCGCCGGGCCCGTCGAGGTCGGGCGGCTGTGTCCCGTATGCGGCTCGGCCGGGCACGGGCGTCCCTGGCTCCGGTACGACGGGACTCAGGTCCACGTCAGCCTGGCGCGCAGCGGGCCGCACCTGGTCACGGTGCTGGCGGGCACACCGGTCGGTGTGGACGTCGAGTCGGTGGCCGCCGTGGAGCGGGACTGGCGGCCCGAGCTCGTGCTCGCGCCCGGTGAGGAGCCAGGCTCGGGGTCGACCGACGCGGCCGCCCTATGGGTCGCCAAGGAGGCCGTCCTGAAGTACCTCGGCACCGGGCTCGCCACGCCGATGACCGAGGTGCAGCTCGCGGCATACGAGATCCTCGCGATCGAGGCGCCCGAGGGCTACCTCGCGGCGGTCTGCACCGGCAGGGCCGGCAGCGGCAGCTCGTAGAGCCAGGGCCGGAAGACGAAGCCGAGGGTCCGGCCGGCCACCTGCTCCGCGTGCTGGACGAAACCCTCGGTCGAGACCGAGCCGCCGGCGTTGTCGGCCACCCAGGTCCGCAGGATCGTGAAGAACGTGTCGTCGCCGACCGCACAGCGCAGGGCGTGCAAGGTCAATGCCCCCCGCTTGTAGACCCGGTCGTCGAACATCAGCTCCGGCGTCGGGTCGGCGAGGAGGAGGTCCTGCGGCAGCTCGTCGAGCCGGGCGTGGTGCAGTGCCGCCCGCTCCCCCGCCGTCGGGCCGCCGGACTGCTCCGACCACAGCCACTCGGCGTAGCAGGCGAAGCCCTCGTGCAGCCAGATGTCACGCCACTTGGCGACCGTCACGGCGTTGCCGAACCACTGGTGCGCCAGCTCGTGCGCGACGAGGCGGACGGCGTGCCAGTCCGGGCTGCAGAAGTTGCGGCCGAACGTCGACAGCGCCTGGGACTCCAGGGGGATCTCGAGGGGGTCGTCGGTGACGACCGTCGTGTACGACCCGAAGGGGTAGGACCCGAAGGCGGACTCGAAGTAGGCCATCATCGCCGGCTGCTGCCCGAAGGACGCCTCGAACTCGGCGGCGGGCAGGTCCACCGGCGCGACGACCTCGACCGGCTGCTCGGCGTCGACCTGCCGGAGACGGCGCCTGCAGTACGGGCCGATCTGGACCGTCGCGAGGTAGGGCGCCATCGGGCTGGGCTGGGTGTAGGTCCAGATCCGGTTGCCGCCGGACCGGTCGACGCTCACCAGGTCGCCGCTGAAGGCCACCTCGTATGCCGCGGGCACGGTCAGCTCGAACGCGAAGGTCCCCTTGTTGTCGGCTCGGTCGTTGCACGGGAACCAGGACGGCGCACCGTGCGGCTGGCTCGCCACGATCACCCCGTCGGTGAGCTCTTCCCAGCCCGCCTCGCCGAGGACGCGCGAGCGGACCGGGATGGGCTTGCCGGCATACGGGATCTTGACGGCCAGGCGCGTCCCGGCGGCGAGCGCCGTCCCGAAGGAGAGGGTGAGGTGGGAGTCGTCCTGGGTGTACTTGGCCAGCCGGGCGCCGGTCACGGCGACCTTGCCGACCTTGAGCCGGTGCAGGTCGAGGGTGAGCCGCTTGGTGGCCGCGAGGACGAGGACGTCGAGCAGCGCGACGGCGTCCAGCCGGTTGGTCGCAGGGTTGTAGGCGAGCCGCAGGTCGTGGTGGGTGACGGCGTAGGAGTCGTCGCCGTGCCGGGGGACGTAGGGGTCGGTACCCAGCACTAGCTCTCCTCCCAGGGGCCGATCGGGTTGCCGATCCATCGGGTCCGGCTCGGCACGGACTCTCCGCGCATGACGAGCGATCCCGGCCCGATCGTCGTGTGCCGGCCGATGGTGGCGGCCGGCAGGACGACGCTGTTGGGACCGAGGGTGGCGCCCGCCTTGACCTTCACCGTATCGAGGGCGAGGACCCGGTCGTGGAAGAGGTGGGTCTGGACGACCGTGCCGGCGTTGACCGTCGCGCCGTCGCCGAGCTCGACGAGGTCGGTCTCGGGGAGCCAGTAGGTGTCGCACCAGACGCCGTGGCCGATCTTGGCGCCGAGCATGCGCAGCCACACGTTGAGGGCCCAGGTGCCGAGGACGGTCGGGACGAACCAGCGCGCGGCGAGGAACTCGGTGAAGGTGTCGGCCAGCTCGTTGCGCCAGACGAAGCCGGACCAGAGCGGGTGGTCCCCGACCGTATGCCGTCCGACGAGCAGCCATTTGGCGGCGACGGTGACCAGTGCTGCGAGGACACCGGCGACCGCGAGGACCACGCCACCGAGGATCGCGGCCAGCCACACCCCGTGTGCCAGGAGGGCGAGCAGGGCGAACGCGACCGCCACGTTGAGCAGGGCCGCGATGAGCATCGGGACCACCCGCATCGACTCGACGAGGCCGCGCAGCACCTTGAGCCGGGTCGACGGCTCGTAGGTGCGGCTCGTGTCGGCTCCCTTGGCCACCCGGCGCAGCTTGGTGGGTGGGCTGCCGATCCAGGACGCGCCGGACTTCGCGTCGGCTCGGCGGGGTGCCGCGGAGAGGACGGCGACGAGCGACGCCTTGGGCACCTTGCGGCCGGGCGCCGCCATCCCCGAGTTGCCGACGAAGGCCCGCTTGCCGATCTTGACGTCGTCGACCCGCAGCCACCCCCCGCCGAGCTCGTAGCCGCCGATGAGGGTGTCGTCGGCGAGGAACGCCCCGTCGCCGACGCTCGTCAGCTTGGGGATCATCAGGACGGTCGAGGCCTCGACGTCCTTGCCGATCTTGGCCCCCAGCAGCCGCAGCCAGGCCGGCGTGAGCGCACCGGAGTAGAGCGGGAAGAGCCAGTCGCGCGCCTCGTCCAGGACGCGCACGGTCCCCCAGACGGCGACGCCCGTCGCGGAGCGCACCGGGACGTGGCCGGGGCGGATGAACACGGCCAGCACCCGGACGACCACCAGCACCGAGACGAGGAGCACGGCGAAGCCGACGACCCCGGCCAGTGGCAGCCAGGGCAGCACGGCCACCAGTGCGTCCCGGACCGAGGTGGCGCGGGACATGGGCCGCCACAGGACGACACCACCGGCCAGGAGGGCGAGGAGCGGGAGCGCGCCGAGGAGGAGGGACAGCACGGCATACGCCCCGAGCCACCTCCGACCGGCCGGTGGTGGCTCGTCGGACCACGGGCCGCGCGCGCGGTTGCGCGGCTCGGCCGGTGACCCCGACCAGAACTGGCCGGCCGGGACGACCCCGTCGACGTACGAGCCGGGCGCCACCTCGGCGTCCTTGCCGACCACCGCACCGGGGCCGAGCATGCTCCGCGCGCCGATCCGGGAACGCGCGCCGATCGTGACGGCGCCGACGTGGAGGACGTCGCCGTCGACCCAGTTGCCGGTGAGGTCGACCTCGGACTCGACCGCCGCGCGGCTGCCGACGGTGAGGAACCCGGTCACCGGCGGGACGGTGTGCAGGTCCACACCGTCAGCGATCTGGCAGCCGAGCAGCCTTGCGTACCAAGGGAACCAGGGCGCACCGGCCAGTGACGTCGCGGCCAGCTCGTCCTGGATCCGGCCCGCCAGCCAGATCCGCAGGTGCGCGGACCCGCCCCGGGGGTGCTGCCCGACCGTGACGCCGCGCAGGACGACCCGGGCCAGGGCCGCCGCGACCGCCATCCGGCCCGGCGGCAGGACGAACAGGCCGAACGCGACGACCACCACCCACCACGGCGGGGTCGGCAGCCACCCGACCCAGGGGTGGAGGACCCGGGAGCCGAGCATCAGCCAGGCCGACCAGCGGGCGGCCGCCAGCGTGCGCAGCGGGATGAGCGAGAGCATCTGGCCGACCTGGGTACGTCGACGCAGCCGCCCCACCTCGCGCTCGGTCGTGTTGCCACTGGCACCGAGGCCGTCGAGGTAGGAGGCGAGGTCGGCGATCTTGGGGTGCTCGTAGACGTCGCCGACCGCGACCTCCGCGTGCCGCTCGCGGATCCTTCCCACGACCTGCGCGGCGGTCAGCGAGCCGCCGCCGAAGTCGAAGAAGTCGGCCCGCGCGTCGGAGACCTCGGCGGCGAGGACGTCGCGCCAGATGTCGGCGAGCCAGGCCTGGGTCGGCGAGAGGTCGGGTCGCGGGCCGTCGGCGCGGGCCGGCAGCGGCCAGGGCAGGGCGTCACGGTCGACCTTGCCGGACGTTCGGGTCGGCAGGTCGTCGACGACGGCCAGCCGCGGGACGAGAGCGGCCGGCATACGGGAACGCAGTAGCTCCAACGCTGTTGGGGCGTCGTATGCCGCGTCGACCGTCACGTAGCCGACGAGGATCGAGTTGCCCGACCCGGTCCTGCGGACGGCGGACGCGGCCCCGACGACGCCCGGGACCCGCAGCAGCTGGCCGTCGATCTCCCCCAGCTCGATCCGCCGACCGCCGAGCTTGATCTGGTCGTCGGCGCGCCCCGCGAAGACCAGGCCGGCGGAGTCGTTGCGGACGACGTCGCCGGAGCGGTAGGCCCGAGCCCAGCCGAGGGAGGGCATGGGGGCGTACTTCTCGGCATCCTTGACCGGGTCGAGGTAGCGCGCCAGGCCGACCCCGCCGATGACCAGCTCGCCGGACTCCCCCTCGGCGACCGGGTTCCCGGCAGCGTCGACGACGGCGAGGTCCCAGCCGTCGAGCGGGAGCCCGATCCGGACCGGTTCGGTGCCGTCGAGCTGGGTGCCGCACGCGACGACGGTGGCCTCGGTGGGGCCGTAGGTGTTCCAGACCTCGCGACCGGGCGCCTGGAGCCGGGCCGCGAGCTCGGCAGGGCAGGCCTCGCCGCCCATGATGAGCAGTCGCACCTGCTCCAGCGACCGCGGCGGCCACAGGGCCACGAGCGTGGGCACCGTGGAGACGATGGTGATGTTGTTGGCCTGCAGCCACGGACCCACGTCGACGCCGGACCGGACGAGCGAGCGCGGTGCCGGCACGAGGCAGGCCCCGTGTGCCCACGCCAGCCACATCTCCTCGCAGCTTGCGTCGAAGGCCACCGAGAGCCCGGCCATGACCCGGTCACCGGGCTCGATCGATTCGCCCTGCAGGAACATCCGCGACTCGGCGTCGACGAAGGCAGCGGCGTTGCGGTGGGTGACGGCCACGCCCTTGGGAGTCCCGGTGGATCCGGAGGTGAAGATGACCCAGGCGTCGTCCTGCGGCGTCGGAATGTCCAGTGCCGCTTCGGCTCCTTCGACCCCGTCGATCGGATCGGCGGTCTCGTCGGCCGGGTCGACGGCCCCTACGGCGGGTCTCGGCAGCAGTGGGGTGGGCGAGGTGGGGGCGATGGCCAGCCCGTTGCCGATGATCGCGGCCACCCGCGACTCCCCGAACACGGTGCGTGCGCGCTCGTCGGGGTCGTCGGCGTCGACCGGGACGTAGGCCGCACCGGCATGGAGGATGCCGAGGATCGCCACATACAGGTCGGTCGTGCCGGACCGTATCCGGACCCCGACCTTGTCACCGGCCCCGATCCCGAGGCCCGCCAGCTCCTCGGCGACCTCGGTCGCGGCAGCCGACAGCTCGGCATACGTCATGACCTCGACACCGCTGTCCAGGGCGAGCGCCTCGGGGTGGTCGGCGACGGTCTCGCCGAAGATGTCGACGAGGGTCCGGGGGCTCGGCGCGCGATCGCCCGCGAGCAAGGGCGACGTCCCGGGTCTGACCATGCGGTGAATCCTTGTGCACGAAGGTGAACGGCGGATGACTAAGTTTGCTGCCATGGCTCGTCCGGTCGGCAACCCCGCGCTCGCAGTGTTCGGCACGACGATCTTCGCCGAGATGTCGGCCCTGGCCCTCGAGCACGACGCGATCAACCTCGGACAGGGCTTCCCCGACACCGACGGACCGGCTCCGGTGCTGCGGGCGGCTGTCGAGGCGATCGAGTCCGGCCGCAACCAGTACCCGCCCGGGCCCGGCGTGCCCGAGCTGTTGGACGCCATCGCGGCGCACCAGGAGCGGTTCTACGGTCTGAGGGTCGATCCCCGTCGCGAGGTGCTCGTCACCGCCGGCGCGACCGAGGCGATCGCTGCCACCATCCTCGCCCTCTGCGCGCCAGGCGACGAGGTCGTCACCTTCGAGCCCTACTACGACTCGTATGCCGCGACGATCGCCCTCGCCGGCGCGGTGCGCCGGACGTCGGTCCTGCGGTTTCCGGACTTCGCCGTCGACGAGGCGTCGCTGCGCGCGGCGTTCACCTCACGGACCCGTCTGGTCCTCCTCAACACACCGCACAACCCGACCGGCAAGGTCTTCACCCGGGCCGAGATCGACCTGATCTGTTCTCTCGCAAGGGAGTTCGACGCCTGGGTCGTGACCGACGAGGTCTACGAGCACCTCGTCTTCGACGGGTTGGCGCACATCCCGGTCGCGACCCTGCCCGAGATGGCGGAGCGGACCCTCACCATCTCCTCCGGCGGCAAGACGTTCTCGACGACCGGTTGGAAGGTCGGCTGGGTGAGCGGCCCGGCGGACGCCATCACGGCGGTCCGCGCCGTCAAGCAGTTCCTCACCTTCGTCGCCTCGGGGCCGTTCCAGCCGGCGATCGCGGTCGGCCTCGGGCTGGACGACTCGGTGTATGCCGGTCTGGCCGACTCCCTGCAGGCCAAGCGTGACCTCCTCGTCGCTGGGCTGCGCGACGCCGGGCTCACCGTGTCGGTACCGGGCGGGACGTACTTCGTCATCGCCGACGCGGCTCCGCTCGGGGCGACCGACGCGCTGGCGTTCTGCCGCGAGCTGCCGGCTCGGGCCGGGGTCGTCGGCATCCCGGTGTCGGTCTTCCACGACGACGCCGATGCTGCGCGGACCCTCGTCCGGTTCGCGTTCTGCAAGAAGGACGAGGTCCTGCGCGAGGCCGTCCAACGCCTGCACCGCCTCCGCACGACCTGACGCTCCGCCCCCGTCAACATCCCGCGCAATCGTCAACTGCCTGACGCGGCCGATGGCGCCGTCCGTGGAACTCGGGTGCGCGGCATACCGGCCGGTTGGCAGGATCGGGCCCATGCGTCGAATGCCACCCCAGGTGCTCCTCCTCGGCAGCATCGCCTCGGTGCAGTTCGGCGCAGGGATCGCCGTGCGTCTCTTCGACCGGGTCGGTCCCGGCGGCGCCGTCATGCTCCGCCTCGTCCTCTCTGCGCTGGTCCTCCTGGCCCTCTCCCGGCCCTCGGTGCGCGGCAAGTCGAGGGCGGCCTGGCTCTCGGTCCTGACCTTCGGTCTGATCCTCGGCGTCATGAACTGGTCGTTCTACGAGGCGCTGCACCGGATCCCGCTCGGCATCGCGGTGACCGTCGAGTTCCTCGGCCCACTAGCGGTGGCCCTCCTCGGTTCCCGACGACCGCTCGACCTGCTGTGGTGCCTCCTCGCCGCGGCGGGCGTGGCCGTCATCGCCCTGCCCGGGTCGACCGGGAACGTCACGTGGTCCGGAGTCCTCCTGGCCGCGGTGGCCGGCGTCCTCTGGGCCGGCTACATCCTCACCTCGCAACGGGTCGGCACGCACTTCCCGGCCGTGGACGGACTCGCGCTGTCGCTCTGCATCGCCGGGCTGGTCGTCGTCCCGATCGGGATCCATGACGGAGGCTCGGCGCTGTTCGACCCGTCGGTCCTCCTCGCCGGCTTCGGGATCGCCATGCTGTCCTCGCTCATCCCGTACTCTCTCGAGCTCATCGCCCTGCGCCGGCTCACGGCGAGCGCGTTCGGGCTTCTCATGAGCCTCGAGCCCGCGTTCGGGGCCTTCGCCGGCGCGCTCGTCCTGCGCCAGCACCTGGGTGCCGCGACGCTCGTGGCGATCGGCATGGTCATCGTCGCCAGCGTGGGAACGACGGTCTTCGCCAAGCGTCCCCCACCGGCAGCCGAGCCTGGGCTGGAGCCGTCCACAGGCCCATGACATCGGCCTCGCCGTCCACAGACCATCGAGACCGTATGCCGGGTGACTGGGTCCGTGGGGCAGGCTGGCCAAGTCGGACGATCGGAAAGGAGGAGCCGATGCGCAGACTCCGCCTAGCCGTCCGGCCGATCCGTGCGACGCCGATCCGTGCGACGCGGACCTGTGCGACGCGGACCCGGCTTGGGCGGGTCGCGGCCGTGGGTCTGTGCGCCGTCCTGTCAGCGGCCACGCCAGCGAGCGCCATGGTCGGGCCGGACGCCCCTCCGTCGCGAGCTGACCAGGCGGCGACCTGGGCCTCGTCCGCCGCGCCCGCCGAGGGCCCAGCCGTGCCCGACTCCGCACCTCTGCTGGCGCTCGGGCCACGGATGGTCGAGGTCCCGTCCGGCGTCAACCGGGCGACGCCGCGGGCCCGCTGGGCCTGGCCCCTGGTCCCACGTCCTGCCGTTGTCGCACCCTTCCGTCCGCCCAGCACGGCATACGGTCCCGGCCACCGGGGTATCGACCTCGCCGCCAGCCCGGGCGGGACCGTGCGTGCCGTTGCGGCTGGACAGGTGAGCTTTGCCGGCGTCATCGGCGGCAAGCCGACCCTCGCCGTCATGCACGCCGACGGCATCCGGTCCACCTACGAGCCGGTGGTCGCGAGCGTCGGCACCGGGGATGTCGTCACGGTCGGGCAGCCGCTCGGCGTCGTGGCGGCCGCTGGTTCACACTGCGCGCAGACCTGTGTGCACCTGGGTGCTATCCGCGGCTCGACCTACCTCGACCCGCTCCTGCTCCTCGGCTGGTGGCGGGTCCGGCTGCTCCCCCTCGACCCACCCGGCTGATCGTGTCGTGCACCTGCCCGGCGCGGGAGATCCGCGTCGTCAGGCGCGCGGATGGGCTTGCGCGTAGGACGACTTGAGCCGGTCGATCGAGACGTGGGTATAGATCTGGGTCGTCGCCAGCGACGCGTGACCGAGCAGCTCCTGGACCACCCGGATGTCCGCGCCGCCCTCGAGCAGGTGAGTCGCCGCCGAGTGGCGCAGGCCGTGCGGTCCCAGGTCGGCGGCTCCCTCCACCAACCCGAGGATCCGGTGCACGGCGGTCCGGATCTGACGTTGGTCGGCGCGACGGCCTCGGCGGCCGAGGAGCAGTGCCGGCCCAGATGCCGCGGTGGCCACGAGGGGTCGCCCGTTCGCGAGCCAGTCCTCCACCGCGCGGCGGGCAGGGGTACCGAACGGCACGGTGCGCTCCTTGGCTCCCTTGCCCATGACCCGCAGAACTCCCCCGTCCAGGTCTAGGTCGTCGACATCGAGCCCGACCAGCTCCCCGACCCGGATGCCCGCGGCATACAGCAGCTCCAGGGCTGCTCGGTCGCGCAGCCCCATCGGGTCACCGTCGTCGGCCGCGATGCCGGCGATGTCCAAGGCCAGGCTCGCCTCACCCTCGGCGAGTACCCCCGGCAAGGTCTTGGCTGCGCGAGGAGCGACCAACCGGATCGACGGGTCGACCGCGAGGTAGCCCGCGCGGACGCCCCACCGGCAGAAGGTCCGCGCCGCGGCCGCCCGGCGGGCGATGGTCGTCCGCGCCGCACCCGTCGCGGACAGGGCGGCGAGCCACGACCTCAGGTCGCCCAGGGTGAGCTCGCGCGGATCGCGGGTTCCGGTCTGCTCCTGGAGGTGCGCGAGGAGGCTCTCGACATCGGTGAGGTAGGCGCGGACCGTGTGCGTCGACCGGTTCCGCTCGGCTGCCAGATGGCGCGCGAAGGCGTCCAGCACCCCGGTTGGGTCCGGCTGCTCGGCGCTCACCCCTCCACGGTGCCACGCACCGGTCGACGCGGCTCTCCCGACCCGCCGCCACACGGCCGACGGGCTCCCGTGTGCGGCGACCTGCTGCGGGCGAGCCACTGAAAGCGGTCCACGCGGGCGACCTACTGGACGAGTAGGCAGAACGGATGACCTGCCGGATCGGCGAGCACGTACAGCGGTTCGCCGGCATCGGCCGACCGGTCGTACAGCAGGGTTGCCCCCAGCTGCTCAGCGTGGATGCGGTGCCGCTCGAGCTCCTCGACCGACGGAACCTTGAAATCCATGTGCATCTGCATCGGCACCGCCTCCGAAGGCCACGTCGGCGGCGCGGTGTCGGCCTTGCGCTGAACGGTCACCACGCGACCGCCGTCATCATCGACGAGGACCAGCCAGTCGGCGTCATCGAGGCTGCCATCGGTCGGCGGCTCCTCGCCCTCGCGGTAGTGCAGCCCCAACAGCCGGCGATAGAACTCGGCCAGCCCACGACAGTCTCGGGCATCGATGGCGGTGTGCAGCAGAACAGGGTAGCCAGCCACGGGACCTCCTCGATCGCGTCCATCCGAGGCTAACCCGCTCATCCGGGGGCCTAACTCGCCGATGACGAAATCGGCTTGCCCGGTCAGCTGCGGGCTGCTTCGCTGGCGGCATGACCGACCTTCGGACGCCCCGGCTCTCCCTGCACGCGATCGACGCGGCCGAGGGCGAACGGATCGTGGCCCGACGCGCGGGACCCGAGGATGCCTGGGCTGAGGGCTTTCCCTTCGACGGCGACGTCATCGGTGCCACTGCCTTCCTACGAGCCACAGCCGCGCGCGGAGACCAACGGCCTTTCGGGTACTACCGGATCACGCGCACGGCCGACGGGAAGGCGATCGGCGGCATCGGCTTCAAGGGCCAGCCGGACCGGGGAAGTGTCGAGATCGGCTACGGGTTGGCCCCGTCCGGCCGTGGTCGCGGCTATGCAGCGGAGGCGCTCGTTGCCCTGGTGAACCTCGCGGCGGACCACGGGTTGTCCAGGGTCGTCGCGGACACCGACCAGGACAACATCGCCTCCCAGCGAACCCTGGAACGTGCGGGCTTCCACCAGGTGGGCAGCACTGCTGACCTCTACCTGTACGAGGTCGCCCTCGATACCCCCTCGGGAACGCGGTAGGCCCAGGAGCGACCGCCGACGCTGCGCATTGGAGACGTGTACGCGTGAGTCGCCGGATAACTCACGAGTACACGTCTCACAGGCGGCTGGGAAGCCACGCGTCGCCGGTTGAGCTGGTGTGAACGGCGGGCTCGCGCAGCTGCCTACCCCAGGCCGTCGGCCGGCAGCACCGCCTGGGCGTACGAGGAGGCCGGCGCCTTGGCCGGCGGAACCTTCTGCCACCCGAACCCGGCGCGCCGGACCGCGCCCGCGGTCTCGAGCCGGCCGAGGGCGGCGAGCAGGACAAGCGGAGCGAGGTCGGTGCGACGGACCAGCTCGTCGACGCTCACCGGCGATCGGAAGGGAACCCAGCCATGGACGGCCTTGTCCGTCGATGACCACCCTTCGTCGGCATCGGCGACGTGCCGGTCCGGAGCAAGGTCCGCTCCGAGGTCGCCGACCAGCTCGGCCACCTCGGCGGCATCGGTCACGAGCGACGCAAACGCATCCCGGACGATCTTGTGGCAACCCGCCGAGACCATCGAGGTCACCGGTCCGGGGACGGCCCCCACCGGCCGGCCGAGCTGCTCGGCGCAGCGGGCCGTGTTGAGCGACCCGGAGCGGAACCCCGCCTCGACCACCACGGTGCCGCGGGTGAGCGCCGCGATGAGCCGGTTGCGGGATAAGAACCTCTTGGCGAGCGGCGCCGACCCGGGCGGCATCTCGCTGACCACGCAGCCGTCCGCACGGATCCGGGCCAGCAGGCTGCGATGGGCGACCGGGTAGTCGCGGTCGACACTGCAGGCGAGGACCGCGACGGTGGGCGCGTCAGCGGCGATGGCACCGCGGTGGGCGGCCGCGTCGATCCCGTATGCCGCGCCGGAGACCACGGTGAAACCGCGCGACCCCAGACCGTGGCCCATCCCGGTGGCCACGTCGAGGCCGTATGCCGTGGCCGCCCGTGACCCGACGATCGACACCGAGCGCGCCATGAGCGATGCAAGAGACCCGGCACCCCGGACCCAGAGGCAGTGCGGCGGGCGGGCCAGATCGTCCAAGCCGCCCGGCCATTCGTCGTCGCCCGGGACGACGATCCGGGCACCGAGCCGATCGGCCGCAGACAGCTCGGCCTCCAGGTCGAACAGCCTGCTGCGCTCCACGACGAGCCGGCCCGCACCCAACGCTCCGCGACGCACGCGGCGGAGCGCCTCGACGTGACCGTGGGTCGCGACCCACTCCCACATGGTGGCGTCCTCCGGCTCGCTGAGCCGCGCCCACGCGACCCGCGCACCGCGCTCCTGCTCCAACATCGGGCTGTCCGTCATCGCGCCCACTCCCTCCACTCGATCGGTCCGGGCACACCCGGGTCGACGACACGCTCCACGTCTTCAGTCCGACCCCACCCGGGTTGACGGCACGCCATGACACTCACGCCGCGGCCTGCTGGCGACGCATGCTCAGCGCCGCCTCGACGTCATCGCGCCCGGGCGAGCCGCGCCCGCCGAGGTCGGCGATGGTCCAGGCGACGCGGAGCACCCGGTCGTACCCACGCAACGTCAGCCACCCGCCATCGATGGCGTGGTCGACGCTGGTCGTCGCGCGGACTGGCAACCGCCACGGCGGCCGGCGCAGGAGGGGCCCGGGCACCTCGGCGTTGAGCCGGAGCCCGAGCTGCTCCCAACGTCCCACCTGGGCATCGCGAGCCGCCAGCACCCGCGCGGCGACCGCCACGCTGGACTCCCCGCCCTCCTCGGCCAAGGCAGCCCGGCCGACCGGGGCGACGGCGACCTGGAGGTCGACGCGGTCGATGAGCGGACCGGTGAGCTTGGCCTGGTAGCGGCGCAGCGCCATCGCCGAGCAGGTGCACTCCCCACCCTTGCCGAACCCCTTCCCGCACGGACACGGGTTGGTCGCGAGGACCAGCTGGAAACGCGAGGGGTACTCGACCATCGCCAAGGCCCGACCGATGACCACGCGCCCGGACTCCAACGGTTGACGAAGGGACTGCAGGACATGCCCGGCGAACTCGCCGACCTCGTCGAGGAACAACACGCCGTGGTGGGCCTGGGAGATGGCGCCGGGCCGGATGACCGCCCCACCACCGCCGATGAGCGAAGCCATGGTCGCGCTGTGGTGCGGCGCGACGAACGGCGGCTGGGTGGGAAGCGACCGCACATCACCGGGCGCACCGCAGAGCGACGCCACCGCCATCACGTCGAGCGCCTGGTCGTGGCGCAGCGGAGGCAGAACGGTCACGAGCCGCTCGGCCAGCATGGTCTTCCCCGCGCCGGGGGGCCCGTTGAGGAGGAGGTGGTGCCCACCGGCGGCCGCGATCTCGAGGGACTGTCGCGCTTCGTGCTGACCGACGACGTCGGCGAGGTCCTTGTGTCGGCCCACGGCCTCCGGCTCGGGGTCGTCGAGCTCCCAGCCCGGCCACCGCGCACCGACCGCCACCGCCTCGTATGCCGCGACGAGACCGCCCAGATCGGGCGCCGACCGCACGCTCACGCCGTCGACCAGCCGCGCTTCGGCCACGTTGCCCGGTGCCACGACGACATCACGGATCCCAGCAGCCACCGCTGCCATCACCGAGGGCAACACACCCCGCACCGGCCGGATCCGCCCATCGAGCCCGAGCTCGCCCAGGTGGCAGACCCGCGCCACGAGGTCCGCCGGCACCCGGCGGCGCGCCGCCAGATAGGCGGTCGCGATCGCCAGGTCGAAGCCCGTCCCGCTCTTGGGGATGGCGGCCGGGCTGAGGTTGACGGTCACCCGGTGCTGCGAGACCGACTCGCCGATCGAGGTCGCGGCGGCCTTGATCCGGTCGGGTGCCTGGCTGATCGCCTTGTCGGGCAGGCCGCTCACGACGAACGCGGGCAGCCCGCTGCCCAGGTGTGCCTCGACGTCGACGACCGCACCGCGCAGACCCTGCAGCGCGACGCACAAGGTGCGCCCCACCGCGCTCCCGCTCATCAGCCCACGCCTTCCAGGTGCCACACGACCGGTCGCCCGGCCGGGGGCCGGAGCACGCCGACCACGTCGATCCGCACCCCCGCATACCCGCCACTCGCATGCTCGGCCAGCCACACCCCGACGAGCCGCCGCAGCCTGGCCCGCTTGCGCCAGGTGACCGCCTCGACCGGTGCGCCGAACCCCACCGAGGTCCGCGTCTTGACCTCGCACACGACGAGGCACTCGCCGTCGACCGCCACGATGTCGAGCTCTCCGTGCACGCATCGCCAGTTGCGCTCGATGACCCGCATCCCGCGCGAGGTCAGGTAGCGCGCGGCAAGCTCCTCGCCCCAGCGACCGAGCGCACCTCGCTCGTCCGTCGGGTCAGTGGTTGATGTGGTCTCCCCCATGCCGGAAGCCAACCGCGCGGGCAGACCGAGCGGAACGGCATACCGGCAATCTGTGGACGACCGACCCCGATGTCATGGGTCTGTGGACAACCAGCCCGCGGAGAACTCAGAAGTCCGAGCTCTTGGGCACTTCCAGCTCGTTCTTGGCCAGCTCCTCGACGTTGACGTCCTTGAACGTCACGACCCGCACCTGTTTGGCGAACCGGGCCGGCCGGTAGATGTCCCACACCCAGGCGTCACTCATCGTCACGTCGAAGAACACCTCGCCGCCGTCGCCCCGGACCTTCACGTCGACCGAGTTGCACAGGTAGAACCGGCGCTCGGTCTCCACGACGTGCGTGAAGAGCCCGACGACGTCGCGGTACTCGCGGTACAGCGCGAGCTCCATCTCGGCTTCGTACTTCTCCAGGTCCTCAGAGCTCATGAGCCATTCAATCCTGCGGTCACGTCGGTGGGCACCCGCTCATCATCTACCACCGGCAGGTTCCACGAACGCCGGTGCAGCGCCGTCGGTCCGTGCAGCCGCAGTGCGGCCATGTGCTCGGGCGCCGCGTAGCCCTTGTTCTCGACCCATCCGTATGCCGCGTGCTCGGCTCCCAGCCCCACCATCAGCCGGTCCCGGGTCACCTTGGCGATGACACTGGCCGCGGCCACCGTGGAGCACTTGAGGTCGGCCTTGACCATCGTCGTGACCGGCGGGGTGGCCGGACCGGCAGCGTCGCCGGCGAAGGCGAGCAGGCCGACGTCGCCGGGGTCGGTGAGCCAGTCGTGGTTGCCGTCCAGGATGACCAGGTCGGGCACCCAGCCGGCTGCGGCCACCGTGTGCAGCGCCCGGGTCCCGGCGAGCCGGAGGGCGGCGATGATCCCGACGGCGTCGATCTCGTCGGGGCTGGCGTGCCCCACGGCATACGCCCGGCTCCACCGCTGGATCCGCGGGACCATCCGCTCGCGCGCCGCGGGCGGGAGCAGCTTGGAGTCCTTGACCCCTTGCGGAGCGCTGCGACAGGACTCGTCGATGAGGACGACGCCCACGGTCACCGGGCCGGCGAGGGCACCGCGGCCCACCTCGTCCATCCCGGCGAGCAGCGGGTAGCCGTCGCGCTGCAGGGCGCGCTCGACCCGCAGGTTGGGCTTCTTGGAACGGGTGACGGCCATCTGGTGTCTCGCAGTGGTGCGGTCTGGTGGGGGCTAGGGGCTGGAGGAGACCGACGCGCTCGGTCGCACCGTCGACCCCGCCGGCGAGGAGCCGGCCGGAGGCACGTCGGAGAAGGTGGCCGGGTCGTTGGACAGCCAGGTGAACCGGGTGAACGGCCAGACCAGCGCGATCGCGCGCCCAGTGACCGCCGAGATCGGGACCGAGCCGTCCGAGCCGTCACCGCTCGGGTCGTGGAAGCGGGAGTCGCTGGAGTCGGACCGGTTGTCGCCCATGACCCAGATCCGGCCGGCCGGCACGGTGATGTCGAAACGCTTGTCGCTGGGGGTGACACCGGCCTTGAGATAGGGCTCGGTGATGGCCTTGCCGTTGACGGTGAGCTTGCCCTGGGTGTCGCAGCAGACCACGTGGTCGCCCGGCATACCGATGAGCCGTTTGATGAGGTGGTCGTCGGACGGGTCGGGCAGCAGCCCCACGAAGATCAGGGTCGACCGGATCCCGTCGAGAACGGGACCGTGGTCGATCTGCGGCACGGGCTCGAGCCAGTGGTCGGGGTCGGAGAACACGACGACGTCGCCCCGTTGCAGCTTCATCAGGTCGGGCGACAGCTTGTTGACGACCACTCGGTCGTTCTTGATCAGCGTGTCCTCCATCGACTGCGAGGGGATGTAGAACGCCTGGATCAGCCAGGTCTTGACCACGAACGACAGCGCGAGCGCCATCGCGACGACGACGACGAACTCGCGGACGGCGAGGAACACCCGCCGCCCGATGGTCGATCGCGGGCCTGCAGGGGTCGTCGACGACGCCCCGGCGTCCCGTCCTGTGCCCTGCAGCGCGTCGGGCTCGGTCCCTGCCGTGCTCTGGTCCTGCGTCACGCCATCTCCAGTCTGGTCCGTCACGGTCAGCCACCGGCCGTCAGGTGCGAGAGCGTGGTGGACCGCTCCATGGTGCCCCATCGGGACAGCGGCCAGAACCGGAGGTCAACCCGGCCGATGATGTCGTCCTGCGGCACCAGCCCACCGCCGGGGTCGCCGAGATGGGCGCGGGCGTCGGCCGACTCCGGCCGGTTGTCACCGAGGAGCCAGACCTTGCCGGGCGGCACCGTCACGTCGAAGGTCACGTCGCTCGCCCTCGCACCGGCGGGCAGGTAGGGCTCGGTCACCTCGGTGCCGTTGATCGTCAGGTGGCCGGTGCTGGTGCAGCAGACGACGTGGTCGCCCGGCATACCGATGACCCGCTTGAGGTAGTCCTTCTCCCCGAAGTCGATCCCGAGGGCCTTGCGCGCCGGGGTGAGGACCGACCCGACCAGGCCGGTGTCCTCGTGGGTCGCCGTCGACGGACCACCCCAGGCGGTCGTGCCGTCGAAGACGACGATGTCGCCACGCTGCACGCCCGACGCGCCGTGCCACTTGTCCACGAGCACGCGGTCGGCGGGCTGGACCGTCGGCTCCATCGACCCCGTCGGGACGTAGAAGCTCTGGACCACGAAGGACCGCACGAGCGCGACGAGGACGACGGCGACCGCGACGCGTAGGACCCAGCCGGCAAAACGACGAGACCCGGCTCCCTGCTCGCGTGGTGCGAGCGGGGCCGGGGTCTCGGCGGTCGTCTCGTCTGTGCTCATCTCGGCCGCGAGCCTAGCCGTCGCGGCTTTGCGAGGCCCGAGGGCAACACCGGCGGTCGAAGGGGTGGTCAGCGCGCGACCGGGGTCTCGCGCTTCTCCTTGATCTTGGCAGCCTTGCCGCGCAGGTCGCGCAGGTAGTACAGCTTGGCGCGACGGACGTCACCGCGGGTCACGACCTCGATCTTGTCGATGATCGGGGTGTGGATCGGGAAGGTGCGCTCGACGCCGACGCCGAAGGAGACCTTGCGGACGGTGAACGTCTCGCCGACACCGCCACCGTGGCGACGGATGACGACGCCCTTGAAGACCTGGACGCGGGAGCGGGTGCCCTCGACGACCTTGACGTGCACGTTGACGGTGTCACCGGCGCGGAACGCGGGGATGTCGTCCTTGAGGGACGCCTTGTCGATCTCGTCGAAACGCTGCATGACTGCTTCGCTTTCTCGTGCGCGCCACAGGTCGCGCACCGGTTCAGGTGTTGCGTGGGATGTCGTATGCCGTCCGGGCGGGCCGCGCGATGTGCTCGCTCCCCCTGTGGCAGGGGCCGGAAGGGTCCGGACGCAAGGAGTCAGTCTGCCAGAGGGAAGGGGTCCGGCAGAAATCGGCGGCCGGCGGTTGACTGCCGAAGACTCAGGACGCCTCGAACTCCGAGCTCTGCTCGGCCGCCGGTCGTTTGGCGTTCGCGATCTTGCGGATGAGTGGCGACACCTTGTCCTCGCCGCCGCGCAGCTCGATGAGCCACTTGGCCGACTGGATCTGGTCCCGCGACACCTTGATGACGTGTTCAGTCACTGCTCACCTCCGCTTCCGGATGTCACCATCATCCTCCTCAACGCGCAGGTCGTCCACCAGGATCCCCTCGGGCGGGGTCGGGAGGACATCGCCGTCGTCCTCGAGCAGGGCGCCCCGCTCGAGGACGACATCGGCCAGCTCGCGCTCCTCGGCGGTGGCCAGCTCGCTGCCGGAGAGGTGGACGAGCACGGTCCGGCCCAGCTCACGGCGCCGGAACTCGTCGCTGGCGATGTCGTCGAGGGCCGCGGTGAACCTCCGGCCCCACTCCTCGCGCCGGCCCTGGCCCTCGCGTTGGGTCAGGTCGTGCCGCTCGCCCTCCTGGCGCGCCACGGTGTCGCGCCGGGCGGCGCGGTAGGACAACCACGCACCGCCGCCGCCGCCGAGGAAGGCCAGCACCGGCGTCCACCAGTCGACGGTCACCACCTACCTCCTTGCGCATGTGGCACCCAGCATGCCCCTGAAACACTAACCGCGTGCGAGCCGACATCGGCCGGGCGGGCGCGCGGCATACGGTGGGCTCGTGAGCGTCAACCCGGGTTGGCCGGTCGCCGTCGCCCTCGTCGTGCTCATGGCCCTGACGATGGTCGCGTATGCCGCGGGCCGCCTGCCGCACGCACCCTCGGCTCTGCTGGCGGGTGCCCGAGCGGTCGTGCAGCTGTCGGTGGCGGCACTGGTCATCACCGCCGTCATCCGCACCGTCTGGCTGTCGGTGCTGCTCGTGTGCGTGATGTTCGCGGTGGCGGTGTGGACGACGCTGCGTCGGGTCGAGGCGCTGCCGTCATGGGCGTGGGCTGCGCTTGCCATGGCCTGCGGGTTGCTGCCCGTGCTGGCCGTCGTGCTGCTGACCGGGACGGTGCCGTTCACCGGGATCGCCATCGTGCCGGTCGCCGGCATCCTCATCGGCAACACGATGAACGCGCACACGCTGGTGGGGCGGCGCACGTTCACGGCCCTGCGCGAGGAGCGCGGGCAGCTGGAGGCGGGCCTGTCGATCGGGCTGCTCCGGCCGGACGCGATCAGCGAGGTCATCCACCGCCGGGTCCCCGAGGCTCTCATCCCTGGCTTGGACCAGGTGCGGACCGCGGGGGTCGTGACGCTGCCGGGGGCCTTCATCGGGGTGATGCTCGGCGGCGGGTCGCCGGCCCAGGCTGCGGCGGCCCAGGTGCTGGTGCTGTTCGGGATCATGGCAGCCCAGACGATCACGGCGATCGTGGCCGAGCGCTTCATCTGCGCCGGACGGCTGCTCCCGACCGACCTGGCCACCACCCTCCCCCGCTGATCCGTCCACTGACCCCGCCGCGTCATGCAGATCCCTCTTCATGACGCGGCAGCCGCATGACGCGGCAAGGTCACCCCGTCCTGAGGGCGCAGATGGCTGCTCCGGGGCACGCTGACGTGGACCGAGGACTCGGTGCCCACCGCCACCGTGTGCCGACCCCACGCGCTCCAGCGGCCGGCGCCGACCTCGGCGCGCACGTCGTTGCAGGTGATCCCGTGGCTCCCCAGGTCGCGGCGATGCATCACACCGCCGTGCTGGACGGCCAGCTGGCCGGCGATCTCTGCACGTCGGGCCCGAAGGGTGCGACGTGGCCGCCGCGACGGGCCCGCGCCGTGGGAAGGAGGGTCGGCCTCTTCACGCTCGACGGGTCGCTGGGGGGTGGCCATGCATCCAGCGTCGGCCGCTGACCCCAGTCGCCGAAAGCTGCCCTCGCGCACCTGTGGACGAGCCGCTCGATGTCACGGCCTGCGGACAGACGTGCCGTCATGCACTTGTCGCCCCATAGAGGGGCAACCGCATGGCGAGGACGAGCGGGCGAGCGGCCAAGGACCTTGGCGGCTCGGGGTCAGCGGCGGAGGGGCTTGGCCAGCTCGACGGTTCCGACGGGGTCGTCGCGGCCGACGATCCGGTAGCCGGCCTTCTTGTACATCCGCAGGTTCCCCTCGCTCTTCGCGCCGGTCGTGAGCACCAGGCGCCGGGTTCCCTCGGGTGCCAGCTCCTCGATCCGGGCGAGCAGCCAGCGTCCGACGCCCCGCCCCTGCAGGTCCGGCGCCACGCCGAGCCGACCGACGTACCAGTCCCCCTCGCCGGCCACCCGACCCCGCACCGTTCCCACGAGACGTCCACCGGAGCGCAGCACCCACGTCTGCCACTCACCAAGAGAGGCCGCCATCGACGAGACCGTCTCGTGCATGGCCGGCACCCGCAGCGTCTCGTTCGCGATGCCTTCCTTGAGCCAGCAGGCATGGGTCAGCGTGAGCAGCTCACCCACGTCACCCGGGGTCGCGGGACGCAGCTCCACCTCCGCGAGACCCTCCGGCGTCAACGCCCCCGAGACCGGCAACAGGTCCGGTCGCCGCGCCGCAGTCCGGGCGAGCCGTTGCGTATGCCGCCAGGCGGCGATCGCTCCGTGGTCGCCGGAGAGCAGCACCGACGGGACATCACGCACGACGCCACCATCGGTCCACGACGCCGGCTTGGTGTAGACGGGGTACTCCAGCAGCCCGTCCTCGTGGGACTCCTCGACGAGGGACTCGGCGTTGCCGATCACCCCGGGCAGCAACCGCGCCACCGCCTCGACCATGGCGAGCACGGCGACCTCGCCGCCGTTGAGGACGTAGTCGCCCAGGGAGACGACAGTGACCGGCATACGAGCCGCGGCGTGCTCGTAGACCCGCTCGTCGATCCCTTCGTAGCGGCCGCACGCAAAGGCGAGCCACGGCTCAGCGGCAAGGGACCGCGCCAGGGCCTGGGTGAACGGCACCCCACCCGGTCCCGGCACGATGAGGTGCGGCACGGCGCCCGAATCTCCCGACGCCACAACGGAGTCCAGCGCCTCGGCCCACGGTTCGGGCTTCATCACCATCCCGGCACCACCGCCGTACGGCGTGTCGTCGACGGTCCGGTGACGGTCGTGGGTGAAGTCCCGCAGGTCGTGGACTCGGACGTCGAGCAGGCCGTCGCGCCGGGCCCTGCCGATCAGCGAGAGGTCAAGGGGCGCAAGGTAGTCGGGGAAGATCGAGACGACGTCGAGGCGCATCGGCGCGGCTCACTCCCGGCCCAGGTCGAGCAGGCCGGACGGTGCGTCGACGACGACCCGTCCGCCCGCGACGTCGACCTCCGGCACGATCGCCGACACGAACGGCACCTCGACCTGGTGCCCGTCGGTCAGCCTCAGCACGAGCCGGTCCTGGGCGCCACCGGACTCCAGACCGGTCACCTCCCCGAGCAGCCCACCGGCGGTGTCGTATGCCGCGAGCCCGACGAGGTCGTCCTCGTACCAGGCGTCGTCGTCCTCCTCGGCAGCCGCCACGGCAGCCCGATCACCATCGACGAAGAGCCTGGTGCCACGCAGGGACTCGGCCCCGGTCCGGTCCGGGATCTCCTCGAAACCGACCAGCCAGACGCCCTGGTGGACGCGGGTCGAGGCAACAGTCAGGACGCGTGGCACCCCCGAACCCGGCGTGGCGGACGTGTCCAGACGTGCACCGTCGGCGAGACGCACCTCGGGGTCGTCGGTGTGCAGCTGGACGGTGACCTCGCCGTGCAGGCCGTGTGGCTTGCCGATGCGGGCGACGAGAAGGGGCTCGGACGGCATACGACGAATCCTCTCAGGTGGACGCGACCCGGCCCGCCCGCGGGTCGGGTCAGCCGGTGGGAGCGTCGGAGGTGCCGTAGCGCTTGACGTAGCCGGACAGGTCGCCGCGCTTCAGCGCGGCCGCGAGCTCGGCCGTGCGACTGACGTTGACCAGGTCGACGCTCGCCCCGTCGATCATGTCGAACCGGGCGACCGGGACCATCACCGAGGTGACGCTCGCCGTCGTCATCTTCGACACCACGGGCACCAGGGACGCCGCCTGCCGGGCGGTCAGCCCGCTCGACCGGACCTTGGTCATCAGCTGGGGCACCAGCCTGGCCAGCGCTGTGGGGTCCTGGCGCGCCATGGCCGACAGCTTGCCGAGCATCCCGGTGAGCATCGCCCGGTGCCGCTCGGTGCGGTCCAGGTCGCCGTTGGGCAGTCCGTGCCGCTCCCGGACGTAGGTGAGCGACACCGGACCCTTGAGGTCGACCGGCCCCTGGGCGAAGGCGACCCCCGAGCTGTCGGAGGCGAACCGGTTGGTCACGGTCACCCCGCCCAGCGCGTCGACGATGTCGACGAAGGTCGCGAAGCCGGTCTCCAGCGTGTAGGCGATCGGCAGGCCGCCGAGCACCCGCGACACCGTCGTCGCCAGCCCCTTGGCCCCCGAGGAGTCGTATGCCGCGTTGATCTTGCCGTGCCCACCTCCGGGCAGCGCGACGTAGCAGTCGCGCGCGATGGAGACCAGGTTGATGCGTTTGCGGTCACCGGTCAGCTGGACGACGGTGATGACGTCGGAGCGGCCTGCGAAGGAGGTGCGGCTGCGCGAGTCGGACCCACACACCAGGACGTTGACCGCCCCGTGGCTCAGCAGGTCGGGGGTGGCCGCTGTGGGGGTCCCCGTCGGGGTGGTCGTGGCTGGGGGACTGGTCGTCGTGGAGGACGACGTCGAGGTCGAGGTGGTCGCGGCGGATGTCGAGCCGGTGCCCGAGGACTTGCCGGAGCAGGCAGCGAGCACAGAGGAGACCGCGGATGCGGCCGTGAGGAGCAGGATCGAGCGGCGGCGCGGGGCGTCCATGCCCTCGCTCCCTTCGAGTCGGGGTCACGGCGAACTGCCACCGTAGCGAACCCGGTGCCCCGGCGCCGGGTCCGGCGCACCGCACCCTGTGCACCCGGCATACGGCCAAGGGCCGCCGGGAACGTGAGTTCCCAGCGGCCCTTGGACCGTATGCCGTGTGCCTGCGGTCAGCGCACGCGGTCGGTGTCGACGATGTCGATCCGGACGTTCTTGCCGCCCGCGAGCGCACCCATGACGGTGCGCAGCGAGGAGGCGGTGCGGCCGGAGCGGCCGATGACGCGGCCCAGGTCGTCGGGGTGGACGCGGACCTCGAGGAGGTCGCCGCCGCGGGTGCGCTTCTCGCGCACGACGACGTCCTCCTTGTGGTCGACGATCCCGGTGACCAGGTGCTCCAGCGCCTCGTCGAGCATGGTCAGGACCCGGCCTTGACGAAGCCTGCGGCCTCGGCGTCGGCACCGGTCTTGAACCAGAACTCGGCGACGGTCTGGCCGTACCACTGGCCGTCGGGCTCGTGGTACTTGCCGGAGTCGGCGTTGCCCTTGACGGTGTAGCCCTCGGGGGCCGAGCCGTCCTCGAGCGGAGCGACGGCGCCGGCCGGCAGCTCCGTCGCGGGCACGGCCTCGGCCGGGCTGGTCACGACGTCGGACTCGCCGGCCTCGTCAGCGGTCCGGATGGAGTCCGGGGTGGCGTCGAGGAACTCTGTCGCCTGGGCGGCCTCCTCGGCAGACTCCGCGGGAGCCGCGGCGGCCTCGGCAGCGGTGGCGGCGTCCTTGGCCTCGACCTCGGCCGCAGCGGCCTCGACCTTGGCCGACGCCTTCTTGCGCGGGGTGGTTGCGCCGGAGGTGTCGTCGCCGCTGCTCTTGCCGGCGGCCGCGAGGGCTGCCTCGTAGAGCGACTTCTTGGACGCCTTGGGCTCCTTGACCTTCAGGGTGCCCTCAGTGCCGGGCTCGCCCTTGTACTTCTGCCAGTCACCGGTGATCTTGAGCAGCGCCTCGACGGCTTCGGTCGGCTGCGCGCCCTGACCCAGCCAGTACTGCGCACGGTCGGAGGAGATGTCGATGAGCGACGGCTCCTCGGTGGGGTGGTACTTGCCGATCTCCTCGATCGCCCGGCCGTCCCGCTTGGTGCGGGAGTCCATGACGACGACGCGGTAGAACGGTGCACGGATCTTGCCCATGCGCTTCAGACGAATCTTGACGGCCACGAGTGCCTGTCTCCTGTTTCTGTGGTGAGCACGGCAAGACCGCGTGGAGCGCGGGGAGCCGATGCTCGGGGTAGGTATCCGGCGGGAAGAAGACCCATGCCAGAAGGTGTACAGCGGACCATTCTGCCAGACTCCCGCACCGCCTCGGACCACCAGCGGTCCCGTATGCCGCCCGCTCACCTCTCCCTCTGAGCGTGGCCGGCCCGGCCTCAGCGGTTCTCCCAGGCCCCCGGCGCGGCGACCAGCTCGATGACGTGGGCGGGCAGCTGCCCGCTGACCAGGTCGGCGACGGTGGTGTCGTCGAGGACCTGCCGCAGCGCGACCCGGACGGCGACGTAGACCGCGGGCAGCGCGCTGGCCGCTCCCTCGTAGGTCGTCTCGTGCGGCCGGAGCCCGCGGACCTCGGCGAGAGGTCCGTCGACCGCCCGGAACACGTCGCCGAGACCGATCCGGTCGGCCGGCCGGGCCAGGGTGTAGCCGCCGTAGGGCCCGCGGTGGCTCTCCAAGAGCCCGGCCCGGCGCAGGTCGGCGACGATGGCCTCGAGGAACTTGCGTGGCAGGTCCTGCTGGCGGGCCAGCTCGTCGACCGAGACCGGTCCGCTCCCCAGTCCGGCGGCCTCCGCGATCGACGCCATCGCGCGCAGCGCGTAGTCGGTCTTGGCGGAGATGTCCACGTCCGGCATTGTGGCGCACGACAGCGCCGAGGCGCGCTCCCTAGGCTGGTCCGGTGACGTCCCTGCCGCAGCCCGCCCGCACCGCCCTCGACGTCGCCTCGTGGCGGCGGGAGGTCCATGACCTGTATGCCGCGGTGCGCGCTGCCGGTTCACCGGCGCAGGGTCATGCGCTCTGGGTCGAGGGCCGGTCGGCCATGTTCCGCGACCACCCCGCGACCGCCCGGCTGGCCGACCAGGAGCTCCGGCACGCGGCATACGACCCGGCCTTCCGCTTCGACGTCGAGATCGAGCCCGCGGACGAGGGCCAGTGGGAGTACGCCACCGGGACCGACGGGGTCGCGCCGTTCCGCCGGATCGGGCAGGTGCGTCTCGGCGACCTCGGGAGCCTGGACGTGTGGTGGCTGGGGACCTACGGCGGCGGGGTGTTCGTGCCGTTCAAGGACGCCACGAACGGCGAGTCCACCTATGGCGCAGGGCGGTACGTCCTGGACACGGTCAAGGGCGCCGACCTCGGTCGGATGCCGGGAGGAGACTGGGTGGTCGACCTCAACTTCGCCTACAACCCGTCCTGCGTCTACAGCGCGAGGTGGAGCTGCCCGCTCGCGCCACGAGGCAACGTGCTCACCGGAGCCGCGCCCGTGGGCGAGCTGCTGCCCGACTACGGCACCTCCGACCCCTACGCCCTGGACTGACCCGATGACCTACGAGCACTCTGGTCCCGACGCCCAGTTGGCTGCCGACCGGACGACCATCGAGGCGATCGTGGCGACCTTCTTCGCGGCCTTCGCGACGGGGCCTGACCTCGACGCACGGCTCGCGGCGCTGCGCGACCTGTTCCTCCCCGAGGCGGTCATCGTCCGGACGTGCGGGCTCGATCCCGCGGTCTACTCGGTCGAGGCGTTCATCGAGCCGCGGCGGGCGCTGCTGGCAGGAGGGTCCGTCGTCGGCTTCCGGGAGTGGGCGACGGACGGGCGGACCGAGGTGTTCGGCGACATCGCGCACTGGTTCGGCGGCTATGCCAAGGCCTGGACCCAGGACGGCGTCCAGCACACCGGAGGCGGGATGAAGTCCATCCAGCTGGTCCGGATGCCGGTCGGCTGGCGGGTCAGCGCGGCCGCCTGGGACGACGAGCGCCCTGGCGTCACGATCTGACCCAATTGTTCCGGTAGTCACGGGCGACCCGGTGACTGCCGGAACAATTGGGTCAGCTTGTCACGGTGCCTGGCCTCAGATGGCCAGCGCGGGGTCGGTCTCCCATGCATCCGGGGTGTGGGCGGCGCGCGCGTAGACCGTCTCGCCGGGGTCGAGCGCCAGGGCCTCGGCCGCGGCCCGGGTGACCTGGACCTCGAGCTGCTCGCTGCTGTCGGCCGTCAGCTCGACCCGCACCTCGAAGCCGAGCCGGACGACCCGGTCGACCCGAGCGGTGATGACGCCGGGTGAGCCCTTGACCGCGGCGTCGGCGGCATACGCCTCGTTCCGGTCCCGCGTCAGCACGATGTCGTGAGGCCGGACGAGCCGGCCGTTGACGTGGGCGACCTGACCGAGGAAGGACATGACGAAGTCGTTGGCCGGCCGGTCGTAGAGCACCTCGGGGTCCCCGATCTGCTCGATCCGTCCCTTGTTGAGGACGGCGATCCGGTCGGCGACGTCGAGCGCCTCCTCCTGGTCGTGGGTGACGAGCACGGTCGTCACGTGGACCTCGTCGTGCAGGCGGCGCAGCCAGCGGCGCAGGTCGGCACGGACCTGGGCGTCGAGCGCCCCGAACGGCTCGTCGAGGAGCAGCACCTCGGGGTCGACGGCGAGCGCCCGGGCCAGGGCCATCCGTTGCCGCTGTCCACCGGAGAGCTGGGCGGGGTACCGGTGCTGGAAGCCGTCCAGCCCGACGATCTCGAGCAGCTCGTCGACCTTGCGGGCGATCTCGGCCTTGGGGCGCTTGCGGATGGTCAGCCCGAAGGCGACGTTGTCGCGCACCGTCATGTGCTTGAACGCGGCGTAGTGCTGGAAGACGAAGCCGATCCCCCGCTGCTGGGGCGGTATGCCGGTCACGTCCTTGCCGTTGATGACCACCGACCCCCCGTCCAGGTCCTCGAGGCCGGCGATCGAGCGGAGCAGCGTCGACTTGCCCGACCCGCTCGGACCGAGCAGGGCCGTAAGGGAGCCGGCCGGGATGTCGACGGAGACTCCGTCGAGCGCCTTGAACGTGCCGTAGGACTTGTGCGCCCCGGTCACCGTGATCATGTCGTTCTCCTCTTGCGGTTGAGCACACTCATGAGCAGCAGCGTGAGCACGGCCAGGCCCATGAGCAGGGTGGCCGCGGCATACGCGCCGTAGGTGTTCTGGTCGTCGACGTAGCGCGCGTGGACGAGCAGGGTGAGGGTCTGGGAGACGCCGGCGAAGCCGGAGCTGACCATGATGACCGCCCCGAACTCGCCGAGTGCCCGGGCCACGGTGAGCACGACGCCGTAGGTGAGGCCCCAGCGCAGCGCCGGCAGGGTGATCCGCCAGAACGTCTGCCAGCCGTTCGCGCCGAGCGTGGCCGCCGCCTGCTCCTGATCGGTCCCGATCTCGTGCAGGACGGGCTCGACCTCGCGGACGACGAACGGCAGGGTGACGAAGAGGGTCGCGAGGACCATGCCGGGCAGCCCGAAGATGACCTTGAAACCGGCCCGGTCCAGCGCGCCGAACCAGCCGCCCGCGCCCCACAGCAGGATGAGCGAGACGCCGACGACGACCGGTGAGACGGCGAAGGGCAGGTCGACGACCGCCTGGAGCAGCCCGCGCCCGCGGAACCGGCCGCGAACGAGCGCCAGCGCCGTGACGACGCCGAAGATGACGTTGAGCGGCACGACGATGGCCACGATGAGCAGCGACAGGTTGAGCGCCGAGATCGCCGCGGGGGTCTTGACCGAGGCGAGGAAGGTCCCCAGGCCCGGCTCGAAGGTACGCCACAGGATCAGGACGACAGGCGTGCCGAGCAGGGCGATGAGGTAGCCGAGCGCGACGACGCGCAGCGACCAGCGGGCCGGCCGGGAGGTCTTCACGACGCCGTCTCGCGTCGAAGCGACCGGGAGGAGGCGATGCGCAGCAGGAAGAGGGTGGCGAAGGCGATGACGAGCAGTGCCACCGAGATGACCGCCGCGTTGACCGGCTGGTCGATCTCGATCTGCTGCTGGATGTACTGGGAGGCGACCTGGGTGTGCCGGGGGATGTTGCCGCCGATGAGGACGACCGAGCCGAACTCGCCGATGGCGCGGGCGAACGCCAGCCCGGTGCCGCTGATCATCGCGGGAGCGAGGGTCGGCAGGATGACGCGGCGGAAGATCGTCACCCCTCCCGCACCGAGCGACGCGGCCGCCTCCTCGACCTCCTTGTCGGCCTCGATGAGCACCGGCTGGACGGAGCGGACGACGAAGGGCAGCGTGACGAACGCGAGCGCGACGACCAGGCCGTAGCGGGTGGCGTTGAAGTGCACGTGGATCGGGCTGTCCGGGCCGTAGAGCGACAGCAGGACGATGCTGGCGACGATCGTGGGCAGCGCGAACGGCAGGTCGATGAGGACGTTGACCAGGCCCTTGCCCGGGAAGTCGTCGCGCACGAGGACCCAGGCGATGAGGGTTCCCATGACCGCGTTGAGCAGAGCGACGACGGCCGAGACGAGCACCGTGACGCGCAGGGCGGCCAGGGCCGAGGGCGCGGTGAGCGCGCTCCAGAAGCCGCCCCAGCCGTCCTCGGTGGACGTCACGGCGAGGGCCGCGAGCGGGAGCAGGACGACCACGCTGAGCCACAGCGTCACCAGACCGGTGGCATACGGGCGGCCCCGCGAGGGTCGCTGTGCCGGCGGCGCATGGTGCGGCACCAGCGAGTCCGGCCCCGGACGCGGCTCAGCGGGCGACACGTGCGTGCCGCCCGCCAACCCCGCCGAGGCGGTTGCCGTCATTTGGTGGCCTTGTCATAGATGACCGCGACCTTGCCGGTGTCCTTGGTGAACAGGTCCTTGTCGACCGAGGCCCAGCCGCCGAGGTCGGCGATGGTCCACAGCTTCTGCGGAGCCGGGAAGTCCTTCGCGTATGCCGCGGCGACGGTCGGGTCGACCGGCCGGAAGCCGGCCTCGGCGAACAGCTTCTGCGCCGTGGGGGTGAAGAGGTAGTCGACGAACGCCTTGGCAGCCGTGGGGTTCTTGGCCTTGGTGACGACCGCGACCGGGTTCTCGATCTTGAAGGTCTGCGGCGGCGTGACGTACTCGACCGGGTCTCCGGCCCGCACCGCGGCGATGGCCTCGTCCTCGTAGGACAGCAGCACGTCACCGGTGCCCTGGAGGAATGTCTCGGTGGCCTCGCGCCCCGAGCCGGGCTGGACGTGCACGTGCCCGGTGATGAGCGAGCTCAGGTAGGCCAGGCCCGCGGCCGGGTTGGTGCCGCCGTCGGACTTCACGGCATACGGGGCCAGGAGGTTCCACTTGGCGGAACCGGAGGAGAACGGGTTCGGGGTGACGACGTTGATGCCCGGCTTGAGCAGGTCGTCCCAGTCGTGGATCCCCTTGGGGTTGCCCTTGCGTACCACGATCGTCACCACCGACCCGAAGGGAATTCCCTTGGTGGCGCTGGCATTCCAGTCGGCCGACACGAGTCCGGCCTTGACCAGGCGGGTGATGTCGGGCTCGACCGAGAACGAGACGACGTCGGCGGGAGCGCCGGCGGCGACCTTGCGCGACTGGTCGCCCGAGGCGCCGTAGGACTGCTGGAACTGGACCCCCTGACCGGCCCCACCGGACGTGAACCCCGGGATGACCTTGTCGTAGGCGGTCTTGGCCACGGAGTACCCGTAGAGGCTGATCGTGCCGCTCACCTTGGCGGCATCGGTGGCCTGGGCGCCGGACGAAGAGCTCGTCGTCGACGTGTCGCTGCTACCACCCCCGGCACAGGCCGTCATCGCCATCGCGCCGGCGAGGGCGGTGGCAGTGGCGGTCAGACGTGTGGCGCGGGACATGGCGCTCCTTGGGCTGTGGGCGACGGCTCGCGCCGCGCCTTCTCCTATGTGACAGGTAGGAGTTTTGGATAGCGCAAGGTTATCGGTCAAATAACCGTTGCTTATGTCTCACCATGTGAGCCCATGGTCCCGGGCACGAGAGGAGCCGGAGGAGCCGGAGGAGCCGCCAGGCTCAGCCGCGAACCGCCACCCCGCGAAGCACGACTGCCGTCGGAGCGCCCAGCACCGCGAGGTCGGCGCGCGGATCCGCGGGCAGGACGACGAGGTCGGCGTCCGCGCCCTCCTCGAGCCCCGGACGGCCCAACCAGGCCCGCGCCCCCCAGGTCGCCGCCTCGAGGATCACCCGCGCCGGCAGGCCGGCCTTGGCCAGCTCGGCCGCCTCCTGCGCCACGAGCCCGTGCGGCAGCGAGCCGCCGGCGTCGGTCCCGACATAGATCGGGACGCCGGCCTCGTATGCCGCGCCGATGGTCGCGTAGCGTCTGTCGTAGAGGTCGAGCATGTGCCGCTGGTACTGCGGGAACTTCTCTGCAGCCGGCGCCGCGATCTGCGGGAACTGGGCGATGTTGACGAGGGTTGGCACGATCGAGATCCCTTGTGCCGCAAAGGAGCTGATCGTCTCCTCGGTCAGCCCGGTCGCGTGCTCGATGCAGTCGGTCCCCGCAGCGGCGAAGTCGTGGAGCGACTCCTCGCCGAAGCAGTGGGCCGTCATCCGGGCGCCCTCCTCGTGGGCTGCGGCCACGGCCTCGGCCAGCACGTCGGCCGGCCAGCACGGCGACAGGTCACCGGTGTCGCGGTCGATCCAGTCCCCCACCAGCTTGACCCAGCCGTCGCCTGCGCGTGCCTCCTGGCGGACGTGGTCGACGAGCTGCTCCGGCTCGATCTCCCAGGCGTAGCCGCGGAGGTAGCGCCGGGTCCGGGCGATGTGCCGACCGGCGCGGATCACCTTGGGCAGGTCCGGGCGGTCGTCGATCCACCGAGTGTCGCCCGGCTGCCCGGCGTCGCGGACGAGCAAGGTCCCGTGGTCCCGGTCGGCGAGCGCCTGCCGCTCGGCCTCCTCCCGCGGCACCTCACCGTGCGGCCCCAGCCCGATGTGGCAGTGCGCGTCAACGAGCCCCGGCAGCACCCAGCCCGGGATCGACTGGACGTCGTGGTCCCCCTTTGGCGCGGCATACGTGATCCGTCCGTCGATGACCCACGCCTCCGCGCGCAGGTCGTCCGGACCCACGAGGACCGGACCGGTCAGGTGCAGCACCGTCGCCATGGCCCGACCCTATCGACGCCCGGTCAGTCGGCGCCGATGACGCGGCGCAGCGCCGCGACGACGACGTCCGGGGCATCGGTGTGCACCCAGTGCCCGGCGCCCTTGACCGTCAGCTGCCGGGTTCGCGGGAACAGCGCACGCATGGCGTCGCCGTCCTCGGGCCGTACGTACCCCGACTCGCCTCCCGTGACCCAGACGACCACCCCGTCGTATGCCGGGTGCTCGCCGGCCGCTTCCGGCCAGCCGGCCATCCGGGAGGCGGCACCACGGGCGGCGTCGGCGGCGACGAGGTCGAGGTTGGCCTGCCACCGCCACCGGTCGCCGTCCCGGCGCAGGTTCTGCAGGAGGAAGGCCTTGACGCCCGGATCCGGCTCTGCGAAACGGGATTCGACATCCGCTCGGCTGGTCAGCTCGGTCAGCGGCAGCCGCTGCATCTCGGCGATGTAGCCGGCGAACCGGTCCAGACCGACGTAGTCCTTGGGGGCGATGTCGACGACGACGAGCCGTTCGACGAGGTCCGGGTGGGCCAGGGCGAGCATCATGGCGACCTTGCCGCCGAGCGAATGGCCGACGACGGTCCACCGCTCCCCCGGGGCCGTGGACTCCAAGGTAGAGGCGACGGCAGCGGCATACGTCTGGAAGGAGAACTCGCTCGACCACGGCGACCGGCCGTGGTCGGGCAGGTCGACGAGCAGGCAGCGCGCGTCGGCGCCCCTCGGCCCGCTGACCGCCTTGGCGATCTGCATCCAGTTGCGGCCCTGACCGAAGAGGCCGTGGAGGAACGCGACCCGTGGCCCAGCCGTGCCGACCGACAGTGTGTGCAGGCCATCAGGGGCGGGCGTCGGGTTCATGCCGGGTCGAGTGTGCGGTAGGTGCAGGTGTCGCAGCTCCGGGGTGTCATCAGCTGCACACTCGTCTCTGCCAACCGGTCGGTGGGCCGCCGGGTCACTGGCCCAGGAACTTCTCGAATCCCTTGGGCAGGTTGTTGGGGTCGAGCTCGGGCACGGGCGTGCCGCCGTTGCCGGACGCGGACCCGGCCCCGAACGCGGCGCCACCGGGCGCGGCCGGCCCGCCGGCGCGCCGGGCAGCCGCCGCGGCCTCCTCCTGCGCGCGCCGGGCCGGGTTGCCGGACTTGGACTTCTTGCGCTGCGGCTGCTGCTTGCCCTTGCCGCGCCCGCCCCCGAGACCGGGCATGCCCGGCATACCGGGGATGCCGCCACCGCGGGCCAGGCTCTTCATCATCTTCTGGGCCTCACCGAACCGCTCGAGCAACTGGTTGACCTCCGAGACGGTCACCCCCGAGCCGCGGGCGACGCGGGCCCGGCGGGAGCCGTTGATCTGCTTGGGATGGGTGCGCTCGAAGGGGGTCATGGAGCGGACCATGGCTTCGATCCGGTCGAACTCGCGCTCGTCGAGGCTGTCCAGCTGGGCGCGCATCTGGCCCATGCCGGGCATCATCCCGAGCATCGCCTTGAGCGAGCCCATCTTCTTGATGGCGGCCATCTGCTGGAGGAAGTCGTCGAAGGTGAAGTCCTCCTGGGCGAGGAACTTGCGCTCCATCTCGGCCGCGTGTCGCTGGTCGAACGCCTTCTCGGCCTGCTCGATGAGGGTGAGGACATCACCCATGTCCAGGATGCGCGACGCCATCCGGTCGGGGTGGAAGACCTCGAGGTCCTTGACGCCCTCACCGGTGCTGGCGAACATGATCGGCCGGCCGGTGGTCCCGACGACCGACAGGGCGGCGCCACCGCGGGCGTCACCGTCGAGCTTGGACAGCACGACGCCGGTGAAGTCGACGCCCTCGAGGAAGGCCTGGGCGGTCTCGACCGCGGCCTGGCCGATCATGGCGTCGATGACGAACAGGACCTCGTCGGGCTGGATGGCCGCCCGGATGTCCGCGGCCTGCTGCATGAGGTTGGCGTCGACGGCGAGCCGGCCGGCGGTGTCGACGATGACGACGTCGTGGAGCTTGCCGATGGCGTACTGGATGCCGTCGTCGGCGACCTGGACCGGGTCGCCGTAGGAGCGGGTCCCCTCTCCGGTGCCGCCGACGGCGTCGTGGCCGCCGATGTTGCCCCGCTCGGGTGCGTAGACCGGGACTCCGGCCCGCTCGCCGACGACCTCGAGCTGGGTGACGGCGTTGGGTCGCTGCAGGTCGGCAGCGACGAGCAGCGGGGTGTGGCCCTGGTCCTTGAGCCACTTGCCGAGCTTGCCGGCGAACGTGGTCTTGCCCGAGCCCTGCAGGCCGGCAAGCATGATGACGGTCGGCGGGTTCTTGCCGAACCGCAGCGGCCGGGTCTGCCCGCCGAGGATCGCGACGAGCTCCTCGTTGACGATCTTGATGACCTGCTGCGCGGGGTTGAGCGCCTCGGACACCTCGGCCCCGAGCGCCCGCTCGCGCACCCCGTGGGTGAACGCCTTGACGACCGGTAGCGCGACGTCGGCCTCGAGCAGCGCCATCCGGATGTCACGGACGGTCTTGTTGACGTCGGACTCGGACAGGCGCCCCTTGCCGCGGAGGTTCTTGAAGGTCGCAGTCAGGCGATCGGAGAGGCTCGTGAACACCGCCCAAGGCTATCTTCCGCAGGCAGGGCCCCCAGAATCCCGCCAGCATCCGCGCCCGCCCGCCTCCCCTGCGTCTGCGGATCTGAGGGTTCCCCAACCACCGCGACGCAGACGCACGCCGTATGCCGCCGCCCCTGCGTCTGCGTCGGCTCGCAAGCGGAGCCCTCAGATCCGCAGACGCAGCAGTACGGGGATCAGGCTGGGGGGTGGCCCTCGCAGGTGTCGATCACCATGGAGACGACCTGGGCCACCTTGCCGGGCTCGAGGACCCGACCACCGAACTCGGTGACGTAGAAGGTGTCCAGGGTCTGGCCGGCATACGTCGCGATGTGCGCCGACCGCACGGACAGCCCGGCCCGGGCGAAGGTCATCCCGAGCTCGTGCAGCAGCCCGATCCGGTCGTGGGCCCGGACCTCGATGACCGTCGCGTCGTCACAGGCCTGGGGCACGACGAGCGCCCTGGCCTGACCCGGGACCCCGGTCGTGGCGGCGCCACCGGGGCGCGCGGCATACGTCCGACGACGGTCGAGCAGGTTGAGCGGCGCGCGATCGCCGGAGGCGAGCCGGACGAGGCCCCGGGTGATGACCGCCGCGTCGGGTGAGGATCCGGACGGGGTCTCCACGTGCCACTCGTTGGCCGCGACCCCCTCGACAGTCCGCAGGATCGCCGTCCGGACGACGAGGCCCTGGGCGGCGAACAGCCCTGCGGTGTCAGCGAACAGGCCCAGCCGGTCCCGGTCGAAGATGTCGATCCGGTACGAGCCACCCTGGGGCCGGATGACGACCTTGGGCTCCCCCGCCGCCACCGCCTCGATGGTCTCGTGGGTCACGAGGTCCGTGTCCTCGACCGGCAGCGGCGGGGCGCCCGTGTCGAGGCGCTCGCGCACCTTCTCGCCGAGCTGGGTGAGCAAGGTCGACCTCCAGTCGGTCCAGGCCTTGGGTCCGGCCGCGCTCGCGTCGGCCTCGGTCAGTGCCATCAGGGTCTCGAAGACCTCCCGGTCCGCTCCGACCGCCGCGAGGGCGGCCTCGATCGTCTTGGGGTCCTGGTAGTCGCGTCGGGTTGCGAGGTCGATGAGGGTGAGGTGCTCGCGGACGAGCCGTTCGATGACCAGGGCATCGGCGTCGGGGTACCCGAGGTGCCGGGCGATCCGGCCCGCGATGGGGGCACCGACGTGGCTGTGGTCGACCGAGTCGGGCAGCTTGCCGATGTCGTGCAGCAGCGAGGCGAGAAGCAGCAGGTCGGCCCGGCTGACGTTGCGGACGAGCGAGCTGGCGTGGACGACCGTCTCGATGAGGTGGCGGTCGACGGTATGCCGGTGCACCGAGTTCCGCTGCGGGCGGGACCGCACGCTGGCCCACTCCGGGATCCACTGGTCGACGATGCCGGCCTGGTCCAGGCCCTCCCAGACGCCGACCAGGCCGGGGCCGGTGGCGAGCAGGTCGGCCAGCAGGTCACGGGCCAGGGCCGGCCAGGGGTCGGGCAGGCGAGGGGGTCGGGTGCTGAGGTTCTGCAGGGTCTGGGGTGCGATGGGCAGGCCGGCCCGCGCGGCGACGACGGCGGCGCGCAGCGGCAGCAGGGCGTCGGTGTCGACGGCTGCCCCGTTGCCGAGGACAACCTCCCCGTCGCTCTCGAAGAGGCCGAACCCGAGCGGGTTCATCGACGGGCGACGCGGGCCGACGCGCAGGGTGCGCGCCCGCTGTGCCTGGCCGGCGCGCCGGACGGTCCCGTCCAGGGAGTAGGCGATGGTCCGACCGGCCTGCGACACCTCGGTGAGGAGGTCGTCGGAGGAGCTACGGCCGAGGAGGGCGGCCGCCGCGTCCTGGTCCTCCCGGCCGAGCCGGTCCCGGCCGCGTCCGGTGACGACGTGGACCGCGTCGCGGACGTCGAGGAGCAGCCCGTATGCCGCGTCGACCTCCCCGTGGGGACGGTCGGCCAGCCACGCCGCCGCGAGCGCACTGAGGATGGTCATGTCGCGCAGGCCGCCGTGGGCCTCCTTGAGGTCCGGCTCGATCGACTGCGCCAGGTCACCCTGACGCTGGTGCCGGGCGGTGAGCTGCTCGACGAGCTGGGGAAGGCGCTTGCGGGCGTTGGCCCGCCAGTCGTGGGCCACCACCGAGCGGGCGGCGGCGACCACCTCGGGATCGCCTGCCACCGGAGTGAGGTCGAGCAGGCCGACGGCTGCCGACAGGTCGTTGGAGGCGACGCTGCGGCACTGGTTGACGGTGCGGACGCTGTGGTCGAGCTTCACGCCGGCGTCCCAGATGGGGTACCAGAGCCGGTCGGCCAGGGCGTTGACGTCGCCTTGGCCGACGGCACGGCCGTAGTGCAGCAGGACGAGGTCGTAGTCGCTGAGTGGTCCGGCGTCGCCGCGGGCGAAGCTGCCGACGGCGGCCAGGGCCAGCCCATCGGTGGCCCTGCCCTGCGTCGCCTCGGACCAGATGCCGGAGAGCCACTCGCGGCCGAACCTGGTGAGAGCCTCCCGTCGTGCCGGGCCGGCACCCACAGCGGCGAAGCTGCGGGTGCCGGCCAGGTCCAGCCGACGGGCCGTGAGGTCCGGCTGCGAAGAGGTCATCGCGGCATACGGCCTAGATCGCGTCCGTGCCGCGCTCGCCGGTACGAACCCGGGCGACGTCCTCAACCGGGACGACCCAGATCTTGCCGTCGCCGATCCGCCCGGTCTGGGCGGCCTTGAGGATGACGTCCACGACCGACTTGGCATCCATGTCGTCGACGATCACCTCCAGGCGGATCTTCGGGACGAAGTCGACCGTGTACTCGGCACCGCGGTAGACCTCGCTGTGCCCGCGCTGGCGGCCGTAGCCGGACGCCTCGCTGATCGTCATCCCGGAGATCCCGAAGGCCTCCAGGGCCTCCTTGACCTCGTCGAGCTGGTGCGGCTTGATGATGGCGGTGACGAGCTTCATCACTTGGCTCCTTCCAGGGCCGCGGACGCCGGCAGACCGCTCGGCGCTGAGTGGCCGAGACGTCCGCCGAGCGGTGCGAGATCGTATGCCGTCTCCCCGTGCTCGTGGAAGTCGATGCCTTCGACCTCGGCCTCCTCGGTGATCCTCCAGCCCATTGTGTACTTGATGGCCAGACCGATGACCGCGGTGCCCACTCCGGTCCACACCAGGGTGAACAGGGCCGCTCCGGTCTGGTCACCGAGCGACTTCAGGCCACCACCGTAGAACAGACCGTCGACGCCGCCCGGGGCGACCGACGTGGAGAGGAACCCGATGAGCAGCGTGCCGACGAGGCCGCCGACGAGGTGGACGCCGACGACGTCGAGGGAGTCGTCCAGGTTGAACTTGTACTTGAGACCGACGGCCCAGGCGCAGAGCGCGCCGGCCACGACGCCGATGACGATCGCGCCGAAGAGACCGACGGCGCCGCAGGAGGGCGTGATCGCCACAAGACCGGCCACGATGCCCGAGGCCGCGCCGAGGGACGTCGCCTTCCCGTGCAGGATCCGCTCCATGGCGAGCCAGGCGAGCATGGCCGCCGCGGTCGCGATGGTCGTGTTCATGAAGGTGAAGCCAGTCTCGGACATGAACTGGGCCGTGCTCTTCTCTGCGGTGTCCCCGGCGAGGACGACCGAGCCGACGTTGAAGCCGTACCAGCCGAACCACAGCAGGCCGGCGCCGAGCATCGTGAGAGTCAGGTTGTGCGGTCGCATCGGGTCCTTGGCGAAGCCCTTGCGCCGCCCGATGATGAGCGCGAGCACACCACCGGCGATACCGGCGTTGATGTGCACGACCGTGCCACCGGCGTAGTCCTGCTGGGCGAGGTGCTTGAACACGAACCCACCGGCCCAGGTGTTGTGGGCGATGGGGAAGTAGCAGATGGTCAGCCAGATCGGCACGAAGACCATCCAGGACGAGAACTTGACGCGGTCGGCGATGGCGCCGGAGATGAGGGCGGCGGTGATCGCCGCGAAGGTGAGCTGGAACAGGACGCCGACGTAGCCGCTGCCCGTCCCGTCGGCCGCACTGTGCCAGCTGACGCCCTTGAGCCCGAAGAGCTCGAAGGGGTTGCCGATGAGCTTGCCGTTGCCGGCACCGGCCCAACCCTCCGACCAGCCCCATAGGACGAAGACGATGGTCGTGATGGCAAAGGCGCCATACGAGAGCATCATCATGTTGAGCACTGACTTCGAGCGGGTCATGCCGCCGTAGAAGAGCGCCAGCCCGGGGATGGTCATCATCAACACCAGGGCTGTCGATACAAGCATGAAGGCGTAGTAGCCGTCCACGTGACCTCCAGAATTTCGATGGTGGGCACGGGCCGCAGCCGAATCGGCAGGGCCGCCCGCCCTTTGTGTGCGACAGCATCGCCTGCCGACGTTTCCGGAGCAGATGCCGTCGTGTTTCGCCGGTGTTGCCAGAACTGCCCCTGGCGTAAAGATCGCGTTACGCCCGGGGCGGCCGGCAAGCGGCCTC
This sequence comes from Intrasporangiaceae bacterium, assembly GCA_021324575.1. Classification (GTDB taxonomy): domain Bacteria; phylum Actinomycetota; class Actinomycetes; order Actinomycetales; family Dermatophilaceae; genus Nostocoides. The sequence continues at coordinate 12,860 of JAJPIW010000008.1, read as the reverse complement.
GGTCGACGGCCGCGCTCGCCCCGCACGTGCGGGGTTGTTCAGGCCGAGTCGGCGCCGGGCCCCGCACAAGCCCGCACGTGCGGGGTTGTTCAGGTCGGCCGCCGTCGGAGCGCCGCACAAGCCCGCACGTGCGGGGTTGTTCAGGTCGGCCCGCGCCAGGACTCCGCATTGCCCAGCACGTGCGGGGTTGTTCAGGCCGAGTCGGCGCTGGGCCCCGCACAAGCCCGCGCGTGCGGGGTTGTTCAGGCCGAGTCGGCGCTGGGGCCCGCACAAGCCCGCACGTGCGGGGTTGTTCAGCGACCGGGCTCGGCGGTCCGTGCGGCCGTCAGCCGATGATGGCGTCGACGAACGCCTCGGGGTCGAAGGGGGCCAGGTCGTCCGGTCCCTCCCCCAGGCCGACCAGCTTGACCGGGACGCCGAGCTGACGCTGGACGGCGACGACGATGCCGCCCTTGGCGGGGCCGTCGAGCTTGGTGAGCACGATGCCGGTGATGCCGACGACCTGGCTGAACACCTCGGCCTGACGGAGCCCGTTCTGGCCGGTCGTCGCGTCGAGCACGAGGAGCACCTCGTCGATCGGCGACTGCTTCTCCACGACCCGCTTGACCTTGCCGAGCTCGTCCATGAGGCCGACCTTGTTGTGCAGCCGTCCGGCGGTGTCGATGATCACCACGTCGGCCTCCATCTCCAGCCCTGCCTTCACCGCGTCGAAAGCTACGGCGGCCGGGTCGGCACCGTCACGATCCGAGCGGATGGTCGGCACCCCGACACGCGCCCCCCAGGTCTCCAGCTGGTCAGCGGCAGCCGCGCGGAAGGTGTCGGCCGCGCCGAGCACGACGTCCTTGTCCTCGGCGACGAGGACGCGGGCCAGCTTGCCGACCGTCGTCGTCTTGCCCGTCCCGTTGACTCCGACGACCATGACCACGGCGGGGCGCTCGCCCACCCGGTTGGCGGCGACGCGTCGGTCCATGGACGGGTCGACGAGGGCGAGCAGGTCCTTGCGGAGCCAGCCCCGCACGGTCGCCTCGTCGGTCGTGCCGTCGACCTTGACCTGCTGCTTGAGCGAGGCGACGAGCTCGTTGGTGGCCTCGACGCCGAGGTCGGAGGCCAGGAGGGTGTCCTCGACGTCCTCCCAGGCGGCGTCGTCGAGCCGGCCGCGGGAGAGGATCGCCAGCAGCCCCTTGCCCAGAGCTGTGTTGGAGCGGGCCAACCGGGCACGGAGCCGGGCCAGCCGGCCCCGAGCCGACTCGGGCCGCTCGACCGTGAGGGTGTCCTCGCCGGTGCCGAGGTCGTCAACGTCCTCCTCAGGACGGGGCAGGGTCGTCGTGCTCCCGGACCCGGCCGACCCGTCCTGCCCCTGACCCGAGCCCCCACCGGGCGTGGCCGGCGCGCCCGACCCGACGGACTGGCCCGGACGTGGGGTGTCGCGCCCGGGCAGCTCCTTGCGGCGCCCACCCCGGCCACGCACGAGACCCGCGATCCCCCCGACGATGACGACGAGGAGGCCGAGGCCGATGAGCAGGTACTCCCACAGATGACTCACCCGGTCATCCTGCCACCGGCCCGGGCACCCGGCGAAAACCCGTCCACCCGGTCAGAACCGGGCCGGCGGGGGCAGGCGCGGGGTCAGAAGATCCGCACCCGGTCATCCTCGGCGAGCCACATCCCGTCGCCCTCGACGACCCCGAACGCCTCGTGGAACTCGTGCAGGTTGCGGGCGATGTTGCCACGGCTGTCCTGGGGGGCGTGCGGGTCGACCGCCAGCAGCCGGACCGCCTCCTCCTGCCGGGACCGCCCCTTCCAGACCTGCGCCCAGCCCAGGAAGAACCGCTGGTCGCCGGTGAGGCCGTCGAGCACGGGCGCCGGGTCGACTTCGCAGGCGATCCGGTATGCCGCGTGGCCGATGGTCAGCCCGCCGAGGTCGCCGATGTTCTCCCCGACCGTCAGGGCACCGTTGACGTGGTGGCCCGGCGCGTCGCGGGGCTCCAGGGCGTCGAACTGGGCCTTGAGCACGTCGGCCTTGGCGTCGAACCGCTCGCGGTCCTCGGCGGTCCACCAGTCGCGCAGGTTGCCCGCCCCGTCGTAGCGCGAGCCGGAGTCGTCGAAACCGTGGCCGATCTCGTGCCCGATGACGGCACCGATCCCGCCGTAGTTGACCGCGTCGTCGGCGTCGACGTCGAAGAACGGCGGCTGGAGGATGGCGGCCGGGAAGACGATCTCGTTCATGCCCGGGTTGTAGTAGGCGTTGATCGTCTGCGGCGTCATGAACCACTCGTCACGGTCGACGGGCAGCGCGATCTTGGCCAGGTTGCGGTCCAGCTCGAACGCCGAGGCGCGCCGCACGTTGCCGACGAGGTCGGCCCGGTCGACGGTCAGCGCGGAGTAGTCGCGCCACTGCTGCGGGTGCCCGATCTTGGGCCGGAACGCCTCGAGCTTGGCGAGTGCCTGCTCGCGGGTCTGCGGGCTCATCCACTCCAGGGTCTGGAAGTCGCGCCGGAACGCCTCGACGAGGTTGGCGACCAGCTCGGTCATCCGCGCGTGGGCGGCCGGCGGGTAGTGCCGCTCGACGTAGGCCTCGCCGAGCGCCTCACCCAGCGCCGCCTCGACGAGCCCCACGCCACGCTTCCACCGCTCGCGCAGCTGCGGCATCCCCGAGAGGGTCCGCCCGTAGAAGTCGAAGTTCTCCTCGACGAAGGCCGCCGAGAGGTACGGGGCCAGCTCGTGCACGAGATGCCACCGCAGCCAAGCCTGCCACTGTGCCAGGGAGTGGTCTGCGTATGCCGCGGGCAGCGCCTCGACGAAGCTCGGCTGCCGCACGACCACCTCGTCGAACGCACCGTCCGGTGCGCCGAGCGCCGACACCCAGCCGGCCCAGTCGACGCCCGGTGCCCGCTCGACGAGCTCGGCCCAGGTCCACTTGTTGTACGTCTTGATCGGGTCGCGGTTGGCGACCCGGTCCCAGTGGTTGGCGGCGAGTGCGGTCTCCAGGTCCATCACCTGTGCGGCGGCCTCCGACGCCTCGGCGACGCCGGCCAGGGCCAGCATCCGCTCGACGTGAGCGAGGTAGGCAGCCCGCACCCCGGCATACGACTCCTCGCGGTAGTAGGCCTCGTCGGGAAGGCCCAGCCCGGCCTGCTCGAGGTGGGCGATGGTGCGCTCGGAGTCGCCGCTGTCGGTCCAGACGATGAGCCCGGCGGGTCCGTCGACGCCGTCGCGCAGCCAGCGACCCAGCAGGGCCGGGATCTGCGCGACGTCGGTGAGGGCCTCCACCTCGGCGAGAAAGGCTGCCAGGGGACGAGCGCCGGCGGCGTCGACGGCGGCCTCGTCCATGAAGGACGCGTAGAGGTCGGCGACCTTGCGCCGCGACGGGCCGAGGTCCTCGCCCTGCTGCCCGGCCGCCGCCAGCTCCTCGACGATGGTGTGGCAGTCGCGCTCACTGGCATCGCGGAGCATGTCGAAGGAGCCGTAGCGGGCGCGGTCGGCCGGGATCTGCGCGGTGTCCAGCCAGTGTCCGTTGGCGTGGCGGAACAGGTCGTCCTGCGCGCGGACGCCGGGGTCGCGGTCGGCCAGGGACATCCCGGAGGTCCGGGCAGCAGGAGGTGCTTGGGTCATGTCGGCCATGCAATCACATGGGACCGACGGGCTGAACCTAGATCAGGGAGTCGTGGTCGTGGAGGGCTCGGGCGTCGGGGCCTCCGTCTGGACGGGCGCCGAGTCCGAGGACGACCCGGGGGTCACCTTGTCGACGAGGTCCTCGCCACGCTCCTTGATCCCCGTGACCAGATCACCGCCCCGTGCCAGCATGTCCTCGCCCCGTGCGGTCAGCAGGTCGCGCCCTTGCCGCCGGGCCGGAATCGCCACCATGGCCACCACGAGCCCGGCGACGATGACGCAGAGAAGCAGGCCGAGGATGAGAGCGATCATGCCCCCAGTGTCCCCCGGCCCGGAGCGACGACCCAAATCGACGCCCCGTACGCCCGTGAAGTCGCCGGGCCGTGCTGCGGGGTCCGGCGACCCGGCATACGGGCAGAGAGACCTAGGCGGGCTCGGCCGCGAGGTCTCGGATTCGTTGCGAGACAACGGTGGTCACGCCATCGCCACGCATCGAGACGCCGTAGAGGGCGTCGGCGATCTCCATCGTCCGCTTCTGGTGGGTGATGACGATGAGCTGGCTGGAGTCGCGCAGCTCCTCGAAGAGGGTGATCAGCCGGCCGAGGTTGGTGTCGTCGAGCGCGGCCTCGACCTCGTCCATGATGTAGAAGGGGCTGGGCCGGGCCTTGAAGATCGCCACGAGGAGCGCAACGGCCACGAGCGACCGCTCGCCACCGGACAGCAGTGAAAGCCGCTTGACCTTCTTGCCGGGCGGTCTGGCCTCGACCTCGATGCCCGTGGTCAGCATGTTGCCCGGGTCGGTGAGCGTGATCCGCCCCTCGCCGCCGGGGAAGAGCCGGGCGAAGACCCGCTCGAACTGGGCCGCCGTGTCGTGGAACGCCTCGGTGAAGACCTTCTCGACCCGCTCGTCGACCTCGCGGACGATGTCGAGCAGGTCGGCCTTGGACTTCTTCAGGTCCTCCAGCTGGGTGGTGAGGAACGTGTGCCGCTCCTCCAGCGCCGCGAACTCCTCCAGAGCCAGGGGGTTGACCCGGCCCAGGGCCGAGAGTCCGCGCTCGGCCTTGCGCAGCCGCTTCTCCTGCTCCTCCCGGACGTATGCCGCGGGCTCGGCCAGGGCGTCGGGGTCGTCACCGGGGCCGGCGACGACGGGGACGAGCTGGTGCGGGCCGTACTCGTCGACGAGCACCTCGGGGTCGATCCCGAGCTCCTCGATCGCCTTGGCGCGCAGGGTCTCGATCCGTGCCAGCTGCTGGGCACGGGCCACCTCGTCGCGGTGGACGGTGTCGGTCAGGTCGCGCAGCTCGTCCTGGGCGACGGTGATCCGCTCGCGGATCGCGGCAAGTGCCTGCTCCCGCTCGGCTCGCGCCTGCTCGGCCGCCTCCCGGTCGGTCGTCGCCGCACCGAGCCCCGCGCGGGCCCGCTCGATGGCGTATGCCGCGGCTGCACCGACCGCTCGAGCCACCCCGGTCTCCCGGCGCCGGCGCTCCTGGCGCTGCCGGAGGCGCTCGCGGGCGGCGAGCTCGTTGCGCGCCGCGCCCTCGAGCGACTCGGCGCGACCCTTGAGCGAGCGTGCCCGCTCCTCGCGGGTGCGCAGGGTGAGGCGGTGCTCGGTCTCGGCGGTGCGGGACCGGCTGGCGGCGAGCTCGAGCCGGTCGCGCTCGTCGGTCGACGGCTCCTCGACATCGGTCGGGTCGGCGCTGGCCTGGTCGAGGCGATCACTGAGGGCGGCCAGCTCGGCCTGGTCGGCGGCCAGCGCGAGCTGGGCCTCGGCGATGGCGCGGCTCATCCGCTCGCCCTCGGCCTTGGCGGCCCGGGACCCGGCCCCGAGGGTGCCGAGCCGCTCGGCGACCGCGGCCATCCGGGCGTCGGAGGTGTGCAGTGCATCCAGGGCCTCTTCGACCTCGCCGCGGAGGGTGGCCACCTCCTCGCGGGCCGTCGCGAGCGCGAACCTGGCCCGCTCCCCCCGGGCCGAGGCGTCGGCGACCAGGGCCGCGGCTTCGTCGGCGGCCGACTGGAGCTCGATGAGGCTGTCACCGGTGCTGCTGCCGCCGCGCACCCACCCCGGCCCGTAGACGTCGCCATCGGCGGTGACGGCGGTGATGCCCTCGCTGCGCGCCACGAGGGCCAGGGCATGCGTGCTCTCCGGGACGAGCGCCACCCGGTCGAGCAGGGCGGCGACGGCCGGGCGGACGGCGACGTCGGCGTCGACGATCTCGATCGCCCAGCGGGCCGAGCCGTCCAAGGTCGGCCAGTGCGCCGTGTCGGTGGCGGGGGCGGTCGCGCCGACGAGCAGGCCGGCCTGCCCACCATCGCCCTCACGCAGCGACCTCAGGGCCTCGGCGGCGTCCGCCGCGGACCCGACGGCGACGGCTTCGGCGGCCCAGCCGAGCGCGGCGGCGATCGCCGTCTCGTGCCCACCGCGAACCTTGAGCAGGCTGCTGAGCGACCCGACGATCCCGTGGCCGGAGTCGGCGACCTCGAGCAAGGTGGCGGCACCGTCCTTGCGCCGCAAGCCGATTCGCAGTGCCTCGAGCCGAGCCTGGGCGCTCGTCCGGTCTCTCTCGGCGAGCCGCTCGGTGTCCTGGTGCTCGGCGAGGGTCGCCTCGGCGGCGGCGAGCCGCTCGGCGGCCTGCTCGTATGCCGTGTCCAGACCCTCCTCGCCCTCCTCGTCGACGGCGACGGTCGACTCGAGGGCGGCGAACTCCTGCTCGGCCTCCGCCGCGCGGCGCGCGGTGGCGGCGACGGCCTCGGTGAGCCGGGCGATCTCGGCCTCGCGGGTCTCGATCCGGCTGGTGCGGGCAGCGACCTGACCGGAGAGCTTGGCCAGACCTTCGCGCCGGTCCGCCGCGGCGCGGGCGAGCGCCGAGAGGCGCTGCTGCTCCGCGGCATACGCCGCCTCGGCCTCGGCCCGCGCGGCGATGGCGACCTGGAGGGTGACCTGGGTGTCGGCGACCTGGGCCAGGAGCGCCTGCTCCTGTTCGCGGGCCTGGGTGGCCTGGAGGCGCAGCTCGTCCGGGTCGCGACCGGTGGTCGTCTCGTCGGAGGTGTCCTGGTCGAGGAGTCGGACCCGCTCGGCGGCCAGGGACCCGGTCGACTCCAGCCGGTCCACCAGGGTGCGGAAGCGGAGCCAGCGGTCCTGGACCTCGGCGGCGAGCGGGGCGTGCTCGGCTGCGGCCTGCTCGGTCTCGCCGAGGGTCCGGCGCAGGGCGAGCAGGCCATCCTCGATCTCGGTACGGCGGGCGATGAGCGCGCTCTCGTCGGCGACCTCCTGCTCGACGGTGCTCGTCAGCTGGGCGAGGTCGTCGGCGAGCAGGCGGAGGCGGGCGTCGCGGGCATCGGCCTGGATGACGGCGGCCCGGCGGGCGGCCTCGGCCTGCCGGCCGAGCGGGCCGAGCTGGCGCCGGATCTCACCGGTGAGGTCGTGGACGCGGGTGAGGTTGGCCTCCATCTGCTCCAGCTTGCGAAGGGCCTTCTCCTTGCGCTTGCGGTGCTTGAGGACGCCCGCGGCCTCCTCGATGAAGCCGCGGCGCTCCTCGGGAGTCGCGCGCAGGACGGCGTCGAGCTGGCCCTGGCCGACGATGACGTGCATCTCGCGACCGATGCCGGAGTCCGAGAGCAGCTCCTGGACGTCGAGCAGACGGCACGACGTGCCGTTGATGGCGTAGTCGGACCCGCCGTTGCGGAACATCGTCCGGGTGATCGTCACCTCGGCGTAGTCGATGGGCAGCGCACCGTCGGTGTTGTCGATGGTCAGGCTGACCTCGGCCCGACCGAGCGGCGGCTTGCCGGGCGTGCCAGCGAAGATGACGTCCTCCATCTTGCCGCCGCGCAGGCTCTTGGCGCCCTGCTCCCCCATCACCCAGGCCAGGGCGTCGACGACGTTGGACTTGCCCGAGCCGTTGGGGCCGACGATGCAGGTGATGCCCGGCTCGAGACGCATCGTCGTCGACGAGGCGAAGGACTTGAACCCCTTGAGGGTCAGTGTCTTGACGTACACGGGCTTCCTGGGCAGAGGAGGTGACGGATCCCGGTCACCCTACCCGCGGGTCGGTGCCGTTCCGCGGACCAGCGAACGCCCGGTGGTGCGTGTGACTGGAGTGACGGACGTGTCGTATGCCGGTCACTCGCCGCCCTGGGCGATGGCCTCGTGGTGGCGGATCACCTCGGCGATGACGAAGGTGATGAACTTCTCGGCGAACTGGGGGTCCAGGCCCGCGTCGTCGGCCAGCGAGCGCAACCGGGCGATCTGCCGCTCCTCCCGGTTCGGGTCGGCGGGGGGCATCCCGACCCGCGCCTTGAGCTGGCCGACCTGCTGGGTGGCCTTGAACCGCTCGGCGAGCAGGTGCACGAGCGCGGCATCGATGTTGTCGATGCTGCTGCGCAGCCGCTCCAGCTCCGGCGGGGTGTCACTCACCGGCTCATCGTAGGAAGAGCGGCGTATGCCGCGCACCCGCGTCTCACGGCATCCCCGCGCGTGACTGATCGACACAATTGTTCCGGTAGTCACCCGCGCCCACGTGGGCCGCGCCGCCCCTGGGCGCGGGCTACCCGACGTGCTACCGGACCGTTGATGTTGCGATCACAGCACATCCGGTTCGGTAACCCGCTCGGTAACCCGTCGCCGGAGGGCTCCGGCGACGGCCGTCGGGCGCCAGCGACTGGCCGCCCTCTTGTGCCACTGGCCACCGGTGGCTCCGCGGGCCAGTGGCCGCAGTGATGACCAGTCTCGGTCCGAAGCCGGCGTCAACGCTCGACGAAGCCGCTCTGCCCGGAGACCGGGTCCGACCAGACCGGCTCGGACACCGAGGTCACCGCACCCGGACGGCGAGACACGTCAGCGTCGGGCGCGAGGAGTGCGTGCAGCCGCGCCACGTCGTCCGGGTCGCCCTGGGCCACCACCTCGACCCGACCGTCCGTGGTGTTCCGGGCGTGCCCCGCGAGCCCGAGCTCCAGGGCGCGGGCGCGCGTCCACCAGCTGAAGCCGACGCCCTGGACCCGGCCCCGCACGAAGACCGTCGCCCGGACGGCCCGGTGAACGGGCGGCATACGGGATCAGCCCCGGCCCCGACGCGGGACCGGCTGGCAGTGCGGGCAGAAGAAGGAGGACCGGTTCATGAACTGGGCCCGCCGGATCGGTGTCCCGCAGCGGTCGCAGGGACGACCCTCCTGACCGTAGGCGTGGAGCGAGCGGTCGAAGTACCCGGACTCCCCGTTGACGTTGACATAGAGCGCGTCGAAGCTCGTGCCTCCCTCGCCGAGGGCCGCCGCCATGACGTCGCGGGCGTGGTCGAGGAGCCGCCCGATAGCCGGCTTGGTGAGACTCGAGGCGGGCCGTTCGCCGTGGATCTGGGCCCGCCACAGGGCCTCGTCGGCATAGATGTTGCCGATGCCGGACACGACGGTCTGGTCGAGCAGGATCCGCTTGACCGCCGAGTCCTTGCCCTTGATCCGGCGGATCACCGCAGTGCGGTCGTATGCCGCCTCGAACGGGTCGGGTGCGATGTGCCGGATCGTCGTGGGGACGTCGGCGTCGTCGAGGTCGGCGAGCGCGATCCCGCCGAAGGTCCGCTGGTCGACGAAACGGAGCTCCGGGCCGTCGTCGGCGAAGCGGAACCGCGCGTGCAGGTGCTTGGGGTCGGGCGCGGCGGGGTCGGCGACGAGCATCTGCCCGGACATGCCGAGGTGGACGATGAGGCCCTGTCTGTCACCGGCACCGTCGTCCAGAACGAGCCACAGGTACTTGCCGCGACGGCGGGCACCCTCGATGCGGGTACCCGCCACGCGAGCGGACAGATCGGCCGAGCCGGCGACGTGCCGCCGGGCCACACGGTGGCCGAACACCTCCAGGGTGGAGATGGTTCGGCCGACCACGTGACCGGCGAGACCACGTCGGACGACCTCGACCTCGGGGAGCTCAGGCACCGGCTACGCGCCGGGCAGGCCGTCGTGTCTGGCCCGGATGGCCAGCCAGGCCTGCTCGGCGGCCTTCTGCTCGGCGTCCTTCTTGGTGCGGCCGCGCCCTTCGCCCGACGGCTCCCCGCCGAGGAGAACCGTGGCCGTGAAGGTCTTGGCGTGCTCGGGACCCTCCTCGGCCACCCGGTACTCCAGCGACCCGAGGCTGTGGAGCGACCCCATCTCCTGCAGGCTCGTCTTCCAGTCGAGCCCGGCCCCCATCGTCGCCGAGGCGGCCATGACGGGGTCCAGGAGGTGGTGCACCAGACGCGCCGCGGGCGGCATACCGCCGGAGAGGTAGACCGCGCCGATGATCGCCTCGGTCGTGTCGGCCAGCAACGAGTCCTTGTCGCGGCCGCCGGTCGACTCCTCACCACGGCCGAGCCGAAGGTAGGCGCCCAGGTCGATGGTGCGAGCCACCGATGCAAGGGCACGCATGTTGACCACGGCGGCCCGCAGCTTGGCGAGGTTGCCCTCGGTCAGGTCGGGGTGCGTGGCGTACAGCGCGTCGGTGACGACGAGCCCCAGCACGGAGTCGCCGAGGAACTCCAGGCGCTCGTTGTGTGGCAGGCCCCCCGCCTCATAGGCGAAGGAGCGGTGCGTCAGGGCGCGCTGGAGCAGGTCGTCGTCGACTACAGCACCGGTCACCCCGTCGAGGTGATCGGCAAGCTCCCGGGCCGGTCGTGGACCGGCGTCCGACAGACCCCCGCCCATGAGGGTCCGCGTCAGGCCTGGAACTCGGTGCGCTCGGCGGCTCCGTAGTGGCGGCCCTTGTAGGTGCCACACGACGGGCACGCCGTGTGCGGCTGGGTGGGGGCCTTGCACTGCGGGCAGGTCGTCAACGCGGTGGGCGTCGCCTTCCAGTTGGCGCGGCGCGAGCGGGTGTTGGAGCGGGACGTCTTCCGCTTCGGGACAGCCACGTCAGTTCCTCTTCTCGTCGGTGACGGGCGCCGCTGCAAGCTCTTGCAGCGCCGACCATCGGGGGTCGATCACGTCATGGTGGTGGGTCGGGTCGTCGGCCAGGTGTGCTCCGCACTCGGAGCACAGACCCGGACAGTCGTCGCGACACACCGGCTTGAACGGCAGTGCTGGCACCACCGTGTCTCGGAGCACCGGCTCGAGGTTGATCAGATCTCCCTCGAGCTGGTAGTCCTCGGTCTCGTCGACGTCGGCTCCCACCTCCTTGTGGTGGGCCGAGCGATCGGCGTAGGCGAACAGCTCCTGGAAGTGCCCGTTCACCTCACGGTGAACGGGGTCCAGGCACCGCACGCAGGCGCCGGTTGCCGTGCCGCGGACCGAACCGGTGACCAGCACGCCCTCGACGACCGACTCCAGGCGAAGATCCAGCTCGATGAGCTGGCCCTCCGGGATCCCGATGACGTCGGTGCCGAGGTCGGCAGGCGCCGCGATGGTGCGGTGGGACTCCACCATGGATCCGGGTCGCCGACCGAGCTCCTGGGTGTCGAGCACCAGGGGCGAACGGGGGTCGAGACGGTTCATGGCTCCGCAGATATCGTGGGTGGTTCGGCCGCTGTCGCGTAGACGTAGACCGACCGGCAAGGCTACCGGAGCACCGCCCACCTTCCCAAATGCGCGGCGACGCTCACCCGCGCAGGCGCTCCACCAGGGCGTCTCGCACGTCGTCGGGAACCAGACCGGAGACGTCACCGCCGTAGCGGACGACCTCCTTGACCAGGCTGCTCGACACGTGCTCGAACGCCGGGTTGGCCGGCAGGAACAGGGTCTCGACGCCGGTGAGGTGCTTGTTCATGAGCGCCATCGGCAGCTCGTAGGCGAAGTCGGTGCCGCCACGCAGTCCCTTGACCATCGCCTCGGCCCCGACGTCGCGGCAGACATCGACGACGAGCCGGTTCGCGTAGGCCGCGACCGTCACGTGGGTGAGGCCCGCCAGGCCCTGTTCGAGGTATGCCGCGCGCTCGTCGATGCTGAACGTCCCGGTCTTGGCCGGGTTGTGCAGGATCGCGACGACGACCTCGTCGAAGAGCGCTGCCGCCCGGGCGATGACGTCGAGGTGCCCGTTGGTCACCGGGTCGTAGGACCCGGGGCACACGCACCGGCGGGGCTGCTCGCTCACGCCCGTCAACCTATCGCGGAGGCGGACCCTTCCTGATGAGTGTTCGTCTGTCGCAGGAGTGTTCGACATGTCGAACACTCCTGCGACAGACCAACACCTCAGGAGGCCGGCTCTCGGTCGGCCGTGGCGTAGTGGATGGCGGTCTCGCCGTACGTCTTGGTGAGCTCTGGCACCAGACCGGGCGGCCAGGTCGGCGCCGGCGAGCGGGTCGACCGTTCGAGCACCACGAGGGCGTCGGCGGCGAGCCAGTCCCCCGAGGCCAGCGCGGCCAGGACATCCGCAAGATCGTCCTCGGGCACGGCATACGGGGGGTCGAGGAAGACCAGCCCGTATGCCGTGCCGGCCGGTCGGGCGAGGAAGGCCGCCACCCACGCGGTCACCACGCGGCACCGGGCGAAGCCGAGAGCCCCGATGTTGGCCGACGCCACGGCGGACGCGCGGCGGTCGGCCTCGACGAGGGTGACTGAGGCAGCCCCACGCGACGCGGCCTCCAGACCGAGGGCCCCGGACCCGGCATACAGGTCCAGCACGTCGACATCGGCGATCGCGTCACGGGCGACGAGGGCGGAGAAGACGGCCTCGCGCACCCGGTCCGACGTCGGCCGGGTCCCGTCACCGGGGGGCGTGCGCAGGGTCCGGCCGCCGGCCGAACCGGCGATGATCCGGGTCATCCTCGCTCCAGGAAGGCGGCCTGCGCCTCGTCGAGCCGGGCCGTCACGGCGTCGCGGAGGTCTGGGTGGTCGGCCAGGGTGGGGTCGGCCTCGACGATGGCGAAGGCCTCGTCGTGGGCCTGGACGATGATCTCCTCGTCGCGGAGCAGGGACAGCGAGCGGAGGCTGTTGCGTCCGCCGCTCTGGGCCGCGCCGAGGATGTCGCCCTCGCGGCGCTGGCTGAGGTCGAGGCGGGCCAGCTCGAAGCCGTCGGTCGTGCTCGCGACGGCCTGCAGCCGAGCGAGGGAGTCCTCGTTGTCGGTGCCGCTCACGAGGAGGCAGAGGCCGGCATGACCACCGCGTCCGATGCGACCGCGCAGCTGGTGCAGCTGGGAGACGCCGAACCGGTCCGCGTCCAGGACGACCATCACCGTGGCGTTGGGTACGTCGACGCCGACCTCGATGACCGTCGTCGCGACGAGGACGTCGATGTCGCCTCGGGCGAAGGCGGTCATCGTCGCGTCCTTGTCCTCGGCCGCCAGCTGGCCGTG
>JAJPIW010000062.1 GCA_021324575.1 Intrasporangiaceae bacterium | reverse complement strand
TCGCCCCCGGGTCCACGGTGGCGGTGGCGGCGGCAGCTCCGGCGGTTCCTGGTAGCAGCCGGCGCCCTCGCCCCGGGTCCACGGTGGCGGTGGCGGCGGCAGCTCCGGCGGTTCCTGGTAGCAGCCGGCGCCCTCGGCCCCGGGTCCACGGTGGCGGCGGCGGCGGCAGCTCCGGCGGTTCCTGGTAGCAGCCGGCGATTCCCTCAAGAAGGCCGGTGCGGACGACGCAGGGCGGGGGAGAGGTATGCCGCGCCCGCCCCGTCCGACGCGGCCCGGTCGCGCGGGTTGCTGATCGCGCAGCGCGCGAGCGAGAGGCACCCGCAGCCGATGCACGAGTCGAGCCCGTCACGGAGCTGCTGCAGGGCGCGGATCTGGTCGTCCAGCCGTCCACGCCAGTGCCGGGTGATCCGCTGCCAGTCCGCCTTGGTGGGCGTGCGTCCGTCGGGCAGCCGGGCCAGCTCGTCGCGGATCTCCTCCAGGGTCAGACCTACGTTGCTCGCGGCCCGGATGAAGGCGAGCCGACGCAGCACGCTGCGCTCGTAGCGTCGTTGGCCGCCGCCGCTGCGTTGCGCCGTGATGAGGCCCTGGGACTCGTAGTAGCGCAGCGCGGACGCGGCGAAGCCACTACGCGCGGCCACCTGGCTCACGGCGAGGACGTCATGGGTGTCCATCGTGTGCAGCCTCTCTCTCCTTCGCCGGCCACCGGGGACGGCGTGCTCCCGTTGGAAATGATGCCTTGACTTCAAGTTCACTTCAACTTGAAGACTGGGCTCATGACCAGGTCAACGCAACCAGTAGCACTCGTCACGGGCGGTTCGGCCGGGCTCGGGCTGGCCCTGTCCTCGGAGCTGGCTTCGCGCGGCTGGCAGGTCGTCATCGACGGGCGGGACACCGCCCGGCTGACGGCCGCCCGCCGGCCCGGCCTGACGACGGTCCCCGGCGACGTCACCGACACCGAGCACCGAACCGCCCTGGTCGCGGCGGTCGACGACCTCGGCCGGCTCGACCTGCTCGTCCACAACGCCAGCACCCTCGGCCCCCTTCCCCAGGGTCGCCTCGCAGACCTGCCCGTCCCGGATCTACAGATGATCGTCGAGACCAACGTCGTCGCCCCTCTCGCCCTGACCCAGCTGCTCCTGCCGGCACTGCGCCGATCCGGAGGCGTGCTCCTGACGGTGACGAGCGACGCGGCGGTCGCGCACTACGAGACCTGGGGCGGCTACGGCGCGAGCAAGGCCGCGCTGGAACACCTGACCCTGACCTTCGCGGCCGAGGAGGGGATCACGGCATACGCCGTCGACCCCGGGGACATGCGCACCCGCATGCACCATGACGCGTTCCCGGGCGAGGACATCTCCGACCGGCCACTGCCCGAGACGGTCGTGCCGCACCTGCTCGCGCTGCTCGACGCCCGCCCGGTGTCGGGGAGGTACGCTGCCGCCGACGTACCCGTCGTCGACCTCGACCAGGCGGGCACGCGATGACCGCGCTGGAGACCGGGCCCACCACCGAGTTCATCGCGCCGGAGGGGAGTTTTGCCCCGGCTCCGGCGGAACGTCGCGGGACGGCCCGTGACGCCGTCCGGCTCCTCGTCGCGGAGCCGGACCGGATCTCGCACGCCGGGTTCGGGGACCTCCCGGCGTTCCTCCGGGCTGGTGACCTGCTCGTCGTCAACGACTCGGCAACCGTCGCCGGCCAGCTCGACGCGGTGAGCCGTCGCCTCGGCCCGGTCGTCGTCCACGTGGCGACGCCGCTGGACGACGGCACCTGGGTGGTCGAGCTCCGCACGGCCGCCGACGCGTCCCGCGGCATCCTGGACGCGGTCGCGGGCGACCGGTTGCGCACCGGCCCGGTCCAGCTGACCCTGCTCGAGCCCTACCCGAGGGCCTCCTCACCCACCGGTCAGGGCAACCGGCTGTGGCGTGCCTCCGCCGACGGCGACCTCGCACGACACCTCGTGCGGCACGGTCGCCCCATCGCGTACGGCTACCTGGCTCGTCGCTACCCGCTCGCCGACTACCAGACCGTGTTCGGTGTGCGACCCGGCAGTGCCGAGATGGCATCGGCCGCGCGCCCCTTCACGGCCCGGCTCGTCACGGAGCTGGTGTCCCGCGGAGTGGGCGTCGCCCCGGTGACCCTGCACACCGGCGTGTCCTCACAGGAGGCAGGTGAGGCTCCGCAGGCCGAGCGCTTTGCGGTGAGCGAGTCGACAGCCCGTCTGGTCAACGCGGTCCGGGCCGGCGGCGGGCGCGTCGTGGCCGTCGGGACCACCGTCACGCGAGCCTTGGAGTCGGCGGTTGAGGGCGGACGGGTGGTGGGCCGGCGGGGGTGGACCGATCGGGTCGTCAACCTCGCCGACCCGCCACAGGTCGTCGACGGCCTCATCACCGGCTGGCACGACCCGCACGCCTCGCACCTGCTCCTCGTGGAGGCGGTCGCCGGGGCCGAGCTGGCCCAGCAGGCCTATGACGCGGCCGTCGCGAGGGGCTACCTCTGGCACGAGTTCGGCGACTCGGTCCTCTTCCTGCCGGAGCGTGGCTGACGCAGGCCACCGCGCGTTGGGGAGCAACTTGGCAAGGCAAGAGTCGTCTTCGCAAGGGTCGGCAACCCTTGCGAAGACGACTTTCCCGGATGGGGCGGGAAAGCTCGGGCGGACGGGTCAGGCGGGGGAGACCACGAGGAGGAGGTCGCCGCCCTCGACCTGCTGGGTACCGGTGATGGCGACGCGCTGGACGGTGCCGCCGATCGGGGTGGTGATGTTGGCCTCCATCTTCATCGCCTCGATGGTCGCGACGACGGCGCCCGGCTCGAGCTGCTGACCCTCCTCGGCGGCGAGGGTCACCACGCCGGCGAAGGGCGCGGCCACGTGCGAGGAGTTGCCCGCGTCGGCCTTCTCGGCGGTCTTGGTGTCGACGGTGATGCTCCGGTCGCGGATCTGGACCGGGCGGAACTGGCCGTTGACGGTGCACATGACGGTTCGGAAGCCACGTTCGTCCGGCTCGGACACCGACTGGAGGCCGAGGATGAGGGTCTTGCCCGGCTCCAGCTCCACCTCGTGCTCGGTGCCCACGTCGAGGCCGTGGAGGAACTCCTTGGTGCCGAGGACGGCCAGGTCGCCCCAGTTCTCCCGGGCCGCGGTGAACTCCTTGGTCGGTCCGGGGAACAGCAGCGCGTTGAGGGTCGGGCGCGGGTCGCGCGCCAGGGCCGCCTCCTCCTCCTCGGTCAGCTCGGTGAGCCGCGGTTTGACCGTGCGTCCCTGGAGGGCCTTGGTCCGGAACGGCTCGGGCCAGCCGCCGGGCGGGTCGCCGAGCTCGCCCCCGAGGAACCCGATCACCGAGTCGGGGATGTCGTATGCCGTGGGGTTGGCCTCGAAGTCGGCCGGGTCGGCCTTGGCGCCGACGAGGGCGAGGGCGAGATCGCCGACGACCTTGCTGCTCGGGGTCACCTTGACGATGTTGCCCAGGATGTCGTTGGCCGCGGCATACATGTCCTCGACCTGCTCGAAGCGCTCGCCGAGGCCGAGCGCGATCGCCTGCTGGCGCAGGTTGGAGAGCTGGCCGCCGGGGATCTCGTGGCGGTAGACCCGACCGGTGGGGGAGGGCAGCCCGGACTCGAACGGGTGGTAGAGCGCGCGGACGGCTTCCCAGTACGGCTCGAGGCTGCAGACCGCCGCCAGGTCGAGTCCGGTCTCGCGGGCGCTGCCGTCGGTGGCGGCGACGAGGGCCGAGAGGGACGGCTGGCTCGTCGTGCCGGACATCGAGGCGCTGGCGGCGTCGACCGCGTCGACGCCGGCGTCGATCGCAGCGAGCAGGGTGCCGAGCTGGCCGCCCGCGGTGTCGTGGGTGTGGAGGTGCACCGGCTGGTCGAACCGCTCGCGCAGCGCGGTGACGAGGGTCCGGGCGGCGGGGGCGCGGAGCAGGCCGGCCATGTCCTTGATGGCGATGACGTGCGCGCCCGCCTCGACGACCTGCTCGGCGAGGCGCAGGTAGTAGTCCAGGGTGTAGAGCGTCTCGCTGGGGCTGGTGAGGTCGCCGGTGTAGCAGAGGGCGACCTCCGCAACCGCGGTTCCGGTGTCACGCACCGCCTCGATCGCCGGCCGCATCTGGCCGACGTCGTTGAGCGCGTCGAAGATCCGGAAGATGTCGATGCCGGAGCGGGCGGCCTCGTGCACGAAGACGTCGGTGACCTTGGTCGGGTATGGCGTGTAGCCGACCGTGTTGCGTCCGCGCAGGAGCATCTGGATCGGCAGGTTGGGCATCGCAGCCCGCAGGGCCGAGAGCCGCTCCCACGGGTCCTCGGAGAGGAAGCGCAGCGCCACGTCGTAGGTCGCGCCGCCCCAGGCCTCGACGCTGAGCAGCTGCGGGGTGAGCCGGGCGACGTAGGGGGCGACGTGCAGCAGGTCGCGGGTCCGGACCCGGGTGGCGAGCAGGCTCTGGTGGGCGTCGCGGAAGGTCGTGTCGGTGACCCCGACCCCGGTCTGGGCCCGCAGCCCGGCGGCGAAGCCGGCCGGGCCGAGTCGGAGCAGCCGGTCTCGGGCGCCGGGCGGGGGAGCGCTGTCGAGGTCGACGACGGGCAGCTTGCTCCGGGCCGAGACGTGCGTCGTGGCCGGTCCGTTGGGCTGGTTGACCGTCACGTCGGCCAGGTAGGTGAGGATCTTGGTGCCGCGGTCGGCGGGGGTGCGCTGGTTGCGCAGCTCGGGGTGCTGCTCGATGTACGCCGTCGTCACCCGGCCGGCCTGGAAGTCGGGCTGGCTGAGGACGGCCTGGAGGAACGGGATGTTCGTCGTGACGCCGCGGACGCGGAACTCGGCCAGCGCCCGACGCGCGCGACGGACGGCGCTGGGGAAGTCTCGCCCGCGACAGGTCAGCTTGACGAGCATCGAGTCGAAGTGGGCGCTCACCTCGGCCCCCACGAAGATCGTCCCGCCGTCGAGGCGGACGCCGCTGCCACCGGCCGACCGGTAGACGGTGATCCGGCCCGTGTCGGGACGGAACTCGTTGGCCGGGTCCTCGGTGGTGATCCGGCATTGGAGAGCAGCGCCATGGACCTGGATGGCGTCCTGGGACAGGCCGAGGTCGGCGAGGGTCTCGCCGCTGGCGATCCGCAGCTGGGAACCGACGAGGTCGACGTCGGTGATCTCCTCGGTGACCGTGTGCTCGACCTGGATCCGCGGGTTCATCTCGATGAAGACGTAGCGGCCGGACGGGTCGAGGAGGAACTCGACGGTGCCGGCGTTGACGTAGCCGATCGTCTCGGCGAAGGCCACGGCGTCGGCGCACATCCGAGCCCGCAGCTCGGGGTCGAGGTTGGGTGCCGGGGCGATCTCGATGACCTTCTGGTGGCGCCGCTGGAGCGAGCAGTCCCGCTCGTAGAGGTGGATGACGTTGCCCACCCCGTCGGCGAGGATCTGCACCTCGATGTGCCGCGGGTCGACAACGGCCTCCTCGATGAACACCGTCGCATCACCGAAGGCGGACTCGGCCTCGCGCATGGCGACGGTGATCGAGTCGCGCAGCTGGTCGGGGGTCTCGACCCGGCGCATGCCGCGGCCCCCGCCACCGGCGACGGCCTTGACGAACACCGGGTAGCCGATCTGCTCCGCGCCGCGGACCAGCTCGTCGACATCGGTGCTCGGTGGCACCGAGCGCAGGGTCGGCAAGCCGGCCTCGCGCGCCGCCGCGATGGCGCGCGCCTTGTTGCCCGTGAGGTGCAGGACCGACGCAGGAGGCCCGACGAAGGTCACCCCGGCGGCGTCGCACGCCTCGGCGAGGTCGGGGTTCTCCGAGAGGAAGCCGTAGCCGGGGTAGACGGCGTCGGCGCCGGCCTCGAGGGCGACCCGGACGATCTCGGCCGGGTCGAGGTAGGCGCGGACCGGGTGCCCCTGCTCGCCGATCTGGTAGGCCTCGTCGGCCTTGAGCCGATGCTCGGAGTTGCGGTCCTCGTAGGGGAACACCGCCACCGTCTTCGCGCCGAGCTCGGTCGCGGCCCGGAAGGCACGGACGGCGATCTCGCCGCGGTTGGCGACCAGCACCTTCTTGAACATGGTTCCTCCCGGGGTGTGGGGCGTCCCCGAAACCCTACTGAGGTGCCCGAGACCCGAGACCGTTGTCCCGGCATACGAACGACCGGCCGGATGCCGCTCGGCGGGGTCTCGGGGGCCGGGCGTGCGTCAGCTGGGTGCGGTGGAGGGCGCGCTGGAGACGACGCCCGTCGGCGAGACCCGAATCCCCGCCTGGTAGGCGGTCGGATCACAGTCGGGCCCGTTGGGCTGGATCTTGACCGGCACCACGGAGATCGCGGCCCCCTCCAGGACGGGGGGCCCGGCAGCCGTTCGAACGCTGACCCGCAACGCCTGGGCCGTCGTCGAGGTCAGGCGCAGCGCAACGAACCCGGCGTCGCTCTGGGTGAGGTCCAGCTGGGTCGACGCGCAGGTCGTACCACGGCAGACCTTGACGCTCAGGGCGGCGTCGGCGGGGAAGCCCACGGCCGTCAGTGCCACCCCGTCCTCCGCCCCGACGGCGGTGCAGCTCTTGGCGCAGCCGCTCAGCGCGTGCGCTCCCAGAAGGAGCGCGACGGTGGCGACCACGGGCCGCGCCGACGAAACCCACACCATCGGTCAAGTGTCCCAATCGGGCATGGAGAAATGCGTGGGGTCCGGAGATATTTCTCCGGACCCCACGCATTTGTGCCGGTTGAGAGCCGGGTCGGTCGTGGACCGACCCAGGCGTATGCCGGGTGGCTCAGCCGACGTGGACGGCCTGCTGGCCGTCGGTCGCCAGCTCCTCGTGCTTGACGTTGAGGATGGCCAGGGCGGTGAGACCGCCGAGGAGGATCATCCCGGCCGCGAACCAGAACGACTGGGTCGAGCCGTAGGTCTGGGCCTGGACGGCGATCTGGGCCTTGGCGGCCGCGAGCTGGGCCGCGGTGGGCGTGACACCGGACTGGGCGGCCTGGGCCTGGAACGCGGTGGCGAGCTCGGTGCCCTTCTGGGTCGCGAAGTGGGTGAACGCGGTGGTCAGGCCGGCGATGCCGACGGCGCCGCCGATCTGCTGGGCGGTGTTCAGCGCCGACGCCGCCGCGCCGGAGTCGGCCGCGTCGATCCGTGCCGTCGCCGTCAGGGTCATCGGGATGAACAGGAAGCCCATGCCGAGGGCGAGGACGACGATCCACGGGAGGAGGCCACCGGCATACGAGCTGGTCGTCGACAGGTGGGTGAAGCCCCACATCCCGGTACCGGCGAGCAGGCCGCCGAGGCCGGCCAGCCAGCGCGGGTCGACCCGGCTGACGAGCGCGGAGGCCAGGCCGGCCGACACGATCATGCCCGCGCTGAACGGGAGGAACGCCAGGCCGGACTTGACCGGGGTGTAGCCGAGGACCTGCTGCACGAACAGGCCGAGGAAGAAGAACATCGCGAACATGCCGGCGCCGACGAGGAGCATGGCGAAGAGCGAGACGGCCCGGTTGCGGTCGGCGAGGATGCGCATCGGGAGGAGCGGGTGCGCAGCCCGCTGCTCGACGAGGACGAAGACACCGAGCATGGCGAGGCCACCGAGGAGCGGTACGAGGGTGAGCGCGTCGGTCCACGTGGAGCCGACCTGGGCTGCGTGCGAGAGGCCGTAGACGATGCCGAACAGGCCGGCGGTGCCGGTGGCGGCGCCGGCGAGGTCGAGCCGGGCGTCGCTGCCCTCGGACTCGACGAGGACGCGCGGGGCGAGGGCGGCGACGAGCAGGCCGATCGGGACGTTGATGAAGAAGGTCCAGCGCCAGTCCGCCTCGGTGAGGACGCCGCCGAGGATGAGGCCGACGGCCGCACCTGCACCCGACATCGCGGCATACACGGCCATCGCGCGGTTGCGCTCCTTGCCGGCCGGGAAGGTGGTGTTGATCAGGGCGAGGGCCGCCGGGGAGGCCAGCGCGGCGCCGGCACCCTGGAGGACGCGGGCGACGAGGAGGATCTCCTGGTTCGGGGCGAGGCCCCCGAGGAGCGAGGCCGCACCGAAGACGATGACGCCGACGGTGAACATCCGGCGGCGACCGAAGAGGTCACCGAGCCGGCCGCCGAGCATGAGCAGGCTGCCGAAGGCGAGGGCGTATGCCGTGACGACCCACTGCCGTCCTGCGTCGGAGAAGCCGAGGTCGGTCTGGATGTGGGGCAGGGCGATGTTCACGATCGTGCCGTCGAGGACGATCATGAGCTGGGCGCTGGCGATGACGATGAGCGCGAGGAGGAGGCCGCGCGACCTGGGCGCTGCTTCGGACAGATCCCGGGACGGTGCCGGTTCGACGAGAGTCGACATGGTGGTTCCTTTGGATGAGGTGAGTTGCCCTGTGCTGCATGCCTTTTGGGCAAGGATGTGCCGCTTCTGGGCGTGGGGGACGTGCCTCGGGCAGCGCTGCGCCGAGGGGACTGTGGGGGTGTATGCCGCGATCGTTGCGGGGCTGGTGGAGCGGGACGTGCACGTGCCGCGTGGCCGGGCGCCGCTGCCCGGTCGCGTTGTCTGGTCTGCTCGGTCAGTCGCGCAGGGTCGCCCGGCAGGCCGGGAGCAGGACCTCGTGGATGACGTTGCGGACGTAAGCCTCGTCGGGGCAGATGCCCTCGACGAGGACCCGGTGGAAGTTCATGGCGGGCAGGATCGACGCGAGCGTGCGAAGGTCGGCGTCGGGGCCGAGCTCGCCGCGGGTCTGGGCCCGGCCGAGCATGAGCAGCAGGTTGTCGGTCTTGGGCCGGATGAACCGGTCCACGAACAGGTCCTTGAGCTCGGGGTCGCGGTGCAGGGCCGGGAGGGTCGCGGCGAGGACGCCGGGCAGCTGGTCGAGCATCGGGGCGCTCGTGCAGAACACCGCCTCGAGGTCGCCGAGGAGACTGCCGGTGTCGGGGGACTCGCCGTGCGGGCCGGTCGCCTTGTGGAAGAGGTGCTCCACGGCCGCCATGACCAGCTCGGGCTTGCTCTCCCACTTGCGGTAGAGCGTGGCCTTGCTGGCCCGGACGTGGGCGGCGAGGGTGTCGAAGGTGAGCCGGTCGTAGCCGACCTCGATCAGCAGGTCGATGACGCCGTCGAGGATCTCCTGCTCGCGGTCGCCCTCGACGCGGGGGCGGCTGGCCCGGTCGGTGGTCGTGGCGGTCACGGGTTCTCCTCAGGATCTCGATAGAACGAAACTGTTTCGTTTCATCGAACTGTAAACCCATCGACGGCGAGTCCGCAACTCCCGGTTTCGTGAGGCGTGCGGTCGTCTTCTCGGGCCGGGCAATGAACCTGAACGAACCATGAACGCAGCCGGGCGAACCCGCCGGAACCCAGCGGCCACCCATCGCCGGGCACTACGCTGGTTCGGCAGTGCGGAGCTCGGCGTCTTGAGGAGTCAGGTTCTCCTTCTCCGCGATCGTGGACCCGGAGGATGAGCGCATGTGCCGCAGGGCTGCGGGTACGTCGTCCCCCGACGCGTCCACGGCGCGGATCGCCGTCATCTCCGGGAGCTTCGGCGCCGGTCACGACGCAGCAGCCCGGGAGATCCGGCTCCGTCTGCTTGAGCACGGGGTCACCTCCGACCGCCTCGACATCATCGAGCTCTATCCGCGTGGCCTCGGGCGACTCCTCAAGGCTGCGTACTTCCTCCAGCTGCGAACCGTCCCCACCTCCTGGCGATGGCTCCTCGGGCAGCTGGAGAGCGGCAACTCGATCCTCGGTCACCTCGTGGAGCGGATCGCCCACTTCGCCGAACGTCGGACCGCTGCGGCCCTCACCGGGTCGTATGCCGCGATCGTCTCGACCCACCCCCTGGCCAGCCAGACCCTGGGCCAGCTGCGGCGCGCCGGCCAGGTCCGGGTGCCGGTCTTCACCTACCTCACCGACATGTCGGTGCACGCCCTGTGGGTCCACGGCGGGGTCGATGCGCACCTGGCCATCCACGACCTGGCCGCCGTCGAGGCCCGGTCCCACGGCGCGGCGGGCGTCGAGGTGATCCAGCCGGCGGTCCGCGACGGGTTCGGTGTCGCGCCGGGCCCGGACAGCGAGCGCCTTCGTCGGGCTGAGCAGGCCCGCCATCGGGAGCGGTTCGGGCTGCCCCTCGAGGGACCGTTGGTCCTCGTCACGGGCGGGTCGGAGGGCGTCGGTGAGCTCGTCGCCGCCGCCCACGACCTCCGCGACCTGGGGCTGGGTCACCCCGTCGTCCTGTGCGGCCACAACGAGCACCTCCGACACCGCCTGGCGGGTGAGCCCGGTCTGACGGCTCTCGGGTGGGTCGAGGACATGCCGGCGCTCTTCGCGGCGGTGGACGCCGTCGTCCAGAACGCTGGTGGCAGCACCTCGCTGGAGGCGCTCGCCGCGGGGTGTCCGGTCGTCAGCTACCGCTGCCTGCCCGGTCACGGCGAGACCAACGCCGTCGCGCTCAGCCACGCCGGACTTGCGCCGTGGGCCAGGAGCCCCGCGGACCTGGTCGTGGCCTTCGCGGGGCTCCTCGGAAGCTGTCAGGACGTGGTGTCGGCACGCGCCGTGGCCTTGGAGGGCCTGCGCCTGCAGCCCTGCGTCGCGACCACCATCCTGCGGATCACCGGAGATCTGCCGGCGTGAGCCCTGGCGTGAGTCCTGGCGTGAGTCCCCGCGTGAGTCCCATTGCGCAGCAACGGTACTGGCCACTGGCACTGCTTGCTCCGCTCGCCGTGACGGCCGTCAACCTCGTCCCGGCACTGACCTCCGTTGCGCCGGCCCGCCGCCTGCTGTTGCCGGGTCTGGCCGGGATGAGTGACTCCGATGCCGTCGCCCTCACCTATGACGACGGCCCCGACCCCGCTTCCACGCCGGCGTTCCTCGACCTGCTCGACCGGCACGACACCCGGGCCACGTTCTTCCTCCTCGGCGCCCACGTGACCGATAACGCCGCGCTCGTCCGCGAGATGGCTGACCGTGGCCACGAGCTCGCCATCCACGGCTGGGACCACCAGTGCCTGGCGCTCAAGCGGCCCGGCCGGATCCGTGGGGAGCTGGCCCGGGCCGCCGAAGCGGTCGAGGCGGCGACCGGTCGGTCGCCGGGCTACTACCGGCCGCCCTACGGGGTGCTCACGGCCGAAGGGGCGTATGCCGCACGCTCGGCCGGGTTGCAGACGGTCCTCTGGTCGACGTGGGGCCGGGACTGGTCGCGCCGGGCGACCCCGGACAGTGTGGTCCGCAAGGTCGAGCGGGTGCTCGCCCCCGGTGGGACGGTGCTCCTCCACGACACCGACCGGACGAGCGCGACGGGTTCGTGGCGCACGACGCTCGCGGCGTCGGAGGTGCTGCTCACGAGCTGGCGAGCACGCGGCATACGAGCCATCCCGTTGCGCGACCACGGAATCGGCGTTGGTCGCCGCACGCCAGAGCCGATAGTCTGGACGACGCAGGACAACTGAACAGCGTGATGTGGACCCCCCAAACACGGGGGTGATCGGTTTCGACATTGGTCGGCTGGTCAGGGGAAGCGGGTCGAGGATGCTGGGTTATCTCGTCAACGCTCCCAGCAAAACAATAGGTGCCAATTCCAAGCGCACCGACTTCGCCCTCGCCGCCTGAGCGAGCTCCGAAGTCCGTCAGCCTGAGCTAGTTCTCGTCTCAGTGTCTGGCGTCAGCTAGAGAACTTGCTGCGTCGTCATGTCGGGGGGCGACGCGGGACTCCTACTCGACTGGGCCTGTCAGCGGACGTGTGCGCGCGAGCGCTGGGGCCGAGAAAATCCATAGCGCACTGCACCCGGAGAAGCCCTGGTTTCCCGTCAATGGACGCGGGTTCAATTCCCGCCACCTCCACCACCCGTGGGGTCCACATCACGCTCGTTCGACGCGGTTGGAGGTGTTCCGCCGCGTCCGGGCGCGTCCGAACACCTCCATCCGCGCAGCGGACCGCCTCACTAGGGTCGCCGTATGCCGCGTCTCGCCCGCCGATCCTGGGTCCCGACTGAGGACCACGTCCTGGCCATCGCCTCCGCCGTCGACGCCCTCCCGCGCGCGGGTGTCGCCGCCCGGGTCGAGGAGCTGGTGGGTGAGAACCACCGGCTCCACGACGTCGAGGCGTTCAACCTCAACCCGGCGACCAACGTCATGAACCCGCGTGCGGAGCGACTCCTCGCGGCCGGGCTCGGGGCCCGGACCTCGCTCGGCTATCCCGGCGACAAGTACGAGATGGGCCTGGGCGCGATCGAGCAGATCGAGGTGATCGCGGCCGAGCTCGCCGCACGGGTCTTCGACGCCGACTTCGCCGAGGTGCGGGTCCCGTCCGGGGCGATGGCCAACCTGTTCGTGTTCACCGCCGTATGCCGGCCCGGCGACACGATCGTCGCGCCGCCGGCGTCGATCGGCGGCCACGTCACCCACCACGTCGACGGGGCGGCGGGACTGCACGGCCTCACGACGGTGCCGGCGCCGGTCGATGCGGCCAACTACACCGTCGACCTCGACGGGCTCCGCTCCGTCGTGCACGAGGTGAGGCCGCGGCTGGTCACCATCGGCGGCAGTCTCAACCTGCGGCCGCACCCGGTGGCCGACGTGCGCGCCATCGCCGACGAGGTCGGGGCGACCGTCATGTTCGACGCAGCCCATCTGTCCGGTCTGATCGCCGGGGGAGCCTGGCCCAACCCGCTCGACCTCGGCGCCCACGTCATGACGATGAGCACCTACAAGAGCCTCGGTGGTCCGGTCGGCGGCCTCGTCGTCACCCGCGATGCCGGGCTCGCCGAACGGCTCGATGCCGTGGCCTACCCGGGCTTCACCGCGAACTTCGACGCCGGCCGGGTGGCCGCCCTCGCCGTCACCCTGGTCGACTGGCTCGAGCACGGGTCGCCGTATGCCGCCGAGATGGTTTCCTCGGCGCGCGCCCTCGCCGACTCCCTTGCCGGGCAAGGGATTCCCGTGCATGGAGTCTCCGACGCGCTGACCCACTCCCACCAGGTGGCGGTGCGCGCTGCGGCATACGGTGGAGGAACGGCGATGGCCCGTCGGCTCGAGCCTGCCGGGCTGCTCGCGAGCGGGATCGGGCTGCCGGTCGAGGCGGTCCCGGGAGACCTGAACGGCCTGCGGCTCGGGACGCCGGAGATCGTCCGGCTCGGTCTCACGGCGGCGGACATGCCCCGGCTCGCGGGCCTCTTCGCGCAGGCACTGTCCGACCCGAGCGCAACGTCGGCGGTGCGTGCGGAGGTCACCGCCTGGCGCCGGGGGCTCGGGCCCCTGTCGTTCGTCACCGCATGACGCCGGGTCCACAAGGTCCTCCGGTACGTGCTCCCCGAAGCACGTACCGGAGGACCTTGTGACCTGAGGTCAGTCCGACCAGGACCAGCGCACACTCACCGACGCGGTGACCGTGCTCTCGCCGGCCTCGACCGGCATACCGGAGGACATCTCGCGCGAGCCCAGCATCTTGTCGAACGGGGCCGCTCCACCGAACCAGCCGACGCCCCGGTCGCTGAGCCACTTCACGGCCCCGAGGGTCCTCCCGGCCAGGGCGGCATACTGCAGCGCCTTGGCTCGCGCGTCCCCGAACGCCTGCTCCCGGGCCTGCGCGGCCAGCGGCTCGGGGTCGCTCAGTGTCAGGGCGATGTTGTCGATGCCCAGGGCGTTGCCCGCCGCATCCGAGAACGCCGACACGAGCGCGCCGGTCGAGTCGACGTCGCGCACCCGGACGCGCAGGGTGTGGAACGCGGTGTAGCCCACCACTTCCGGCCGGTCGTTGGCCCACCGCTGGTGGACCCCCGAGCCGGTCGACTGCAGGTCGGCGGGCGCGACACCGTGGTCACGAGCGGCTCGCTGGAGATCGCCCATCCTGGCCGACGCAGTCTGCAGGGTGCCGGCGACGTCGAGACCCTCGCAGGTCACCCGGACGTCGAGAGTGACGACATCGGGGGTGGCAGAGGCGGTTCCGGTACCGGTCACATCGACGTGCGAGCTCATGCTCGCACCATATGTCGCCTGTTCTGCCGGCGTCTGACGGGCGCCTGATATATGTGCCGCCCCCGCGACGCCGCCCGATCCCCGGCATACCCGAGGTGGTTGGATCGGGGCATGGCCACGCTGCCCTCGATCTCCTACTCCATCACCGTCCGACTCGTCCTCCCGGCCCGGGCCACGGCGGTGAGCGAGCTGACCCACGCCATCGAGCGTGACGGGGGAGCAGTGACGGCCCTGGACGTCACGGCCTCGGGCTCCGACACGTTGCGCATCGACCTCACGGCCGCGGCTGCCGACACCGAGCACGCCGCTCGTCTGGTGGAGACGATGCGGGCCGTGCCGGGCGTCGAGATCGGCAAGGTCTCCGACCGCACCTTCCTCGCCCACCTCGGGGGCAAGCTGAGCATCGAGTCGCGGGTGCCGATCCGCAACCGTGACGACCTGTCCCTCGTCTACACACCCGGCGTGGCCCGGGTCTGCCTGGCGCTCGCGGACAACCCGGCCGATGCCCGCAACCTCACGATCAAGGGCAACACGGTGGCCGTGGTCACCGACGGCACCGCCGTCCTCGGTCTGGGCAACCTCGGGCCGATCGCGGCGCTGCCGGTCATGGAGGGCAAGGCCGCGCTGTTCAAGCGGTTCGCCGGCATCGACGCCTTCCCGATCTGCCTGGACACGACCGACACCGAGGAGATCATTGCCGCCGTCAAGGCGATCTCCCCCGTTTTCGCGGGCATCAACCTGGAGGACATCTCGGCCCCGAGGTGCTTCGAGATCGAGCAGCGACTCCGCGACGAGCTCGACATCCCGGTGTTCCACGACGACCAGCACGGCACGGCGATCGTGTCGCTCGCGGCCCTGCGCAACGCCCTGCGTGTGGTCGGCAAGGACCTTTCCGACGTCCGGATCGTCATGAGCGGTGCCGGCGCCGCCGGCACCGCGATCCTGAAGCTGTTCCTCCTGGCCGGCGCCACCGACGTCATCGTCGCCGACATGCACGGCGTCCTCACGCCCGATCGTCCCGACATCGCATCTGGCGAGAACCCAGCCCTGAGGTGGTCGGCCGAGCACACGAACCCGCGAGGGTTCACCGGCACCCTCAAGGAGGCACTCGTCGGCGCCGACGTCTTCCTCGGTGTCTCGGCCCCCAACATCCTCACCGGCGACGACATCGGCCGGATGGCACCCGACTCCATCGTCTTCGCCATGGCCAACCCCGACCCCGAGGTCGACCCGAACGAAGCGGCCAAGCACGCGGCGGTCGTGGCAACCGGTCGCTCGGACTTCGCCAACCAGATCAACAACGTGCTCGTCTTCCCGGGCGTCTTCCGTGGACTGCTCGACGCCCGGTCCAAGAGCATCACCCCCGAGGTGCTTCTCGCGGCGGCCGACGCGCTCGCCGGGGTCGTCAAGGAGGACGAGCTCAACCCGACCTACATCGTCCCGAGCGTCTTCCACCCCGACGTGTCCAGGGTGGTGGCCGAGGCTGTCGCCCGGGCGGCGCGCGCGGCACATCCGTGACGTCGCGGCGACCCCCGGCCCGACCACGGACGGGTGAGGCCGATGGTGGAGCGAGGCTGTCGCCCGCCACCGACCGGCCGTCCAGGCTGGGCGTCATCCTCTTCGTCGTCGCGGTGGCCGTGCAGCTGTGGTCGGTCTACGCCCCGGACTCGCCCGCCCAGCCGACCTTTGCCGGTGAGGACAAGATCGTGCACGCCCTTCTCTTCGGGGTGCCCGTCGCGATTGCCTGGGCTGCTCGCCTGCGGCCCCGGTTCGTCACCGTCGTCCTCGCGCTCCACGCGCCGGTGAGCGAGCTCGTCCAGCACTTCGTCCTGCCTCATCGCAGTGGCGACGTGTGGGACGCCGTGGCCGATCTGGTGGGTCTGCTGCTCGGGGTGCTCGTCGGTCAGGCGGTCGCGCCGCGGTTCGCGCGAGTGGTCGGCCGCGCCTCGACCCGCTGGTAGCATTGGGCGTTCGGTGTGACGGCGCATGGCTGCGCCCACCGGCAGCTCGTCTCTCGCGAGCAGCCCGATCCCCATGACCCACAACCGAACCCGCCGGTGACACGCACAGCGTCGAACCAGCGCACGGACGCCGATCGCGCGTCTGAGGCTCGTCTTCATCGTCATCTTGCCAGTGGCTCAAGACGTGTCTGACACACACGATGCCGACTGCATTTTGACCACGAAGGTGACACACCATGCCCAAGAAGACTTCCGGCGCGCCCAAGAAGGCCCGCTGGACCCCCGCTGAGAAGGCCGCCCGCGAGGAGGCCAAGCAGCGCTCCGGCAAGAAGCCGCACCGCGGCCAGGCCGACAAGGCCTCGAGCAGCCCCCGCTCGCACGGCCAGGACCGTCCGTCGTATGCCGACCGCGCACCCCGTGCGGACCGACCGGTCCGAGGCGACCGCTTCGACCGCGACGACCGCCCCCGCGGTGGCGGCTACGTCCGCGACGACCGGCCGCGCCGCGACGAGGACCGGACCCGTCGGGTCCACCCGCCGCGCCACGTGGCCGGCAACGACCCGTGGCGTGAGCGCGAGGACCGTCGTGAGCGCTCCGAGCGGCGCACCGACCGGACCGATGACCGCAGCCAGCGCGGTGGCTTCGTGCGTCGCGACGACCGTGGTGGGTACCAGGGCCGGGACGACCGGGGCGACCGTGGCGGGTACCAGAAGCGCGATGACCGTGGTGGGTACCAGGGCCGCGATGACCGTGGTGGGCTCCAGCGTCGCGATGACCGTGCCGACCGAGGTGGCTTCCAGGGTCGGGACGACCGTGGCGGGTACCAGAAGCGGGACGACCGTGGCGGGTTCCAGAACCGCGACGACCGCGGCGGGTTCCAGAACCGCGACGACCGGGGGGGCTACCAGCGGCGCGATGACCGCGCTGGCTACCAGAACCGTGCCGACCGTGGCGGGTACCAGGGACGCGACGACCGGAGCGAGCGTGGTGGGTTCCAGAAGCGTGACGACCGCGGCGAGCGTGGTGGGTACCAGAAGCGTGACGACCGCGGCGAGCGTGGTGGGTTCCAGAAGCGTGACGAGCGTGGCGGCTACCAGAAGCGTGACGACCACGGTGGCTTCCCGCGTCGCGACCACCGGGACGACCGCGGCGGTTTCCAGAACCGCGACGACCGGTCGGCTGGGCACAGTGAGGCAGAGGCGCTGCGCGCCGAAGCCGACGAGTGGACGGCATACAAGCCCAAGGCCGGTCGGGCCGCCGAGGTGACCCAGGACAACGGATTCGCTGCCATGGGGATCCCCGCGCGGCTCGTCGAGCGGCTGGCGCGCGACGGCATCACCGAGCCGTTCCCGATCCAGCTGGCGACCATCCCCGACGCGATGGCCGGCCGGGACGTGCTCGGTCGCGGCCAGACCGGCTCGGGCAAGACCCTCGCCTTCGGGCTGCCGACCATCACCCGGCTCGCCGCCGACGGCAAGGCCAAGCCCAAGCGGCCGCGCGCCCTGGTGCTCGTCCCGACCCGCGAGCTGGCCATGCAGGTCTCCGACGCGCTCGAGCCGCTCGTCCACGTCATGGGCCTGCGGCACAAGCTCGTCGCCGGCGGCCTGTCCTACGAGCCGCAGATCTCGGCGCTGGCCCGCGGCCTCGACCTGCTCATCGCGACCCCCGGCCGGTTGAAGGACCTGCTGGACCGTGGAGCCGTCGAGTTCGGCGACGTCGAGGTCGCGATCCTCGACGAGGCCGACCACATGGCCGACATGGGCTTCATGACCGAGATCACCGCGATCATGGACGAGATCCCTGACGGTGGGCAGCGGCTCCTCTTCTCCGCGACCCTGGACAAGGGCATCGACGGCCTCGTCGAGCGCTACCTCACCGACCCGGTGACGCACTCGACCGACGACGCCCAGGCGTCGGTGACGACGATGGCGCACCACCTCTTCCTCGTCGAGCCGAACCACAAGAAGGTCGTGACGGCCGAGCTCGCGGCACGCCCGGGTCGGACCGTCGTCTTCGTCCGGACCAAGCTCGGCGCCGACCGCGTCGCTCTGCAGCTACGTGAGTCCGGAGTCGCGGCCGCTGCCCTGCACGGCGGGCTCACCCAGGGTGCGCGCAACCGGGTGCTCGGTGCGTTCCGCAGTGGCACCCTGCCCGTGCTCGTCGCCACCGACGTCGCCGCTCGCGGCATCCACGTCGACGACGTCTCGCTCGTCCTCCAGGTCGACCCGCCGGCCGACCACAAGGACTACCTCCACCGCTCCGGGCGCACCGCCCGGGCCGGTGAGGAGGGGGCCGTGGTCACCCTGGCCCTGCCGCACCAGAAGCGCACCATGGAGCGCCTCCTCGGGGACGCCGGCGTCCAGACCGCTGGGGTCAGGGCCACGCCGGGCTCGGATGCCGTCGCCGCTGCCGGAGGCCGCGAGCCCTCGGGTGTGCCGATCCTCGAGTCCGAGTTCCGCACGCTGGTGGACCCGCCCCGTCCACAGTTCTCCCGTGGCGGTCGTCGCCCGGGTGGACGTCAGGGTGGCGGGTTCGGCGGTCGCGGTGAGCGTTCCGGCGCTCCGCGCGGCGGTCGGCCGCGTCGCTTCGCCGACTGAGCGACGCCCCGTGGCCCCCTGAGCCACGTCGAGAGGCCAGGACGCGCCGCCCGGACCATCCGGCATACGGCGCGTTCTGGCCTCTCGACGTGGGCGGGCCGGGCCGGGGCAGAATGGACGGCGTGACCTCTTCGGAGTGGGACGGCCGGCCGCTCACCGGGCGGCTGCTCCTCGCGACCCCGGAGATCGGCGGCGGGATCTTCCACCGCAGCGTCGTTCTCGTGCTGCACCACGATGACGGCGGCGCGCAGGGTGTCGTCGTCAACCGTCCGCTCGAAGCCACCGTCGATGCCGTTCTACCCGGCTGGCAGGGGCTGCTCACCGAGCCGGGCAACCTCTTCCAGGGCGGTCCGGTCAGCCTGGACTCGGCGCTCGGGCTGGTCACCGTCCCCGGCCCGAACGATGCTCCGGTCGGGGTCAAGCGGCTGTTCGGGCGGGTCGGGGTCATCGACCTGGACACCCCGCCCGAGCTCGTGGAGACCGGCCTGGCCGGCATGCGGGTCTTCGCCGGGTATGCCGGGTGGTCGGCCGGCCAGCTCGAGGGCGAGGTGCGCACCGGCTCGTGGTGGGTGGTCGACACCGAGGGCCGCGATGCGTTCAGCGACCAGCCGAGCCAGCTGTGGCGTTCGGTCCTGCGCCGGCAGGGGGAGCCACTGGCCTGGGTCGCGACCTACCCCGACGACCCCGACCTGAACTGACCCCACCCCCAAGTTATCGGGTTCTCGGGGTAGCTCCCTGTGGACCCGAGTTGCCTTCTCGGGTGCGGAGGCAAGTTGTCGGGTGCGGACGCTGAGCGTGACCCGGAGCGACCTAAACTGGGCACCATGAGCCAGATCCCGCTCGACGACCCGCACGCCCCGGCCGCCGCGCCGTCGACGACGACCGCCGTCCTCGAACGCACCCAGACCGTCCCGGTCCCTGAGGTCCAGGAACCCGGCGACCACGAGCGGTTCGCGCACTACGCCGACAAGAACAAGATCATGGAGTCGGCGCTCTCCGGCGCACCCGTCGTCGCGCTCTGCGGCAAGGTCTGGGTGCCCGGTCGCGACCCGAAGAAGTTCCCGGTCTGCCCGACCTGCCGAGAGATCCTCGATGAGTTCTTCCCGCCGCAGGACGGCGACGAGGGCAGCTCGGACTGACGTCCGACGGCTCGCCGCCGTTTGATCCGGCGACTCGCCATGAAGTCGGTCCGAGCTGCCCTCGTACTGACCCGGCAACGCGCCGTGCGACACGCCGACATAGCACGCTCC
Organism: Intrasporangiaceae bacterium; assembly: GCA_021324575.1. Lineage (GTDB taxonomy): Bacteria > Actinomycetota > Actinomycetes > Actinomycetales > Dermatophilaceae > Nostocoides. The sequence continues at coordinate 28,766 of JAJPIW010000062.1, read as the reverse complement.
CGGACTCCGGCCGAGCAGGTCGGGGCCCGGGCACGTCGTCTCGGGAAAGTGGTTAGGGTTGCCCGGTCATGTCGATCGCCGCACCCTCCCCGCACCCCTCCCGCGGGGTCGACCAGCTCTCCCCGGCCTACCCCGCCCCGCGTGCCGCCTGGGGTACCGCCGACAAGCTGCGGACCTGGCAGGCGGCCGCGCTGACCGCCTACCTGGAGTCCGGTGAGCGCGACTTCCTCACCGTCGCGACGCCCGGCGCCGGCAAGACGACCTTCGCCCTGCGGGTGGCCGCCGAGCTGCTGGGCCGTGGGGTCATCACCGCCGTGACCGTCGTCGCGCCCACCGAGCACCTCAAGACCCAGTGGGCCGACGCGGCGGCCAGGGCCGGGATCGACATCGACCCGACGTTCTCCAACTCGGTCGCCCAGACCTCCCGGGACTACCACGGCGTGGCCCTCACCTATGCCCAGGTCGCCAGCCGGCCCGACCTGCACAGGCAGCGCACCGAGGCCGAGCCGACCCTCGTCATCCTGGACGAGATCCACCACGGCGGTGACGCGAAGAGCTGGGGGGACGGCATACGCGTCGCCTTCGAGGGCGCCACCCGGCGGCTCGCGCTCACCGGCACACCGTTCCGCTCCGACACCAACCCGATCCCCTTCGTCCGGTACGAGCTGGACACCGCGGGCATCCTCCGGTCCAGCGCCGACCACACCTACGGGTATGCCGCGGCCCTGCGTGACGGGGTCGTCCGGCCGGTGCTGTTCCTCGCCTACGGCGGGGCGATGCGCTGGCGGACCAAGGCCGGTGACGAGGTGGCCGCCCGGCTCGGGGAGCCGATGACCAAGGACATCACGGCCCAGGCCTGGCGGACGGCGCTGGACCCGAAGGGGGAGTGGATCCCGTCGGTCCTCGCCGCCGCCGACAAGCGGCTCACCGAGGTGCGGCGACATGTCCCGGACGCCGGCGCCATGGTCATCGCCTCGAACCAGACCGCCGCCCGCGCCTACGCCCGGATCCTGGAGACGATCACGGGGGAGAAGCCCACGGTCGTCCTCTCCGACGACGCGGGCGCCTCGTCCCGGATCGAGGCGTATGCCGCGAGCCGCTCGCGCTGGATGGTCGCCGTCCGCATGGTGTCCGAGGGCGTCGACGTCCCGCGGCTCTGCGTGGGCGTCTATGCCACCTCGACCTCGACCCCGCTGTTCTTCGCCCAGGCCGTCGGCCGGTTCGTCCGGGCCCGGCGCCGGGGCGAGACCGCCTCGGTGTTCCTCCCCTCGGTGCCCGTCATCCTCGAGCACGCCGCTCGGCTCGAGGACGAGCGCGACCACGCGCTCAACCGGGTGACCGACCCGGAGTCCGAGGCGTCCATGTGGGCCGAAGAAGAAGGGCTGCTGGCTGCGGCCAACCGCTCCGAGCCGCTCCTCGACGACCCCGACGCCAGGTTCGAGGCGCTGGAGTCCGACGCGCACTTCGACCACGTCCTCTTCGACGCGCAGCAGTTCGGGCTGCACGCCGCGGTCGGCTCGGAGGAGGAGCAGGACTACCTCGGGCTGCCCGGCCTGCTCGAGCTGGACCAGGTGGCCACCCTGCTCCACGAGCGGCAGAGCAAGCAGTCGGCCAGGTCACCCAAACGACCCGCGCCGACCGTCTCGGCGCACCGCGCCCTCGCGGCGCAACGCAAGGAGCTGAACAGTCTCGTCGCGGCATACGCCCGCAAGACCGGCTCCCCGCACGCGACGGTCCACCTGGACCTCCGGCGGGCCTGCGGCGGCCCGGAGCTGGCGACGGCCACCTCCGAGCAGATCACCGCGAGAGTGGCCCAGATCCGGCGTTGGTTCGTCGGCCGTCGCTAGAGTTGGCAGGTCCGGCTCGTCCGGGGCCGGCGTCAGACAGCGAGGTCTTCGCCATGGCCAACCACGTGTACCGCGTCTCCGAGGTCGTCGGCACCTCTCCCGACGGAGTGACCCAGGCGGTCGACAACGCCGTGGCGCAGGCCGCCACGACGGTGCGCAACCTGGACTGGTTCGAGGTGACCGACATCCGTGGTCAGATCACCGACGGCGCCGTCGCCCACTGGCAGGTGACCGTCAAGCTGGGCTTCCGCCTCGAGTCCTGAGCCGGATGCGGCGGCACGGTCCGGCCACGGGTAGGCGCGGCCACGGAATGGTCATCTGCCAGACGCCCACCGGCCCTCCGCCGTGGCTAGGGTCGATCGACATGAGCCATGACCTGAGCCCCCACTCGACCCCCGCCCCCGACGACACCCCCTCGCGCGCGGCCTCCCGGCGCCAGCTGCTCACCATGGCGGCGGTCGGTGGCGCCGGGCTGTTCGCCGCTGCGCCCGCCGCTTCCGCCTCAGCCCTCGGGCACGACAGCGGTCACGGCCCGGATCACGGTCCCGGGAAGACCTTCCGGCTCACCGTGCTCGGCACGACCGACCTGCACGGCAACGTCTACAACTGGGACTACTTCAAGAATGCCGAGTACGACGACGCCAAGCACAACGACATCGGCGTCGCCAAGGCCGCCACCCTGATCAAGGCGGTGCGCGAGGAGCGCGGCGCCCAGACCTGCGTCACCCTCGATGCTGGCGACACGATCCAGGGCACACCCCTCGCCTACTACTACGCCAAGATCGACCCGATCACCGGCGGTCCGCGGCACCCGATGGCCGTGGCGATGAACGCGATCGGCTACGACGCCGCCGCCCTCGGCAACCACGAGTTCAACTACGGCATGGACATCCTGCGGGCCTTCCAGCGCCAGCTGCACCACCCGCTGCTCGGCGCCAACGCGGTGGACTGGACGACCGGACGGCCGGTCTTCCCGCCCTACGTCCTCAAGACGGTCAAGGTCCGCGGCGAGAAGCCGGTGACTGTCGGCATCGTCGGCCTCGTCACGCCCGGCGTCGCGATCTGGGACAAGGCCAACGTCGAGGGCAAGGTGAAGTTCGCCGGGATCGTCGAGCAGGCCAAGGTCATGGTTCCCCGGCTCAAGGCAGCCGGCGCCGACGTCGTGGTCGTCGCCTGCCACTCCGGCGCCAACACCTCCTCGTCCTACGGCGACGCCCTCCCGTACCCCGAGAACGCGAGCACCCTTCTGGCGCAACAGGTTCCGGGTATCGACGCCATCCTCGTCGGCCACGCGCACCTCGAGGTGCCGCAGCTGGTCGTCACGAACGAGAAGACCGGGCGGCCGGTCCTCCTGTCCGAGCCCTACTACTGGGGCATGCGGGTCACCGTCATGGACCTGAACCTCACCCAGGTCCGGGGCCGGTGGCAGGTCACCTCCTCGGCCGCCACGCTCCTCAACGCCAACACCGTGCCGGAGGACCCGCACATCGCCGCGCTCGTGCGCTCCGCCCACAACAAGACGCTGGCCTACGTCAACGGGGTCGTCGGGTCGTGCACCGAGGCGATGAGCGCCGCGACCTCGCGCTACGAGGACACCGCCGCGATGGACTTCATCAACCTGGTCCAGGCCGGCGAGGTCAAGAGCGCACTGGCCGGCACGGCATACGAGGGCACGCCGGTCCTCTCGATCGCCGCGCCGTTCAACAAGGCGGCCGCGATCCCGGCGGGCGACGTGACCGTCCGCGACGTCGCCGGTCTCTACATCTATGACAACACCCTGCTCGGGATCGCCTTCACCGGCGCGCAGGTCCAGGCCTACCTGGAGAAGTCGGCCGAGTACTTCCAGCGGGTGAGCAGCCCGAGCCAGCCGAGCCCCGACGCGGTGACCAACGCGGTGACCCCCTCCGCACCGACCGGGACCCCCGACTACAACTACGACATCATGGGCGGGCTCGACGCGCCGCTCACCTACGACATCGACATCTCCCAGCCGGTCGGGTCGCGGATCAAGAACCTCGCGTATGCCGGGGTGCCGGTGGCCGCGTCCGACCCGTTCGTCGTCGCGATCAACAACTACCGGCAGTCCGGCGGCGGCGGCTTCCCCGGCGTGACGACGGCGCCGGTCGCCTACAACCGGCAGACCGAGATCCGGCAGCTCCTCATCGACTGGGTCACCGCGCACCAGGTGGTCGACCCGCCGACGTTCGCGTCGGTCGACTGGCGGCTCGTCGTCGGAAGCGCGCCGGTCACCTTCGCTACCCCGTGACGCCCGCCGCCGCCCGGACCTGCATCAGGAATGGGCGGCGGACGCCGCGACGAGCGGGGCGGTTCGGTGCGGGATCCGCTCGGCGAGGGCGATGACGGTGTTGGCGCGCGTGACGTGCCGGTCGTCGATGATGTCGTCGAGCACCCGCTGCAGGTCGGCGTTGTCGCGCGCCACGACCCGGACGAGCAGGTCGCCGGACCCGGTGATCGTGTGTGCCTCGAGGACCTCGGGGACCGCCTCGAGATGGGCGACCACCGGGCCGTGGCCCCCGCCCTGGCGGATCTCCAGGGTGCAGAACGCCGTCACCGCGTAGCCCAGCCCGACCGGGTCGACCGTCGGCGCCCAGCCGCTGACCACACCGCGCGCCTCGAGCCGGTCCAGCCGGGCCTGGACCGTGCCGCGGGCGACCTTGAGCCGGCGGGAGGCGCCGAGGACGCCCACGTCAGGGTGCTCGGTGAAGAGGGCGAGCAGCGCGCGGTCGAGGTCGTCGAGGGTGGTCTGTGCTGAGGGTGCGGTCGGTGCTGGCATGAGCAAAGTGTGCAGCATCGAAGCCAGTTCGGCAGGCAATCTGTGCATGCTGCCCAGCCCACGACGGGACGATTGCCCAGCCACCCGGCATACGTGCACGCTGTGGTCATGTCGACGACGACCTCACACCTGACCACCTCGGACCTCACGACCGCGCACCTCGACCTCACCGACGACGAGCGGGCGGCCAACCTCGACCTCGACCAGCTCAAGCAGCTCGTCGGGCTCGTCGACTACGACGAGGCCAGGGACCCCTTCCCGGTGACCGGTTGGGACGCCATCGTCTTCGTCGTCGGCAACGCCACCCAGACCGCGCACTACTACCAGTCGGCGTGGGGCATGGAGCTCATCGCCTACAGCGGGCCGGAGACCGGCAACCGTGACCACAAGGCGTTCGTGCTGAAGTCCGGGTCGATCAAGTTCGTCCTCAAGGGCGCCGTCGACCCCGACAGCCCGCTCGTCGCGCACCACGCCGCGCACGGCGACGGCGTCGTCGACATCGCCCTGGAGGTCCCGGACGTCGACCGCTGCATCGCCCAGGCCCTGCGCACCGGCGCGCGCGTCGTCGAGGAGCCGCACGACGTCACCGACGAGCACGGCACGGTCCGGGTCGCGGCGATCGCCACCTACGGGGAGACCCGGCACAGCCTCATCCAGCGCGAGGTCGGGGGAGTCCGGTATGCCGGTCCCTACCTGCCCGGGTATGTCGCCCGCCGCTCCGGCTGGGTCGCCAAGGACGGTGCGCCCAAGCGGCTGTTCCAGGCCCTGGACCACATCGTCGGCAACGTCGAGCTGGGCAAGATGGACCAGTGGGTCGGCTTCTACAACAAGGTCATGGGCTTCGTGAACATGGCCGAGTTCGTCGGCGACGACATTGCCACCGACTACTCCGCACTCATGTCCAAGGTCGTCGCCAACGGCAACCACCGGGTCAAGTTCCCCCTCAACGAGCCGGCCATCGCCAAGAAGCTCAGCCAGATCGACGAGTACCTGGACTTCTACCGCGGCCCCGGCGCCCAGCACCTCGCGCTCGCCACCGGCGACATCCTGCAGACCGTGGATGCGTTGCGCGCCAACGGAGTCGAGTTCCTCGACACCCCGGACTCCTACTACGAGGACGACGAGCTGCGCGCGCGGATCGGCGAGGTTCGGGTGCCGGTCGAGGAGCTGCAGTCGCGCGGAATCCTCGTCGACCGAGACGAGGACGGCTACCTCCTGCAGATCTTCACCAAGCCGCTCGGCGACCGACCGACCGTGTTCTTCGAGATCATCGAGCGGCACGGGTCGCTCGGGTTCGGCAAGGGCAACTTCAAGGCCCTCTTCGAGGCGATCGAGCGCGAGCAGGACAAGCGCGGCAACCTCTGAGCGGAGAGCGCCCCTTTCGTCGCTTTGCGTCTGCGGATCTGGGGGCGCTGACCCTCAGATCCGCAGACGCTAGCGAAGAGACGGCGGGACTGGCCTTGCGGCATACGAACGATCGTGCTTTTATGTGGGCATGACGGCGGCCGTGCGGATGACCAAGGGCGAGCAGACCCGTGAGGCGATCCTGGAGGAGGCGGCCGAGCTCGCCTCCCTCGTCGGGCTCGGGGGGCTGACCATCGGCACGCTGGCCGCGGCGACCAAGCTCTCCAAGAGCGGCCTCTACGCCCACTTCGCGTCCAAGGAAGCCCTCCAGGTCGACGTGCTCCAGCATGCGCGCGAGTCCTTCACCGACCGGGTGGTCCGGGTGGCGATCAAGGCGCCGCGGGGGGAGCCGCGGCTGCGGGCGCTCTTCGAGGGATGGCTGGCCTGGCAGTCCGGTGCGTATGCCGGTGGCTGTCTTTTCGTCAATGCCGCAAGCGAGTTCGACGACCAGCCCGGCCCGGTTCGCGACGAGCTCGTGCGTGCCGAGAGGGACAAGAACGAGACGGTCACCGTCGTGGTGAGGTCGGCCGTGACCGAGGGTCACTTCCGGCCCGACGTCGACCCGGAACAGCTGGCCTACGAGTTCGAGGGGATGCTGCTGGCCCAACACCACGCGCGGCGCCTCATGAACGACCCCCGAGCCGACGAGCGTGCGATGCGCGCCTTCGAGCGGCTGGTCGACTCCTGCCGCGTCGCCCCACGCGTCGCCGGCTGACCTCACCCATCGGGCCGGACCTGGCCCACCGCACCGAGGAGAACCTCATGGCAGGGAAGGCACCACAGAAAAGCACGAACGGTCGTGCCAGTCTCGCGAGTCGGACTCGGCGGGTGGCGGTTGTGGTCGCGGGGACTGTCGCTCCCGGCCGGACCGCGCGCTGGGCCGAACGGGTCTGGTTCGCACTGCCCGAGCGGCCGGCGGCGATCCTGCCCGGTGTCGGCACCGGAGCCGCTACGGGCGCGCCCCGAGACGGGCAGATGATGGCGCCCGAGGGGCAGCCGTTCGACGCATCGCTCGGCGGACGTCGGATCCGCGGCTGGGTGTGGGGCGACGGGCCGGTCGTCTACCTCGTCCACGGCTGGGGCGGGTCGGCGGAGCAGCTCGCCCCGCTCGTGCCTGCGCTCCTTGGCCAAGGACTACGGGTCGTGGCCTTCGACGGCCTGAGCCACGGTCGGTCGGACGCCGGGGTCCATGGACCGAGGTCGAGCGATGCCGTCGAGCTCGGGCGGTGTCTGGACGCGGTGGCCGCCCGGTTCGGGCCGGCGCGCGCGGTCGTCGCCCACTCCCTCGGGGCGCTCGCGGCGCTGCTGGCACTGCGCGACGGGTGGCTGCACACGGAGCGGCTCGTGCTCATCGCGCCCGTCGAGGGCGTGCCGGACTTCCTCGTCCGGTTCCAGGCGATCCTCGGCTTCGGACGTCGCGTCGAGCGGCGGCTCGTCGCCCGCTCCGAGCGTCGCACGGGCTATTCGGTCGCCGAGCTGGACGTCGCGCGCCTGGGAGCCGGCCTGGAGACCAGCGCCGATGTCGACGCGCCGCAGCGGCCGCGCCTGCTCGTCATCCACGATCTGGAGGACAAGGAGACGGGGCACGCCGGGTCCGCTGCCTTGGTTCGCAGCTGGCCCGGGGCACAGCTGCACACCACCGTCGGCCTGGGGCACCGCCGCATCCTGCGGGACCCGGCTGTGTCGGCCGCGGTGGCGCGGTTCGCCGCGGGCCTGCCCGTGGAGCCGACCCTGCACGGTGACGACCGCCCGGCGCCGCTCGCGCTCGGCGCGGTGCCGCACCGGACCCGGGTCGCCTGACCGAGGCGGCGGGTTGGGGTGTCGGCCAGTTGACGATTGCGCGGGTTGCTGACGGAGTAGTGGTGGGCGGCGGTGGTGGTGGTTGGTGGCGTGGTCCGGCGGCTCGGCGGCGCGTGAGAGAGTCGGGGCATGACAAACCCGACGAACCCCGGGTGGTACGACGACCCGGAGACGCCGGAGCAGCTGCGCTACTTCGACGGCATCGTCTGGACCCAGCACACGACGCCTCGCGCCGGCCTGGCCGCCACCCCGACCCAGGCGGCGACCCAGCCGACCCCGACCCCGGCCTCGCCGCCGCCCGTAGGCCCACCCGAGACATCCGGGACGGGTCGCTGGCCCGGACAGGCCGGCTCCGGCCAGCAGTGGCCGGGTCAGGGCAGCCAGGGGCATGACCCGTCGCACCAGGGCTGGCCGGGTCAGGGCTGGCCCGGACAGGGGTCGGGCCACCTCGGCCAGCGCCCGGTCGGACCGACGACCCGCGACGGAGTTCCGCTCGCGTCCTACGGCCAGCGGGTCGGCGCCTTCTTCGTCGACGGCCTGATCAAGGTCGTCCTCAACCTCATCCTCGGCGGTTTCCCCTTCTACCTGGCCTTCCGGCCGCAGTTCGACGAGGCATTCGACGCCGCCCGGGCCGGCAAGCCCGCACCGACGTCGATCGACATGGCGCAGGTGAACCTGGGCTGGCTCACGGCATACGTGCTCATCACCGCCCTCATCGGGCTGGTCTACAGCGTCGCCTTCAACGTGCGACGGGGTGCCACGCCGGGCAAGGCGGCCGCCGGGATCAGCGTGCGCTCGGCCGACCACCCCGGTCCGCTCGACCTCAACACCGCCGTCCGGCGGGCGGCGATCCCGTTCCTCGCGGCGATCACCAGCTTCCTGCCGCTCGTCAGCACCCTGGCCCTGTGCCTCTGGGTGGCCGACCACGCGCTGCCGCTGACCCAGCGACGCCGGCAGGCCCTGCACGACCTGCTCGCCGGTACCCAGGTCGTGCGCGGGCCGCAGCCGCCGAGGCGCTGACCCGGCGGATCAGCGCGCGGGGCGGATCGTCCCGACGCACTCGCCGAGCCCGACCCGTCCACCGCTGGGGCCGGGTGCCCAGGCCCGCATGGTGACCGTGTCGCCGTCCTCGAGGAAGCTGCGCGTCGAGCCGTCGGAGAGGGCGAACGGCTCGGTGCCGTTCCACGCCAGCTCGAGGAACGACCCGCGGGTGCCCGGGTCGGCCCCGGAGATGGTGCCCGAGCCGAAGAGGTCACCCGGACGCACCGATGCACCGTTGACCGTCTCGTGGGCGAGCATCTGGGTGGGGGACCAGTACATGTCGCGGTACTCGGGCCGGGTCACGACGGTGCCGTTGACCGCCACCTCGTAGTGGATGTCGAGCCCGTATGCCGCCGTGCCCGACCCACGCAGGTAGGGCAGCGGTTCGGGGTCCTGCCCGGGCAGCGCCACCCGCGCGGAGGCCAGGGCCTCCAGCGGGGTGACCCACGCGGAGATCGTTGTGGCGAAAGACTTCCCGAGGAACGGGCCGAGCGGCACGTACTCCCAGGCCTGGATGTCGCGGGCGCTCCAGTCGTTGAGGACGACCACGCCGAAGAGGTGGTCGTCGGCGTCGTCGACGGCGACCGGCTCTCCGATCGCCGACGCTCCACCGACGACGAAGCCGAGCTCGGCCTCGATGTCCAGCCGGATGCTCGGACCGAACACCGGAGTGGGTTCGGACGGAGGCCTGCGTTGACCCGACGGCCGGACGACGTCGGTGCCGCTCACGACAATGGTTCCCGAGCGCCCGTGGTAGCCGATGGGCAGGTGCTTCCAGTTGGGTGTCAGCGCGTCGCCGTCGGGCCGGAAGATCCGCCCGACGTTCGTCGCGTGGTGCTGGCTGGCATAGAAGTCGACGTAGTCGGCGACCTCGATCGGGAGGTGCAGGGTCACGTCGTCGAGCGGGTAGAGGTGCCGCTCCACGCCGGCGCGGTGCACGTCCTCGGTGAGGATCTCGACGACCCACTCGCGGGCCAGGGTCCAGGTCTGGCGACCCAGCGACAGGAACGCGTTGAGGCTCGGGTTCGACCATGTGGCAGCCAGGTTCGGACCCTCGCCGGGGTCGCCACCGAGGGCGGCGACCGCCCCGACGTCCAGGACGTGGTCGCCGATCCGCACGCCGACCCGTGCCGGCCCGCGGCGGAACGAGAACACGCCGTAGGGCAGGTTGTCGATCCCGAAGAGGTGGTCGGCGGGGAGGTTCAGCCACGTGGGTTTCGTCATGTCGGGAGGTCCTCCAGGAGGCCGAGAGCGGCCAGTTCGGTGATCGGGTCGGTGACGCCACAGCAGCCGTATGCCGTGAACGCGGCACGGATCGCGGCGACGTCGTCATCGGTGAGCGCCCGGATGCGGCCGACAAGACCGGACGAGTCGCGTTCGGCGAGAACCGAACCCACGGCGACCGCGCTCCTGCCGGCCAGGGCGTCGTGCACGGCGAGCAGCACGTTGAGCAGACCGTGTTGCTCCTCGGGAGCGCCAGCTGCGGCGGCCGGATGGGTAGCGCGAACGGCGTGGTGCAGGCCCCCGGTGAGCTTGAACGGCAGCCCGCGACCGACGGCCGCGGTGACGAAGCCCGCGAGCTCCGCCTCGTCCGGCCAGGCCCAGGTGGGGGTGGGTCCGGTCCGGAACTTCGCCTGGACCGGGTGCCCGGCCACGCGGTCGGCGGCGATCCGGTCGAGGTCGTCGGCCTGGTCCTCGCCGCGGCGCACCTCCACGGTCAGTGGCACCCCCGCCGCCAGCAGGTCCTCACGGTCCAGGTCGGCCGGGACCTCCGCCGCGACGACCTCCAGCACCGCGGTGTCGGCGTTCCCCAGGCCGCTGACGACGGCAGCCAGGTCGGTGCCCGGACGGGCGACGGCACCGACCCGCAGCGGGTGCGTCGACGCAGCCTCCCGGGCCAGCGCGCTGGCCTCCGACAAGGCGCTGACGGGGACGAGCAACGGTCCGACCAGAGCGGCATACGGGGCAGACCGATGACGCAGGTGGGCCGCGACCGCCACCGCGAGCGGCAGGTTCCCGGGCGGGAAGACGGCCGCGTCGTCGACCAGCCCGCGAAACAGCTCCGGTCCGGCGGCAGTCATGCGGTCCACCCTAGGGGCCGGACCCCGTGGGCTGCCGAGACTAGGCTGGAGCGGTCGAGCACCGGCCCCGGACCGACCGGCCCGCGGGACGGGACCCATCGCAATGACACCCCAACGCAATGACACAACGAGGTGGACGTGGCGCACTACCTGGCCATGGGCAGCATCCCGCCCAAACGGCATACGCAACACCGACGGCCCTCCCGAAGGGGACCGGGCGAGCTCTACTACGAGGAGCTGATGGGGGAGGAGGGGTTCTCCTCGGACTCCTCGCTGCTCTACCACCGCGGCATCCCGTCGGCCATCGCCGGCTCGCGCGAGTGGGCGGTCGGTGACCTGACGACGATGCCCAACCACCCGTTGCTCCCGCGGCACCTCACGCTGCACGACCTGTTCGACGACAAGGCGATCCGCGCGACCGACGCGGTCACCGGACGGCGGCTCGTACTCGGCAACGGCGACGTGCGGATCTCGTATGCCGTGACCGGCGAGGACTCGCCCTGGTACAAGAACGGCATCGGCGACGAGTGCGTCTACGTCGAGCGCGGCCAGGGGTCGGTGCAGACGGTGTTCGGGTCCTTCGAGGTGGGCGAGGGCGACTACGTCATCATCCCGAGGGCGACGATCCACCGCTGGCTGCCCAAACGGTCCCGCAAGAACCCGCTGCGGCTCTACGTCATCGAGGGCGCCGGGCACATCGCCCCACCCAAGCGGTTCCTCTCCCGGTACGGCCAGCTCCTCGAGCACGCGCCGTACTGTGAGCGCGACCTCCGGCTGCCCGAGGGCCCGCTGCTCGCCGAGGACATCGGCGAGGACCCGGCGACCGCGACCAACGTCTACATCAAGCACCGCGGCAACGGGCCGGGCGGGATCGTCGGCACCGTGCACACCCTCCCGCACCACCCGCTCGACGTGGTCGGCTGGGACGGGTGCCTGTACCCGTACGTGTTCAACGTCGCCGACTACGAACCGATCACCGGCCGCGTGCACCAGCCGCCGCCCGCGCACCAGGTCTTCGAGGGCCAGAACTTCGTCGTCTGCAACTTCGTCCCGCGCAAGGTCGACTACCACCCGCTCTCCATCCCGGTCCCGTACTACCACTCCAACGTCGACAGCGACGAGGTCATGTTCTACGTCGACGGCGACTACGAGGCGCGCAAGGGGTCCGGCATCGGCAAGGGCTCGATCTCGCTGCACCCGGGCGGCCACCCGCATGGTCCGCAGCCGGGCGCGATGGAGCGCTCGATCGGCGTCCACTACTTCGACGAGCTCGCCGTCATGGTCGACACCTTCCGCCCGCTGGAGCTCGGCGAGGCCGGGCGGGCCTGCGACGACGGCGCGTATGCCGGGTCGTGGACCCGCGGGGAGGGCGCCGGCGACCGATGAGTCTCGTTCCGGCATACGGGATCTCGCAGCTGCGCGACCTGCAGCTCGAGCGGCTCCGGTGGACCCTGCGGCACGCCTACGACAACGTGCCGCACTACCGGCAGGCGTTCGCCGCCGCCGGCGTGACGCCCGACGACCTGCGCGAGCTGGGCGACCTGGCGAGGTTCCCGTTCACGGCCAAGGCGGACCTGCGGGCCAACTACCCGTTCGGGATGTTCGCCGTGCCGCGAGCCGAGGTGTCCCGGATCCACGCGAGCAGTGGCACGACGGGCAAGCCCACCGTCGTCGGTTATACCGCCGAGGACATCCGGACCTGGTCGGAGGTGATGGCACGGTCGATCGAGGCGGCCGGTGGGCGGGCGGGTGACATCGTCCACATCGCCTATGGCTACGGCTTGTTCACCGGCGGGCTCGGGGCGCACTACGGGGCCGAGCGGCTCGGCTGCACGGTCGTGCCGGTGTCGGGCGGGATGACCGAGCGGCAGGTGCAGCTCATCGTCGACTTCGAGCCCCGGGTCATCATGGTGACCCCGTCGTACTTCCTCGGGATCCTCGACGAGATGGTGCGTCAGGGCGTCGACCCCAAGGCGACGAGCCTGGAGATCGGGATCTTCGGGGCCGAGCCGTGGACCGAGCAGATGCGCCAGGAGGTGCAGCGGCGCTCCAACGTCCGGGCCGTCGACATCTACGGACTGTCCGAGGTGATGGGCCCCGGCGTATCGCAGGAGTCAGGGGAGACCCAGGACGGCCTGCACATCTGGGAGGACCACTTCTATCCCGAGGTCGTCGACCCGGTCACCGGTGAGGTGCTGCCCGACGGCGCAGACGGGGAGCTCGTGTTCACGTCGCTGACCAAGCAGGCGATGCCCGTGATCCGTTACCGCACAAGGGATCTGACGCGCCTCGATCCCGGTACTGCCTACCCGGCGTTCCGGCGGATGGCCAAGATCACCGGGCGCAGCGACGACATGATGATCGTCCGAGGGGTCAACGTGTTCCCGTCCCAGATCGAGGAGCAGCTGCTGCGGGTCGACGGGCTCACCCCGCACTACCTGTGCGTCCTCACCCGCCCGGGGCACATGGACGAGCTGACCGTCCGGGTGGAGCGTCGCCCGGAGGCCGACGCGGCCGTAGCGGTGGACGCGGCTCGGCTGCTGCGGAAGCGGGTCAAGGACATCGTGGGCGTGACCATCGCGGTCGACGTCGTCGAGCCGCACGCGCTCGAGCGCTCGCTCGGCAAGGCCAGGCGGATCGACGACCAGCGCGGCCTGCGGCCGACCCGCTGAGGTAAGGAGCCGTCCGGGCGCGCTGCCACTCGGCGCCCTCGCGTCCGCCGCCTGTGGGCGCGAGGGCGCCGATTCACTGACCCGGGCCAGCGCATCAGCCGGGCAGGTGTGCCTCGACGGCCCAGCCCCCGGAGCTGGTCGGGCCGGTCACCAGCTGACCGCCGAGGACCTGGATCCGCTCACGAAGCCCCATCAGGCCCCGGCCGGTGCCCATGACCGACATGGAAGGGGGCGCGCTGGCCGGGACGTGGTCGTTCTCCACTCGCACCTCCATCGCCCGTCCGCGCTCGTCGACGCTGATCCCAACACGCACCTCGGCGCCGGGCGCGTGCCGCAGAGCGTTGGTGAGCCCCTCCTGAACGACCCGGAAGGCGAGGTGTGCGACAGGCCCCGGGACGAGACCCCGGTCGCCGTCGAAGCGGCAGGTCACCTTCAGACCGCTCCTCGCCGCGCGAGCAACGACCTCATCGACCAAGGACAGATCCGGCCCGGTGACGTCGCCCCCGCCGAGCAGCTCGACGAGCCGCTGCAGGTCCTCCTTGCCCTGCCGGGCCGACTCGGCGATGGCAGTGAAGGCCCCCTTGGCGCGCTCCGGGTCGACATCGACGAGGCGCTGACCCGCGGCGGCCTGGATCACCATGACGCTGATGGCATGTCCGACGATGTCATGCAGCTCGCTGGCGATGCGGGCGCGCTCGTGCCGCCGGACCAGCTCGGCGAACAGGTCACGCTCGTCCTCGAGCTCACGGGCCCGGACGGCCAGCTTGTCGGCGGTCTCCTCGCGCAGCCGGAGTGCGGTGCCTGCGGCATACGGCGGGACGGTGAAGATGAGGGTGGCGGCCCAGGAGCCCATGTCGGACAGGAAGTAGAACGGGACGAGATAGACCCCGGCGCCCGCGGCGGCCACCCACGCGCTCCGACCCGACCACCCGAGCGCGAGGACCGCGAAGGCGGCCGAGAAGAGGCCGCTCGCCGGGTCCGGGAACCAGGCGCCACGATCGAGGGCCACCGCCGCGAGGAACGACCCGAGCGCGACGACGCTCGCCACGCGGGGTCGGGTCCGCCACCTCACCAGGCTCAGCCCGCCGGCGGTCAGCAGGGCCACGAACCCGTTGCCGACCAGCGTCGTCGGCCAGCCGTGGACCGCGGTCGGCACGATGACCAATGCGATGACCGCGATGACGATTCCCACCTGCTCGAGCCGGCGCACGGGCGTTCCCTACCTGAGCACCGGGAGCAGGGCGATCGCCTTCGCGTGGCCCCTGCTGACCTTGAGCCCCACGGATCCGCCGAGCAGTGTGGCCCGTTCCTTGGCGCGGGCCGCCGCCGCCCTCACATCGGCGCCCTTGCGGACCGGCCCGCGGACCCGGATCTCGATCACCGCCTCGTCAAAGCGGACATCGACCTCGATGCGCGAGTCCGGCTGGTCGGCAAGGGCGTTCACGAGGTGCTCGACGATGCGGTAGGCCGACAGCTCCACCGTCGCCGGCAGGGACCTCGGGTCGCCCGTGACAGTCAGCCGCGCGTCGGCCTTCGTATGCCGGGCGAGGAGGGCATCGAGATGCGCGACCGTCGGAGCGGGAGCGAGCGCGACATCGCCGCCCCGAAGCAGGCCGACGATCTCGCGCATGTCGTCCAGCGTGGTGCGGCTGTCGGCCTCGATGCGTTCCAGGAGGGCACGGGACGCCGCTGCGTCCAGACCTTCAGCCGACCCCGCGGCATACGCGAGCTGGTCCAGCCGGGCCTGGATAAGCCCGTCGAGCTGTTGGGAGAGCCGGGCCCGGTCGTCGGCCACCCCGAGGGCGGCCCCTTCGTCGCGCAGGGCGCGCAGCTCCTCGTTGCGTGCCCTCAGCTCGGTGGACAGCGCGGTCCGGTGCCGCACGGCCCGGCCGACCCCGAAGAGGATCAGGCTGACCGGCACTGTGAGGACGAGCGTGCCGGGCCCGGCGACGGCATCGACGGCGAGTACCGCGACCGAGAGCAGACACCCGAGGGCGAACGTCAGCCACGCCGTTCCCCGCTCGTAGGCAACCGCGCCGAGGAAGGTCAGCACGAAGGCCAGCGGTAGGCCCGACCCGCAACGGCCGAGCCAGCCGAAGACGACGTCGTGGAAGGTCATGACGGCGAGCGCGGTCCCGGTCACCAGGACGACGTTGCGCCGCCACCACAGCACCGGCACTGTCGCGAGCAGCCACGCGGGGAGGACCCACCAGGTGTGGGTGCTCTGCGCGTGGACCATCGTGTGGTTGGCGACCTCCCGGGCCACCTCGGCGTCCGTGGCCATGACGTCCTCGAACATCATGAGGACACCGAGGAGGCTGAGGGCGACCGCGAGGAACCAGTCGACCGGACGGACTCCCCGCAGCACCCCGCGGAAGGCATCAGACATGGCCCGCTCTCCCTCCGGCCGGTCAGGCGTGGACGACGCGCTCGCCCGCCAGCGTAGGCGCCGTCACCCGCTTGGTGGCACGACTCTGGACGAACAGGCCGAGACCGTAACCGACGACGACGAGGGGGATGCCGACGACCAGACCGCCCAGTCCGCCGGTGGACGAGTCCTTGACCAGGGCGAGGACCTCGAGGAAGGCGATCCCCGCCAGGCCGATGAGCTGGTACTGCTTGCCCCCGGCGAACCGCGCCACGGCATACGCGAAGAAGCCGGCGAGCGGGAGCGCGAACCCGCACCGAGTGACCCAGCCGAACGCCGGGAGGCTGGCTGCGACCACGACGACGCTCACCGCGATGGCGGCCACGACGTTGCGGCGTCGCCAGAGGAGTGGAGCGGCTGCGAGGACGAAGACGGGCAGCATCGCCCAGGAGTGCGAGTCGAGGGGGTGCGCCACGTCTGCGCCGGCGCCTGCGGTGATGTTCTCGAGCCCGATGAGAGCTGCCAGGACCACGTTCAGGCCGGTGGCCAGGTAGTCGAGGGGTTTGACGCCCTTGAGGATTCCGTTCATTGCTCTGCCCTTTCGCTGGGAGCCCCAGTGACCCCGATGACCCAACGGTCCCCGCCCGACGGCCTCGTCCGCGTCGGCACTGGGGACGATCCTTCGGCGGCCCGGTCATCCCCAAGGAGGACTCATCCGGCCGACGACCTCGGCACAATGGATGGGTGATCAGGGTGCTCGTCGCCGACGACCAGGAGCTGGTGCGCACGGGCTTCCGGGTGATCCTCGAGGCCGAGGGCGACATCTCGGTCGTCGCCGAGGCCGAGAACGGCAACGAGGCGATCCGCCACGCGGCGCTGGAGAAGCCCGATGTCGTGCTCATGGACATCCGGATGCCCGAGCTCGACGGGCTGGCCGCCACCGAGCGGATCCTGCGTCAGCCCAACCCTCCCACGGTGGTCGTGCTCACCACGTTCGACCAGAACGAGTACGTCTACCGCGCACTCCGGGCCGGCGCCGCGGGGTTCCTGCTCAAGGACGCCCCGTCCACGCGTCTCATCGCCGCGGTGCGCGCGGCGGCGACCGGCGACTCGCTCATCGAGCCATCCATCACCCAGCGGCTCGTCGAGCGGTTCGCCGAAGCCGCCGCGAGCAGCGGCCTCCCGCCCCAGCTGGCCCTCCTCACCGGGCGCGAGCTGGAGATGCTCCGCCTCATCGCTCGCGGCCTCTCGAACGCCGAGATCGCCGCCGAGGCCGTCGTCGCCGAGACCACGGTGAAGACCCACGTCGCCCGCATCCTCGCCAAGCTGGGCGTGCGCGACCGGGTGCAGGCGGTCGTCGTCGCCTACGAGACGGGCTTCGTCACCCGCTCGGGCCGGAGCGACTGAACGCCGACAGCGCCCCTGCTGGCCCAGGACCGGTCCACGCCGTCAGCCGGCTGCTGACACCGAGGGCCCACTGATCGCGAGCCGGTAGCCCCGCTTGACGACGGTCTGGATGACCGCCTTGCCGCCGCAGACCTCACGGACCCGGGCCACGGCGACCTCAGCCGAGTGCGGGTCGGTCGAGTCGCCGGGCAGGATCTGGAGGAGCTGGCCGCGGGTGACGACCTCGCCGGCACTTTCGACGAGAAGGCGGAGGACCTCCAGGCCGGTGGGGGAGAGCGGCAGCACGTGACCGTCGAGCAGGGCCACGGTCCGCCGGACCTGGAGCCGACCGGCCGGCGTGCACGCCGCAGTCGTGTGGAGCCGCTCGTAGTGCCCGACGAGGGTCCGGACGAGAGCGCCGAGGCGCCCGCGGTCGGGGACGAGCGGATCGATACCGTTGTCCTGCAACGGTCCTGCCGTCACCGGACCCACCGCAGCCATGACCACTGCGCCGCTGCGGCACCGACTGACGATCCGGTCGAGGACGCCTTCGGAGCGGGCGGCCTCGAGCCAGGCGTGGGCACCCGGGGCGGACGTGAAGGTCACCGCGTCGATCTCGCCGTCGGCCACACCGTGCACCGAGGCGCGCACCGCGGCAGCGTCCGGGGGCGGGCCCCACCGGTAGACCACGAGGCTCGCGACGCGCGCGCCGGCGGCGTCCAGCTCGATGTCGAGCCCGTCCGCGCCGGCGCCGTGGTGCTGCACGGCGATCCGCCGCGCGGTGAGGTTCTCGGTGAGCAGGTAGGACAGGATCTCGGCCGAGGTCTCGGACTCGGCGACCCAGTCGGCCTCCAGCCCCGCCGCCTGGATGGCACCCCGTGCCTTGGGGCCCCGGGCGATGATCCGGGCGTTGCGAATCGCCGCGAGCAGCTCGTCGGCCAGACCCGCCGCGTCCGCCGCCTCCACCCAGCCGCGGAACCCGATGCCGGTCGTCACGACGACGATCTCCGGGGGCTCGGCAATGAGCGCGACGGTGTCGGCGATGAGCCGCTCGTCGTCGACGTGCGGAACGATGGTCAGTGCCGGGGCGTACCGGATCGTCGCGCCCCGGCGGGCCAGCGCGGTGGACAGCTCGCCGGACCGGCGGTCCGCGGTCACGAGGACCACGCAGCCCGCCATGACCTGGCCCAGCTCGCGGCTCATCCGGACCTTCCGGTGGCAAGGAGCGCCGCGTCGGCAACCGCACCCACGACGACGACTGCCGGGGCTCGTATGCCGACGTCGCTCGCCACCAGGACGATCTGGCCCAGAGCGGCGCGGGTCACCCGCTGGGTGGGCAGGGTCGCATCCTCGACGATCGCCACCGGCGTGCTGGGGGCGGCGCCGGCGGAGATCAGGGTCGCGACGTGGTCGGCAAGCGAGGACACGCCCATGAGTATGACGAGGGTGGCTGAGCCGTCGACGACCGAGCCGACGGCGTGGGTGTCCAGCGGGCCGTGGCCCTGGACGAGGTGGACGGCGGCCGCGGTGCCCCGGTGGGTGAGCGGTATGCCGGCCGCACCGGGGGCGCTCATCGCCGAGCTGACGCCGGGGACGACCTCGACCGGGATGCCGTGCGCGGCACAGAAGGCCTGCTCCTCCCCGCCGCGTCCGTAGACGTAGGGGTCCCCGCCCTTGAGCCGGACGACGGTGCGCCCCAGCGCCGCCTGGTCGACGAGGATCTGGTTGATCTCGTCCTGGGTGACCTGGTGGTGGCCCGGCGTCTTGCCGACGTCGATCACCTGGACGTCGCGCGGCAGCCGGCCCAGCAGGGTGCTCGGACCGAGCCGGTCGGTGACGACGACGTCGGCTTCGGCAAGAGCCCGCCGCCCGCGGACGGTGATGAGGTCCGCAGCGCCGGGGCCGCCTCCGACGAGGACCACCCGCCCGGCCGAAGGCGAGACGCGCGCGGCGCGCAGGTCGAGGTCGGCGGTCTGCAGGTGCAGGGAGAGGGCGTTGCGGGTGCGGACGACCCGTGTCGGGTCCGGACGGCCGGCCGAGACGACGCCGACGCGCAAACCGGCGTGCTCGGCCATGGCCGGGGTGCGGGCGGTTCCGTCGGCGGCCGATCCCGCGCACACGCTGAAGATCCGCTGTGCCGTGGCGGCGGCGCACAGCTCCCGGTTGACGGCTGCGTCGTCGGTGGCCGCGACGACCAGCCACACGCCGTCCAGGTCCTCGGCCGACACCTCCCGGTCGGACCAGCGCAGGCGTTCCGGCGACGCCGCGAACAGGTCACGCAGGTCCTCGCACAGCTGGGGCGCCACGACGTGGACGTGGGCACCGTCTCCGGCGAGTGCTCCAGCCTTGAGCGCTGCTACCGGCCCCCCGCCGGCCACGAGGACGCGACGGTCGGTGAGGTCCACACCGAGGAGCGTCGTCGTCATGGGCGGGTGGGCGGGTCGGTGGTGGGCTGGGCCGCGACGGTCGGGGGCAGGGCCAGGTGGATGACGCCGTCGGTGACCTGCACGGCATACGGGACGAGGTCGACCGGCTCCTTGCCCATCGGGTCCAGACAGGCTCCGTCGCGCAGGTCGAAGACCTGTTTGTACATGGGTGAGGCGACCGTCGGTGCGCCGCCCCGGGTGCCCACGATGCCGCGGCTCAGGACGCAGGCGTTGCTGTACGGGTCGAGCTGCTGCACGGCATACACCGCGTCGTCGAGCAGCCGGAAGACGGCGACCTGGGTGCCCCGGACGAGCGCGGCCACACCCCGTTCGGGGACGAGGTCGTCGAGCCGGCAGATCGCGACCCAGGTCGCCGTCTGCGTCGTCTCGGCGGGCTCGGCGTCGACCCGGTCGGTCAGGTCGATGGTCATCGGCGGACCTCCAATGTCGTCCCGGCAATGAGGATGCCTGCGTCCTGGCGTTCCGCCGGAGTGGCCGGGCGCGGCTGTCCCCGCTCGGCGACGTAGGCCAAGGACGGGTCCACTGCGTCGGGGGCGTTGACGAAGGAGCCGAAGCGGCGCAGCGTGTCGGGGTCGCTCAGGACCGCGGCCCACTCGTCCTCGTAGGAGTCGACGTGGACGGCCATCGCCGCATCAAGGTCGGCACAGATCCCGAGGGCGTCGTCCATGATGACCGCCCGGATCGCGTCCAGACCGCCTTCGTGGTCGGCCTGCCAGACGGCAGTGCGTTGCAGCCGGTCGGCGGTGCGGACGTAGTACATGAGGTAGCGGTCGATCGTGCGGACGAGGGTGTCGGTGTCGAGGTCCTCGGCGAGGAGCACGGCGTGGCGCGGGGTGAAGCCGCCGTTGCCGCCGACATAGACGTTCCAGCCGTGGTCGGTGGCGATGACGCCGACGTCCTTGCCACGCGCCTCGGCGCACTCGCGGGCGCAGCCGGACACACCGAGCTTGATCTTGTGCGGGGACCGGAGGCCGCGGTAGCGCAGCTCGAGGGCGATGGCCAGGCCGACCGAGTCCTGCACGCCGTAGCGGCACCACGTCGAGCCCACGCATGACTTCACGGTCCGCAGTGCCTTGCCGTAGGCGTGGCCGGACTCGAAGCCAGCGTTGATGAGCCGGCTCCAGATCGCCGGCAGCTGCTCGATCCGGGCCCCGAACAGGTCGATCCGCTGGCCGCCGGTGATCTTGGTGTACAGCCCGAAGTCCTGGGCCACCTGACCGATGGCGATGAGCCCCTCGGGCGTCACCTCGCCGCCGGGGATGCGCGGGACGACCGAGTAGGAGCCGTCCTTCTGGAGGTTGGCGAGCACGTGGTCGTTGGTGTCCTGGAGGGTGGCCTGCTCACCGGCGAGGACGTGGCCGAGGTCGAGCGAGGCGAGGATCGAGGCGACGACCGGCTTGCAGATGTCGCAGCCCCGGCCGCGCCCGTGCCGGTCGATGATCGCGCTGAACGTCGTGAGCCCCTGCACCCGGACGACGTCGAACAGCTCGGCGCGGGACAGGTCGAAGTGCTCGCACAGCGCGTTGCTCACCGTGACGCCGGCCTTCTCCAGCTCGGTGGTCACGAGCTTCTTGACGAGTGGGACGCAGGAGCCGCAGCTGGTCCCGGCGAGGGTGCAGGCCTTGACCCCGGCGACGTCCGTGCAGCCCTTGTCGGCGACCGCGCAGCGGATCGTGCCGGCGGTCACGTTGTTGCACGAGCAGACAGCGGCGTCGTCGGGCAGGTCTCCCATCGGGGCTGCGGCCGCGCCCTCGGGCAGGAGGTATGCCGCGGGGTCGCCACCGAGCGGCCGACCCACCATCGGCCGGAGCGCGGCATACGCGCTCGCGTCGCCGACGAGGATGCCGCCGCGCAGGGTGCGCGCGTCGTCGCTCATGACGAGCTTCTTGTAGACGCCGCCGACCGGGTCGGAGATGACGACCTCGAGGGCGCCGGGCTCGGTGGCGAAGGCGTCGCCGAAGCTGGCCACGTCGACGCCGAGCAGCTTGAGCTTGGTGGAGAGGTCGGCACCGGGGAAGGTGCCTTCGCCGCCGAGCAGCCGGTCAGCGACGATCTCGGCCATCGTGTAGGCCGGGGCTACGAGGCCGAGGCACCGGCCGCCGATGTTGGCGACCTCGCCGATCGCCCAGATGTTGGGATCGCTTGTGGCACAGGCGTCGTCGACGATCACACCACCCCGCTCGCCGACCGGGAGACCGCAGTCGCGGGCCAGCTCGTCGCGGGGTCGGACGCCCACGGCGAAGATGACGACGTCGATCGGCAGGGCCGGTCCCTCGGCGAACACCATCCGGGCGACCCGGCCACGGGTGCCGGAGATCTTGGCCGTCGCGGTGCTCGTGCGGACGGTGACCCCGAGGCCCTCGATGAGCCGGCGCAGCGCCTCGCCGCCGCCCTCGTCGACCTGGAGCGGCATCAGGCGGGGTGCGAACTCCACGACCGTGCTCTCGACCGCGAGGGCCTGCAGCGCACCGGCTGCCTCGAGGCCGAGCAGGCCGCCGCCGACGACGGCTCCGCGCAGCGGGCGGTCGGTCTCCCTGCGCAGCGTCTCGACGTAGGTGCGCAGGTCGGCGACGTCGTCGATGGTGCGGTAGACGAAGGCACCGCGCAGGTCCTTGCCGGGAACCGGAGGCACCGCGGCATACGAGCCGGTCGCGAGGACGAGTGCGTCGTAGCCGAGGGTGGTACCGGCGGAGGTGGTGACGGTCTGCGCATGGCGGTCGACGGCGGTGGCGGCGACGCCGCGCCGGATCGTGACGAGTGGGTCGTCCCAGACCCCCTGGTCGCCGAGCGCGAGGGCGTCGGGGTCGCGGCCGGTGAAGTAGGAGGTGAGCGCGACCCGGTCGTACGGCGCCCGCGTCTCCTCACAGAGCAGGGTGACGGCCCACTCGTCCCGCTCGTCGCGGGCTCGGAGGGCGTCGATGAGGCGTCGGGCAGCCATGCCGCCTCCGACGACGACGAGGCGCTTCCTGCCCGTCGTGTCGGGGGTGCGGTCTCTGGTCCGGGTCACGGTTGTCACGTTAGGAACCTGCCGTTTCGTGGTCGTGGATCGTGTGTTTCCCTGCCGTTACGAGTGGTTCACGGACCTCGTCGGTCGCCCGTGAGGCCAGCAGCGCGCAGACGTCGTCGCGGCAGCTGCCGCACCCGGTGGTCGCCCTCGTCGCAGCGGCGACCGCGTCGACGCTGGTCGCGCCAGCCGCCACCGCGTCGTCGATGACACCGCGGCTCACCCCGTTGCAGCGGCACACGGTCGCCTCGGGAGGAAGGTTCAGCGGGTCGCTCCCGTGCAGGGCCGCTCCCGCCGCGAGGGCGGGGAGCAGCACGTATGCCGGGTCGTCGGGGACGGGGATCCGGCGCGTGTACGCCGAGACCAGGTCGGCGGCGACCTGGCCGGCGCCGATGCAGGTCGCGCCCACGAGGACGCCACCGGCCACGACGACCTCGACGTGGCGGCCGGCGTCGGGGTCGCTGAGGCGCAGCGTGCGATGGGTCGGGTCCTTGTCCCTGGCCGAGCCGCAGACGCCCATCGTCACGACGTCCAGGCCGCGGGCCTTGAGCCGGACCACGTCGGTCATGGGCTCGGCGCTGTCGCGACGCGGTGGGGGCAGGCGCAGGGCGGCGGCGGTGAGCGCGGTCGCGAGCTGTCGGGCCTGGTCCCAGCCCTGGGCCACGAGTCCGGTGGCACCGCTGGGCGGCTGGGCGCAGTCGCCGATGGCGAAGATCCGGGGGTCTGTGACGCAGGCCAGGTCGTGGCCGACCACGATGCCGCGGTCCACCGGCAGGGCCGCTGCCGCGGCGAGCGAGGTGTTGGCGACCGTGCCGGTCGACAGCAGCAGCAGGCCGGCCTCGATCACCGACCCGTCGGTGAGGCGGACCCCGATCACCGCGCCGTCCCGCGTGAGCACGGCGGCCGCCCCCACGCCGACCCGGTGGTGCATACCGAGGTCGTCCATGGCCCGGGTGACGACGGTGCTGGCCGTGCCGTCGAGCTGCCGTTCCATGAGCGCCGGGGCCGGATGGACGACCGTCACGTCGATGCCCCGTCCCACCAGGGCGGCGGCGGCCTCGAGGCCGAGGACTCCCGCGCCGAGGACGACCGCCCGGGGGCTGTTGAGAGTGGCGGCGAGAAGGGCCCGGGCGTCATCGACGGTCCGTAGCGCGTGGACGCCGCGGGGTAGGTCACCGCCCTCGGGCCCCAGCCCGGGGAGGCCGGGGATCCGCGCCGACGCGCCCGTGGCGAGGACGAGCTGGTCGTAGCGGTGCCGGGACCCGTCATCGGCGACGACGACGCGGTCCTGCCGGTCGATCGCTCGGGCGGTCATGCCCTGGTGCACCAGGAGCCTTGGGTCGTCCGGCGTGGGCAGGAAGATGCTGCCGAGGCTGTGGCTCCCGGCGAGGACCTCGGAGAGGAGCACCCGGTTGTAGGGCTCACAGTCCTCGGCACCGAGGACGGTGATGCGGTAGCGCTGGGCCACGTCCCGGTCCAGGAGGTCCTCGACGAAACGCGAGCCCACCATGCCGTGGCCGACCACGACGAGCCGGGTCACGCGACGCTCCGGCCCTGGACGGCGGGGGCCAGCTCGACGGCGCACACCTTGAACTCGGGCATCCCCGAGACCGGGTCGGTGGCGTCGTTGGTGACCCGGTTGACGCTGCCCGCGCCGCTCCAGTGGAACGGCATGAAGACCGTGTCGGGACGGATGTCCTGCGTGAGCCTGGCCCGGGCCACGACGTCTCCCCGCGCGGAGGTGAGGCGGACCGGCATACCGTCCTCGACGCCGAGGCGGCGGGCGAGCAGGGGGTGGATCTCCACGAACGGCTCGGGCTGGGCGGCCACCAGCTCGGCGACACGACGGGTCTGGGCGCCGGACTGGTAGTGCTGCAGGACCCGACCGGTCACGAGGTGCACCTGGGTGGCGGGGTGGAGCGCCTCCGCGGGGCCGCGGTGCCGCACCGGGACGAACCGGGCGAGCCCGTCGACGGTGGGGAAGGTGTCGAGGAAGGGTCTCGGCGTCCCGGGATGGATGGTGCCGTCGACGGGTGCGGGACAGGGCCAGTAGACCGCCTCGCCGGTGTCCAGTCGCGCGTGGCTCACTCCGCCGTAGTCGGCCCGACCGCCCGCGCTGGCGAGCGCCAGCTCGTCGAAGACGGTCGCCGGCTCGGTGCTCCAGACGCCCGAGGCGCCGAGCCGCTGCGCCAGCTCGGACCAGATCCACAGCTCGGACCGCACCTCCTCGGGCGGGTCGACCGCCTTGCGGCGCCTGATGACCCGCCCTTCGAGCGAGGTCATCGTCCCCTCCTCCTCGGCCCACTGGGTGACCGGGAGGACGACGTCGGCCAGCAGCACGGTCTCGGAGGGGACGACGTCGCAGACGACGAGCAGGTCCAGGGAACGCAGCCGCTCCTCGACAGCGGTCGCGTCGGGGGCACTGACGACGAGGTTGGACCCGTGGACGAGGAGCGCCCGCGGCCCTCCGGGCGTGCCCAGGGAGGCGAGCAGCTGGACAGCCGGCTTGCCCTTGCCCGGGAGGCTGACCGGGTCAACCCCCCAGACCGCGGCGACCTGCGCGCGCGCGGCAGGGTCGTCGATCATCCGGTAGCCCGGCAGCTGGTCGGACTTCTGGCCGTGCTCGCGCCCGCCCTGCCCGTTGCCCTGGCCGGTGACCGCCCCGTAGCCGCTGCCCTCCCGGCCGACCAGCCCGAGCGCGAGGGCCAGGTTGATGGCAGCCGTGACCGTGTCGGTCCCCTGGCTGGACTGCTCGACGCCGCGGCCGGTGAGGACGTAGGCGCCGCGCCCGCCCCGGGACGGGCTGGCTGCGGCCAGTCGGCGTGCCACTCGGCGCAGCGTGCCGGCCGCGACACCGGTCACCTGCTCGCCGCGCTCGGGCCACCACGCCGCCACCGACCGGGTGACCGCCTCCCAGCCGGTGGTCCGCTCCTGGACGTATGCCGTGTCGGCCAGCCCCTCGGCGATGACGACGTGGAGGAGGGTGAGCAGGACGGCCAGGTCGGTGCCCGGGACGGGCTGGAGGTGCAGCCCGGCCCGGTCCACGGTGAGCTCGGCCGTGGCGCTGCGGCGTGGGTCGACGACGATCAGGCCGCCCCGCTCCCGCACGTCGGCCAGGTGTGCCACCGCGGGTGGCATGGTCTCGGAGAGGTTGCTCCCGAGGAGCAGGACCGCGTCCGCGCCGGCGAGGTCGGTGAGCGGGAAGGGGAGGCCACGGTCCAGGCCCAGGGACCGGTTGGCGGCAGCTGCGGCACTGCTCATGCAGAAGCGTCCGTTGTAGTCGATGTTGGCCGTCCCCAGCGCGACTCTGGCGAACTTGCCCAGCTGGTAGGCCTTTTCGTTCGTGAGGCCCCCGCCGCCGAAGACCGCGACGGCGTCGGCACCGCTCTCGGCCCGGATCTCGGCGAGCCGAGCAGCCACGTGGTCGAGGGCGACCTCCCACGTCACCGGGTGCAGCTCTCCGTCGTCACTGCGCATGAGGGGTGCGGTCAGCCGGTCGGCCGCCGTGAGCACGGCACCACTGGTCCAGCCCTTCTGGCACAACCCCCCGCGGTTCGTGGGGAAGTCCCGGCCCTCGACCTGCACTCCTCGGCCCCCGGGGGCGCTCGGGGTGAGGGACTGGGCGCACTGCAGGGCGCAGTACGGGCAGTGGGTGGCAGTGCTCACGGTGGCGGTCCTCAGATCGACTCGGTGGCCAGGGCGCCGCGGCGCCGCTGGTACACGGCATACGTGAGGACGCCCATGACGACGTAGGCGACCGTGAAGACCCACAGGGCCGGCACGAGCGACCCGTAGTGGGACTTGGCCATCGCGAAGCCCCGCGGGATGAAGAAGCCGCCGTAGGCACCGACAGCACCGGCGATGCCGATGCAGCCGGCTGCGGCCTTGCGGGCCACGGCCAGCCGGGCGGGGTCGCCGTCGGTCCCCGCCCGGAACACGGCCGGGATCATCCGGTAGGTCGCGCCGTTGCCGATGCCGGCCCCGAGGAACAGCACCATGAACGAGGCGAAGAAGAGGCCGAAGCTGTGCTGCTTGATGCCGGCCACGGCGCCCAACGCCCCGAGGGTGAGGATGCCGAACGAGGCGATGGTGATCCGGGCGCCGCCGAGCCGGTCGGCCACGATGCCGCCGAGCGGGCGGGTGAGGGCACCCACGAGGGCGCCCAGGAACGCGAACCAGGCCGGGTGACCGGCGAACTGGGTCTTCAGCAGGGTGGGGAAGGCACCGGCATACCCGATGAAGGAGCCGAACGTCCCGATGTAGAGGAACGAGATGACCCAGGTGTGCGGGTTGTGTGTCGCCGCGGCGAATGCCTTGTAGTCGGCTTTCACACCGGACAGGTTGTCCATCCCGCGCCAGGCGAGCAGGGCAGCGATCAGGGCGAGCGGGATGAACATGAGCCCGGCCCGGTCCAGGTGCGTGCCGGCACCGATCGCGATGACGGCCGGGACGATCATCTGGACGACGCCGGTGCCGAGGTTGCCTCCGGCGGCGTTCAGCCCCAGCGCCTTGCCCTTCTCCGCCTCGGGGTAGAAGAAGGAGATGTTCGTCATCGAGGAGGCGAAGTTGCCACCGCCGAACCCGGCGAGCGCCGCACAGAGCAACAGCACCCCGAACGACGTGTCCGGGCGCGTCATGATCACCGCCAGGGCCCCGGCCGGGAGGAGGAGCAGGAGGGAGGAGATGACCGTCCAGTTGCGGCCCCCGAAGCGGGGCACCGCGAAGGTGTAGGGGAGGCGCAGGGTCGCTCCGACCAGGCTGGGGAGGGCGATCAGCCAGAACTGCTGGTCCAGGTTGATCTTGAAGCCCGCGGCCGGCATGAGCGGCACGACGACGCTCCACAGCGCCCAGACGCAGAAGCCGAGGAACTCGGCGAAGATCGAGAAGGTCAGGTTGCGTCGGGCGATGACGCGACCGCCGTCACGCCAGAAGGTGGCGTCCTCGGGGTTCCAGTTCTCGATCCACCGGCCCGAGCGGTGGATCGGGGAAGCGACGGCGGTATCCGTCACGCGGGCCGGAGCGGACATGAGCGGGTCTCCTTCTCGGGAGCCAGTCCTGGTGCTGGCGTTGCCCTGAAGGTTGGTCGCGTGGTGTTTCACGACCAGCCCGTATGCCGTTAAGCCCCCGTAACCTGTTCCTCACCGGCGTGGTGGGGTGGCTGTGAGAACCGGTGTCACCGTGCGGACGGGGCCCCTATGCCTGGCGCGTGATCTCCACCCCGGCGTCACGCAGCTGCGCCAGGGCCGCGGCGGTCGTCTCCGGAGCCACGCCCGCGGTGAGGTCGAGCAGTACGCGGGTGGCGAAGCCGTTGGCGCTGGCGTCCAGTGCAGTCGCGCGGACACAGTGGTCGGTGGCGATCCCGACGACGTCGACGGCCTCGACTCCCTTGTCCCGCAACCAGTCCGCCAGCCCCTCCTGCTGGCCGTCGGTCGCCGTCGAGCCCTCGAAACCGCTGTAGGCGGCCGCGTGCAGGCCCTTGCGGAAGATCGCGTCGACGTGCCCGAGGGCCGGAGTGACGTTGGGGTGGAACAGGGCACCGTCGGTGCCGACCACGCAGTGCACGGGCCAGGAGTCGACGTAGTCCGGCGGGTCGCCGAAGTGGTCGCCCGGGTCCTGGTGCCAGTCGGCGGTGGCGACGACCGCGGCATACGAGCGTCCTTGTGCCGCAACGTGGTCCGCCACCCTCGCGGCGACGTCAGCGCCGCCGGGGACGGGAAGGCTGCCGCCCTCGCAGAAGTCGTTCTGGATGTCGACGAGGATGAGGGCCCGACGGGGCTGGCTGGTCACGGCCCCCACGCTACGCAGTCGCCGCCGTTGCCGCCGTTGCCGCCGCCCCCGCCGCCGCCTCCCTCGCACCCCCTCGTCCCCCCCCCCCCGACCGCCGCAAATTTATCGGGTCCCCGGACCTGCTCGGGTTCAACG
>JAJPIW010000079.1 GCA_021324575.1 Intrasporangiaceae bacterium | reverse complement strand
GAGCGCCTCGACATCCTGCGCGAGGCCGACGCGATCGCCCGCGAGGAGCTGACCAAGGCAGGCCTGGATCGCGACATCTGGCAGTTCCCCGTCGTACTCCTCGCCGACGTACGGTCGGTGGGCGTCCAGGGCGACGGGCGCACCTACGGCCACCCCGTTGTGCTGCGACCGGTGTCCTCCGAGGACGCCATGACGGCCGACTGGACGCGCATCCCCTACGACGTGCTCGCCAAGATCTCCACCCGGATCACCAACGAGGTCCGCGAGATCAACCGGGTCGTCCTCGATGTCACGAGCAAGCCGCCGGGAACCATCGAGTGGGAGTGACCCCGGCCGCCCGCGGGCTCAGGAGCTGAACCGCTCCCGCATCTTCCCCGCCACCGTCGTCGGCCGGCCCGGGAGCCCTCCCTTGCGTGACCGGTACTCCGGGACGCCGACGCAGGTGAAGAGCAACGTGACCGTGTCGTCGGGGCCTTGGCCGATCAGGCCCGGAACCTCGGTGTCGAGGAAGGTCATCCCCGTCGCGCTCGCGCCCAACGCGTAGGCCGCGAGGTGCAGTCTCCCCTCGACGATGCCGGCTGCGAGCTGGGCGTCACGGTAGGAGCGGTCGTCCAGATGTGCCGCGCTCGTCGCGCCGATGACGACGTATGCCGCGTCGGCGCCGAGCGTCTGGCCCAGGCAGATCCGGTCGAGCTCGTCGCGCAGGTCACCGGTCCGGATCGGGGTGGCGAGGTCGGGCCACCGGTAGACGCCCGGCTCGACACCGTCGACGCCGTGGACGACGACCCAGTGGGGGACGTCGATCCCACGGAGGGCCGCACGCATCGGCCACTCGAGGGCGGCTCGGGGCAGGGTCCGGGAGCGGTCCATGAGCCGCTGCGAGCCTCGACGCAGGATCACCTCATCCACGGAAGCGGCCGCGGGCACGTCCGGCAGCGGGTCGCCGTCGGGCCAGGGGTCGCCCAGCGTGTCACGGTCACCGGCCCGTTGGGCGGCCGTGACGAGCGGGAACTCGAGTGGCGTGAGCTCTCCGTGCGCCGCATCGCCGGTCGCCGTGATGGCCGGCGCGCCGTCGCCGAGGCTCACCAGGGCCACGGGAAGCTCTCGAACACCGTCGGCCCCGACCAGGCGTGAGACCTGGGCGTCGGGGAACAGCGTCCTCAGCCGCGGGTCGAGACCGGCGCTCGCTGCAGCAGCGAGGAGCTGGGAGAGCATTGTTCCCGCGTCCCAGTGGACGTGCCGCCAGCCGCGCTCGGCGTACTTCCAGCCGGTTCGCCCTGGGACTCCGGTGACGACGATCGTCGTGGTTTCGCCCTCCGCCGGCGGTCCGACGAGGCGGAGCTGGTGGTGCTCGCCGTCGTACCAGTGGACCCCGTCCGGGACGCCGTCGACACCGACAGCGCTCACGTAGACCTCGAGCGGGAACAGTCCGCCGGCCGACCCCGCCGCGCGGAACAGCCAGGTCACCCCGTCCCGAACCTCCCGTCGTCGCACCACACCCGCGCACAGGTAGAGGAGCCGGCCGAGCTGCGCCGCGTCGAGCGGCTGGGCACGCGCGGGGACCCCCGCGAGCGCGTCGGTGGCCGGCACGCCCGGGTCGGGCAGGTCGCGCGGGAGGTCGACGGTCGGCAGGTCCGCGGCATACGCCTTGAGAAACGGTGGCCGGGCCGACCTGTCCATCGGGACGAAGTCCTGCCGGACCCGCGGGTCGTCGGCGGGGACGTCCCATTCACGGTCCGTGCCGTAGGAGGTGAGCCGGTGCAGGAGGCCGGCACCGCTGTCGAGGTCCATCGGTCCAGCGTGCCATTCACCGGGGACGATGCGCCAAGGTCGGTCGTTGCGCAGAATGGGACGTATGCCGGGTCCCCTTCGTCCAACGGCTCGCCGCCCCTCTGGTGGGCCGGGGTCGGGGGGTGAGGTGCCCGGCATACGTCCCGCCAGTGCTGTGGCGGGTCCGGTGAGTGAGGAGGAAGCGCGTGTCGACGCTCCTGACGATGTTCGTGGCGATGGCCGGTGGCGGCCTGGTCACCTGGGGATGGCTGCGCTACCTGCGCGGTCGCTTCCGGGTCAAGGACCGTGCCGTTGGTGTCTCGGCGCGGCGGTCCGGCGTCGTCATGGCGGTCGGTGGCGGGTTGCTGCTCCTCCTGCCGGAGGTGCCGTCCCACCTGCTCCTCGATGTCCAGCCTTCCACGGGTGTCGAGGGTGCGTTCGGGGCGGTCGCCGCCTGGGTGTGGCGGTTGTCGGTCCTGGCCGGGCTCACGCTGGTCTATGGGTCGATGGCCCTGGTGCGCGAGCGGGTGACCCGGCCGATCCGCGAGGCGGCCGAGCACGGCGTCGCCACAGTTGTGTCGCTCGTGCCGGTCGGGACCGCCGGATCGGTGCGGCGGATGCGTCGTATGCCGCACCTGGCCGCCTTCCCGCGTGACTGGGGGTCGCTCGTCGAGCACGACCGGATGCTCACGCGACGGCTGCTGGACTATGAGCGCAACCTCGACCTGGCGGCCAACCTCCCGGCCATGCGCGACCACTCGGTCCCGGAGACGGCGGCCGCGTGGCGGGCGATGATGCGCTGCGACTCACTGCGGACCCACATGCCTGTCGGTCGTGTCGTCGACGTGCTGGCCACCGACTACGGGCGTTCGGTCGCGGACTTCGCAGTCGCGCTGGCCGCTGCGGAGGACAACGCGCGACGCCTGGCCACCGACAACCTGTCCGGGGACGAGGTCCTGGCCTTGGCCGAGGCGGAGCGCCTGCTCGCGTTCGTGCGGTCCAGCCACACGACGCCCACCGAGCGGGCCGCGGCGTACGACGCACTTGTGGCCCAGCTCGGACGGGCCCGTCCCGACGGGGCCGTCGAGGGCGAGCGCTCGCACCCGTGGCTCGACGTCACCGAGCGCGCGGTGGGCTAGACCGGCAGGGGCTGTGCCCGGCCTCGCCCCCAGTCACGAGCGCCGAGCCCGCCGTGCCCTGGCGCTCGAGCCGTGGCGGGGGTTCTGTCCGGACGGCTCAGAAGGGTGGTGGTTCGGCGTCGCGGGCGGCGCGTTCGGCTGCCCGTTGGGCGTTGAGGCGTTCGGCGTCAGCGTCGGCCTCGGCGACGCGTTGTCGGGCTGCGCATCGTTCGAGCTCGTCGTATCTGATCGAGATATGGCGCAGGGCCCGGGGCTGGGTGTGGGTGGCGTCGTGAGCGTAGAGGTCGTGGAGCCAGCCGAAGTCGCCGTCCGGGTGACTCCCGGTGCTGGGTCGCGGTCTGGGCGGCTGTGCTGGGAGCTGTTGGGCTGGTGGTGTCGGGGGCAGGAGTGGATCGCCGAATCGGCCGGTTCCGCTGCCCTTGTCGCCCTTGCCGACCGTGTCGGGGGCCGTTTGTTGACGGGTGGGTTCGAGGTGGTCGATGGGGTGAGTGGTCCGGACGTGTCCGGTGGGGGTGGTCCATTCCAGGGTGGCGTCGGGGCGGATCCGGACCTGCCAGCGGTGGCGTTGTTTGATCCGGTGGTGACGCCGGCAGAGCAGGGCCAGGTCGGCGAGCTCGGTGGCACCCGCGGGCCAGGCTTGGACGTGGTCGACGTCGGCGAACCGGGCGGCGGCCTGGCAGTGCGGGAAGCGGCAGCGGCCGTCGCGGGCGGTGAGCAGTCGGCGGAGGGCGGTGGTGGGTCGGTAGGCCTCGGTGCGTGGTGGCGTCGGGGGCGGCTGACCGGTGGGGTCGGGCAGGTTGAGCCAGTGGTGTAGGTCGGTGGTGCCGGTCAGGTAGGCGCCGGTGTCGTCGTGGCAGCCGATGACGTCCCGGGTGACGGTGAACCTGGGTGGTGTCTGTCCCGACTGGTGTGGTGGTGCCGCTCCGTGGTTGGCGGCCTGGAGTAGGTGCTCGAGGAAGGCTCGACGTAGGTGCACGGTGCCGGCGGTGCCGAACCCGGTGACTGGGATCAGGTCGTCGGGGTCCCCGGGGGTGAGCGGGTCACGGTCGGCGGCGGTGGGGAAGGCCAGCCCGAAGCAGGCTCCGCCCGAGCGTGCCGACTCACCGGCCGCGGGTGGTCGGTTGCCGTTTCGGGTGGGTTCACCGGAGCGGCGCCCCTGGGATATTTCGCATGTCGGCGACGGGCCTGGGCTCGTGCCGTCGCCGCGTGACTCGCCGCCGCTCTGGTCAACCTCGCCCGGCTCGTCCCCGACCAGCTCGCCCTCGCCCGGGTCGCCGCCGTCATTGGTGGAGCCATCGCCGGAGGCCGGGTCACCGCCGTTGGCCTGCTGGTGGTCCTGGTGGTTGGTGGCCGGGGTGTCGGTGCGGGGGTCGTCGTCGTCGGGCTCGTGCGGGTCGGCGTCGTTTCCTCCGAAGAGGCTGATCGGGACACCGAGGTGGAGGTGGAAGGTGCCGGTGATGTTGCCCATCAGGATCTCGGTCAGCGCCGCGAGG
>JAJPIW010000103.1 GCA_021324575.1 Intrasporangiaceae bacterium | reverse complement strand
CGATTGAAATCTCCATAGAGTTTCGGCTGTCATAGCGAAGGGGAAACGCCCGGCTCCATTCCGAACCCGGAAGCTAAGCCCTTCAGCGCCGATGGTACTGCACTGGTGACGGTGTGGGAGAGTAGGACGCAGCCGGACATACTTTCAAAAGTGGCCTGCCCCAATGGGGCGGGCCACTTTTGGTTTCCGGGTTTGTTCGTCATCAGCGGCTCAGGCGTGGTGTTCGTACACTTGGGCTCAGCGCCAGTGTCCAGGACCAGGCGTTTGCCGCCTGCATCGAGAGAGCGAGACATCGTGAGTGACTACCGAGGCCAGGGCGACTCCCGTGGCGGGCAGGGCCGGGGTGGCCGCCCGGGCCAGGGGCGCAGCTCCGGACCCAGTCCAAGCGGTGGCCGTGACGGCTCGTCGGGCCGTACTGGCGGCGGTGGTCAAGGTGGCGCACAAGGGAGCGGCGGTGGGCGCTCCTACGGGGCCGCCCGCGATGATGATCGGCGTGGTGGCGCCGGGGGCGCGCGCCCGGCTCGTGGCGGTGCCGGTGGACGGCCCGCGCGCGGTGGTGTGGGCCGTGGGGCGGGAGACTTCGACAACAGCGAACGGCGTGGCGGAAGCCGGCTGACCCCCAAGGGGCCGCGGCTGCCGGAGCCGAGGATCGCCGAGGGTGTCACCGGCAAGGAGCTCGACCGTGACGTGCGCACGCAGCTCCGGACGCTCAGCATCGAGAACGCCGACGGCGTGGCGCAGCACCTCGTCATGGTGGCCCTGCTGCTCGCCGAGGACGACGTCGACTCCGCCCTGGCGCACGCCGAGACTGCCGTCCGCCGGGCCGGACGCGTGCCGGCGGCCCGGGAGGCACTGGGGATGGTTGCCTACCGTCAGGGCGACTTCGCCCGCGCGCTCACCGAGTTCCGCACGGTGCGGCGGCTCTCTGGGTCCTCCCACCTGCTGCCCCTGATGGTCGACTGCGAGCGGGGTCTGGGCCGGCATGACCGCGCGCTCGACCTGGCCGCTTCCCCGGAGGCCAAGCAGCTCGCTGAGGACGAGCGGATCGAGCTCGCGATCGTCGTCGCCGGTATCCGCCGCGACCTCGGCCAGACCGACGCCGCGCTCATTGCTCTGCAGATCCCGGCCCTGCGTCGCAAGAAGCTGGGCCAGGCCGGTGCCCGTCTCGCCTATGCCTATGCCGACACACTCGCTACACTCGGCGACCTCGCCGGTGCACGAGAGTGGTTTGCTCGTGCCGCCCTCGCCGATGTCGACCTGACGACCGACGCTGCCGAGCGTCTCGAGGAACTCGACGGCGTAGCTGTCACCGACCTGCTCGACGGTGACGACGACGACCTGCCCGCCCGCCCCGAGGACTGAGGTACCGATGACGAAGCACCCGACCCTGGCCGCGGCATACGCCGCCTTCGTCTGCGACCTGGACGGAGTTGTGTACCGCGGGCCGGCCCCGGTGGACCACGCCGCCGAGGCACTGACCGCCGCCGGCGGCCCGATCCAGTACGCCACCAACAATGCGAGCCGTCCGCCGGAGGACGTCGCCGAGCACCTGCGCGAGCTCGGGATCGACGCCGGCCCGGACGACGTCGCCACCAGCTCCCAGGCGGGTGCGGCTGCGCTGCGGGAGTCCCTCGGCACGGGCGCCTCGGTCCTCGCGGTCGGCGGCCCGGGTGTGGCCCTGGCGCTGGCCGAGGCGGGACTGCACGTGCTGCACCCGGGTGAGTACCGCGACGTCGCCGGCGTCCTGCAGGGCTACGGCCTCGACGTGACGGTGGCCATGCTGGGCGAGGCGGCGTATGCCGTGCAGCGCGGCGCCCGCTGGGTCGCGACCAACCCCGACCTCACGTTGCCGACGGACCGCGGCATCGCTCCGGGCAACGGCTCGCTCGTGGCCGCCGTCCGCACCGCGTGCGGACGCGGACCCGACGAGGTCGTCGGGAAGCCGTTCGCCGCGCTCTACATCCTTTGCGCACATCGTCTGAAGCAGGAGCCGAAGGACATCCTGGCCATCGGCGACCGGCTCGACACCGACATCGAAGGCGCTGTCGCCGCCGGTATGGACTCCCTGCTCGTCCTCACCGGGGTCAGTACGGCCGAGCAGGCGGCGGCAGCCGACCCGCACAGCCGGGCGACCTACCTCGCACCGGACCTGCGGAGCCTGCACGAGGATCTGCCGCGACCCAGCCGTGACGGTGAGGACTGGGTCTGTGGTGACGACCGCGGCCGCATCGTCGGCGGTGCCTGGGCGGGGTCGGCAGAAGGAACCTTGGCGCAGGGCCTCACCAACCGGTTGCACGCGGCATACGAGGCCCAGGACGCGGGCCGCATCGACGGGGCGGGCGCCGCCCGGATCGTGGCCGGGCTGCTCGCCGACGACTAACGTGGGCTCGCAACCGGGTCGCCGTGGCCCGCGCGAGCACGAGGAGCACCCATGTCCAAGGATTCCCTTCGCGGTCTGGTCCAGCTGGTGTCCGGGTTGGGCGAACTCACCACCGCCCGGGCCAACCAGGCCGCCCGCGACCTGATCAGCCTGGCCGGCCTCGAGGACCAGCTCGGCAAGAAGAAGCTGGCCAAGCAGGTGCAGTCGGTGAGCCAGGAGATCCTCCAGGCCGCCGAGGCCAACCGGGCCCAGATCGCAGCCCTCGTCCGGTCCGAGGTCGAGTCGGCCATGGCCCGTGCCGACCTGGCCCGCGTCGTCGACCTCGATGCCGCCAAGGCGACCACGGCCGCCGTGCTCGGCCAGGTCGAGGAGCTCACGAACCGGCTGCGCGGCCTGGTGCCCGGCGGCGCCGGACCGGAGCCCGAGGTGAGCACCGACGCGCCGGCCGCGACGCCCGACGTGGCTGCGCCGAGCACTCCTGCAGCCCCGGCCCGCAAGCGACCCGCACGGCGCAGCTTCGCTGCCGCGGCCGAGCCCGCACCGGCGGCGGAACCGGTCAAGGCGGCCCCGGCGAAGAAGGCTCCGGCCAAGAAGGCAGGGACGGCCAAGGCCGCACCCGCCAAGGCAGCCGCACCGGCCAAGAAGACTCCGGCCAAGAAGGCTCCCGCCAAGGCGGTCACCCAGAAGGCGACCGGCGCGTGACCGACTCCGCACCCTCGGCCGTGGGGGAGCCGGACGCGCCCACCGATGCCGTCCCGTCCACGGGCTCCGGCCCGGCCGACCCGCCCGAGACCGGCGACCTGGTCATCGACGCAGCCCTCTCGGACCTGGCCGCGACCGACCCCGGCGACCTCGGGGCACAGCTCGAGGCGGGGGAGCGGCTCGACCAGACCCTGCGCTCGCGTCTGGCCGACCTCGGCGGGTGAGCGACCGGCTCGACGTCGACCTCGTCCGGCGCGGCCTGGCCCGGTCCCGTGGGCACGCCCGTGAGCTCATCGAGGCCGGCCTGGTCAGCGTGGCCGGCCGGGACGTGACGAAACCGTCGTATGCCGTGCCGCCCGGTGCCTCGGTGCAGGTCCGGGAGGCGGGGCCCACGTGGGTGAGCCGGGCCGCCGCCAAGCTGGTCGGCGCCTTCGCGGCGTTCGGGCCACGCGGGCTGTCCGCGGCCGGCAAACGCTGCGCCGACGTGGGTGCGTCCACGGGGGGCTTCACCGAGGTACTGCTCCACGAGGGTGCCGACCACGTCGTGGCCATCGACGTCGGCCACGGTCAGCTCGTCGCGGCCCTCGCGACCGACCCCCGGGTCACCGAGTGCAGTGGCGTCACCGTGCGGGGGCTCACCGCGGACCGGATCGGCGGACCGGTCGACCTGGTGGTGGCCGACCTCAGCTTCATCTCGCTGACCCTCGTGCTGCCGGAGATCGCCGGCCTGATGACCGAAGCGGCCGACGCGCTCGTGCTCGTCAAGCCACAGTTCGAGGTCGGCCGCGAGCGGCTCGGCAAGAACGGCCTGGTCCGGCGGGCGGCGGACCGGGCCTGGGCGGTCACCGAGGTCGCGCGTTCGGCCACCGATGCCGGTCTGACGCCGCTCGGGCTGTCCCGCAGCCCGCTCGCCGGATCGACCGGAAACATCGAGTACCTGCTCTGGTTGACCCGTCGCACCGAGGAGGGGATGGGATGGGAGGCTGTAGTCGCCACCGCAGACCGACTGTCCCTGGACGGAGCCTTGTGACCGACACCGCCGGAGCGCCAGCCCCGCGCCGCATCCTCCTGCTCTCCCACCCCCGTCGCGCCGAGGCCCATGAGATCGCCCGGCAGGTGACGGCGGCCTTCGTCGCCGCCGGCATCGAGGTCGTCGGTATCGACTCCGACCACGGACTGCCCGATGCCGGGGCACGGAGCGTGGGCGCCCTGCCGGACAGCCCGGTGGCCGGCTGCGAGCTGGTCGTGGTCCTGGGTGGCGACGGCACGATCCTGCGCGGGGCCGAGCTGGCTCGCGACCACGGCGTCCCCGTGCTCGGCGTCAACCTCGGCCACGTCGGGTTCCTCGCCGAGGCCGAACGTGAGGACCTGCGTGCCACCGTCGACAAGATCGTCCGCCGCGAGTGGACCGTCGAGGAGCGGATGACGCTCGACGTCACGGTGCAGGTCGACGGGGAGCTCGTCGACAGCACCTGGGCGCTCAACGAGGCGGCTGTGGAGAAGGCTGCGCGCGAGCGGATGCTCGAGGTGGCCGTCGAGGTCGACGGGCGACCTCTGTCGACGTGGGGCTGCGACGGGGTCGTCATCGCGACTCCGACCGGCTCCACGGCATACGCCTTCTCCGCCGGCGGACCGGTCGTCTGGCCCGACGTCGAGGCGATCCTGCTCGTCCCGATCAGTGCCCACGCACTCTTTGCCCGGCCGCTGGTCGTCGGTCCGGACTCCCACCTGGCCATCGAGGTCGTGCCGCAGACCCAGGCCGCCGGGATCCTGTGGTGCGACGGGCGACGCAGCTCCGACCTGCCGCTCGGAGCACGGATCGAGGTCGTGCGTTCGACCCGGCCGGTGCTGCTCGCGCGGCTCACCAACGCACCGTTCACGGACCGGCTCGTCGCCAAGTTCCACCTGCCGGTCACCGGATGGCGGGGCGCCGCCCGGCACGATGTCGCCGCCGAGTGACAGGCTGAGCCCGTGCTCCAGGAGATCCGTCTGCGCGACCTCGGCGTCATCGACGAGGCCGTCGTCCCGCTGCACGCGGGCCTGACCGTCCTCACCGGCGAGACC
Source organism: Intrasporangiaceae bacterium (assembly GCA_021324575.1). GTDB lineage: Bacteria > Actinomycetota > Actinomycetes > Actinomycetales > Dermatophilaceae > Nostocoides. Next base: position 41,291 of record JAJPIW010000103.1, on the reverse strand, counting down.
GGTGCCGGCAAGACGATGGTGGTCAGCGGCCTCGGGCTCCTCCTCGGGGGACGGGGCGATGCCGGCCTCGTCCGCGACGGCGCCGCTCGCACGGTCGTCGAGGGCCTCGTCGACCTGCCCCCTGACCACCCGGCGATGGTGCGCGCTGCCGACGCCGGGGCCGATGTCGAGGACGGGCTGGTCCTCGTCCGGACGGTCTCCGGGGAGGGGCGTTCGAGAGCCCACATCGGCGGTCGGTCGGCTCCGGTGGGTGTCCTCGCCGAGATCGGTCAGCACCTCGTCGCCGTCCACGGGCAGGCCGACCAGTGGCGGCTGCGCTCCGCCGACGAGCACCGCGAGCTGCTCGACGCCTACGGGGGCCGGCCCGTGCAGACGACTCTGGCCACCCACCGGGGGCTGTTCGCCGAGCGGCAGTCCGTTGCGCGGGAGCTGGGCGACCTCGAAGGCCGACTGCGCGAGCGGGCCCAGGAGCTGGAGTTCCTCACCCTCGGTCTCGGCCAGGTCGAGACGGCAGATCCTCGTCCGGGAGAGGAGGACGACCTCCGCGCCGAGTCCGAGCGGCTGACCCATGCCGTCGACCTGCTCTCTGCAGCCGGCGAAGCGGCGGAGCTGCTCGGCGGCAGCGACGACCCGTATGCCGCCGAGCCCGGCGCGCTGTCGGTCGTCGAGGCTGTCGGGCGTGCCAGGTCCACCTTGGCCCAGGCCGGCAGCAACGACCCCACCCTGGCCGAGCTCGCCGTCCGGGTCGGCGAGCTGGGCCACCTCGTCGGTGACCTCGTGGGCGACCTTGCCACCTACCGGGCCGGGATCGACGTCGACCCCGGGCGCGCCGATGCCGTCGAGGAGCGGCGCGCGGTGCTCGCGGGGTTGGCTCGCAAGTACGGCCCCTCGATGGCCGACGTGCTCCAGTGGGCCAAGGAGGCGGCGGTCCGCGTCGAGGAGCTGGCCGGCACCGACGACCGGCTCGAGGTGTTGCGGAGCCGGCTGGCCACGATCGACGTCGACCTCACGGCGGCGGCCGGGGCGCTCACGGCAGCCCGTCGGCGCGCCGCGTCCCGGCTCGGGTCCGCGGTGACCACCGAGCTGGGCCACCTGGCGATGGGCAAGGCCGCGGTGGTCGTCTCCGTGGAGGCGAGGGCGGCTGCCACGAGGGATGGTGCCGACGACGTCGAGATCCGGCTCGCCGCCAACCCCGGGGCCACGGCGCGGTCGGTGGCCCGCGCGGCGAGCGGCGGTGAGCTCTCGCGGGTCATGCTTGCCATCGAGGTCGTGACGGCCGACAAGGCCGGCCTGGTCCCCACCTATGTCTTCGACGAGGTCGATGCCGGGATCGGCGGTCGCGCCGCACTCGATGTGGGCTCGCGCCTGGCAGCCCTCGCCCGGCACGCCCAGGTCGTCGTCGTCACCCACCTGCCGCAGGTCGCGGCATACGCCGATCGGCACCTCGTCGTGACCAAGGCGAGCGACGGACTGATCACCTCCTCCGGTGTCGTCGAGGTCACCGGAGCCGACCGGGAGGCCGAGCTGGCCCGGATGATGGCAGGGGTGCAGAGCGACACTGCTCTGAGACACGCACGCGAGCTGCTCACCGAGGTGGATGTGCGTCGGGGGTGAGTGGCCACGCGTGGCACGATGGTCGGCAATGCCTCTTCGCCTGCGTCCCCGCTCCCACGGTGCTGATCCCGCCGCGGTGCACGGCCCTGCCCGCGTCGACTCCCGGACCAAGAACCTCACCAAGCGGCTGCGTCCGGGCGACATCGCCGTCATCGACCACATCGACCTTGACAAGGTGAGCGCCGAGGCCCTCGTCGCCTGCCGGCCGCGTGCCGTGGTCAACGCCGCGCCGTCGATCTCCGGCCGCTATCCCAACCTGGGGCCGGAGATCATCGTCGCGGCCGGCATACCTCTGCTCGACTCCGTCGGGCCGCTCGTCATGAGCTCCCTCAAGGAGGGCACCGATGTGCGGCTCGAGGACGGCGAGCTGCTCGCCGGCGGCCAGGTCGTCGCGGCCGGCACGCTGCAGACCGCTGAGACGGTGCAGACGGCGATGACCGATGCCCGCGCCGGACTGGCCGTCCAGCTCGAGGCGTTCGCCGCCAACACGATGGAGTACCTCCGCAACGAGCGCGAGCTGCTCCTGGACGGTGTCGGTGTCCCCGAGATCGCGACCCACCTCGAGGGGCGGCACGCCCTGATCGTCGTCCGCGGCTACCACTACAAGGAAGACCTCCAGGCGCTGCGCCACTACATCCGGGAGTACCGCCCGGTCCTCATCGGGGTCGACGGAGGAGCCGACGCGATCGTCGAGGAGGGGCACCGGCCCGACCTCATCGTCGGCGACATGGACTCGGTGTCCGACGAGACCCTGCGCTCGGGGGCGGAGATCGTCGTCCACGCCTACCGGGACGGCCGGGCGCCCGGCCTGCAACGGGTGCAGGACCTGGGGATCGAGCCGGTCGTCTTCCCCGCCACCGGAACGAGCGAGGACGTCGCCATGCTGCTGGCGGACGACAAGGGCGCGACCCTCATCGTCGCCGTCGGCACCCACGCGACCCTCGTGGAGTTCCTCGACAAGGGTCGGTCGGGCATGGCCAGCACCTTCCTCACCCGACTGCGGGTCGGCGGCAAGCTGATCGACGCCAAAGGGGTCAGCCGGCTCTACCGCACGCGGATCTCCAACCTGTGGCTCGTCGGACTCCTGCTCTCGGCCCTGGTCGCCCTCTTCGTCGCGCTCTGGGCGACACCCGGTGGGCGCGGCATCCTCCAGCTGATCGGCTCCCGGTGGAACGATCTGTGGTCCGTTCTCTCAGGGGTTTTCACGTGATCGACTTCCGCTACCACCTCGTCTCGATCGTCTCGATCTTCCTGGCTCTGGCCGTGGGCATCGCGCTGGGCGCCGGGCCCCTGAAGGGCCAGCTCGGCGACCAGCTGGAGGGCCAGATCAAGAGCCTCACGAGCGAGAAGAGCTCGCTCAACGGGCAGCTGAGCGATGCCCGCAAGGCCGCCGACGCCCGCGACAGCTTCATCACCGCCGAGAACAAGCAGCTGCTCGCCGGCCGGCTCGGCGGGGCGACCGTCGCTCTGGTGGTCCTGCCCGGCGCCGACGGCGCCGTGGTCAAGGCGACGACGCAGACGGTCGCCGCCGCCGGGGCCAAGATCGGGGCCACCGTGACGGTCAAGTCGTCGTGGAGCGACAAGGCCAACGCCGACCACCGGGCCCAGGCCGCGACCACCGCCCAGCGGGCCCTCGGCATCCAGCCCGCCACCCCGGCCGGGGGCCAGGCCGTCGACGGGCTGCTTGCCGCCGCCCTCGTCGGCACGAGTGAAGCCACATCGGACCTGGCCAGGCGTTCGGCGGCGCTGAAGGTCCTCGGTGACGCCAAGCTGCTGTCCGTCGACACCGACCAGCTCACCGCCGTGGCCACCTGTGCTGTGGTGATCTCCGGACCCGTGACGGACGGCACCAACGCCCAGAACCTCGCCGTGGCCAAGGAGTACGTCGCGCTCGCCGCAGCGCTCGACGCCGGGAGCAAGGGCGCTGTGCTCGCGTCCAACGTGGGCGTAGACGTCCCCACGAGCGGCGTGTCCGTCGTCTCGACGGCCCGCGCCAACAGCGACCTCAAGGCCACGTTGTCGACCGTCGACGACGCCGGGATCTCGATGGGACAGGCGAGCATCGTCCTCGGCCTGGCCGAGCAGGAGCGCGGCGGGGCCGGTCAGTACGGCCTCGGGGCCGACGCCGGTGCGGCGTTCCCGGTGCTCCAGGGCGGCTGACCGTGCTCCCGACCGTGGTCGTCGGCGCTGCCGGAGCCCTGCTCGGGGCGACGACCGCCCGCCTGGCCGCACGCTCGCCACTGGGCGTGTCGATGGACCGGACCAACCATGCCGGGCTCCGGGTCAGCCTGGCCGAGGGGCCGGCATACGTCGTCGGGGCCGCCGCCGTGGCGGTGTTCGCGGGTCCGGCGCCGGTCATCGCGACCCTGGGCGCGGGCGGGTTCGGGGCGGTCGACGACTTCGCCGGTGACTCCCGCAGCAAGGGCCTCAAGGGTCACCTCGGCGCGCTGGCCCACGGCGAGGTGACGACCGGCGCGCTGAAGATCCTCGGCATCGGCGCCACCGGGCTGCTCGCGGCCTGGGTGGCCGACCGAGGGACCGACGCGTCGCTCGTGAGCACGCTGGTCGGGGGCGCCGTCATCGCCGGCGCGGCCAACCTCGGCAACCTGTTCGACCTGCGCCCCGGCCGGGCCCTCAAGGTCGTCGTCCTCACCGGCGCACCGATGCTCCTCGCCCGGGACGCCACCACCCGGACGGCGGCCGCGGCAGCGATCGGCACCGCACTGGGCCTGCTCCCCGACGACCTGGCCGGCCGGACGATGCTCGGGGACACCGGAGCCAACGCCGCCGGCGCCCTCGTCGGCACGGCATACGTGGGTTCGGTGGGTCTCCCCGGACGGCTCGCGGCCCTGTCCGTCCTCGCCGGGCTCACCCTCGCCTCGGAGAAGGTGAGCTTCACCAAGGTCATCGAGTCGACTCCCGTCCTTCGTGAGCTCGACCGACTCGGTCGCCGTGGCTGACTCCTCGCCAGCCACCGGCGATCCCCGCGCGGCTGGCGGGATCGCGGCGGCGGCCGGGCTGATCGCCGTCGTCACCCTGCTCGCGCGGGTGGTGGGCTTCGGCCGGTGGCTGGTCTTCAGCGAGGCTGTCCGCACCGACGGCATCGGCTCGATCTACAACAGCGTCAACGCCCTGCCGAACGTCCTGTACGAGGTGGCGGCCGGGGGAGTCCTGGCCGCCGTCGCCGTGCCCGTCATCGCCGGGCACCTGGGACGGGGGGACGCCGACCGGGCACACCGGACCGCCTCGGCCCTGCTCACCTGGTGCCTCACGCTGCTCGTGCCGCTCGCCGCGCTGCTCGCCATCGCCGCTCCGTGGCTGGCGCAGGTCCTCGTCGACACGCGTCAGGCCGGAGCCGCCGCCGCAGGGACCACGATGCTGCGGATCTTCGCCGTCCAGGTGCCGCTCTACGGGGTCGGGATCGTGCTGGCCGGACTGCTCCAGGCGCACCGCCGCTTCCTCGCGGCCGCGGTTGCACCCCTGCTGTCCAGCCTCGTCGTCATCGCCGCCTACCTCGTCTACGGCGGCCTGGTCCACGGCGCCACTGCTCCGGGAGCGGTCTCCCATGGCGCGCTGCTCGTCCTCGCGTGGGGCACGACCGCCGGTGTCGTCCTGCTGTCCCTCCCGCTCGTGTTTCCCGCCGCGCGGGCCGGGTGGCGGTGGCGGCCGACCTGGCGCTTCCCGGCCGGTGACGCGCGGCGTTCGATGAGCCTGGCCGGGGCTGGAGTCATCGCGCTGCTCGCCCAGCAGGCGGCCGTCGTCGCGACCATCTGGGTCGCCAACCACCGCGGCGACGGCGGGACCCAGTCGGTCTACCAGTACGTCCAGGCCGTCTACCTGCTTCCGTATGCCGTTCTCGCCGTCCCGATCGCCACCTCGGCCTTCCCGGCGCTCGCGCAGACGGCGGGTGTTCTCGACGGTGGCGACCGACCAGGGGCGGCCGGGACCGTCGACCGGGGCCTGCGGGCCATCGTCGTCCTCACCGCCGGCGCGGCCACCGCGCTCGTGGCGGCCGCGTCGTCGGTCGAGGTCTTCTTTGCCGCGCTCGATGCCCGCCGCGGGGGAGGTCATGCGAGCAGTGCCTCGCTCGCCGCGCTGGGCGACGGGCTCGCGGCATACGCTCCGGGGTTGGTCGGCTTCGGGGCGATCGCGCTACTGTCCCGGGCCCTCTATGTCCGCGGGCGGCCGCGCCAGGCGGCCGCCGCCGTGGCAGCGGGCTGGCTGGTGGCTGCCGTGCTCCCGCTGGCGGTGCTGCGCCCGGGCGCGGGTCCGCTGGCCACGCTGCGTGTTCTCGGGTACTCCTCGGCGCTCGGGATGACCCTCGCCGCCGGGCTGCTCGGAGTCCTCGTCCGGCGCGCCTGGGGCGCTGCGGCGGTCACCGGGTTGCCCCGGACGCTGGGTGCAGTCGTCGTCGGAGGCGCCCTGGGTTCGCTGTTGGCCGACGGGCTGGGAGGGGCGTTGGGATCTGTTGCCGCCAGCGCCCCGGCAGCGGTGGGGCGCGGCTGTCTCCTCGCGGCCGTCGCCCTCCTCGGCTTCGGGGTCGTCGTGTGGATGCTGGACCGCGGGACCGTCAACGAGGCTCTCGCCCGGCTCCCCGGCGTGAGGGCCCGGGCGCGATGAGGATCGTTCTCGTCCTCGGGATGTCGGCCGGGGGAGTCGGCACGCACGTCCGCGGGCTCGCGGCGGGACTGGTCACCGCCGGGCACGACGTCGTCGTCGCCGGGCCGGAGGAGTCACTCTCACGGTTCGAGCTGGCCGCGACGGGCGCGTCCGTCACCGAGGCGGCGATCGCCGAACGGCCGGACCCCCGGCGGGACGGTGCCGCCCTGGTCACCCTGCGGCGGCTGGCCCGAGGTGCCGACGTGGTCCACGCCCATGGCCTGCGGGCCGGTGCGCTTGCCTGTCTGGCGACCCTGGGCTCCCGGGTCCCGGTCGTGGTCACCCTCCACAACGCGGCGCCTACCCGCCGGCTCACCGGCCTGGTGTATGCCGGTCTGGAGCGGATCGTCGCCCGGCGGGCTGCCGTCGTCCTCGGCGTCTCCCACGACCTCGTCGACCGGATGCGGTCACTCGGCGCCCGGCATACCGGACTTGCGGTCGTCCCCGCTCCGCCACCTCCGGTCCTCACGCGGTCGCCCGCTGAGGTGCGTGCCGATCTCGGTGTGCCACAAGAGGACTCGCTGCTCGTGAGTGTCGGCCGGCTGACCGCCCAGAAGGACTTCTCCCTGCTGCTAGAGGCGGTCGCCCATCTGCTGGATCTGCCGACCCGTGCGGTCATCGCCGGTGACGGTCCGGACCGGGCATCGCTGACCGCGACGATCGACGCGCAAGGACTCCCGGTCGACCTCCTCGGGCGGCGCTCGGACGTGCCCGACCTGCTTGCCGCGGCCGACGTGGTGGTGTCCAGCGCCCGCTGGGAGGGCCAGCCGGTGTGGCTGCAGGAGGCCCTCCTCGTGGGTGCCCCGATCGTGGCCACCGACGTCGGCGGGACGCGCGACACGCTGCACGGGGCGGGTGTGCTCGTGCCGGCGAGGGACCCGCAGGCGCTGGCACGCGGCATACAGAAGGTTCTGACCGACCCGGACGAGCGGGCCAGACAGCGGGCGCTCTCGCGAGCGGCGGCCGCAGAGCTGCCGTCGATCGGCGATGCCGTGGCGTCCGCGCTGTCCATCTATCGGGACGCCGGCACCCTTCGGCGTGGCGCCGGGCATTGACGTCCGGAGAGGGGCTCCGGATGACGTATTGTTGAAGTCCGTGGTGGTCACGACAAAACACATCTTCGTCACGGGCGGCGTCGCCTCTTCTCTCGGCAAGGGGCTGACCGCGTCAAGCCTCGGCCACCTGCTCCGCGCTCGAGGGCTGCGGGTCACGATGCAGAAGCTCGACCCGTATCTCAACGTCGACCCGGGGACGATGAACCCGTTCCAGCACGGTGAGGTCTTCGTCACCGAGGACGGGGCCGAGACCGACCTCGACATCGGTCACTACGAGCGCTTCCTCGACGTGCCGCTCGCCGGGTCGGCCAACGTGACGACCGGGCAGGTCTACAACCGGGTGATCGCCGCTGAGCGCCGTGGGGAGTACCTCGGCGACACCGTGCAGGTCATCCCGCACATCACCAACGAGATCAAGGCGCGGATGCGCGCCGAGGCGGTCGGCTCGCCCGGTGTCGATGCGTCCAAGGCGCCCGATGTCATCATCACCGAGATCGGCGGCACGGTCGGCGACATCGAGTCGCTGCCGTTCCTCGAGGCGGCGCGCCAGGTCCGGCACGACGTGGGTCGCGACAACGTGTTCTTCCTGCACGTCTCGCTCGTCCCGTACCTCGCCCCGAGCGGCGAGCTGAAGACCAAGCCGACCCAGCACTCGGTGGCTGCCCTGCGCCAGGTCGGCATCCAGCCCGACGGCCTGGTCTTGCGGGCGGACCGGGAGATCCCCGAGCCGATCAAGCGCAAGATCTCGCTCATGTGCGACGTCGACGTCGAGGCGGTCGCGGCCGCGGTCGACGCGCCGAGCATCTACGACATCCCCCGGGTGCTGCACGGCGAGGGCCTGGACGCCTATGTCATCCGCCGGCTCGGGCTGAACTTCCGCGACGTGGACTGGACCGACTGGGACCAGCTGCTGCAGCGGGTCCACCGTCCCGAGCACGACGTCGAGATCGCGCTCGTCGGCAAGTACATCGACCTGCCCGACGCCTACCTGTCGGTGACCGAGGCCATGCGCGCGGGCGGCTTCCACCACGACGCCAAGGTCCGGATCCGCTGGGTGCCGAGCGACTCGTGCGAGACCGAGGCCGGCGCGGCCAAGGCACTCGGCGGCGTCGACGCGGTACTCGTGCCGGGCGGTTTCGGCGTGCGTGGCATCGAGGGCAAGCTCGGCGCCCTCACCTGGGCCCGCACCAACAAGGTGCCCACGCTGGGGATCTGTCTGGGCCTGCAGTGCATGGTCATCGAGTACGCCCGCAACGTCGCCGGGATCGCCGGGGCCTCGTCCACCGAGTTCGACCCCGACACCCCGGCTCCGGTCATCGCGACGATGGAGGAGCAGAAGGCGTTCGTCGAGGGGGGCGGTGACCTGGGCGGGACGATGCGCCTCGGCTCGTATGCCGCCAAGCTGCTCGAGGGGAGCGTCGTCGCCGGTGCCTACGGTGCCGCGACGTCCGACGAGCGGCACCGGCACCGGTACGAGGTCAACAACGGCTACCGCGAGGCCCTCGTCGACGCCGGGCTGGTCGTGTCGGGGACCTCGCCCGACGGCACCCTGGTCGAGTACGTCGAGCTGCCCGAGGACGTCCACCCCTACTACGTGTCGACCCAGGCGCACCCGGAGTTCAAGTCACGACCGGCTCGGGCGCACCCGCTCTTCGCCGGCCTCGTCGGTGCTGCGCTGGAGCGCCAGCGGGAGAGCCGGCTGATCGAGGTCGAGCGGCCCCGGGCGTGACCGCGGCGGCGGACGAGAGCCTGCCTCTCGTCGACCTGGTCGACCCTCTGCACGTCGTCGCGTCCGAGACCCTGTGGTCGGGGCGGATCTTCGAGGTCGTCCGGGAGTCCTTCGACCTGCCCGGAACCGGTGAGGTCACCCGAGAGCTCGTGCGACACCAGCGCGCCGTCGCCGTGCTCGTCCTGGACGACGAGGACCGGGTGCTGCTCATCCAGCAGTACCGGCACCCGGTGGGCCTGCGCGAGTGGGAGCTACCGGCCGGTCTGCTCGACGTGGCCGGTGAGTCTGCGCTCGACGGCGCCCGACGGGAGCTGCACGAGGAGGCCGACCTCGTGGCCGTGCAGTGGAACGTCCTCGTCGACTTCCTCTCCTCGCCGGGCTTCACCGACGAGGGCCTGCGGATCTACCTGGCACGCGGGGTGAGCGAGGTCCCGGAGGCCGAGCGGTTCAGCCGGGAGGACGAAGAGCTCGACATGCCGACCCGGTGGGTGCCGCTCGAAGAGGTCCATGACGCGGTCCTGCGGGGGGACCTGCGCAACGCCGCGCTCGTCATCGGCGTGCTCGCGGCATACGCGGGGCGAGAGCGAGCCTGGACCCCTCTCCGCCCGGCGGACACGCCCTGGCCGACCCACCCCTGACGCCCGGGGGAGGCGTCGCTCCGCCCCCCCTGACACCTGCCTGACCTAACCTCTGCTAGCCCGGATCTTTCATGGCGTGAGTTGTCGGGCTGGCGGGGTGGGTGATCGAGGGTCGGCTGGTTGTGGGCAGGGCGGGGTTCCGGCGTTGTGTTCGCCGGCTCTCCGTCCTTGGTCGTCGGGGCTGGGGGGTGGGGTCAGGGGTAGGCGGCCAGGCGTTGGTGGCCGGTGCTCAGCAGGTCGGCCCAAGGCCATCGTTTGGGCAGCCGCAGGATGCTGCGGCGGCCGGTGGTGATGACACGGCCGGCGACGGCCAACAGCCGGAGCCGGAGCCGTTTGGGTTCCCACACGCGGGCGGGGTGCTGGGGCCAGGCCAGGATCTGTGTCCAGGTCAGCAGCTCGGCGGCCAGCTGGGCCAGCTCCATCCAGATCTGGTTCTTGGCGAACCCGTGCAGCGGCATGTTCCGCAAACCGGTGTCTTTCAGCGCACGGATCCGGTCCTCGGCGCGGGCCCGGAGCCGGTGGCGGATCTCCAGATCGGCCAACCGCCCGCCGACGGTGTTCGTGGCGAACACCGTGACCCGCCACCCGTCGATATCGGTCAGGCGCAGCTGGGCCCCGGGGTGGGGCCGTTCCCGTCGGGCGATGACTCGGATCCCGGGCGGCCACCCGGCGAACGAGGCCGGCAACCAGCGGGTCAGCTCGGCGACCTGCGCGCCGGGCCGGGTCGTGCCGTCGGCGTCGCGCGCGGCCCGCCAGGCCTGGCGGGGAACCTGGGCCAGGGCTGCCTTGATCGGTTCACGCCCGCCCATCCCGACCGAGTACTGCAGCCCCAGGTCGGTGATGTGCGCCAGGAAGGCCTTGACCCCGGACCCGGCGTCGCCGCGGACCAGGACCCGAGAACGCACCCCCACCGGCAGCTGGGCCAACGCCTGGTCCAAGACGGCGATCTGGTGGCCGGCGTCGTTGGCGTTGGTCCGGCCCCCGCGCAGCATCCCGGCCAAGGTCTCTCCCGACCCGCCGGCGCCGTGGTCGACAAAGGCCAGCAGCGGGTGGAATCCGAACCCTCGCTTGTAGGTGGGCTGGGCACCTTCCTTCTCGCTGTGCGCCTCGACCAAGGTGGCGTCCAGGTCCACGATGACCGGCCCGGTCGCCGGGACCGGGCTACGCCCAGACCACACCACCTGCCGGGCCGCGGCCCGAGCCGCCCGGATCGCGCCGATCGCCCGGGCCGGGTCGGCCGCCAACGCCTCCACCAGCCGCGACACCGTCGGGTCAGAGGCCACCGGCCCGAAGATCTCCGGCTGGGCCCGGACCACCCCGACATCGGCCAGGCAGTCACCACCCAACGCGATCGCGACCGCGACGTCCAACAACGTCTTGGCCGGATCGTGCACGCACCGATCCCGACGCCACGGCGCCAACGCCGTGCTCAACCCCCGAGACAGCTCGCTGACCTGCGCCGTCCGCAGCAACAGCGCCGCCCCACTGGTAGAGACCAACGCCTCACCGCCCGTCGCGACCCTCAACCGCCGACCCGACCCGATACCCTTCACCTACGGAGTGCCTTCCCACTTGAGTGAACTTGACCCTTCGACAAGCCAAGTTTCCCAAGCAGGACAGGCACTTCCGTGCATTACCCGCCGACGTCACCCCTCTCAACATGAAATCCCCGGGCTAGCAGAGGTTGGGTCACTCAGCACAGGGTGCAACCTCTGCTGAGTGACCTACCTTCTGCTAGCAGAGGTTGCAGCAGGGGCCGGAGCGGGTGAGGGTGGGGGCGGGCCGGCGCTCGGACCGCGGAACGACTAGCCAGCCGGCTGGATCCCTTGCCGCGCAAGGAAATCCAGCGCTGTGCCGGCAACGTCGCGCCAGCCGCCGTCGATGACGAGGGAGTGGCCGCGGCCCCTGATCTCGGTGATCTCGGTGACGCCAGGGTTGCGCTTCTGCAGCTTGTAGGACGCGTTGGCGATCGCCCATGGAACCGTGTGGTCGTGCTCGCCGGAGATGACGAGGAGCGGGCCGCGAGCGGGGTTGCGCGTGTCGACCCTCGTTTCCGAACGTGGGTTCGCATTGGCGAACGCGGCCTGGAAGAGCGGCATACCGGACCCGGGGACGGGGAACTCGGCATACAGGGCATCGGCTTCCGCCTGGGGGACCGCGTTGGTGAAGGCGTAGCGGAACTGGGCGGGGCTGAGCATGACCTGACGGCGGTAGTTGGCCGGGTTGGCGAGCACCGCTGAGGCCGCCTTGAGCGAGGACAGGGGGAGGGGCAGCACGCCGCGGAACGGGCCGGGGTCGATGGCGACCGAGGCACGAGCCAGACCGAGTCCGGCGAGCTTCTGGGTGATCAGTCCGCCGAAGGAGTGACCGATGACGACCGGCTTGGCGCGCAGCCCATCGATCACCTCGGCGACGTGGTCGGTGATGCCGCCCACCGACTTGCCGGCGAAGACCTCCGGGTGTGCGCGGCCTTCGGCGACGGTGGCCGGGTCGTCGGGCCAGCCGGGGGCGACCGTGGCGTAGCCGCGCTCCTCGAAGAGGGCTCGCCAGCGGTCCCAGCTGCTGGCGAGCAGCCACAGGCCGTGGACGAAGACGACGGGTTGCTTGCCGCTCGTGTTGGCGAGGTCGATCTGTTCCTGCTCGGCGCTGGTGATGGGCATGGGGGTCTCCGGCTCGTGGTGTGTACGGAACGTTCGTTCCGAATTGTACGCCTGCTCGCGTCCGGCGGCCTGTCCAGCGCGCGGGATAGCGTGTCGCCCGTGACCTCATCGGACGACGCGACGCCGCGGCAGCGCCTGCTCGCGACGGCCGCGGATCTCTTCTACCGCGAGGGCATCAACGCGGTCGGGGTGGACCGCATCCTGCAGGAGGCCGGAGTCACCCGAACCACGATGTACCGCCACTTCGACGGCAAGCAGGGCCTCGTCGTCGCCTATCTCGACGCCGAGGACCGCACCCTGCGCGGCTACTTCGCGTCGGCCGGTGCCGCGGGGGGGACACCCCGCCAGCTGATGGGGCGAGTCATCGACACCATCGCCGCCGACATCGAGCAGTACCACACGCGCGGTTGCCCGTTCATCAACGCGGCGGCGGAGTTCCCCGATCCGAGCAGCCCGGTCCGCGTCGTCGTCACCGCCCACCGGGACTGGTTCCGCAGCACCCTCGTCGAGCTGGCCACCGCCTGCGGGCTGGCCGACCCGGCCTCAGCCGGAGCGGCCCTCGTCCTGCTCCGCGACGCGGCTCTCGTCGGTGGCTACCTCGACGGGGTCGAGGTCACCCGGCCGGCCTTCGTCGCCCAGGCCCGCCGGGTCGTCGGTCTCCGTTCCGCCACGGGGGCGGAAACCGCTTCGAGTCCGGAGGTGCTGGGTCCGTAGGATGGACGCCGTATGCCGCGATCCCGGCATACGAAATCCACTCTCCTAAGGACAGATCACCCGTGCTCCGCACCCACGAGGCCGGCACTCTGCGTGCCGCCGACACCGGCCAGACCGTCACGCTCACCGGTTGGGTGGCCAAGCGGCGCGATCACGGTGGCGTGGCCTTCCTCGACCTGCGCGATGCGAGCGGGATCGTCCAGGTCGTCGCGCGCGACGAGGTGCTGACCGGCGCGGCGCACGACCTGCGCAACGAGTACTGCATCGAGGTGACCGGCGAGGTGACCGCGCGCAGCGAGCGCAACGTCAACCCCGACCTGGCGACCGGTGGGATCGAGGTCGTCGCCTCGGCGATCGAGGTGCTCAACCCGAGCGCTCCGCTGCCGTTCCAGATCGACGAACGCGTGACCGTCGGCGAGGAGGCCCGGCTGAAGTACCGCTACCTCGACCTCCGGCGGCCGGGTGCGCACAACGCCGGACACGCAATTCGGTTGCGCAGCAAGGTGAACGCCGCCGCGCGTGCCGTGCTCGCCGCGCGCGACTTCGTCGAGATCGAGACGCCGACGCTCACCCGGTCGACGCCGGAGGGCGCCCGCGACTTCCTCGTGCCCGCGCGCCTCGCCCCGGGATCCTGGTACGCCCTACCGCAGAGCCCGCAGCTGTTCAAGCAGCTGCTCATGGTCGCCGGTATGGAGCGGTACTACCAGATCGCCCGCTGCTACCGCGACGAGGACTTCCGCGCCGACCGGCAGCCGGAGTTCACCCAGCTCGACATCGAGATGTCGTTCGTCACCGAGGACGACATCATCGAGCTCGGCGAGGCGATCGCCGTGGCGCTGTGGCGGACCATCGGCGTCGAGCTGCAGGCGCCGTTCCCGCGGATGACGTACGCCGACGCCATGGCCCGGTACGGCTCGGACAAGCCGGACCTGCGCTTCGGCCAGGAGCTGACCGACTGCACCGAGTTCTTCTCCGGCACCGAGTTCCGCGTCTTCCAGGCGCCGTATGTCGGGGCGGTCGTCATGCCCGGCGGCGCGAGCCAGCCGCGCAAGCAGCTGGATGCCTGGCAGGAGTTCGCCAAGCAACGCGGTGCCAAGGGCCTGGCCTATGTGATCGTCCAGGAGGACGGCGAGCTCGGTGGACCGGTCGCCAAGAACCTCACCAACCTTGAGCGGGCCGGCATCGCGGCATACGTCGGCGCCCAGCCGGGCGACTGCATCTTCTTCGCCGCGGGTCCGGCCAAGTCCAGCCGGGCCCTGCTCGGCGCGACCCGCCTCGAGATCGGCCGTCGCTGCGAGCTCATCGACGAGTCGGCGTGGAGCCTGCTCTGGGTCAACGACGCGCCGCTGTTCGAACCGTCGTCGGAGGCGGTCGCCGCCGGCGACGTCGCCGTCGGAGCGGGTGCCTGGACCGCGGTGCACCATGCGTTCACCTCGCCCAAGACCGAGTTCATGGAGACCTTCGACACCGACCCGGGGCCGGCGCTCGCGTACGCCTACGACCTCGTCTGCAACGGCAACGAGATCGGCGGTGGGTCCATCCGTATCCACCAGCGCTCGGTCCAGGAGCGGGTCTTCAAGGTCATGGGGCTCACCGACGAACAGGCGCAGGAGAAGTTCGGCTTCCTGCTCGACGCGTTCCAGTTCGGTGCGCCGCCGCACGGTGGCATTGCCTTCGGCTGGGACCGGATCGTCATGCTCCTCGCGGGGGCCGACTCGATCCGCGACGTCATCGCCTTCCCCAAGTCCGGTGGCGGCTACGACCCGCTGACGGACGCCCCGGCGCCGATCACGCCGGAGCAGCGCAAGGAAGCCGGCGTCGATGCCCGACCGGAGCCGTCGACCAAAACCGCCGACGGTGACACCGACGCCTGATCGGGCGCCGGACGACGTCCTCGTCCACCTGCGGCGAGCCCGCGACGAGGCCGACCGGTCATACGCCGACGAGGTCGACCTCGACCGGCTCGCCGCGGTGGCTGGGCTGTCCAAGTTCCACTTCCTGCGGCTCTTCCGGAGCACCTACGGGGTGACCCCGGGCGAGTACGTCTCGCAGCGCCGGATCGAGCGAGCCCAGGACCTGTTGCGCGCCACCGGCCTCAGCGTCACCGAGGTGTGCCACGCCGTCGGGTTCACCTCGCTCGGCTCCTTCTCCTCCCGCTTCCGGACCGTGGTGGGGGAGACGCCGTCGCAGTTCCAGGCCCGTTATGCATCGGCCGGGGCGCCGCACATCCCGGGCTGCTACGTCTTCATGTGGGGCCTGGCCGAGCGCGCCCCGACGACCTCCGCAATCGAGGAGAAGCGCCCGGACCATCCCGGCTCCTAACCTCGACCCATGATCAACAACATTGCCATTGTCAGCGTCTTCGTCAAGAACCAGGACGAGGCCAAGAAGTTCTACACCGACGTCCTCGGGTTCGAGGAGAAGGACGACATCACCCTCGGCGACGGCTACCGCTGGTGCACGGTCATCCACCCTTCGCAGCCCGAGCTGCTCGTCAACCTCGCCATCCCCGGGCCGCCGATGGACGCCGACCTCGTCGGGGCGATGAAGCGGGCCCAGGACGCCGGCGGGCTCAACGGGCTCGGCCTCAACGTCGACGACTGCCGCAAGACCCACGAGGAGCTCGTCGCCAAGGGTGTCGAGTTCATCCAGCCGCCGACCGACCGGCCCTACGGCGTGGAGGCTGTATGCCGCGACAACTCGGGCAACTGGATGGTCCTCGTCGAGCAGAAGATGTACGACCCGTCCACCATCTCCGCGGCCGACTTCACCTGACGCCGAGAGCCCGCAGCTCCCAGCCGAGAGCGCACAAGCGGCCGACACGTGCGCGGGTGGAGCGGCCTCCCGTGGGTGAGTCAGCGGCGTACGACGCGCGAGGGCTGGCTGGTCAGGACCGTCCGAGCACGGCGGCGCGGAGCGCGGACAACGTGTCCGCACGCTCCGCGCCGGTCCCGAGCCCGGCGTCGACGACGATGAACTCGTCCGCGCCGACCGCGGCATACGAGACGATCGCGTCGGCGACGACGTCGGTCGTTCCGGCGAGGCAGGGGCGAGGAGCGTTCTCGGCGACGAAGCGCTCGGCCTCGGCAACGTCGTCGGTGATCCGCAGGAGAGCTTGCGTGGAGCGCGCGAGGGTCGACGGGTCACGCCCGATCCGCTCGCAGTGCGCGTCGAGGACGCGACCCCGCTCGGCCAGGGTGTCCGGTGTGGACCACATGTTCCACGCATCGGCGTAGCGCGCCACGACGCCGAGCATCCGATCCTGTTTGGCACCAACGAGAATCGGCACCTTGGCCTGCACCGGTTTGGGCTCGCTGACCGCGTCCCGCAGCTGGTAGTAGCGGCCGGCCACGGTGGTCCGTTCGGTCTCGAGCAGGCCGCGGACGACCTGGAGACCCTCGACGAACCGGTCCACACGTTCGCCGGGAGGACCGAGCGGCAGCCCGTATGCCGTGTGCTCGCTCTGCTGCCAGCCCGCGCCGAGCCCGAGGGTGAGCCGGCCGTTGCTCACGTGGTCGAGGGTGGCGGCCCAGTTGGCGATGACCGCGGGATGCCGGTAGGTCACCGACAGGACGAGGGTCCCGAGCCGGATCCGCTCGGTGGCGACCGCGAGGGCACTCAGCGTGGCGGTGGCCTCCAGGAGCGGCTCGCGTTCGGCGGGCGCCGGGTGGCCGATGAAGTGGTCCTCGACATACAGCGTGTGCCACCCCTCGCGGTCGGCGTAGCGGGCGAGGTCGAGGACGTCGGCCCAGGGCTGGTCCAGCCCGGGCCAGATCGACAGGCGCATGCGAGCTCCTTTGCGGTGGAACGGGTTTCAGACGGTTCGGTCGGAAAGGATCCGGGCGAGCTCGGGGATCCGGGCGCGGTAACCCTCGAGCAGGACGCGTGCCGTGGTGACCGAGTCGACGAGGGGATGGAGGGCCAGTGCCTTGGTGGCGAGGCGGGCCGACCCGGACCTGGCGGCGGCGATGGCGACCTCGTCGACGGCCTTGACCTGCTGAGCGAGACCGAGCTCGGCGCCGGTCAGATCGGGCACGCCGACCGGTCGCGGACCGGCCGAGTCGACGAGGCAGGGCACCTCCACGACGGCATCGGCGGGCAGACCCGGCACCGTGGAACCGTTGCGAACGTTGAGGATCAGCGACGCTGGGGCGTCCTGGGCGATCGCGCGCATGAGGGCCAGGGCGACGCCCTCGTACCCGCCGGCGAGGTCCTCCTCGGCGCGCGCCTCACCCTCCGCGCGAGCCTCGGCCAGGTAGGTCTCCTCGCGCTCGCGGCGAGCCCGGACCCATCCGGCATACGCAGCTCCCGGCTGCTGCCGGGCCGCCGCGTAGAAGGCCTGCTGCTGGTCCAGGAGGAACTCACCCCGGGTCCGGGCCGAGCCTCGGATCGAGGCGATCGCCTCCCGGGTGAAGTAGTAGTAGTAGAGGTACTCGTTGGGGATGGCGCCGAGGTCCTGGATCCAGGCCGGCCCGAAGAGGCGCCCTTCCTCGGTGCGCAGGAGGGCGTCTGGATCCCCGATCAGCTCCGGGAGCCGGTCGGCGCCGTCCACGTCGAGCCGGCGGAGCCAGCCGAGGTGGTTGAGGCCGACGTAGCTGATGCCGCTCGCCGCGGGATCGGCGCCCAGGGCGGCAGCGGCCCGGCGGCCCAGCCCGACGGGCGAGTCACAGATGCCCACGACCCGGTCGCCGAGCACCTGCTGCATGGCCTGGGTGACCATCCCGGCCGGGTTGGTGAAGTTGATGCACCACGCCGACGGGGCCACGTCGGCCATCCGCTCGGCGATCTCGATCGCCACCGGCACCGTCCGCAGCCCGTACGCCACGCCGCCCGGACCGGTCGTCTCCTGGCCGAGGACCCCGCAGGACAGGGCCACCTGCTCGTCGGCGACCCGCCCGGCGAGACCGCCGACCCGGATGGCGGAGAAGACGAAGTCGGCACCCTCGAGGGCGGCGGTCAGCGAGGTGGTGGCGGTGACCCGTGGCGGCGCGTCGTGGCCCGCGGCCTGCTGGGCCAGAACGTTCTCCATGACGGCTAGCCGTCCGGTGTCGACGTCGTGCAGGACGACCTCGGTGATCCGCCCCTCGCCTTGGTCGGCGAGGAGGGCGCCATGGACGAGCGGCACGCGGAAGCCGCCGCCGCCGAGGATGGTGAGCTTCACGGGCAGGCCTGCACGTCGCCACCCTGTCACACGACCTATGGCACACGACCAATGGCACACGACCAATGGCACACGGCATACGGAGGGGGTGTCCGTGGCCCGCGTTAGCCTCTGCAGGTGAGCGATGCCCCCGACCTGTTCGCCGCAGCCGGCAACGGGACTGGTGACGCCGGCGCCACCCTGCCGCCGCTCGCTGTGCGGATGCGCCCGCAGACCCTGGCCGAGGTCCGGGGCCAGGGCGACATCCTCAAGCCGGGCAGCCCGTTGCGCCGGCTCGTCGAAGGCGCGAGCGGCACGGCCGGCTCGCTGTCGGCGATCCTGTGGGGCCCGCCCGGCACCGGCAAGACGACCCTCGCCCACCTGGTCGCCCGGGCCTCCGGCCGGGAGTTCGTCGAGCTCTCGGCCGTCACGGCCGGCGTCAAGGACGTCCGCGCGGTGATGGAGGGAGCCGCCAGGGCGCGAGACCTCTACGGCCGCCAGACCGTCCTCTTCCTCGACGAGATCCACCGCTTCACCAAGGCCCAGCAGGACGCACTGCTCCCCGGCGTCGAGAACCGGCTGGTCATCCTCGTCGCCGCCACCACCGAGAACCCCTCGTTCTCGGTCATCTCCCCGCTCCTGTCGCGGTCCATGCTGATCACGCTGACCGCGTTGTCCGACGACGAGATCGGGGAGGTCATCGAGGCGGCCGTCGCTGACGAGCGGGGCCTCGGGGGTGCGTATGCCGTGGAGCCCGACGCCGCGGCATACGTCATCCGGGTCGCGGGCGGTGACGCTCGCCGCGCGCTCACGACCCTCGAGGCCGCCGCCGGCGTCGCCGACGACGGGGTGGCCGTCGGGGAGGACCGCCCGGACGCGCTGCCGATCACCCTGGCCGACGTCGAGCGGGCCGTGGCGCACGCCGCCGTCCGCTACGACCGGGCCGGCGACCAGCACTACGACGTCGCCAGCGCGCTCATCAAGTCGATGCGCGGCAGCGACGTCGACGCGGCCCTGCACTACCTCGCCCGGATGCTTGAGGCCGGGGAGGACCCGCGCTTCATCGCCCGGCGGATCGTCATCTCCGCCAGCGAGGACGTCGGCATGGGCGACCCGACCGCTCTGCAGACCGCGGTCGCCGCGATGCACGCCGTGGCCCAGATCGGGATGCCGGAGGCGCGGATCATCCTGGCCCAGGCGGTCGTCCACAATGCGCTCGCGCCCAAGTCCAACGCGGCCTACCTGGGGATCAACGAGGCCATAGCCGACATCCGGTCCGGCAAGGGCGGCGTGGTGCCGGCGCACCTGCGCGGGAGCTCGTATGCCGGTGCCGAGCGGATCGGCGGCGGGGTCGGCTACGTCTACGCGCACGACGAGCCCGAGGCCGTCGCCGCCCAGCAGTACCTCCCCGACGACCTGCACGGGCGGACGGACTACTACCGGCCCACCGACCGCGGCTTCGAGGCCCGGCTGCAGGAGCGCTGGACCTGGCTCAAGGGCCGCCTCGGCCGCTAGCACGCATGCATGAACGGCTAGGGTTCCGCGCATGCACTGGACCATCGGCGGCATCGCCGGGCTCATCGCGGCGCTGGCCTTCGCCTACCTCGTCGTCCGCATCGCCGGGCTGGTCGGCAAGGCCGGCAAGATCCTTGACGAGACCCGCCTCACCGTGAAGACGACGACGGACAACGTCCAGCCGACCCTCGTCAAGCTCACCGACACGGTCTCGCTCACCAACGACCAGCTCGCCCGCGTCGACGGGATCACGAGCAACGTGTCGTCGATGGCCACCAACGCCTCAGCCCTGACCTCGCTGTTCAGCGCGACCCTGGGCGCTCCGCTCGTCAAGGTCGCCGCGTTCACCTACGGCGTCCGGTCGGCGATGGCCGCCACGGGTCGCGGCGGCCGCCACGGGAAGGGCCAGTCATGAGGCTCCTCGTCAAGGCGGCGCTCGCCGGGGGCGTCACGTATGCGGCGTACCGGGCGGTCAAGGCGTTCGCGCCCCAGGGCGTCGACCGGTTCGTCAGCGACGTCCGCGCCGGGATGGCGGAGCGCGAGGGCCAGCTGCGCGAGGCGCTCGGGATGGACCCGGCCGGAGCAGACCCGATGAGTGCCGAGGCCGCGCGCACCGTCATCGACGACCCCACCGGGCCGTCGTCTTCCTGAGCCCCGCTGGGGGCAGACGTATGGGTTCGTGCTCGGTCAGGCGTTGGCCCCCGGCTGGGGGGCGAGTGGGTCCAGGCTCTGCACCGCTCCGTCGCTGACGTGCTCGGTCCAGCGTGAGCCGTCCCAGAACCGGAACTCGTGCCGCGACGTGGGGTCGGGACGCCAGCTGGGCGGCGGGGGCGGGGCGATGGTCGCCCCGACCGGTGCGTGGGTCTCCGGGGCCGGTGCGGCGGACGTCATCTGAGCCTGTCCGTTGGAGGCGGCTCGCCGCTCGAAGTAGGGGGTGGCCTCGCTGTCGAGGGTCGAGCGCAGCGCCTTGGTCCCGGAGGAGCCGAACGTCGCCGCACCGACCCGTAGGGCGACGACCGTGACGACGGCGACCGCAACGAAGACGCCACTGGCGAGGAGCGCTCCCGCCGCCGCGAACGAGAGCGCCGCCAGGGCGCAGAGCGGCACCGGTCGCACACGGCCAAGGACCATTCGACGCATCGCTGCCGGGACGAAGGTCGTGACACCCGTGCTGTGGTTGACGACAAGGAAGCAGGGCCCGGCCGAGCGTCCGGTCCGAACGGCCCACGCGCACGAGACGACCTGGTCCCGGCCCACGGCAACATCGACACCCAGCAGCTGGACACCGTGCTGCTGCCCGTTGCCGGCCGTCAGGAAGAACTGGTCGTGCATCTTGGTGGAGGTCGTGACCGTGTGGCTCGCGTTGATCGAGCCGGTGCCCTCGTAGATCTGACCGCTCATGGTGCTGGTCGAGCTCGTGTTGGTGACCGCCGTCTTGGTGGGGTCGCTGCTCAGCCCGGTGAAGCGGTAGACCCACCAGCCGCGGCCCCCGGCCACGAGCAGGTCGGGTACCGGAGACGACACGTGGAACCGCCACAGGGCACGCACCATCGCCAGGAAGGCGAAGTAGCCGGCGACCAGCCCGGCCAGCAGCCAGAACGAGACCCATGCGTTGGTTCGCTCCTCGACCTTCGTGGCGACGGTCGTCAGGAGGGCGACGAGGAGCGCCAGGCTCACCAGGTGGGTGACCAGGCCGCGGAGGGTCGCTGTCACGCTGAGCTTGGTTCGAGCCATCGGTGGTCCTCACGGGAGAGTGGAAACGGTTCGGCCAGACCAGTCCTACGCCGGTGCGCCGTGCCGACGCCATCGGCCCAACGGGCGACCTGCGCGGCGCTGGCGGCCGGCTCCGGCGGGCGGTGGGGACGGGTGCGCCGGCCGGTAGGGTGGACGCCTTGGGCGCGCCGTTCGCGCGACCCGACCACCCGGCATACGGCATACGGCATACGGCAAGGACTGAGCACGCATGGAAACCGCCGAGATCAGGCGACGCTGGCTGCGCTTCTTCGAGAGCAAGGGGCACACGGTCGTGCCCAGCGCACCGCTGCTCTACGACGACCCGAACCTGCTGTTCGTCAACGCCGGCATGGTGCCGTTCAAGCCGTACTTCCTCGGCCAGGAGACTCCGCCGTGGAAGCGCGCCACGAGTGTCCAGAAGTGCGTCCGCACCCAGGACATCGAAGAGGTCGGCAAGACCAGCCGGCACGGCACGTTCTTCCAGATGAACGGCAACTTCTCCTTCGGTGACTACTTCAAGGAAGGCGCCATCGACTACGCCTGGGAGCTGCTCACGACCTCCCAGGACGAGGGCGGATACGGCCTGGACCCGCAGCGGCTGTGGGCCACCGTCTACACCGACGACGACGAGGCCATCGACCTGTGGCTGAGCCAGACCTCGGTGCCGCGGGAGCGGATCGTCCGGCGCGGCAAGGCCGACAACTACTGGAGCATGGGCGTGCCCGGGCCGGCCGGACCGTGCAGCGAGATCTACTACGACCGCGGCGCGGAGTACGGCCCCGAAGGCGGCCCCGCGGTCGACGAGGACCGCTACATGGAGGTCTGGAACCTCGTCTTCATGCAGGAGGAGCTCTCGGAGTTCCGCACCAAGGAGGACTTCACGATCTCCGGCCCGCTGCCCAAGAAGAACATCGACACGGGCATGGGTCTGGAGCGGATCGCGAGCATCCTGCAGGGCGTCGACAACCTGTACGAGATCGACGAGGTCTACCCGGTCCTCGCCAGGGCCGCCGAGATGACCGGCAAGGTCTATGGCGCGGCCTCGGGGCACGACGCCGCGCACAGTGCGCCCGACGACGTCCGGCTGCGGGTCGTCGCTGACCACGTCCGCACCTCGCTGATGCTCATCGGCGACGGTGTGACGCCGGGCAACGAGGGGCGCGGCTACGTCCTGCGCCGGCTCATCCGCCGTGCCGTGCGGGCCATGCGGCTCCTCGGCTT
Organism: Intrasporangiaceae bacterium; assembly: GCA_021324575.1. GTDB lineage: Bacteria > Actinomycetota > Actinomycetes > Actinomycetales > Dermatophilaceae > Nostocoides. Next base: position 18,612 of record JAJPIW010000103.1, on the reverse strand, counting down.
CGACGACCCGTGCCTGCCCCATCTCCTGCCGATCTCGCTGGAGCGGATGAAGCAGTCCTACCCCGAGCTCGAGGCGGGGTTCGCCCGGATCTCCCAGATCGCGTATGCCGAGGAGGAGGCCTTCCGCCGGACCCTCGCCGCGGGCACCAACATCCTGGACACCGCCGTCTCCTCGACCAAGGACGCCGGCGGCACCACCCTCGCCGGCGACAAGGCCTTCCAGCTGCACGACACCTACGGCTTCCCGATCGACCTGACCCTGGAGATGGCGGCGGAGCAGGGCCTGTCGGTGGACCGTGAGGGCTTCACCCGGCTGATGACCGAGCAGCGCGAGCGGGCCAAGGCGGACGCCAAGGCCAAGAAGTCCGGCCATGCCAACACCGAGGTCTGGAAGGAGCTGCGTGCCGCCGGTGCGACCGACTTCCGCGCCTACTCCGAGCTGACCTCCGAGGCAACCGTCGTCGGTCTCGTCGTCGACGGTGAGAGCGTGGAGGAGATCGAGCCGGGCCAGCGCGGCCAGGTCATCCTCGACCGCACGCCGTTCTATGCCGAGTCCGGCGGCCAGATCGCCGACGAGGGCGTCATCACCAGCGATGGTGCGCACCTGTCGGTCGTCGACGTCCAGCGCCCCGTCAAGGGTCTCATCGCGCACACGGTCGAGGTGCTCACCGGCCCGGTCCGGCTGGGTGCGGCGGTGAGTGCTGAGGTCGACCCGCAGTGGCGGCTCGCCGCCTGCCAGGCCCACTCCGGCACCCACGTCGTCCACGCCGCGCTGCGCCAGGTGCTCGGCCCCTCGGCCCTGCAGTCGGGCTCCTACAACAAGCCGGGCTATCTCCGTCTGGACTTCGCCTGGAGCTCCGGCCTCTCGGCGGCGACCCGCAGCGAGATCGAGGAGGTCGCCAACCTCGCGGTCCGCGACGACCTGCCGGTCCGCGCCCAGTACATGACCCTGCCCGAGGCGCGCGACTTCGGGGCCATCGCCCTCTTCGGCGAGACCTACGGCGAGGAGGTGCGGGTCATCGAGATCGGCGGGCCCTGGTCGCGCGAGCTGTGCGGTGGCACCCACGTCCAGCACTCCAGCCAGGTCGGGGCCCTCACGCTCACCGGCGAGTCCAGCGTCGGCTCGGGCGTGCGCCGGCTCGAGGCGTTCGTCGGGATGGAGGCCCTTCGCTACCTCGCCAAGGAACGGGCGATCGTCGCCGAGCTCACCGAGCTGGTCAAGGCCCAGCCGGCGGACCTCACCGACCGGATCGGCGCCATGGTCGCCCGGCTCAAGGACGCCGAGCGCGAGATCGGCCAGCTCCGCCAGCAGCAGGCGCTCGCGGCGACCGGCGACCTCGCCAAGGACGCCGTGGACGTCAACGGGGTCCGCTTCGTCGGCCACCCGGCCGGCGACGGGGTCTCGGCCGACGACCTGCGAGCCATGGTGCTCGACGTCCGGAAGCGGCTCGGTGACAGCGCACCGGCCGTCGTGGCGGCGACGGCGGTGGCCGGGAACCGGCCGGTCGTCGTCATTGCGACCAACCAGGGCGCGCGCGACCGGGGCGTCAAGGCCGGCGACCTCGTCAAGGCCGCGGCCCAGGTGCTCGGCGGCGGCGGTGGCGGCAAGGACGACCTGGCCCAGGGGGGCGGAACCGACGCCTCCAAGGTCGACGACGCCCTGTCGCTCGTTCGTTGGCGTGTCGGCGAGCTGACCGGCTGAGCTGCGGTGTCACGACGCCAGCAGGCATCCGGTGCGTGACGGCACGCGGATCGGCGTCGACGTCGGCTCGGTCCGGGTCGGCGTCGCCAGCTGCGACCCGGGCGGCCTGCTGGCGACCCCGCTGACCACGCTGGACCGCGATGAGGCGGGCGAGACCGACCTCGACCGGCTCGCCGCCCTCGTGCTCGAGACGGCTGCCGTCGAGGTCGTCGTGGGCCTGCCCCGCTCGCTCGACGGGAGCGAGGGTCCCGCTGCCGCGGGGGCTCGCAGGTATGCTGCCCGGGTTGCGGCGCGTGTCGCCCCCGTGCCGGTCCGGCTCCTCGACGAGCGGCTGACCACGGTCGACGCCCACCGCTTCCTGCGTGACAGCGGCGTCCCGGGGCGTCGGCAACGAGCGGTCGTCGACCAGGCGGCCGCGGTGCTGATCCTCCAGAACGCCCTCGACGCAGAACGCGCGACGGGGCGACCCCCCGGTGCGTCGGTCAGGCCGGGACGCCACAAGGCGCGGACGAAGGATGGACGACGGTGAGCAGCCACCTGGAGGAGTCGATCTTCGGTGACGCCGACCATCTGGACTCCCGCGGCCACTTCCAGCGCCGTCGTCGCCCACACCGTCGCCCGCGATGGAAGGGCCTGCTCGCGCTGCTCCTCGCGCTCGTGGTCGTCGGCGGTGCGGCATACGGGTCGGTGCAGTTCGTCAAGCCGCTCTACGACCGGCTCACCGCCCCCAAGGACTACCCCGGCCCGGGCAGCGGGTCGGTCAAGGTGACCGTCCACGCGGGAGACGTCGGCCGCGACATCGCGGCCACCCTGGTCAAGGCCGACGTCGTCAAGACCACCGGGGCCTTCACCGATGCGGCGAACGCCGACCCCAAGGCGGCCCAGTCGATCCAGCCGGGCGTCTACGCGCTCAAGCTGCAGATGAAGGGGACGGACGCGCTCAAGGCGCTGACCGACCCCAAGAACCGCACCGTCTCCGGAGTGACGATCCGTGAGGGGCTGTGGGCCAGCGAGATCTACCCGATCCTGTCCAAGGCGACCGGAGTGCCGCTGGCCGACTACGCCGCCGCCGCCAGGAACCCGGCCATCGGGCTGCCCGCGGCGGCCAAGGGCAACATCGAGGGCTACCTCTTCCCGGACACCTACCAGTTCCCTGAGAAGGCGACGGCGGTCCAACAGCTGAGGGCCATGGTCAAGGCTGCCGTGGCCAACCTCCGCAGGGCCGGCGCCACTGACGCCAGCATGGAGAGCGCCCTCACCCTGGCATCGATCATCGAGGCCGAGGCCCGCAAGGACGTCGACCGGCCCAAGGTGGCCCGGGTCATCCTCAACCGGCTGAGCCGGAGCGGGCCTCCGCCCTACGGCTACCTCCAGCTTGACTCGACCGTGTCCTACGGCGCCAGGAAGCGGGCGGTCACGACGACCGACCGCGAGCGCGGCGACGCCAACCCGTGGAACACCTACGTCCACCCCGGCCTGCCCGCCGGCCCGATCTCCAACCCCGGGGCCAAGTCGATGCAGGCCGCGACCCACCCGGCCGTCGGTCCCTGGCTCTACTTCGTCGCCGTGAACCCCGAGACCGGGGAGACGAAGTACGCCGTCACCAAGGACGAGCACGACGCCTACGTCCGGGAGTTCCAGGCCTGGTGCCAGTCGCACAAGGGCAAGTGCTGAGGTCCGGGGCGAACCGCGCCGCGGTGCTGGGCTCGCCGATCGCGCACTCGCTGTCACCCACCCTGCACAACGCCGGTTACGCCGCTCTCGGGTTGACCGACTGGTCGTATGCCGCGGAGCCGGTCGAGGTGACCGGGTTCAGCGGGTTCGTGGCCGGCCTGGACGCGTCCTGGCGCGGTCTGTCCCTCACCATGCCGCTCAAGGAGGTGGCGTTCGGCGTCACCGTGTCGGTGAGCGTCGTGGCCGAGGAGGCGGGTTCGATCAACACGCTGATCCATCGCCCGGACGGGCACTGGGACGGCGACAACACCGATGTCGTGGGACTGGCTCGCGCTCTGGCTGGGGTCGAGCACGGGGGAGGGGCGACCGTGCTCGGCGCCGGGGCAACGGCTCGCTCCGCGGTTCTGGCGCTGCGGTCCCTGGGCGTCGGCTCGGTGCGAGTGGCTGCTCGTCGACCGGAAGCCGTTGCGGCACTGGCGGACTGGGCCGGACGCCTGAGCGGCGGAGCCGTCCTGGTGACTGCCTGCGAGCTCGGCGGGTGGGCCGATGACCCGAGCCGCCTGGTCGTCAGCACGCTGCCACCGGGGCCCAGCGCGACGGTGGGCGGTGCCCTCGACGGGGCCGGCTCGTCGTTCGAGGGGGTGACCCTCCTCGACGTCGTCTATGCCGACTGGCCGACGCCCTTGGCCCGCGCCGCCTCGGCCCACGGGATGCAGGTCATCTCCGGTCTGGACATGCTCGTCCACCAGGCCGCCGAGCAGTTCCGTCTCTTCACCGGCCACGAGGCACCCGTCGAGGCGATGGCGGCGGCCGGCCGCGCCGAGCTGGTCCGGCGCTCGGGAGCGAGCCGCGACCGGTGACACCGATCGTGCTGCCGCTGGTCCTGGCCGTCGCGGGCGGGCTGCTCGGACACCGCTCGGCGACGGTGCTCGCCACCGGTGGCTACCGCATCGACGAGGACGACGCCGTGGGACCCGCGGGGCGCCGGTGGTGGCCGCCGGTCGCGCTGGCCCTCGGCTGGGCGGTCCTCGCCCTGCGTCTTGGGCAGGTGGCGCACGGAGCTGCGCTCCCGGCATACCTGCTGCTCGGCTGGCTCACCGTCTGCCTCACCTGGATCGACCTCGACGTCCATCGCCTGCCCAACGGTCTGGTCCTGCCCGCCTACCCGGCCCTCGCCGCCCTCCTCGGCATCGCGGCCGTCGCCGACGGTGGCACCCACTGGCGGTCCGCCCTCATCGGCGGCGCTGCCGCATGGCTGGTCTTCCGGGTGCTCGCCCTCGTCCCCGGTGGCGGGCTCGGGCTCGGCGACGTCAAGGTCGCCGGCCTGCTCGGCATGGCCCTCGGGTGGCTGTCCCTCGGGCACGTGGTCCTCGGGCTCGCGCTCGCCTTCGTCATCGGAGGCGTCGTCTCGCTCGTCCTCCTCATCACCCGGCGGGTGAACCTGCGCTCATCGGTCGCGTTCGGTCCCTCCCTCTGCGTCGCGGCCCTCGTCGTCGCGGCCTGGGGGCCGGACCTGCTCACCTGGATGGTCACCGGCTGAGCAGGCGGTGGGCACGAGTTGGGCCCGTGGGAGGATCGGCGCCATGCTCCGTTGGTTGACCGCAGGTGAGTCCCACGGCCCCGCCCTCCTCGCGACGATCGAGGGGCTGCCGGCCGGGATCGAGGTGACCACCCGCGACGTGGCCGCTGCGCTGGCCCGCCGGCGGCTCGGCTTCGGGCGCGGTGCCCGGATGAAGTTCGAGCAGGACGAGGTCGAGTTCCTCGGCGGCGTCCGGCACGGCGTGACGATGGGTTCGCCGGTCGCGATCCGGGTCGGGAACTCCGAGTGGGCCAAGTGGCAGACCGTCATGTCGCCGGACCCGGTGAGTGAGGACGCGTATGCCGCGGCCTCCGACGTCGGTGCCCCGCAGGAGGTGGGCCGCAACCGTCCGCTGACCCGCCCGCGTCCGGGCCATGCCGACCTGGTCGGGATGCAGAAGTACGGCTTCGACGACGCCCGCCCGGTGCTCGAGCGGGCATCGGCCCGCGAGACCGCCGCCCGGGTCGCCCTCGGCGCGGTGGCAGCCCACTTCCTCCAGCAGGCCTACGGGATCCGGCTCGTCTCCCACACCGTGGCCATCGGCGCCGCCGGGGTCCCCGACGACGCGCCGCTGCCCACACCCGAGGATGTCGACCGGCTCGACGACGACCCGGTGCGTGCCCTCGACGCGGACGGGTCGGCCGCGATGATCGCCGAGGTCGAGGCGGCCAAGGCCGACGGCGACACGCTCGGCGGCGTCGTGGAGGTCGTCGCCTACGGACTGCCCCCGGGGCTCGGCTCGCACGTGCACTGGGACCGGCGCCTCGACGCGCGGCTGGGCGCCGCGCTCATGGGCATTCAGGCGATCAAGGGTGTCGAGGTCGGCGACGGCTTCCGCACCGCGGCCCGCCGTGGGTCGCAGGCCCATGACGAGATGGAGCGGGACGCCGACGGCACCATCCGGCGACGCACCGGCCGGGCCGGCGGCACCGAGGGCGGGATGTCGGTCGGGGGCGTGCTGCGGGTCCGCGCTGCCATGAAGCCGATCTCGACGGTCCCGCGGTCGCTGGACACGGTCGACGTCGCCTCCGACGAGCCGGCCAAGGCGATCCACCAGCGCTCCGACGTGTGCGCCGTCCCCGCGGCCGGCGTCGTCGCCGAGGCGATGGTCGCACTCGTGCTGGCCGAGGCCTGTCTGGAGAAGTTCGGTGGCGACTCGGTGGCCGAGACCTCGCGCAACCACGCCGCCTACCTCGCCGCCATCCCCGAGAGCATGCGCACGTGGTGACCACGACGGCCGACCGGCCGGCCGCCGTCATCATCGGCCCGCCCGGCTCGGGCAAGACCACCGTCGCGACGGCCCTCGGACGGCTCCTCGGGCTGCCGGTGCTCGACACCGACGCCCTGGTCGAGTCCGTCGCCGGCGCAACGATCTCCGACATCTTCGTGACGTCGGGCGAGCCGACCTTCCGGGCCATGGAGCGGGAGGCCGTGGCCCAGGCGCTGGCCGAGGAGCGCGGCGTCGTCGCGCTGGGCGGGGGAGCTCCGATCGACCTCGCGACCCGGGCGCTGCTCGCCGGTCACACCGTCGTCTTCCTCGACGTCGGGATCGCCGACGCGGCCCGGCGGATCGGCTTCGACGCCTCCCGGCCCCTGCTCGCCGTCAACCCGCGCGCCACGTGGGTGGCCATGATGAAGGAGCGCCGCCCGGTCTACGAGGCGGTCGCCACCCACCGGGTCGACACTGCCGGCCGGACACCGGAGGACGTCGCCGCCGAGATCGCCGGTCTGCTCGTGGGCACGGCTGCGCCATGACCGTGCGACGGATCACCGTGACGGGCGACCCGGCATACGACGTCGTCGTCGGACCCGGGCTGCTGCCCACCGTGGGGGACCTGGTCCCCGACGGCGCGACCCGGGCCTTCGTCGTGAGCACCGGCACGCTCCCGTATGCCGTGACCGTCGCCGATGCGTTGCGGGACAAGGGGATTGCGGTCACCGAGACGCACGTCCCGGACGCGGAGTCGGCGAAGACCGCAGAGGTTGCTGCCCGGCTGTGGAGCGAGCTCGGGGCCGCCGGCTTCACCCGGACCGACGTCGTCGTGGGCGTGGGTGGGGGAACCGTCACCGACCTCGCCGGCTTCGTCGGGGCGACCTGGCTGCGCGGCGTGCACTGGATCGCCGTGCCGACGACCCTGCTCGGGATGGTCGACGCGGCCGTCGGCGGCAAGACCGGCATCAACACCGCCGAGGGCAAGAACCTCGTCGGCTCGTTCCATCCGCCGGTCGGCGTCCTGTGCGACGTCGACACCCTGGCCACCCTGCCCGACGCGGACTACGTGGCCGGTCTGGCCGAGGTCATCAAGGCCGGCTTCATCGCCGACCCGGTCATCCTCGACCTCGTCGAGTCCGACCCGGCGGCGGCCGCTCGGCCCGACGGACCGCACACGGTCGAGCTGGTCGAGCGGGCCGTCGCGGTCAAGGCCGAGGTCGTCGGCCAGGACCTCAAGGAGTCCGGGCTGCGCGAGATCCTCAACTACGGTCACACCCTCGGGCATGCCATCGAGCAGGCCGAGGGCTACCGGATGCGGCACGGCGAGGGCGTGGCGATCGGCATGGTCTTCGCGGCCGAGCTCGCCCACCGCGCAGGGCGGCTTGACGACGCGCTCCTGGCTCGCCACCGCGACGTCCTCACCTCGGTGGGTCTGCCGACGACGTATGCCGCCCGCCCGCTCGCCGACCTGCTGGCCGCCATGGGCCGGGACAAGAAGACCCGCGGGTCGACGCTGCGGTTCGTCGTGCTCGACGGCCTGGCGCAGCCGGCACGCCTCGTCGGCCCCAAAGAGGCCGAGCTGCAGGCGGCATACGACGCCCTCGCCCGCTGAGGCCCGACCGCGAAGGTTAGGTCGTCGGATCGGACAGTCGGGCGGTCAGCCGAGCACCAGAGCAGCGGCCTCGACGTCGGCCACGGTCCATGGGCCCGCAAGGCTGTTGGCAACCGCCTCCAGCGCGAAGTCGCGATGGATCGGGTCGGTGTCGGGCTGGGACAGCACGTCGACCTGGCTGCGCAGGAAGTTGAGGTAGATGACCGGCCCGGTCACGAGCGACTCCGGACCGGTGATGCGTACCGGGCCACCGGCGTCGAGGTAGGCGGCGTAGACCGCTGGTAGATGGTCGACCCGGTGGAGCACGTGCATGAACACCTCGGCGAGGTCGCGCACCGGGTCGAGCGGGCCCGCGTTGTCCCAGTCGACGAGGTGCCGCGTCGGGCCGTCGATGATGACGTTCTTGGGGTTGAGATCGCGGTGGCACCAGATCGCCGGACCGCTCGGGACTTGGTTGACGAACTCGGTCGAGGCGACGAGTTCGGCAAGCCGGGCGGTGATCGGCTCGCACCACGGTTCGCGTCGGTGGGGGCCGAGGAGGCCGTCCCAGTCGACGTCCACCCGCTCGTACCAGTGCGCCGCGACCCGCGGGTCACCGCCGCCGGGGTGCCAGTCCAGCCGGTGGATCACGGCAACCTGCTGGGCCATCCAGACCGCGGCGGGGATGTCGTCCCAGTCCGGGGTCCGGCCGTCGTGCCAGCGGTAGGCCCGCCAGGTCCGGGCCTCGTCGTCGACCGCCAGCCACCTGCCGTCCTGGGTCGGCAAGGCGGTCGACGTGGCGACGCCCGCCTGCCGGCAGGCCCGGGTGAAGGCGACCTCCCGGTCGGCCTGGGCCTCGGTGGGGATCTCCCAGTACAGCTCCTTGACCGCCGTGACCGCCGGCTTCCCGTCGAGGACGGACTCCAGCCGGTAGACCGCCCCCAGCGCGCCACGGGCCACCCGGGTGAGGGAGACGGGCTCTCCCCGGCCGAACACCGAGGCGAGCTGCTCGGCCTCCGGCCCGACCGGCATACGGGTGCTCACGTCCAGGGGACCGACCACGCCACGGGCTCCATCCTCGCAGTCTGCCCTAGTCTCGAGGGTCAACGACGGTGCCCGATCGTGAGGAGCAACATGACCGCAGGGCGTGGCCTCGGCTGGACCGCCATCGGGCTGAGTGTCGTGGCCGTGGCCGCGAGCGCGTTCGTCGTCCGGGACGAGCGCTCCCAGGCGGCTACCCTGCGCGACCAGGTCTCGTGGCTGCAGGCGAGCCTCGACTCGAGCCAGGCGGCGACCACCGCCACCCTGGCCGAGGCCAAGGCGGCGACCGCAGCTGCCCAGAGCCAGATCGCCGCGCTGTCGGCGCAGCTGACGACGACCCAGAACAAGCTGGCGGCCGACGAGAAGCAGCTCCAGGTGACGACCGACAGCCTGCCACCGGACATCGCCAAGCTGGCCGATGCGGCGGCACCCTCGGTGGTGCTCGTCAGCTGCGGGAGCTCGGTGGGGTCCGGGTTCGCCATGGACCTCGGAGAGACCACCGAGGGTACGACGACGATCGTCACGGCGGCCCACGTGGTCGACACCTGCGCACCCTCCACCGGCGGCGGAACGCCGGACACCGCCACGGTCATCGTCGCCGGCCGGAGCCTGACCGCACGGCTGAAGTCGTTCGACCCCGAGGGCGACGTCGCGCTCTTCACGGTCAACGCCCGGCTCCCCGCGCTCCAGCCGAGTGCGTCGGCCCCGCGCTCGGGCGACTTCGTCATGACCATCGGCAACCCCCTCGGTGCGTCGGAGCTGGTCAACTCGGTGACCCAGGGCAATGTGAGCAAGGTGCTCAAGGACTACATCAGCAACACGGCCTCGATCAGCAACGGGAACTCCGGCGGCCCGCTCATCAACCGGTCCGGCAAGGTCGTCGGCATCATCGACAGCGCCCTGACGAGTGCCTCGGTCGGTCAGCCCGTCGTGGAGAACCTGAACTTCGCGGTGCGTCTGCGGGTCCTGTGCCACAAGGCCATGACCGGCCAGGCGTGCGCGCATCTGTCCTGACCCGACCTGCCACGGCGACCCCACCGAGGGGTATGCCGTGAACCCGACCATCGGCGGCTGACCGGTAAGATGGTGCGGATCCCACACCACTTCGGTCGGTGACGCGCGCCCGCGACCTGACCACCCGGCATACGAAAGCGACGCACTGATGGCTTCGACCAACGACCTCAAGAACGGCCTCGTCCTCAACCTCGAGGGCCAGCTGTGGACCGTGGTGGAGTTCCAGCACGTCAAGCCCGGCAAGGGTCCGGCCTTCGTCCGGACCAAGCTGAAGAGCGTGATGTCGGGCAAGGTCGTCGACAAGACGTTCAACGCGGGCCTCAAGGTCGAGACGGCCAACGTCGACAAGCGGACGATGCAGTACCTCTACAACGACGGCACCGACTTCATCTTCATGGACAGCGACACCTACGACCAGATCTCGGTCAGCCCGGCCGTCGTCGGCGACGCCGCCAAGTACATGCTGGAGAACCAGGACGCGATCGTCGCCCGCCACGACGGCGAGGTGCTGTTCATCGAGCTGCCGGCGTCGGTCGTCCTGGAGATCAGCTACACCGAGCCGGGCCTGCAGGGCGACCGCTCGACCGGCGGCACCAAGCCGGCGACCCTGGAGACCGGCGCCGAGATCCAGGTCCCGCTCTTCCTCGAGCAGGGCACCAAGGTCAAGGTCGACACCCGCGACGGGTCCTACCTCGGTCGCGTCAGCTGACACATGGCCGCTCGCACCAAGGCCCGCAAACGCGCCCTCGACCTCCTCTTCGAGGCCGAGCAGCGCGGGGTCAACGCCGGCGACCTGCTCCGTGAGCGGCTCGCCGCACCGGTGACCGAGGCGCCGCTCAACGAGTACACCGCCGATCTCGTGCTCGGGGTCGTGAGCCACTGGCGCGACATCGACGAGCTGCTCTCGACCTACTCCCAGGGCTGGTCCCTCGACCGGATGCCCGCGGTGGACCGGGCCATCCTGCGGCTCGGGGCCTATGAGGTCCTGTATGCCGTGGACGTGCCCGAGCCGGTCGCGATCAGTGAGGCGGTCTCGCTGGCGACCGACCTGTCGACCGACGAGTCGCCGAAGTTCGTCAACGGGCTGCTCGCGCGGCTGGCCGAGGTCAAGCCCACCCTCGCGTGACGCCCTCGCGGGTTGCTCCTGCCTGAGGTCGGCCGTCGAGGCCGCGGTTAATACCACTGGTGTAGTTCATTCTCGAGTTTCGACACGCCGACAACTGTGGCATCCTTGGTCACCCCTGCCCCAGGAGTAACAGGAGTCACCCGTGATCCTGCGTCCGGTCGCGCGCGCTGCCCACGCTCTGTTCGTCGTCGGTCTTGTCGTCGGCGGGCTGGTCGTATCCGAGCGCGCCGGTGGTGGGCCGTCGGCGGCCGTCGATGCCGCACCGGCCCCGACGTCCACGACCGTGTCCTCGGCCTCCCTGCCCCAGCATCGGGTGAGCTACCGAGGGGTCTCGGTCCAGGCCCCGACGAGCTGGCCGGTGGTCAACCTCGACGCGGATCCCACGGCGTGCGTCCGGATGGACCGGCCCGCCGTCTACCTCGGCACCCCCAGCGGCCAGCAGAGCTGTCCGGCCCGGGCCTTCGCGACGGCCGACACGATCTGGCTGGCCACCACGACGGCCGCTGACACGGTGAGCACGGCAGCTCCGTCGGCCCGCGTCGAGCGGCGCTCGGGGCGGGCGGTCCGCACGCGGTGGGACGCCGTGTCGCGGGCCGGCCTTGCGGTTCTGCCGGACTCCGGAGTGAGCATCCGGACCACGTCACCGTCGGGTGAGCTGACCACGAGCGACGTCGTCGACACCCTCGGCAGCGGCGCGGCCACGACCCCGTCGACGCCCCAGACCCCGCCCACGTCCGCGTCGGCGCCCACCACGATCCCGGCCGCGCCCGCGGCATACGTCCGCAGCGCGGTCGCCGCCGCGGCGCCGAAGGGGAAGTCCTTCACCGGGATGTGGTTCGACACCTGCGCGGCGCCCTCGGCCTCGGCGATGGCGACCTGGAAGGCGAGCTCCCCGTATGCCGCCGTCGGGGTCTACATCGGCGGCGCCCTCCGCGGCTGTGGCCAGCCGAACCTCACCAAGTCCTGGGTGTCCACCGTGACCGGGCAGGGCTGGGGACTGGCCCCCATCTACGTCGGCCTGCAGGCGCCGTGCGTCAACGCGTCCCTGTCCACCTTCACGGCGAGCAACGCGGCGAGCACGGGGACGTCGTCGGCCGACGACGCGGCGGAGAAGGCGCGCGCACTCGGGCTGGCCGCGGGCTCGACCATCCACTACGACCTGGAGAACTACGCGACCGGCAATGCCTCCTGCACGGCTGCCGTCCTGAAGATGGTCAGCGCCTGGACGACCGAGATCCGCAAGCAGGGCTTCAGCGCCGGCGTGTACGGCAACGTGGGCTCGCTGATGACCGACATGTCCAAGGCACACGCGGCGGGGTCGACGACCTTCGTGGCGCCGGACCAGATCTGGTACGCGCTCTGGGACGAGCTGCAGACCACGTCGACCGGCTCGTCGAGCTTCCCCGACTCGTACTGGAGCGGGCAGCGGCTGCACCAGTACCGCGGGGACTTCAGCGAGACGTGGGGCGGGGTGACGATGAACCTGGACGCCAACTGGAGCACCGCCACCATGCCGGGCAACCCCACCCAGGTCAGCTACGGCTCGGGCATCCTCGGGCCGGGCTCGGCGGGCTTCGCGTTCACCGGGCCGATGTCCTACTGGCGCCCCAGCCCGGGTAGCGGCGTGGCGGGCCGTGGGTACTGGACCCGGACCGCGGGATCGACGACCGAGTCCAGCGGGGCGACCTGGTCGCCATCGCTGAGCCCCGGGACGTATGCCGTGGACGTCAACGTTCCCGGGTCGATCGGCGCCACGGGCATCGGGCACTACACGGTCACCGACGCTACGGGCAAGCACCCGATCACCGTCAACCAGTCGATGGGGAGCGGGTACCGAACCATCGGCTCGGGCTTCGTCGTCAGGTCCGGCCAACCGCTGCGGCTCCATCTGGCCGACAACGAACCGTCCTCGACGACCGGGGTGATCGCCGCCGATGCGGCCAGGTTCCGACTGCTCACCGCGGCGCCCGGCGCACCCGGCGGGACGTGGGCGGTAGCCGGCGACGCCCGGGCTGCCGTGCACTGGACCGCGGCGGCCGCCAACGGGGCGCCCCTCACCGGGTACCGGGTGGTGGCCTCGCCCGGTGGCCGGAGCGTCACGGTGGCCGGCACGGCAACCACGGCGACGATCACCGGGCTGGTCAACGGCACGAGCTACACCTTCGCCGTGACGGCCACGAATGCCGTGGGGTCGAGTCGGGCGTCGGCCGCGAGCAACGCCGTCGTACCGGTCGCGGCCGGCCGGATCGTCCCCGTCGCGGCCGCCCGGATCCTGGACACCCGACGCGGGGCGACGGCGAACTCACGGCGAACCGCGTTGAGACCAGGGGAGTCGCTGTCCGTCCGGGTGGCCGGCGTCACCGGTTCGCCGGTCCCGGCAGGGGCGACGAGCGCCTATGCCAACCTCACGGTCACCTCGCCCACCGGCAACGGCTACCTGAGTGTGTCCCCGGACGGCTCGACGAGCTCGGCGATCAACTTCACGGCGGGGCGGACGCTGCCCAACCTCTCGCTGGTTCGGCTGCGACCGGACGGAACCACGACGGTCACGAACCACTCCTCGGGAACCGTCCAGGTGATCCTCGACGTGCAGGCCGCGGTCCGGCCGGGCACCAGCGGGTCGCTGTGGAGCTCGGTGACGCCGACCCGCGTCGCTGACACCCGGTCGGGTGCGCCCGCCAACACCCGGGCCGTGGCCCTGGCGGCCGGGTCATCGACCCGGTTCCGCATTGCCGGGGTCAGCGGGTCACCGGTCCCGGCCGGTGCGAAGGCCGCCGCCCTCAACCTCACGGTTACCCAACCGGCGCGCGCCGGGTACCTCGCCGTCGGTGGCGCGACGACCTCGACGGTGTCCAACGTCAACTTCCTGGCCGGACAGTCGATCGCCAACCTCGCGGTCGTCCAGCTGGCGGCCGACGGCACGGTTCTGGTGCACAACGGAAGCAGCGGGACGATCCAGGTCGTCATCGACGTCCAGGGCTATGCGGCGTCATCGGGCCGCACGTCCAGCCCGGTGTCACCCGAGCGACTCGTCGACACCCGCGTCGGCGCTCCGTCCAACCCGTTGAAGGTCCACCTCTCGGGCGGGGCGTCGGTCACCGTCCGGGTCGCCGACGTCATCGGCTCACCGGTGCCGGCGGGCGTGGTGGCCGCCACCCTCAACCTCACCGTCGTGACACCGACGGCCAGCGGCCAGCTGGGGGTCAGCCCGACGGGGACGACCCGGAGCTCGGTGGCGAACTTCACGCGAGGATCCACGGTGGCCAGCCTGGCGACTGCCGCGCTGTCGTCGGCCGGCACCGTCGTCATCACCAACCAGTCGGCCGGGACCCTGGACCTCGTGGTCGACGTGCAGGGCTTCGTCGGACCCTGACCGGCGGCCCATGACGGACACCCGCGAGGTACCGCCTCCGGGTGGCGCTAGAGTGACCCCCGATCGACATCCTTTAACGACCTGTCCAGTGAGGCAGGGAAGGAGGTCAGGCGCGTATGCCGCGTCCGGACTCAGCCGCCACAGACGGCAGCGACGGCAGCCACTCGGCTCCCGTCCGCCAACCGCTCCCCGGCCAACCCCTCGACCCGACCGGTCGCGATGTCCTCGCGGCGAGTGACATCGCCCGAGCCCTGCGCCGTATCGCGCACGAGATCGTCGAGCACAACAAGGGCGCCGAGGACCTGGTCGTCCTGGGCATCCCCAGCCGTGGCGTCGAGCTGGCCCATCGACTCGTCGACCTGATCGCCGAGGTCGAGGGCGCCACCGTGCCGGTGGGGGCGCTGGACATCACCTTCTTCCGCGACGACCTGCGCTCCCAGCCGACCCGGGCTCCCATGCCGTCCTCCATCCCCGCGGGCGGCATCGACGGCAAGGTCGTCGTCCTCGTCGACGACGTCCTCTACTCCGGCCGCACCATCCGCGCGGCCCTGGACGCCCTGACCGACCTCGGCCGCCCGCGCGCGGTCCGGCTGGCCGTCCTCGTCGACCGCGGCCACCGCGAGCTGCCCATCCGGGCCGACCACGTCGGCAAGAACCTGCCGACCGCGCACACCGAGAAGGTGCAGGTCCGCCTCACCGGCTCCGACGGCATACCCGATGTCGTGCGGATCGCCGGAGGTGACCGATGACCCGCCACCTGCTCTCCTCCGCCGACCTCAGCCGCGAGCAGACCGAGGCCATCCTCGACACGGCCGCATCCATGCACGACGTCCAGCGCCGCCAGGTCAAGAAGCTGCCCACGCTGCGCGGGCGGACGGTCATCAACTTCTTCTTCGAGGACTCCACGCGCACCCGCAGCAGCTTCGAGATCGCCGGCAAGTGGATGAGCGCCGACACCATCAACCTGTCGGCCAAGGGCTCCTCGACCTCCAAGGGGGAGTCGCTGCGCGACACCGTCATGACGGTCAACGCGATGGCCGTCGACGCCCTCGTCATCCGGCACAACGCCAGCGGCGCCTGCCAGCAGGTCGCCCAGTGGGTCGACGCGTCGGTCATCAACGCCGGCGACGGCACGCACGAGCACCCCACCCAGGCGCTCCTCGACGCCTACACCCTGCGCTCGCGGCTCGGCTCGCTCGACGGCCGGCACGTCGTGATCGTCGGCGACCTCACCCACTCCCGTGTCTTCAGGTCCAACGTCATCACCCTGAAGACGCTCGGCGCCCGGGTCACCGTCGTCGCTCCGCCGACGCTCATGCCGAGCGGGGTGTCGGCCTGGTCGGCCGCCGACGGGTTCGCGACGTCCTGGGACCTCGACGAGACGTTGTATGCCGGTGACGCCCCTGACGCGGTCATGATGCTGCGGGTGCAGCGCGAGCGGATGAGTGGCGGGTTCTTCCCCACGGCCCGCGAGTACACCGTCGGCTACGGCATGACCCGTCCCCGTCTGGAGCGGCTGCTCTCGGCGAACCCGGAGGCGGCGATCCTCCACCCCGGCCCGATGAACCGCGGCCTGGAGATCTCGGCCGATGCGGCCGACAGCGCGAACTCCCTTGTCCTGGACCAGGTCTCGGCCGGTGTGGCGGTTCGGATGAGCGTGCTGTATCACCTGCTCGCCGGCGACGGATCGGAGGCGGCAGCATGAGTGGCGACCTGTTCATCACCGGCGCGCTTCTAGCGTCTGCGTCGCTGGGGGCCCCAACCCCCAGATCCGCAGACGCAACGCGAGGCGACGTGCTGGTCCGTGACGGACGGATCGTTGAGGTCGGTTCGCTGACCCGGCCCGCCGACCTGCCCGACCAGGCGGTTGTCGACGCCGACGGGCTGGTCCTCCTCCCCGGGTTCGTCGACCTGCACACCCACCTGCGCGAGCCGGGCCGTGAGGACGCCGAGACGATCGCGTCCGGGGCCGCGGCCGCGGCGGCCGGCGGCTTCACGGCCGTCCTGGCCATGGCCAACACCTCGCCGGTCACCGATACCGGCGAGGCCGCAGAGCGGATCCTCGACCTCGGGCGGGCCATCGGCCTCGTCGATGTCGTACCGGTCGGAGCGGTCACCAAGGGCCTGGCCGGCGAGGAGCTCGCCGAGCTCGGCCTGATGGCCCGGTCCCGCGCGGGAGTCCGGGTGTTCTCCGACGACGGCCGCTGCGTCCAGAACGCACGGGTCATGCGTCGCGCCCTGGAGTACCTCAAGCCATTCGACGCGGTCATCTCCCAGCATTCGCAGGACGCGAACCTCGCCGGGCCGCAAGCGTGCTGCCACGAGGGGGAGCTCTCCGGGCGGCTCGGGCTGCCCGGCTGGCCGGCCGTCGCCGAGTCGAGCATCATTGCCCGCGACGCCCTGCTCGCCGAGCACGTGGGGGGGCGCGTCCACGTCGCCCACGTGTCGACGGCCGAGGGTGTCGACGTCGTCCGGTGGGCCAAGGCACGCGGCATCCGGATCACCGCCGAGGTGACGCCGCACCACCTCGCCCTCGGGACCGAGCTGGTCGCCGGCTACGACCCGACGTTCAAGGTCAACCCGCCGCTCCGGCCGAGCGAGGACCAGGAGGCGGTGCGGGCGGCGCTGGCCGACGGCACCATCGACGCCGTCGCCACCGACCATGCGCCCCACGCGAGGCACGACAAGGAGCACGCCTTCGTCGACGCGGCGTTCGGGATGCTCGGGCTGGAGACCGCCCTCGCCGTGGTCGCCGAGGTCATGGTCGAGTCGGGGCGGCTGGACTGGTCCGGGGTCGCGACGAGGATGTCCGCCGCTCCGGCGCGCATTGCCGGCCTGTCCGGTCACGGCCGCGCGATCGCCGTCGGGGAGCCGGCCAACCTCGTCCTCGTCGACCCGAGTGCGCGGCATACGGTCGATGCCGCCGACTCAAAGTCGTTGTCCCGCAACAACCCCTGGCACGGCCGGACCTTCGGGGCCGCCGTCCACGCCACCATCCTGAGAGGTTCGGTGACCCACCGATGACCACCCTGCTTACCGAGCGCGAGCCGGCGATCCTCCTCCTGGAGGACGGCCGGACGTTCCGCGGCGAGTCGCTCGGCGCGATCGGGACGACCGTCGGGGAAGCCGTCTTCTCGACCGGGATGAGCGGCTACCAGGAGACGCTCACCGACCCCAGCTACCACCGCCAGGTCGTCGTCATGACCGCACCGCACGTGGGGAACACGGGCTGGAACGACGAGGACGACGAGTCCTCCCGGATCTGGGTCGCCGGCTACGTCGTGCGCGACCCCGCGCTGCGGCCGTCGAACTGGCGCGCGACCGGCACGCTCGAGGGCGCGCTCAGCGCGCAGGGTGTCGTCGGCATCTGTGGCATCGACACCCGCGCGCTCACCCGGCATCTTCGGGAGCGGGGTGCGATGCGGGTCGGGATCTTCTCCGGCGACGCGGCTCGTATGCCGGTCGAGCAGCTCCTCGCCCAGGTGACGGCCGCTCAGGCGATGGCCGGGGCATCCCTGGCCGAAGAGGTGTCGACCGACGCGGCATACGTCGTGGAAGCGTTGGGGGACAAGCGGTTCACCGTCGCCGCGGTCGACCTCGGGATCAAGGGGATGACCCCGCAGCGGATGGCCGAGCGGGGGATCGAGGTCCACGTGCTCCCGGCCACGGCGACGTTCGAGGACATCGCCGCGGTGCAGCCGGACGGGGTCTTCTTCAGCAACGGCCCGGGTGACCCGGCGACGGCCGACGGCCAGGTGGCGGTGCTCCGTCAGGTGCTCGAGGCACGCCTGCCGTTCTTCGGGATCTGCTTCGGCAACCAGCTCCTCGGCCGGGCGCTCGGGTTCGGCACCTACAAGCTGAAGTACGGCCACCGCGGGATCAACCAGCCGGTCATGGACCGGTCGACGGGCAAGGTCGAGGTGACGGCGCACAACCACGGCTTCGCCGTCGACGCGCCCCTCGACCGGGACAGCGACACGGCATACGGGACGGCCCGGGTCTCCCACATCTGCCTCAACGACGACGTCGTCGAGGGGCTGGAGTGCGTGGACCGGCCGGCCTTCTCGGTCCAGTACCACCCGGAGGCTGCCGCGGGCCCGCACGACGCGGCATACCTGTTCGACCGCTTCGTCGACCTGATGGCCGCCCACGCCCTCGCCGACCCCGTCTCCCCCTGACTCCCTCCCCAAAGTTATCGGGTCCTCGGGGTACGGCGGATTCAGGGTGCTAGTGCAACACCTGGTGGTTCTGCTTGTGCCAGGAGGGTATCGAGGCGTTGGGCGGGGGTGGCCCAGGCGT
>JAJPIW010000053.1 GCA_021324575.1 Intrasporangiaceae bacterium | reverse complement strand
TCGGCGGCTGCGGTGCGTCAGCTGGGGTTCACTGATGACCAGTTCGGGCACATCTCCACCGGTGGCGGCGCCAGCCTGGAGTACCTCGAGGGCAAGACGCTCCCGGGGCTGGACATTCTCGACAGGACGTGACGACCCGTGGCTGATGCACGAACTCCGCTCATGGCGGGGAACTGGAAGATGAACCTGGATCACGTCCAGGCCACCCACCTGGTCCAGAAGCTGGACTGGACGCTGCGTGACGGCAAGCACGACTTCGCGGCCGTCGAGGTGGCGGTCCTGCCGCCGTTCACCGACATCCGCTCGGTGCAGACCCTGGTCGACGGAGACCGGCTCCACCTCAAGTTCGGCGCCCAGGACCTGTCTGCGCACGAGGCGGGCGCCTTCACCGGCGAGATCAGCGGACAGTTCCTCGCCAGGCTGGGGTGCACCTACGTCGTCGTCGGCCACAGCGAGCGCCGGGAGTACCACCATGAGTCCGACGCCGTCGTCGCGGCGAAGCTGGCGGCCGCCTACCGCGATGGCCTCACCCCGATCTTCTGTGTCGGTGAGGGACTCGCGGTCCGCAAGGAAGGCCGCCAGGTCGAGTACGTCCTCGCCCAGGTCGAGGCGGGACTTGCCGACGTGACGCCCGCGCAGGTGGCGAGCATCGTCATCGCCTACGAGCCGATCTGGGCGATCGGCACAGGCGAGGTGGCCACGCCGGCCGATGCCCAGGAGGTCTGCGGCGCGGTCCGGACCCGGCTGGCCGAGCTCTACGACGAGCCGACCGCAGCCGGCATACGGATCCTCTATGGCGGAAGCGTCAAGTCCGGCAACGTCGCGGCGATCATGGCCGAGGCCGACGTCGACGGCGCGCTCGTGGGAGGGGCGTCGATCGACCCGGTGGAGTTCGCCGCGATCTGCCGTTACCAGTCCCACGTCGGGGCCCACAGCAGCAGCAGGTAAACTCCAAGCCTCCGTGCCCGGACCATCGCCGAAGGAAGTCTCCCCGTGAACGCCGTTCGTATCGGACTGCAGGTTCTGCTTGTCATCGGCGGGCTCTTCCTGACCCTGCTCATCCTGCTCCACAAGGGCAAGGGCGGCGGCCTATCGGACATGTTCGGCGGCGGCATGTCCTCCACCCTGGGCGGGTCGTCGGTGGCTGAGCGCAACCTCGACCGGTTCACCATCGGGGTGGCGCTCGTGTGGTTCACCTGCGTCGTGGGAATTGGCGTCCTCGAACGCTTCGCATCCTGACAACAACCCCTCACCCCTGACCCTGGAGGAGTTCACACATGGCTGGTGGCAACGCAATTCGCGGTAGCCGTGTCGGCGCCGGACCGATGGGCGAGGCCGAGCGCGGCGACTCGGCTCCTCGCGTCTTCATCTCGTACTGGTGCACCAACGGGCACCAGACCAGGCCCAGCTTCGCCCAGGAGTCCGGCCTCGTCGTGCCCGAGTTCTGGGACTGCCCCCGGTGCGGTCTGCCGGCCGGCCAGGACGAGCAGAACCCGCCGGCCGCGCCGAAGGTGGAGCCCTACAAGACCCACCTCGCCTATGTCAAGGAGCGCCGCTCCGACGCCGATGGCGCCGCCATCCTGGACGAGGCCCTGCAGACGCTCCGCGACCGCCGCCTCATCCAGTAGCCGGCTCAGGCGGTGCCCAGGCGGACGAGGTGCGCCACGACGCCTGGGAGCCATCCCGTCTCGCCGTTGATCCACCGGGTCGCCACGATGTTGGACGGGATGAACGCCCTCCCGCCGCGCCGGGCGACGACGCCCAGGTCGGTCCCGAAGACGTCGCTCACCAGGGCCCAGTCCATCCGGCCGTGCCGCACGAGGTGCTCGCCGATCCCGACGCCGATCGCCTCCACGGCGTGGTCCCGGTCGCCCGCATCGTCCCCCGCTACGTGTCGGGCCACAGCCGCGTCGTATGCCGCGCCGAGGCTGGCGAGGTCGTCCACGTCGACGCCCAGTGCACTGAGCCGCGCGAGGCCGGCATTGATCCGCGCCTGGTCCTCCTCACCGGGGGGCTCAGAGTCCGGACGCTGTGGCCGGCCGTCGTCGGGGCCGTCGTATGCCGCGGGGCCGGCGTCCGGCCCGGATCCCTCGTCGTCGGGGTCGGCGGCGTCGTCACGGCTGCGGCGGGAGAACAGGCCCATGGCGGTCAGTACCTCCCGGCGTCGCCGATGCGCCCGGCCGCATCGGCGTCGAGCAGCCAGATGGTCAGCTCCTCGCCCTTGGGGCCAGAGGCCGGGACGTCCCAGCGGTCGGCGCCGGGAGCGAGGGCGTCCGCGACGGCCTGGGCCTTGTCCGCCCCGGCCACGAGGAACCACACCTGGCGGGCCTTGTCGAGCGTCTCGAAGGTCAGCGAGACACGGTCCGGCGGGGGCTTGGGGGAGTCGTGGACTGCGACGGTCGAGGAGCCTTCGGCGCGTTGAGCGGGGTGATGTGGGAACAACGAGGCAACGTGCCCATCCGGACCGACGCCGAGGAGCAGGATGTCGAAGACGTCGGGCCCGTGCTCGAGCAGCTCTGCGGCATACGACTCGGCACTGGCTTCGACCGAGTCGCTCGTGTCGGGCCCGGCCACGGCGTGGACGTTGCTCGGCGGGATCGGCACGGAGCTGAAGAGCGCCTCGAAGTTCTGGGTCTCGTTGCGCTCCGGGTCGCCGGCCGGCAGGTAGCGCTCGTCTCCCCACCACAGGTGCAGCCGCTCCCACTGGATCGCGCCTTCGCCGGGCAGGGCCCCGAGCGCGGTGAGGATGGCCGATCCCATCGAGCCGCCGGTGAGGACGAGATGCACGGGGCCGTCGTGGCGCTCCTGCGCGTCGACGAGCCCGAGCAGGAGCCGCCCCCCGGCCGCGTCAGAGAGGGTCTGCTTGTCGGGGTGGACCTCGACCTGAGGCGTGCTGCTCATGGCGCGATGGCCTTCCTGTGCGAACTGGGGTCTAGGACTGGGGTCTAGGACTGGGGTCTAGGACTGGGGACGAGCGGCCTTGGCCGAGGTCACGTCGGGCAGGCCGTGGATGAGCGCGTCGGCGTAGACCTCGTCGGGGTCGAGCCGGCGCAGCTCGTCGGCGAGGCACTCGGCGTCGCTGCGGTGGGGCAGGGCGATGGTCCGCTCCGGTTGGCCGATCTGGGACAGGGTGGCTGCATCGCCGTCGACCGGTCGCACGAGGTCGATCGGTCCGCTCTTGCGCTCGAGCCGGACCGAGATGATCCCGGACCGGTTGCGCGTCCGCACCAGGCTGACCGGGCACTGCAGGCGGAATCGCAACCAAGCGGCGAGGAGCTCGGCCGACGCACTGTCCGGCGCCCCTGCCACGGTGGCGCGCAGGACCGGTTCGTAGGGCGCCTGGTCGAGCGCAGCGGCCAGGATGCCGCGCCACAGCGTGACCCGTGCCCAGGCGAGGTCGGTGTCGCCGCCGACGTATGCCGCGCTGAGCTTCTTCAGTGCCGGTCGCGGCTTTGTGGTCGACGCGGCAACGTCAGTGACGCGTCGCTGCGCGATCTCGCCGATCGGGTCCTTGCCGGGCGCCGGGGGCACCCGGTCGGGCCACCAGACGACGATGGGGGAGTCGGCGAGCAGGAGCGGGGTGAGCACGCTGCGCCCGTGCGGCGTGAGGGCACCGTACATGCGGCAGACGATCACCTCGCTCGCGCCCGCGTCGCCGCCCACCCGGATCTGGGCGTCGAGCCGCGCCGTGCCCCGCGAGTTGCCGGACGCCAGGACGACGATCCGGCACGGGTGCTGGTGGCTGGCGAGGTTGGCCACCTCGATGCACTCCTCGACCCGGGCCTCGTCGGCGACGATGACGAGGGTGAGGACGCGCGATAGGGCCATGGCTCCGATGTCGTCACGGAGCCGCACGAGCCGCTTGGAGATGTCGGCCGTCGTGCAGTCGGGCAGGTCGACGATCACCGGGGTCCCCGATCAGTATCGGAGCAGGGCCCCACGCTCTGCGTGGGCGGGACGAGCGTGGGTCCCACGCTCCGCGTGGGAGAACTGAGCGGGGTGGTCACGGGAGCCTCCACTCGCGGCCGTCGCGCGCCATCAGCTCGTCGGCACTCCTCGGGCCCCAGCCTCCGGAGAGGTACTGGTCGAGCGGCGCCTTCTGCCGCGCCCAGTACCGCTCGATCGGGTCGAGGATCTCCCAGGACAGCTCGACCTCCTCGTGACGGGGGAAGAGCGGCGGCTCGCCGAGGAGGACATCGAGGATGAGGCGCTCGTAGGCCTCGGGGCTGGACTCGGTGAAGGCCCGGCCGTAGCCGAAGTCCATCGTCACGTCACGCACCTCCATCTGCGCACCTGGGACCTTGGCGCCGAAGCGCAGGGTCACCCCCTCGTCGGGCTGGACCCGGATGACGATGGCGTTCTTGCCGAGCTCCTCGGTCGCGGTGTGCTCGAACGGCAGGTGCGGTGCCGTCTTGAAGACGACGGCGATCTCCGTGACCCGCTTGCCCAGTCGCTTGCCGGTCCGCAGGTAGAACGGAACACCCGCCCACCGACGGGTGTCGATGTCGAGCCGCACCGCGGCATACGTCTCGGTCGTGGAGTCGGCCGGGACACCCTCCTCCTGGAGGTAGCCGCGGACCTTCTCCCCGCCCTGCCAGCCCTCGGCGTACTGACCGCGGGCCGTCGCCGACGACAGGTCGGCGGGCAGCCGGACGGCCGAGAGGATCTTCTCCTTCTCGGCCCGCAGGTGGTCGGCGCGGAAGGAGACCGGCTCCTCCATGGCGGTGAGGGCGAGCAGCTGGAGCAGGTGGTTCTGGATGACGTCGCGGGCCGCCCCGATGCCGTCGTAGTAGCCGGCCCGCCCGCCGATGCCGATGTCCTCGGCCATCGTGATCTGGACGTGGTCGACGTAGTTGGCGTTCCAGACCGGCTCGAAGAGCTGGTTGGCGAAGCGCAGGGCGAGGAGGTTCTGGACGGTCTCCTTGCCGAGGTAGTGGTCGATCCGGAAGACCGAGTCGGCCGGGAAGACGCCCTCGACGATGGAGTTCAGCTCGCGCGCGCTCGTCAGGTCGTGACCGAACGGCTTCTCGATGACCACCCGCCGCCAGGATCCCTCGGGCGCGGTCGACAGGCCCGAGCGTTGGAGCTGCTCGCAGACCACGGCGAACGAGCCGGGCGGGATGGACAGGTAGAACGCGTGGTTGCCACCCGTGCCGCGGGTCAGGTCGAGCTCGGCCAGGGTGGCCGCCAGCTGGTCGAAGGCGTCGGGGTCGCCGAAGCTGCCGGGCACGAACCGGATGCCCTCGGCGAGCCCCCGCCACACGTCCTCGCGGAACGGGGTCCGGGCGTGGGCCCGCACGGCGTCGTGGAAGATCCCGGCGAAGTCCTTGTCGGACCACTCCCGCCGGGCGAACCCGGTGAAGGAGAAGCCCGGCGGGAGCAACCCGCGGTTGGCGAGGTCGTAGACGGCGGGCATGAGCTTCTTGCTCGCGAGGTCCCCGGTCACCCCGAACATGGCCAGACCACACGGGCCGGCGATTCGGGGCAGCCGCTTGTCGCGCGGGTCGCGCAGCGGGTTGTGCGTGCGCGACACCGAGGCCGGGCTCATGCAGCTCCTTCAGTGGCCGTCCGGCCTGGGTCGGTCAGCTGGACGCCTTGTCGAGCTCGGCCTGGACACCGGTGAGCAGCTCGGCCCAGGACTTCTCGAACTTGTCGACTCCCTCGTCCTCCAGGAGGGCGGTCACCTCGGCATACGAGATCCCGAGCGCCTCGATGGCGTCCAGGGTGGCCGTCGCGTCGCCGTAGTGTGCCGTCACGGCGTCGGCCTCGACCGTGCCGTGGTCGGCCTCCGCGGCGAGGGTCTTCTCCGGCATGGTGTTGACGGTGTTGTCGGCGACGAGCTCGTCGACGTACATCGTGTCCTTGTATGCCGGGTCCTTGACGCCGGTCGAGGCCCACAGCGGCCGCTGCTTGTGGGCACCGTCGGCCGCGAGGTTGTCCCAGCGCGGGGTCGAGAAGACCTCCTCGTATGCCTGGTAGGCCAGCTGGGCGTTCGCGACCCCGGAGTGGCCCTTGAGTGCCTTGGCCTCGTCGGTGCCGATCGCGTCGAGCCGCTTGTCGATCTCGGTGTCGACCCGGGAGACGAAGAACGAGGCGACCGAGTGGATCGTCGACAGGTCCTTGCCGGCCTCGCGGGCCTGCTCCAGCCCGGTGAGGTAGGCGTTCATGACGGCGCGGTAGCGGTCCAGGCTGAAGATGAGCGTCACGTTGACCGAGATCCCCTCGGCGAGAACCGCGGAGATGGCCGGCAGGCCCTCGACCGTCGCCGGGATCTTGATCATGACGTTGGGGCGGGCGACCTCGGCATACAGGGCCTTGGCCTGCTCGATGGTCGGCTCGGTCTCGTGGGCCAGGCGCGGGTCGACCTCGATGGAGACCCGGCCGTCCTGCCCACCGGTGCTGTCGTAGATCGTCCGGAAGACGTCGCAGGCGTCCCGGACGTCCTGGGTGGTGAGCGCGAAGACGGCCTCGTCGACCGTCTTGCCCGCCTCGGCCAGCTCGGCGACCTGGGCCGTGTAGGCGTCGCCGTTGGCCAGGGCGTTCTGGAAGATCGTCGGGTTGGTCGTCACGCCGACGACGCCCTGGTGCTCCATGACGTCCTTGAGGTTGCCGGTGATGAGGCGCTCTCGGGAGAGGTCGTCGAGCCAGACGGACACACCGGCGTCGGCGAGCTGCTGGACTGGGTTCTCGGTCATTTCTGGGTCACTTCCCGTGTGTGTGCCGCGGGGTTTGCGGCGGTGGTGGGGTGAGGTTGGCGTGCTGGTGTCAGTCGACCATGCCCTGGGAGGCGGCCGGGACGACGGTCGGGACGATGCCGGACTTGGCCGCCGCGATGGTCCGCTTGGCTGCTGCGACGACGGCCTGGGGGGTGAAGCCGAACTCACGGAAGAGGGTGGCGCCGTCGGCGGACGCGCCGAAGTGGTCGATGCCGACGATCTGGCCGGCGTCGCCGACGAGGTCGCGCCAGCCCGTGGGGACACCGGCCTCGACACTGACCCGGGCCCGGACCGCCTTGGGCAGGACCTTCTCCTGGTAGGCCTTGGTCTGGCGCTGGAACCACTCGAGGCACGGCATCGAGACCACCCGCGTGCCGACGCCGGACTTCTCCAGGGCGGCCCGGGCCTCGACGGCCAGGGCAACCTCGGAGCCGGTCGCGATGAGGATCACGTCAGGGGTGGCGGTGCTGGAGTCGAAGAGGATGTAGGCGCCCTTGGCGACCCCGGCAGTGCTGGCTGCGCCACCCTTGCTCCGGTCGTAGATCGGCAGGTTCTGGCGCGAGAGGGCCAGGCCGGCGGGCCGCTTGTTCTTCAGGATGGCGCCCCAGGCGGCCGCCGTCTCGTTGGCGTCGGCCGGTCGGACGACGTCGAAGTTGGGGATGAGCCGCAGCGAGGCGATCTGCTCGATCGGCTGGTGGGTGGGCCCGTCCTCGCCCAGGCCGATCGAGTCGTGGGTCCAGACGAAGGTGACCGGCAGGTCCTGGATCGCGGCCAGCCGGGCGGCGGGGCGCATGAAGTCGGAGAAGACGAGGAAGGTGCCGCCGTAGGGACGGGTGAGGCCCTCGAGGGCGATGCCGTTGAGGATGAGGCCCATCCCGAACTCGCGGATGCCGAAGTGCAGCGTGCGGCCGTAGGGGCTGCCACTCCACTCACGGGTCTGCTTGCTCGTCGGGATGAACGACGGCTGGCCCTCCATCGTGGTGTTGTTGGACTCGGCGAGGTCGGCCGAGCCACCCCACAGCTCGGGCATGACGTCAGCGAGGGCGCCGAGCACCTTGCCGGAGGCGGCGCGGGTGGCGATCCCCTTGGCGTCGGCCGGGAAGACCGGCAGCGCCTTGTCGAGGCCGGCCGGCAGGTCCCCGGCGAGGATCCGGTCGAGGAGGGCAGCCCGGTCGCCATTGGCCTTGCGCCAGGCGGCGAAGTCCTTGCTCCACGCCTTGTGCTCGGCCTTGCCGCGCGCCTTCACCTTGCGGGCGTGGGCGAGGACGTCGCGGGACACCTCGAAGTTCTTGCTCGGGTCGAAGCCGAGGGCGTCCTTCAGGCCTTCGATCTCGGGGACGCCGAGGGCCGAGCCGTGCGACTTGCCGGTGTCCTGCTTGGTCGGTGCCGGCCACGCGATGATCGTGCGCAGGACGATCATCGTGGGCTTGCTGGAGGTGCGCGACTTCTCGCAGGCCGCGAGCAGCGCGTCGACGTCCTCGAGGTAGCCGTCACTCGTGCCGTCGCCGCGCCAGTCGATGGTCTCGGTGTTCCAGCCGTATGCCGCGTAGCGGGCGGCGACGTCCTCGGAGAAGGAGATCTCGGTCTTGTCCTCGATCGAGATGGTGTTCTGGTCGTAGATGACCGTGAGGTTGCCGAGCTCCTGGTGGCCGGCGATCGCCGACGACTCGTGGGTGACACCTTCCTGGATGTCGCCGTCGGAGGCGAGCACCCAGATGTGGTGGTCGAACGGGCTGGCGCCGGGCTTGGCGTCGGGGTCGAACAGGCCGCGCTGGCGGCGCTGGGCCATGGCCATGCCGACGGCGGAGGAGAGGCCGGAGCCGAGCGGTCCGGTCGTGATCTCGACTCCGGTCGTGTGCCCGACCTCGGGGTGGCCGGGGGTCAGCGACCCCCAGGTGCGCAGGGACTGCAGGTCCTTCAGCTCCAGGCCGTAGCCGGAGAGGTAGAGCTGGATGTACTGGGTGAGGCTGGAGTGCCCGCAGGACAGGACGAACCGGTCGCGACCCAGCCAGTGGGAGTCCGACGGGTCATGCCGCATGACGTTCTGGAAAAGCAGGTATGCCGCGGGCGCGAGGCTCATGGCGGTGCCGGGGTGGCCGTTGCCCACCTTCTGGACGGCGTCGGCTGCGAGGACGCGGGCGGTGTCGACGGCGCGGACGTCGAGGTCGGTCCACTTGGCCTTGCGGGCGACGGGCAGCTGCAGGCTGGCCGAGCGACCGGCGATCGGGCTGGACGACTTGGTGCGGGGGGTGGGTGACATCGGGGGCCTTCCTGGTCCGGCGACATTGAGCGGATTGCGGCACACACAGCACGGACCCCGCCTGATCAACGAGGTCCGTCGAACACTCGCAAATCAGCCTAGTCCCCTGCTGTGATGTGCGTCCCATTGAGTTCGTATGCCGGTCGGCGGTTTCGTATG
The DNA here is from genome assembly GCA_021324575.1 of Intrasporangiaceae bacterium. GTDB lineage: Bacteria > Actinomycetota > Actinomycetes > Actinomycetales > Dermatophilaceae > Nostocoides. The sequence continues at coordinate 64,650 of JAJPIW010000053.1, read as the reverse complement.
TCGGTCGGCGGGTCGAGCCCGATGGCGAACCGGGAGCCGGCCCCGCGACAGGGACCATGCACGCCGACCCGACGGTTGGCCCTGAGCTCGCACGCAGCCGGGCCGTGTCCTGCTACCTTTCGGCAGCCATCTGCCATCAGCTCAAGGGGATCTCTTCACCATGTCCAACCTGCGTGGCCGCGTGTCCGCCGCCGCCCTGCTGATGCTGGGCCTCACCCTCACTGCTCCCGTCGCCGCCCATGCTGACGAGCCCCCGGTCACGACGACCACCACGTCGTCGACCACCACGACCACCACGTCGACGAGTGCGCCTGCCGAGATCTCGGCCGCAGCCACGACGAGCGCGCCGGCGGCCGAGACGACATCGTCGGCTCCGGTCACCACGAGTGCGCCTGCCGAGATCTCGGCCGCAGCCACCACGAACGCGCCCACCACCACGACCACCAGCTCGACGGTCCCGGCGACGACGACCACCACCACGACCACCGAGGTGGCCGCTGCGCCCAAGCCGACGTCGAAGGACGACTGCGGGCTGTTCGCCGACGTCATCACCATTCCCTCGGTCGAGGGGGTCCACTACGTGATCCCGGACTTTCTCGACGAAGGAGAAGCCGCCGAGCTCGCGCCAGGCACCTATGGGGCCCTGTTCCTCAGCATGGGCCCCGAGGACGGTGGGGAGGACGCCCTGACGTATGCCGTGACCCTCGAGGCTCGCAGCGAGGTCGGCGGGCCCGCGATCGCGACCTTCACCCTCACCTTTGACGCCACGCCGTGTCCGGTCACGGGTACCAAGCAGGTCACGGCGAGCGCGGGTTGCGGGACCGTCACGTTTGTCAACCCCTCGGATCGTCCGGCCGCGGTGCTCTGGGGCGATCCCTCGGCGGAAGGCCCAGATGGCCAGCTGGACCTCGCACCCGGCGCCACGGCGAAGGTCAGCACCAAGCGGGCACACATCGCGTGGGTGGCTTTCGACGAGTCGGCCCTGCCGACCGACCTGCCCACCGATCTCCCCACTGACCTGCCGACCGATCTCCCCACTGACCAGGCGACCCCTTCCGGATCGGGCCCGGGCTGGCTGGCCGGCGTCGTTCCCGAGTCACCGCGGGCCGCCGCCGCCCGGGCCGGCTCGTCCACCATGGCCCACCGGCTCGCTGCCGCGGACCCCACGCTGATCGACCCGAGCTTCTTCCCGGACCTCGCCCAGCTGCGCGCGGACGAGCTGGCAGCGGACGACGGGTTCCTCGGCGACGGCGAGCTCGACGTCCCGCAGACCTGTTCCGCCCCGGCAGCATCCGGCAGCACCACACCCCACAGCGACCCTCCCACCAGTGGGCCGGAGCTGGCCTTCACCGGTCCCGCTCCGGTGGCCGGGTTGTCCCTGCTCGGCGGCGGCCTCATCGGGGCCGGTGTCCTGCTGTGCGCGGGCGCCGCGAGCCGGCGGCGCATCCGACAGCACTGACCCAAGAGCGGGGGACTAGACTCCGGACCAGTTTCAGCCCGACCAGCCGAGGACCGCATTGACCACCATCGAGACGCGCGAGCCGCGCTCGACGACCCCCGGTGGCGGGTGGCGTCGGACGCTCGCGGCATACGTCTCGCTCACCAAACCGCGGATCATCGAGCTTCTGCTCGTCACGACGGTTCCGGTGATGTTCCTTGCGCAGCAAGGGGTTCCGTCGCTGTGGCTGATCGCAGCGACCCTCGTCGGTGGCATCCTGAGCGCTGGTGCGGCGAACACCTTCAACTGCGTCTACGACCGTGACATCGACGAGGTCATGCACCGTACGAGCAACCGGCCGATGGTGACCGGTGAGATCTCACCGCGTGCGGGCCTCGTCTTCGGGGCGGTCCTCACCATCGCCTCGACGGTGTGGTTCTGGTTCGTCGTGAACCCGCTCTCGGCGGTGCTCTCGGTGGCCGCGATCCTGCTGTATGCCGTGGGCTACACGATGATCCTCAAGCGGCGCACGTCGCAGAACATCGTCTGGGGCGGTATCGCCGGCTGCATGCCGACGCTCATCGGCTGGGCCGCGGTCCGGAACCGCGTGGAGTGGCCCGCGGTCATCCTGTTCCTCGTCATCTTCTTCTGGACGCCGCCGCACTACTGGCCGCTGTCGATGGCCTTCAAGGACGACTACGCGAGCGCCCACGTGCCGATGCTCCCGGTCGAGCGGGGCGCGCTGGCTGTGGCTCGTCAGATCACGGCATACGCGTGGGTGATGGTGGCGACCTCGCTCGCCCTCGTCCCGGTCGCGCACATGGGGTGGATCTACCTCTCGGCGGCGGTCGTGAGCGGCGGGGTCTTCGTCGCCGAGGCGCACCGCCTGCTCCGCCTGGCCAAGGCGGGGGCGGCCGGCAAGGACCTCAAACCGATGCGGCTCTTCCACTTCTCGATCACCTACGTGACGTTGCTGTTCCTCGCGGTCGCGATCGACCCGCTCGTCCACCTGGCCGTCTGGCGCTGAGCCAAGCACTCACCGCCGGTCGCCGGAGGGTCAGGGAGCGGCTGGCCGGGCGCGCAGCGCCAGGATCGCGAAGGTCATGGCGACGACGAGGAGGCTGGCTCCGAGCATGTGGGCCAGGACGAGTGCCTCCGGCAGCTTGGTGAAGTACTGGACGAAGCCGATGAGCCCCTGGGCGAGCGCGACCCCGATGACGACCAGCCAGGGCCGCGACGCCGATGCCGCGTCGGGGGAGAGGCGGACGGCGAGCCAGGTGGCCGCGCACAGGCCGATGAAGAGCATCACGGTGTCGGCGTGCAGCCAGGACACGGTCCGCGGGTCGAACGGGTAGCGGTGGACGTTGATGTCGCCCGAGTGCGGCCCGGTGCCGGTGACGATGGTGCCGAGGACGAGGACGACCGTCAGCACGCCGGTCGCCGCGAGCGCGACCCAGCGGACCTCGGGCCGGACGAGCGGCCGGGGCGGACGGTCGCCCTCGGCGGCCCGACGGACGAGGTAGGCCGAGAGCACGATGAGCACCATCGAGGCGAGGAAGTGCAGGGACACGACGGTCGGGTTGAGCTTCAGACGCACGGTGATCCCACCGACGACGGCCTGCAGGGCAACGCCGGCGAGGGGTAGGAAGGCCAGGCGGCGCAAGTCGCGGCGGCCGGGCGCGAACCGCCAGATCGCCACGATGACGAGCAGGGCGGCCGCGCTGACGACGGGCGTCAGCATCCGGTTGCCGAACTCGATGAACTTGTGGAAGCCCTGCGCCTGGTCGGCCACCGGCACCATCGAGGCCGGGGTGCACTTCGGCCAGGTCGGGCAGCCGAGGCCGGAGCGGGTGAGCCGCACGGTGCCGCCGGTGACGACGATGAGCACCTCGAGGACGAGGTTGACGACGAGGGCGCGGTGCAGCAGGGGGTTGACGCGAGTCATGGGTCGCTCCACTCAGTCGCTCCACCGGAACCAGCGGACGGCGCCGGCCGCGCCGAGCACCAGCCAGACGAGCAGGACGCCGAGGCCGGCCCAGTGCAGGGTCGCGTGCTCCAGCGCGCCTCGGAGAGCGTCTCCGAGGGCACCGCCCGGTGTCAGCCGGGCGACGACGCCGAGGGCATGCGGGAGCCGCTCGGTCGGGAGCACCACACCGAGCCCGAGCATGACGACCCAGAGCAGGTTGGCGACCGCGAGGACGCCCTCGGCCCGCAACGTGCCGGCCAGCAGGAGGGCCAGCGAGACGAAGGTCGCCGTCCCGAGGACACCCACGAGGAGTGCGATCGGTATGCCGGTCGCCCGCGGCTCCCAACCGAGAACCAGACCCAGCCCACCGAGGAGGAGGACCTGCAGGGCTTCGACGACGAGCACGGCGACGAGGCGCGCCACGAGCAGCCCGGAGCGGCCGAGCGGCGTCACCCCGAGCAGTCGGAGCACCCCGTAGCGCCGGTCGAACCCGGTGGCGATCGCCTGGCCGGTGAAGGCCGTCGAGATGACGGCGAGCGCCAGCACCCCCGGGGTGGCCACGTCGATCCGGCGGCCCGTGCCGAGGGACGGGGAGTGGGCGAGAGCGAGTCCGAGCAGGGCCATGGCTGGGAGCACGACGGCCACGAGCAGCTGCTCTCCGTTGGCGAGCAGCGTACGGACCTCGTGGCCGGCCTGTGCGCGGATCCGCGCGGCCGGAGGCGCCGCCCCACCGACCTCGGTGACCGAGCCGGCGGAGCTGCCCGGCTGGCCGGTCATCGCCCGGCCTGCCGGCCGGTGAGGGAGAAGTAGCGCTCCTCGAGAGAGGAGCCGGCCGCGACCTCGGCCAGCGGGCCGGAGGCCACCACCTGACCCTTGCCCACGATGACGATCCGGTCGGCCAGGCGCTCGGCCTCCTCGAAGGAGTGGGTCGTGACGACGACGGCAGCACCTCGGTCGGCCTCGCTGCGGACGAGGTCCCACACCTCCAGCCGCGCGTGCGGGTCGAGCCCGGCCGTCGGCTCGTCGAGGAACGCCACGTCCGGTCGGCCGACGAGGGCGGCTGCGAGTGCCACCCGCTGCCGTTGGCCGCCGGAGAGCCGGCGGACGATGGTGCCGGCGAACGACGTCAGGTCGAGGCGTCGGGCCAGCTCCTCGACGCGGGACGGAGCGGCATACAGGCTCGCGAGGTGGCCCAGCAGGGCGAGCGGCTTGGACCGGGTGGGCAGGCCGCCGTCCTGGAGCATGACCCCCACCCGTGCCCGGTGGTCGGCCGAGGCGTCCCAGGGGTCGACGCCGAGGACCCGGGCGGTGCCGGAGTCGGCGCGCCCGAGCCCCTCGAGGATCTCGATCATCGTCGTCTTGCCGGCACCATTTGGGCCGAGAACCGCTGTGACGCAACCGGACTCGGCGCTCCAGGTGGCGCCGTCGACGGCCCTGACCTGGCCGAAGGAACGGCGCAGGTCGCGCACTTCCACAGCCGCAGACACGCAGGCATCCTAGGCTGGGTGGCCACGGCGCGACCCGAGCGGGGTCGGCCACCGATCGGAGACGAGTCATGGTGACCATCGACCGCGAGGCCGCCCCAGCCGTGGGGGTCGCCGCCGTCCCGGCTGTCCTCGCGTTCCTGTCCGGGCGGGCCCGCGTCGGAGTGGCGCTGTTGGCCCTTCCGGCCGCCGTCGCGGCGTTCTTCCGCGACCCCGACCGCGCGCCCGAATCGGTCGAACCCGGGCCGGACGTCGTCGTCTCGCCGGCCGACGGCAAGGTCATGTATGCCGGTCCCGGCCAGCCCGATGTCGCCCCCGACGGGGAGTGGCAGCAGGTGAGCATCTTCCTGTCCGCCTTCGACGTCCACATCAACCGCGCTCCGTATGCCGGGCAGCTCACCGAGGTGACCTACCGACCCGGCAAGTGGCTCGCGGCATACAAGCACGAGAGCGCCCACCTCAACGAGCGCACCGACCTCACCGTCGTCCAGGAGGTCGACGGCCACAACCGGACGGTCGTCTTCCGCCAGATCGTGGGGCTGATGGCCCGCCGGGTCGTGACCCGCGTGAAGGCAGGGGAGTCGGTGCGGTCCGGGCAGCGGATCGGGCTGATGAAGTTCGGCTCCCGGATGGACGTCTTCGTCCCCCCGGACGCCGTGCTGCAGGTCACCAAGGGGGACCGCGTGGTCGCCGGGGAGTCGGTCATCGCGCGCTGGTCCGGCGCCAACGGGACCGACGCGTGACCGCCCCGCCGGGGCCGATCCGCCGGCGCCTGGTCAAGTGGCGGATCGTCTCGCCGACCGGCGCCGACGTCGTCAGCCTGCGAGACCTGTCGCCCAAGGACCGGCTTCGGGTCATGGCGCCGAGCCTGTTCACCGCGACCAACATGATCTGTGGCTTCTCCGCGGTCCTGCTGGCCTTCAGCGAGCACTTCCACGCGGCGGCCGCGCTGCTCGCCGTGGCCATCGTCATGGACATCTGCGACGGCTTCGTGGCCCGTGCCGTCGGGGCCACCTCGCCGTTCGGCGTCCAGCTCGACTCGATGGCCGACCTGATCTCCTTCGGCATGGCCCCGGCCGTCCTCGTCCACACCTGGGCGCTGCGTGAGTGGCCGCTGTTGTCCTGGGTCTTCGCCTTCTTCTGGCTCGGCTGCGCAGCGTTCCGGCTGGCCCGGTTCAACGTCACCGTCGACCCGCTGGCCGACAAGCGCTACTTCATCGGGCTGCCGAGCCCGGGGGCCGCCCTCGTGCCGATCGCGACGATCTTCGCGCTCCAACGGGCCCATGTCGGACCGCATTTCCTGTTCCCGATGGCGGTCAGCGTGGTCCCGGCGGTGCTCATGATTACCTCGGTGCGGTTCAAGTCGTTCCGCTCCGTCCTCTCGCTGCACCGCGGACCCCGGTGGATCCTCGTCCTCGTCGTCCTCGTCCTGGCGCTCGGCGTCAGCTTCGTGCCCGGACTCACCGGCTTGACCATCGCCTACGGGTACGTCCTCACCGCTCCGCTCGGCTGGGCCACGGCACCCCTGCGTGCACGCTGGTTCGGCGCCGACTCGGTGGCCCCACCGCGCCGGCGGCTTCCCTCGGTCTTCCTCCCGGGCGAGGACGACGCCCACACCGGTGAGGAGCCGGTTGCGGGTTAGGGTTGCCTTCGTTGGAGGGGGTTGACCATTTACGTAACATGAGTGTGTGGTTATTGCCCCCGCTCCGCAGCCGGCAGCCGTCCGGGCGTCTGCGCGCGACCGGGTTCTGCACACCATCACCGAGCACGGGCCCGTGTCGGCTGCCCAGCTCGGCGAGCTCCTCGGCCTGACGTCCACGGCCGTCCGGCGCCACCTCGACCACCTCACCGAGGGGGGCTTCATCGAGGAGCACGAGGCCACCGCCCACCGCCGGGGCAGGGGACGCCCGGCCCGCAGCTACGTCGTGACCCCCGCCGGCCACCGGGCCCTCGGGTCCGACTACGACCACCTCGCCGGTCAGGCGGTCCGCTTCCTCGCCGAGACCGCCGGGCCCGCCGCCGTCGACGCGTTCGCCCAGCGTCGTGCCGCCGAGCTCGAGAGCCGGTATGCCGGTCGGCTGGACGCCAGCGGAGACGGCACCGACGCCCGGGCCCAGGCCCTCGTCGACGCGCTGACCGCCGACGGTTTCTCCGCCAGTGCGCGCGCGGTCGGCCAGCCCGGTGCACCCACCCAGCTGACCGGCATACAGCTCTGCCAGGGGCACTGCCCCGTCCAGGACGTCGCCGAGGAGTTCCCGCAGCTCTGTGACGCCGAGACCGAGGCCTTCTCCCGCCTCCTCGGCGTCCACGTCCAGCGGCTCGCGACGCTCGCCCACGGCGACCACGTCTGCACGACCTTCATACCCACACCCACCGTTCCGCACAAGGAAAGGTCCACCCGATGACCTCTCACATCGAAGAGCGCAACCCCGGCCTCAAGGACATAGGCACCTACGCCTTCGGCTGGGCCGACAGCGACACCGCCGGTGCCTCGGCCCGCCGCGGACTCAGCGACGAGGTCGTCACCGACATCTCCGCGCGCAAGAACGAGCCGCAGTGGATGACCGACCTGCGGCTGAAGTCGCTGCGCCTGTTCGACAAGAAGCCGATGCCCACCTGGGGCTCGGACCTGTCCGGCATCGACTTCCAGAACATCAAGTACTTCGTGAAGTCGACCGAGAAGCAGGCGACCACCTGGGACGAGCTGCCCGCCGACATCAAGAACACCTACGACCGGCTGGGCATCCCCGAGGCCGAGAAGCAGCGGCTCGTCGGTGGCGTGGCCGCCCAGTACGAGTCCGAGGTCGTCTACCACCAGATCCGCGAGGACCTGGAGGAGAAGGGCGTCATCTTCGTCGACACCGACACCGGCCTGCGTGAGCACGAGGACCTGTTCCGCGAGTACTTCGCGTCGGTGATCCCGGCCGGTGACAACAAGTTCGCCTCGCTCAACACCGCGGTGTGGTCGGGTGGCTCGTTCATCTACGTCCCGCCGGGCGTCCACATCGACATCCCGCTGCAGGCCTACTTCCGGATCAACACCGAGAACATGGGCCAGTTCGAGCGGACCCTGATCATCGCCGACGAGGGCTCCTACGTGCACTACGTCGAGGGCTGTACGGCCCCGATCTACAAGTCCGACTCGCTGCACTCGGCAGTCGTTGAGATCATCGTCAAGAAGAACGCCCGGGTCCGATACACGACGATCCAGAACTGGTCCAACAACGTCTACAACCTCGTCACCAAGCGCGCCACCTGCGCCGAGGGCGCGACGATGGAGTGGATCGACGGCAACATCGGCTCCAAGGTGACGATGAAGTACCCCGCCGTCTTCCTGCTCGGTGAGCACGCCCGTGGCGAGACCCTTTCCATCGCCTTCGCCGGCGAGGGCCAGCACCAGGACGCCGGCTCCAAGATGGTCCACGCGGCCCCCAACACGAGCAGCCACATCGTCTCCAAGTCGGTGGCACGTGGCGGCGGTCGGACGTCCTACCGCGGCCTCGTCCAGATCCTCGAAGGTGCCCACGGCAGCCGGAGCAACGTGGTCTGCGACGCCCTGCTCGTCGACACGATCAGCCGCTCGGACACCTACCCCTACGTCGACGTCCGCGAGGACGACGTCCAGATGGGCCACGAGGCGACCGTCTCCAAGGTGAGCGAGGACCAGCTGTTCTACCTGCGCTCCCGCGGCCTCACCGAGGAGGAGGCGATGGCGATGATCGTGCGCGGCTTCGTCGAGCCGATCGCCCGTGAGCTGCCCATGGAGTACGCCCTCGAGCTCAACCGGCTCATCGAGCTCCAGATGGAAGGAGCAGTCGGTTGAGCCTGCTGGCCCCCGCAACACCCCACACCGACTCCGCCGCGACGATGGTCCCTGACCAGTCGCGGGCCGAGCGGACCACCTCGTATGCCGCTGCCGACTTCCCCCGCCCCACCGGGCGCGAGGAGGACTGGCGGTTCACCCCGGTCGACCGGATCGGCGACCTCTTCGAGATCGCACCGGCCGACGAGGCGCGGATCGCCGTCCACGTCGAGGCTCCCGGGCAGGTGACGGTCACGAAGGCCAAGCACACGGGTGGTGTCTCGCCGCTCGGCGTCGGCCACCCCGGCGACCGTGCCGCTGCCGTCGCCTGGGAGGCCGCCGGCGAGGTCACCACGGTGACCATTCCGGCCGAGGCCGAGCTCACCGCACCGGTGCGCATCGAGATCACTGCTGCCGAGCTGGCCCGGGTCAACGGCCACCTGGCCATCGACGCCGGTCGCCACTCCAAGGCCGTGGTCGTGTTGTCGCACAAGGGTTCTGCGCACTGCGGAGCCAACGTCGAGGTCCGCGCCGGCGATGGTGCCAACCTCACCGTGGTCACCCTTCAGGAGTGGGACGACGACACCATCCACCTCGCGCAGCACGACGTGCTCGTCGGTCGCGACGCCCGGGTCCGGCACATCGCCGTGACCCTCGGCGGCAAGGTCGTCCGGATCTCGACCAACGCCCGGTATGCCGGTCCCGGCGGCTCGTTCGAAGGGCTCGGCGTCTACTTCGCCGATGCCGGCCAGCACCAGGAGCACCGGCTCTTCGTGGACCACGAGCCGGTCAACTGCACGAGCAATGTCGAGTACAAGGGCGCCCTCCAGGGCGACACCGCCCACACGGTCTGGGTCGGCGACGTCCTCATCCGGGCCAGTGCCGAGGGCACCGACACCTACGAGCTCAACCGCAACCTCGTCCTCACCGAAGGCGCGCGGGCCGACTCGGTCCCCAACCTGGAGATCGAGACCGGCGAGATCCGGGGAGCCGGCCACGCGAGCGCGACCGGCCGGTTCGACGACGAGCAGCTCTTCTACCTGCGGTCCCGGGGGATCCCCACCGACACCGCCCGTCGGCTCGTCGTCCGGGGCTTCTTCGCGGCGGTCGTCAGCCGGATCGGCATCCCCGAGATCATCGGGCACGTCATGACCGCCATCGACGCCGAGCTCGGCTACACCGCAGAGCTCCCCGAGGTGGAGCACCACGCGGAGGTCACCGCGTGAGCGCCGAAGCCACCGAGCTGGTCGACGACGCAGACTTCGTCCGGGTCTGCGCGCTCGACGACCTCACCGTCGGCACCGCCGCCGCGGCCGACATCTTCGGCACCCGGGTGGCTGTCGTCCGTACCGGCGAGCGCGAGGTGCACGCCGTCAACGACACCTGCTCGCATGCCAACGTGTCCCTGTCCGAGGGCGAGGTCGACGGCTGCACCCTCGAGTGCTGGCTGCACGGCTCCCGCTTCAGCCTGGTCACCGGCGAGCCCACCGGGCTGCCCGCCACCCAACCCATTGCTGTCTACGACGTCCGCCTCGAGGGCGACGACGTCCTCATCCGCCTGACCCCCGAGAACGAGAGCTGAGCACCATGTCCACCCTGGAGATCAAGGACCTGCACGTCAGTGTCGACACCGAGGAAGGCGCCAAGGAGATCCTGCGCGGCGTCACCCTCACCATCGCGTCCGGCGAGACGCACGCGATCATGGGCCCCAACGGCTCGGGCAAGTCGACCCTCGCCTACTCGATCGCCGGCCACCCCAAGTACAAGGTCACGAGCGGCACCGTCACCCTCGACGGCGAAGACGTCCTCGCCATGAGCGTCGACGAGCGGGCCCGGGCCGGCATCTTCCTGGCCATGCAGTACCCCGTCGAGGTCCCCGGCGTCACCGTCTCCAACTTCCTGCGCACCGCCAAGACGGCGGTCGACGGCCAGGCCCCCAAGCTGCGCACCTGGGTCAAGGACATGAAGGGCGCCATGGCCAACCTTCGCATGGACCCGGCCTTCGCCGAGCGCAACGTCAACGAGGGCTTCTCCGGAGGCGAGAAGAAGCGGCACGAGATCCTCCAGATGGAGCTCCTGCAGCCCAAGATCGCCATCCTCGACGAGACCGACTCCGGCCTGGACGTCGACGCCCTGCGGATCGTGTCCGAGGGCGTCAACCGGGCCAAGGAGTCCACCGACGTCGGCGTCCTGCTCATCACGCACTACACCCGGATCCTCAACTACATCCGGCCCGACTTCGTCCACGTCTTCGTCGACGGCCGGATCGCCGAGGAGGGCGGCCCCGAGCTGGCCGAGCGCCTCGAGGACGAGGGCTACGACCGCTTCCTCACCCCCGCCTGACCGCGTTCCGAGACAAAGGACTTCGTATGCCGGCCGCACCGTTCACGAGCGAGGAGCTGGCTGCCATCCGCGCCGACTTCCCGATCCTGACCCGGACCGTGCGCGACGGGAAGCCGCTCGTCTATCTCGACTCGGGGGCGACCAGCCAGAAGCCGCGGGCCGTCCTGGACGCCGAGCGCGACTTCTACGAGCACCACAACGCCGCTCCGCACCGCGGCGCGCACGCCCTGGCCGAGGAGGCCACCGAGGCCTACGAGGACGCTCGTGCCGACATCGCCGGCTTCATCGGCGCCGGTGCCGGTGAGGTCGTGTTCACCAAGAACGCGACCGAGTCGATCAACCTCGCGGCATACGCCTTCTCCAACGCCGACCACGGCTCGCCGCTGCGGATCGGAGAGGGCGACGAGGTCCTCATCACCGAGATGGAGCACCACGCCAACCTCGTGCCGTGGCAGGAGCTGTGCCGCCGCACCGGCGCGACGCTGCGCTGGATCCCGGTGACCGACGAGGGACGGCTCGACCTCACCGACCTCGGCTCGTTGCTCACCGACCGGACCAAGGTGCTGGCCTTCACCCACGCCTCCAACGTCCTGGGCACGGTCAACCCGGCGCGCGAGCTGGCCGACGCCGCCCGGGCGGTCGGGGCGATCAGCGTCTTGGACGCCTGCCAGTCGGTCCCGCACCTGCCCGTCGACGTGACCGACCTGGGCGTCGACCTGCTGGCCTTCTCCGGGCACAAGATGCTCGGACCGACCGGCATCGGTGTCCTCTGGGGCCGAGCCGACCTGCTCGAGCAGCTGCCCCCGTTCCTCACCGGCGGCTCGATGATCGAGACGGTGCGGATGGAGGGCAGCACGTATGCCGCGCCGCCGCAGCGGTTCGAGGCCGGAGTGCCGATGACCGCCCAGGCGATCGGCCTCGGTGCTGCCGTCCGCTATCTCCAGGGCCTGGGCATGGACCGGGTCCACGCCCACGAGACCGCGCTCACGGGGCAGCTCCTGGCCGGACTCGCCGACCGGCCCTGGGTCCGGGTCATCGGACCGACGACGACCGAGAACCGTGGCGGGGCAGTCGCTTTCGATGTCGACGGTGTGCACGCACACGATGTCGGCCAGATCCTCGACGACTCCGGCGTCGAGGTGCGCGTCGGCCACCACTGCGCCTGGCCGCTGCACCGACGCCTCGGGGTGACAGCCTCCACCAGAGCCAGCCTCGCGGCATACAACACCCCCGGCGAGATCGACGCCTTCCTCGCCGCCCTCGACCGGGTGCCGCAGGTCTTCGAGGTGGCGAGCTGATGGACCTCTACCAGGAGCTCATCATCGAGCACGCCAAACGCCCGCACCGGGCCGGGCTGCGCGCGCCGTTCGACGCCGAGGTCCACCACGTCAACCCGACCTGTGGCGACGAGGTGACCCTGCGGGTCGACCTCGACGGCGACACGATCCGCGACGTCTCCTACGACAGCCTGGGCTGCTCGATCAGCGTCGCGTCGGCCTCGATCCTCGCCGAGCAGGTCACCGGCCACACCCTCGCCGAGGCCGACGTCGTCCACGACGCCATGCACGCCATGCTGACCTCCCGGGGCCAGGACGCCGGCGACGAGGAGGTCATCGGGGACGGTATCGCCCTCGCCGGTGTCGCCAGGTACCCCGCCCGCGTCAAGTGTGCTCTGCTGGGATGGATGGCGTTCCAGGACGCGTTGAACCAGGCCGGAGCCAGGCCGGCGGCCGAGTCATCGACGTCATCGTCACTGAAGGAGCAACATGTCTGACACCCAGACCGCACCCACCAACGTCGCCGACGTCGAGGAGGCCATGCGCGACGTCGTCGACCCCGAGCTCGGCATCAACGTCGTCGACCTCGGCCTCGTCTACGGCATCACCGTCGACCCGCAGGGCCACGCCATCCTCGACATGACGCTCACCTCGGCGGCCTGCCCGCTCACCGACGTCATCGAGGACCAGACCGCCCAGGCGCTCGAGGGGCTTGTCACCACGCACCGGATCAACTGGGTCTGGATGCCGCCGTGGGGCCCCGACAAGATCACCGAGGACGGCCGCGAGCAGCTGCGGGCTCTCGGCTTCAACCTCTGAGTCACTGCCGTCGTATGCCGTGAGCCGCGTCGTCGAGGTCGCACCGGAGCGGCTCGCCGGCTGGCTCGCCCGGTTCGCTTCCAACAACCCCGAACCGGGTGCAGCACAACGGATCTCGGCGCGTGAGGACTTCCCGTACGATCCGCTGGCCGTCCTGTTGGTGCGACGCGGTGGGTATGCCGTCGGGCTGGCCAAGGGTGCCGCGTTCACCGACTCCAAGGTCGGCACCCGACACGTCCAGTCGCGGACGGCCGCCGGCGGCTGGTCCCAGCAGCGGTTCGCCCGCCGCCGCGGCAACCAGGCCGACGAGCTCGTCCGAGCGGTCGCCGAGCACTCCACGCGCATCCTGGCACGGCGTACGGAACCGAGAGGCCTGGTCGTCGGGGGTGACCGGACGTTGGTCCGAGAGGTGCTCGACGACCCCCGTCTGGCGCACCTGCTCGGCCTGCCGCGCCGCGAGCTCTACGACCTGCCGGACCCGCGGCGAACGGTCCTGGAGGAAGCACTGCGCCGCGGCCGGGCGGTCCGGATCAGCATCGAGGACGCGGCCCCCGGCCCGCCCACCAGCTGACGCCGGCTCCACCCGACTCTTGCGTCTGCGGATCTGAGGGTTCTTCCCGCCAGCAGACCCGGACGTAGTAGCCGGGCCTGCCGCAGCGTCTGCGTGGCGCTGCGGTGACAACCCTCAGATCCGCAGACGTTGTGGGGGAGAGGGGTCAGGACGTGGAGGTCTCGGGATCGCTCGCGGCGAACGTGTCGCAGGAGTTGAGGTCGCCGGTCCTGTAGCCCTGCTTGAACCACATCTGGCGGGCCGCCGACGAGCCGTGGGTCCAGCTCTCGGGGTTGACCTGACCGGTCGACATCTTCTGGATGCTGTCGTCGCCGACCGACTTGGCCGCCGACAGGGCGTCGTCGATGTCCTTCTGGGTCAGCGGCTTGAGGAACGTCGTGCCCTGGGCGTCCTTGGTCGTCGCCGCGTGGTTGGCCCACACCCCGGCCAGGCAGTCGGCCATCAGCTCGATCCGCACCGACCCGCTGTCGGCGCCCTGCGGGTCCTGCTGGGCCCGGTCGAGCAGCCCGAGGATGTCCTGGATGTGGTGGCCGTACTCGTGGGCGATGACGTACTCCTCGGCGAGCTGTCCGCTCGAGCTGCCGAACTGGTCGTGGAGGATCTGGTAGAACGACGCGTCGATGTAGACCTTCTTGTCCAGCGGGCAGTAGAACGGGCCGACCTGGTTGGACGCGGTGCCGCACTGGGACTGGGTCTGGCCGGAGTACAGCACGGTCGTCACCGGGGTGTACCGCTTGCCGTACTTGGGCAGCTCGGTGGCCCAGAAGGCCTGCACCGAGTTGACCGTGCCGACGACGAGGCAGTTGGTGTCCTTGTTGGCGTCGGCACCGGTCTTGCACTCCGAGGCCAGCTGGCCGCCGTCGCCACTCTGGGCCTGGTCCTGGGTCCCGGCCGGGACGGTGCCGCCGCCGGTGATGCTGCCGGGGTTGATCCCGAAGATGAGGCAGACGATGAGCAGGATGATGCCGCCGATACCGCCGCCGACGACCATCCCGCCCGGTGCGCCACCGCCGCCTCCGCCACCGGCCGACTGGACCTGACTGGTGTCCAGCTGGACGTTGTCGTTGAAGCTCATCCCTGCCTCCGTGACGCACTGGTATGCCGCGTGGCCCCCTCTGGTGGTGGCAGGCACAGCCTAGACGGGCGGCTAGGCTTGGGGGTCGCTCGCCGTCGAGCCACCACCACTTCCTGTCCGTTCCTTCCGCAAGGCTGCCCACCCGTGATCACCGCAACGAACGTCGAGCTGCGCGCCGGCTCGCGTCTCCTCCTCGACGAGGCGACCTTCCGGATCGCGGCAGGCGACCGGATCGGTCTCGTCGGGCGCAACGGGGCCGGCAAGACCACCCTCACCAAGGTCCTCGCCGGCCACGGCCAGCCGGCTGCCGGCCAGGTGACCCGCAGTGGAGCGGTCGGCTACCTCCCGCAGGACCCCCGGACCGGCGACCTGCACGTGACTGCGCGCGACCGGATCCTGTCGGCCCGCGGGCTCGACTCGATCATCCGCGACCTGCGCGCCGCCGAGCACGCCATGGCGACCGAGACCGGCGAGCTCCAGGACCGCGCCATGCGACGGTACGCCCGGCTCGACTCCGAGTTCACCGCCGCCGGCGGGTATGCCGCGGAGTCCGAGGCCGCGTCCATCGCCGGGGCGCTCGGGCTGGCCGAGCGGATCCTCGACCAGGAGCTGGTCACCCTCTCCGGCGGCCAGAGGCGCCGGGTCGAGCTGTCGCGCATCCTGTTCTCCGGCGCCGAGACCCTGCTCCTCGACGAGCCGACCAACCACCTGGACGCCGACTCGATCATCTGGCTCCGCGACTGGCTCAGGGGCTACCGCGGCGGCCTGGTGATCATCAGCCACGACGTCGAGATGCTCGACTCGATCGTCAACAAGGTGTTCCATCTGGACGCCAACCGGGCCGAGCTGGACCAGTACAACCTCGGCTGGAAGGCCTACCTGCTCCAGCGGGAGACCGACGAGCGACGTCGCAAGCGCGAGCGCGCCAACGCCGAGAAGAAGGCGTCGGCCCTCATGGCGCAGGCCGACAAGATGCGGGCCAAGGCGACGAAAACCGTTGCGGCACAGAACATGGCGCGTCGGGCCGAGCGACTCCTCGCCGGGCTGGAGACCGAGCGGGTCCAGGACCGCGTCGCCAAGCTGCGCTTCCCGGATCCGTCGCCCTGCGGCCGGACGCCGCTGCGCGCGTCGGGCCTGTCCCGCTCGTACGGCTCACTGGAGATCTTCACCGACGTCGACCTGGCCATCGACCGAGGCTCCCGCGTCGTCGTCCTCGGGCTCAACGGCGCCGGCAAGACCACCCTCCTGCGCATCCTCGCCGGCGTCGACGCTCCCGACACCGGGCAGGTCGAGCCGGGCCATGGGCTCAAGATCGGCTACTACGCCCAGGAGCACGAGAACCTCGAGGTCTCCCGCACCGTCCTGCAGAACATGAAGTCCGCCGCACCCGAGCTCGGCGAGACCGAGGTCCGCAAGGTGCTCGGCTCGTTCCTCTTCAGCGGCGACGACGTCGACAAGCCGGCCGGGGTGCTCTCCGGCGGCGAGAAGACCCGGCTGTCGCTTGCGCTGCTCGTCGTGTCGGCCGCCAACGTGCTGCTCCTCGACGAACCGACCAACAACCTCGACCCGGCCTCGCGTGCCGAGATCCTCGGGGCGCTGCGCACCTTCAAGGGCGCCGTCGTCCTCGTCACCCACGACGAGGGAGCCGTCGACGCCCTCGAGCCGGAGCGGATCCTGCTGCTCCCCGACGGCGTCGAGGACCTCTGGGGTGCCGACTATCGTGACCTCGTCTCCCTCGCCTGAGGCGACCTCCGGGGAGACCCGAGCGCCCGGCATACGGGAATCGGTGTCCCCGGCCCGTGGTTGCATGGGGTTGTGAGCATGGGCAACTGGCAGGTCCTGAACTCGATGACTCGGGACTCCTCGGTCAAGGAGCGCAAGCTCGCGCCCGGGACCGCTCGCCGGGTCATGTCGTATGCCGGTCCGTTCCGGCGGATGATCGTCGTCTTCCTCGTCCTCACGGTCATCGACTCGGCCCTGGTCGTGGCCAGCCCACTCCTGCTCCAACGGCTCGTCGACGACGGGGTGACCCCGCGCAAGTCAGGCGTCGTCATCGGCCTGGCGCTCACGGTCGCGGTCATCGCCCTCCTTGATGCCGGGCTGACCCTCGTCGAGCGATGGCTGTCCTCGCAGATCGGCGAGGGTCTCATCTACGACATGCGGCGCGAGGTGTTCGGTCACGTGCTGCGCCAGCCGATCGCGTTCTTCACCCGGGCCCAGACCGGAGCGCTCGTCACCAGGCTCAACAGTGACGTCGTCGGCGCCCAGCAGGCCTTCACCTCGGTGCTGCAGAGCCTGGTGAGCAACGCCATCTCCCTGGTCCTCATCCTGGTCGCGATGGCGACGCTGTCCTGGCAGCTCACGCTGGGGGCGCTGCTGCTCGTCCCGTTCTTCCTCATCCCGGCCCGGCTGCTCGGCCGCCGGCTGGCGGGGCTGGCGCACGAGCAGATGGTCCTCAACGCCGACATGGGCACCCGGATGACCGAGCGCTTCAACGTCGCCGGCGCGCTGCTCGTCAAGCTCTTCGGGAGCCCGGTGCGCGAGGACGCCGAGTATGCCGAGCGGGCCGGTCGGGTGCGCGACGTGGGGATCAAGCTCGCGGTCAACCGGTCCGTCTTCATGGTGGCGCTCGCTCTCGTCGCCTCGCTCGCGACCGCGATGATCTACGGCTTCGGAGGTGTGATGGCGGTCGACGGCACCCTGACCGTCGGCACCCTGCTCGCCCTGGCGGCGCTCCTCGCCCGCCTCTACGCGCCGCTCATGGCGGTGTCACAGGTCCGGGTCGACGTCATGACGGCGCTGGTGTCCTTCGAGCGCGTCTTCGAGGTCCTCGACCTGCCGCCGCTCGTCGCGGAGGCCGAGCAACCACGCGCGATTCCGGGCGGGCCGGTCACCGTGGTGCTCGACGACGTCCACTTCCGCTACCCCTCGGCCGACGAGATCTCGCTGGCCTCCCTCGAGTCGGGCGCTTCGGGTGACCGCAAGGGCAGTGGCGAGATCCTGCGCGGCGTCTCGTTCGTCGCCTCCCCGGGCCAGCTCGTCGCCCTCGTCGGGCCGAGCGGTGCCGGCAAGACGACGATCACCTCCCTCGTGGCCCGCCTCTACGACCCGACGTCCGGTGCGGTCCGGATCAACGGCGTCGACCTTCGAACGGCGGGCCTGAACTCGCTGCGCGCGACGATCGGCGTCGTCACCCAGGAGGCGCACCTCTTCCACGACACGATCCGCGCCAACCTGGCCTACGCCCGTCCGGGTGCCACCGAGCAGGAGATGGAGGCGGCTCTTCGGGCAGCCCAGGTGTGGCGGCTCGTCGACTCCCTACCCGAAGGCCTCGACACCGTGGTCGGCGACCGCGGCCACCGGCTCTCCGGGGGCGAGAAGCAGCGGCTGGCGATCGCGCGCCTGCTGCTCAAGGGTCCCGGGCTGGTCGTGCTCGACGAGGCGACGGCCCACCTGGACAGCGAGTCCGAGGCGGCCGTCCAGCACGCCCTCGACGCAGCCCTGGCCGACCGCACGGCGTTGGTCATAGCCCACCGGCTCTCGACCGTTCGCGATGCCGACCTCATCCTCGTCGTCGACGGTGGCCGGGTCGTGGAGCAGGGCCGCCACGACGAGCTGCTCGCCGCGGGCGGGCTCTATGCCGAGCTCTACGAGATCCAGTTCCGGCAGCAGGCTGTCGAGGTGGAAGAGGCTGAGGCCGGCATCGCCTGACTGGGGGGCCGTGAGTGTCGCTGGCCCACGGTCGCTCCCTTGGGGTCGGTCCCCGCGTCCTTCCGTGCGGGTTACCCGACGAGTTACCCGACCGTAGATGCTGTGTTCGTAACACCTACGGTCAGGTAGCTCGCTCGGTAACCCGTCGTCGTCGGCTCCCCGCCCACGCCGACCGCCCAGGCCGACCGCCCAGGCCGACCGCTCCGGTGCGTGTGGGTCCACCCCGGGTGACACGGGGCCAGATCCGGCCGAGCTGACGTGGTGAGGACTGGCCCGCTACTCGTCCTCTTCGTCCCAGATCCGCACCTTCTTGGGCCTCGGCACACAGTCCGGGTCGGTCTCGCGCCACTCCCGCCGGACCCCGAGGATGACCAGACCGAAGCCGGCGACCATGAACAGCCACCACTGGTACGCGTACGCCTGGTGCGGCCCCAGGTCCCGGTCCGGCGGGTCGAGCGTCAACGGCCGAGGCCCGGCGGCGCCCCCGTCAGGGAGGCTCTCGGTCTGCAGGTTGAGGTAGGCGCCGGCCACCGCAGCACCGCCCCACTGCGCCGCGGCGCCGGCGAGGTCGAGCGTCGCGAGCTGACCGGCCGGCATCCGGTGTCCGTCGGACGCCTCGCCGGGGCGCAGCCAGCCGACGACCGTCACGACACCGGCGGGGACAGGGGGCACGTCGGGCAGGGCGGCGGCTCCCCGGTCGGACAGCGCGACCCAACCCCGGTCGACCACGAGCACCCGCCCCGCGGTGAGCCGGAAGGGAGCCAGCACCTCATAACCCGTCGCACTCCCACGCACCCGGTTCCGGACGAGCAGCTGCGGGTTGCCGGCATACGAGCCGGTGATGGTCACCCGGGTCCAGTCCTGGTCCGCGCGCAACGCGGTCGTGCCACCCAGGACGTCGTCGATCGGTTCGGGGGCGGCCCGGTAGTGCGCATCGAGGAGCGCGTTGCGCGCGACCTTGGTCTCGTGGCGCCCCCACTGCCACACACCCAGGTAGTAGGACGCCACCGCAAAGAGTGCCGCCGCCGCGAGCGCCGTCAGCCACCGGCGGGTGAACAGGATGCGGAGCACTGGGTCACGTTAACGGGCCACCCGCCCGAGACGTAGGCTTGGGGGCATGATCGACCTGCCGATGCCGAGCGTGCGCACACCTGCGCCGACCACGGGCGGGCTCGTCGACACCTTCGGCCGGGTGGCGCGTGACCTGCGGGTTTCGCTCACCGACCGCTGCAACCTCCGCTGCACCTACTGCATGCCGGAGGCCGGTATGCCGTGGCTCCCCAAGACGACCCTGCTCACCGACGAGGAGCTCCTCCGGGTGATCCGGGTGTTCGTGGGGCTCGGTATCGACCAGATCCGCTTCACCGGCGGCGAGCCGTTGCTGCGGCCCGGGCTGGTCGGGCTCGTCGAGCAGGTTGCCGCGCTGACCCCACGGCCGCGGATCGCTCTGACGACCAACGGCGTCGGTCTGGCCCGGATCGCCCCGGCGCTCAAGGCGGCCGGCGTCGACCGGGTCAACATCAGCCTCGACACGATCGACCGCGAGGAGTTCCTGGCCCTGACTCGGCGCGACCGCCTGCCGGCCGTCGAGGAGGGGTTGGCCGCCGCCCGCGAGGCCGGCCTCACTCCGGTCAAGGTCAACGCCGTGGCGATGCGGGGGGTCAACGACGAGTCCATCCCGGACCTGCTCGCCTGGTGCGTCGACCGCGGCTACGAGCTGCGGTTCATCGAGCAGATGCCGCTCGATGCCGACCACGCCTGGACCGCCGAGTCGCTGGTGTCCCGCGAGGAGATCCTCGAGCGGCTGTCGGCGCGGTTCGCGCTGACAGCGCTCCCGTCGTCGGCCCGGGGGAGCGCGCCGGCCGAGCTGTTCCTCGTCGACGGCGGTCCGGCGACCGTTGGTGTCATCGCCAGCGTCTCCACGCCGTTCTGTGCAGACTGCGACCGGGTGCGGCTCACTGCCGACGGCCAGGTGCGCAACTGCCTGTTCAGCGAGGTCGAGTCCGACCTGCGCACCCCGCTGCGCGAGGGCGCGACCGATGCCGAGCTGGCCGGGGTCATCCGGGGCGAGATGTGGCGCAAGCTCTCCGGCCACCACATCGGTGCCGCCGACTTCCACCAGCCCGAGCGGTCGATGTCCGCGATCGGCGGCTGACCGGCATACGGTCCGGTCGGTTCAAGGGGCGGTTCAGCCCGCGCCTGCGGGGATCTCCGCGACCGGCACCCGCTCCTTGAGGAACCCACGCACCCCGAGGAACGCCCCGAGCGACTCCGCGTGCTCGGCGCAGGCGAGCCAGACCTTGCGACGCTCGGCATCGTGCAGCCGGGGGTTGTTCCAGAGCAGCGCGGTCGTCGCGGTCGCCCGGCAGCCCTTGGCCGAGCAGCGCAGATCGTCGTATGCCGCGGCGCCGGTCATCGGGGCAGGCGGAAGGTCGGCGGCGGGCCCGGGCTCCTCGGCCCCCGACCGAACGCACGAGGGGCGACCGCGTTGGCGGCGACGACGGCGAAGTAGGGGAGGAACACGGCCAACACGACGAAGGTCCACCGGATCCAGCCCTCGGTGAGGAAGGCCAGGATGAAGGAGACGGTCCGGATGCCCATCGTGAACAGGTACCGCTTGATCCGGGCCGACTGGTCGTCCTGGAGGTTCTCCGGGGCGGTTGTCACCGACTGCACCGGAGGCACCGCCTCACCTCGGTTGCGCCTCACTTCGCAAGCCTAACCCCGCTGCGCCTTGCGAGATCCGGCGCGCCGGGGCAGTCGTCGTTACCCGCCAGTAGTCCACTAGCGTCGGAGGTCGAGCCGTCCGGAGTTCCGGCGGGCCAGGGCAACAAGGGAGTTGACGTGTCAGGTAGCGGCAGGGCGTTGGTCACCGGTGGCAACCGGGGGATCGGACTGGCCATCGCCAAGGAGCTGCAGGCCGCCGGGCACCAGGTCGCTGTCACCTATCGCAGCGGTGAGCCGCCGCAGGGGCTGGTCGGCGTCACCTGCGAGGTGACCGACACGGCCTCGGTCGACCAGGCCTTCGCCGACGCCGAGACCAAGCTCGGCGGACCCATCGACATCCTCGTCGCCAACGCGGGCATCACGCGCGACCAGCTCCTCATGCGCACGAGCGATGAGGAGTTCGAGTCCGTCATCGACACCAACCTCGGCGGCGCCTTCCGCTGTGCCCGGCGTGCGAGCAAGGGCATGATCCGGTCCCGCCGCGGCCGGATCATCCTGATCTCCAGCGTCGTCGGGCTCTACGGCTCGCCCGGCCAGGCCAACTACGCGGCGAGCAAGTCCGGTCTCATCGGGCTGGCCCGCTCCATCTCCCGCGAGCTGGGCGGACGTGGCATCACGGCCAACGTCGTCGCTCCGGGGTTCATCGAGACCGACATGACCGAGGCCCTGCCCCCGGACCGCAAGGACGCCTATCTCGGCGCCATCCCCGCCGGCCGCTTCGGCCAGACCCAGGAGGTCGCATCCGTCGTGCGGTTCCTCGCGAGTGACGAGGCGGCATACGTCACCGGCGCGGTCATCCCGGTCGACGGCGGCCTCGGCATGGGTCACTGAAGCTCACCGCCTCCACCCCTCCACCGCACGGAACCCTCGAGAGGACCACCAATGTTGTTGCAGGGCAAGACATTGCTCATCACCGGCGTGCTGATGGACTCCTCCATCGCCTTCCACGTGGCCAAGCTCGCGCAGGAGCAGGGCGCCACCGTCGTCCTCACCTCGTTCGGCCGGACCATGAAGATCACCCAGGCGATCGCCAAGCGGCTGCCGACCACCCCGGAGGTGCTCGAGCTCGACGTGACCGACACCGAGCACCTCGACAGCCTCGCCGACCGGCTCCGTGAGCACGTCGACCACCTGGACGGGGTCCTGCACTCGATCGGCTTCGCACCCCAGGGCGCCTTCAACTTCCTCGAGGGCACCTGGGACGACGTCGCCACGGCGCTGCACACCTCGGCCTACAGCCTCAAGGCCCTCGCGACGGCGGCGCTGCCGCTGATGGCGGATGGGGGAGCCGTCGTCGGGCTGACCTTCGACGCCAAGTTCGCCTGGCCGGTCTACGACTGGATGGGGGTCGCCAAGGCAGCGTTCGAGTCGACCAACCGCTACCTCGCGCGTGACCTCGGCCCCAAGGGCGTCCGCTGCAACCTGGTCGCCGCCGGACCGATCCGCACGACGGCCGCCAAGTCGATCCCCGGCTTCGAGGCGTTCGAGCGGGTGTGGGACGAGCGGGCCCCGCTCGGCTGGGACGTCAACGACCCGGTGCCTGCCGCGAAGGCCTGTGCCGCCCTGATGTCCGACTGGTTCCCCGCGACGACGGGCGAGATCGTCCACGTCGATGGTGGGGTGCACGCCATGGGCCAGTGACGGGCTCGGTAGCCTCCCGTCCATGACCGACCCGTATGCCGGCGCCCCGGGCGTCCTCGCCGTCCCCGGCGTCCACGTCGAGGAGCTGCGCGTCCTCGAGGGCCCGAACCTCTACTTCCCCCGACCAGCCGTCAAGGTGAGTCTCGCCCTGCCGGGCTACCTCGACGCCGACGGCGCCGCGATGCTGGCTCTGGCGCAGCGGATCGGTCTGGGCCGGGCAACACCCGGCCGCGCGGGGACCTCGCAGCGACAGCGCTTCGTCATGCGGGTCGTGGAGCGGGCCCTACGCACCCTGGCCCGGGCCGGCGGCACCCAGCGACTCGGCATCCGGGTCCGCCCGGCGGGCGACCCGGCCGGCGTCGTCGTCGCGTTCGTCTGGCGCAACCGCGGCCGGGCGCGTGCCCTCGGTGAGTCCCTCGCCCCACTCCTCGCTGCCTGGCTGGCCGGCGACCAGCCCGGGGCTGACGCGGCCGTCGAGGCATCGGCGACCGCCGTCGCCACGGCCGACCCCGGCTCCGGACCGGCACTGATCGTCCCCAGGATCCCCGTCGCGTCGGTGACCGGGACGAACGGCAAGACGACGACGACCCGGCTGCTCGCCCACATCGCCATGACGGCAGGCAACCGGACCGCGTGGAGCTCCACCGACGGTGTCGTCGTCCAGGGCGAGATGATCGAGCCGGGTGACTACAGCGGACCCGCGGGAGCTCGCGGCGTGCTGACGGCACCTGGCGTGCAGGTCGGCATCCTGGAGACCGCGCGCGGCGGGATGCTGCTCAAGGGCCTCGGTGTGAGCCACAACGACGTCTCGGTCGTCACCAACGTCTCGCCGGACCACCTCGGCCTGCAGGGTGTCGACACCCTCGACCAGCTGGCCGAGGTCAAGGCGATCGTCACCCGCGCGACCCGCCCCGGCGGGTGGGTCGTCCTCAACGGGGACGACCCGCGCGTCTGGGCCATGCGGGGCGGCATCAAGGGCAAGCCGTGGGTGTTCACCCTCGACCCGACCTCGCCGGCACTGCGCGAGGCCCTGGGCTCCGGCGGCCGCGGGATCACGATCCTCGACGGCCAGGTCGCGGTCCTGACCCCTGGCGGCGACCCGGACCGCCTCGTCAAGGTCGTCGACGTCCCCGCCACCCTGTCCGGGCTCTCGGTGCACAACACGGCCAACGTCCTCGCCGCCACCGCGGCCGCCCTCGGGCTCGGGATCGACCGCGCCTCGGTCGTCGAGGGGCTGAGGACCTTCCAGCCCGACGCCGCCCTCAACCCGGGTCGCATGAACATCTACACCGTGCCGCTCGACAGCGGAGGGGACTGCACCGTGATCGTCGACCTCGCCCACAACGAGGCGGGACTCGACGCGCTCATGGACGTCGCCGAAGGGCTTCGTACGCCCGGCGCCCGCATCCATCTGGGCCTGGGCGCGGCCGGCGACCGCACCGACGAGATCCTCCAGAACCTCGGCGAGATCGCCGGCCGTCGCGCCGACCACGTCGTCGCCGCCCACAAGGAGCGTTACCTCCGCGGCCGGACGATGGAGGAGATCGAGGGGCAGCTCCGGATCGGGCTCCAGCGGTCCGGTGTTGCCGACGTCGCGTCCTACACGACCGAGCTGGCCGGCCTGCAGGCGCTCGTCGAGGCCGCTCACCGCGACGACGTGGTGGCCATCATGTGCCACGCCGAGCGGCAGCAGGTCTATGACTGGCTGGCCTCCGCGCAGGCCACGCCCGATGATGCCGCGACCATCCGGCGCAAGGTGGTCGCCGCCCGCGGCGAGCACGAGTCCGAGGACGACATCACGGCGCTATGGCTCATGGACGACCCCGACGAGCGCATCGTTGCCGGGGAGCGGCTGTATGCCGGTCACCCAGGTGACGCGCGGATCGCCTACGAGTACGGCGGAACCCACGACTCGGCCGGTCGTCCGGAGCAGGCCGTCGAGCTGTACCGCGAAGCCCTGGCCGGTGACCTGCGCGAGCCATATCGACACCGGGCCAAGGTCCAGCTGGCCTCGTCCCTGCGCAACCTGGGCAGAACCGGGGAGGCGGTCGCGATCCTCGAGACCCTGGGTGAGGAGCGGCCGGAGTCGATCGGTATCGCCGGGTTCCGCGCCCTTGCCCTGCACTCGGCCGGTCGTGCCGACGAGGCATTGCGCGTGCTGCTGGGAGCGGTCGCGGCGACGAGCACCGACGAAGACGTGCTGCGCTACCGACGGTCGCTCACGGCATACGCCGAAGAACTGACCGACCCGCCAGCCTGACGCATGAGTCGAAAGGCCAGAACGCACCGCCCGGGCCGACCGGCATACGGCGTGTTCTGGCCACTCGACCAGGCGATGGTCGGGTCAGGCGGTCGGCTCAGCGAAGTCCTGGTCGGCGGCGGCGCCCTCGACCTCGGCCTGCTGGGCCAGCTCGGACGGGTCGAGGTCCGGGTCGCCGACGGTGTCGGAGTGCGAACCGGCCTGTGCCGTCTTGGTCAGCGCCTCCAGCTCGGCGAACACGGTGGCGTGGGAGTCGACGCAGAGCACGACGATGTCGCCGGGGTTGGCCCGGGCCAGGCAGTGCCGGACGGCGTCCACTTCGCCGAGCACCGTCTCCACCTGCCGGCACCGGTTGCCCTCCTGACCCATGGCCGAGCGAACGCCCTCCTCCACGAGGGCAGCGGTCTCGCCGGCCTTGCGTCCACGTAGTCGCACGTCCTCGCGGACGACGACGACGTCGAAGTTCTTGGCCGCAACCGCCCCGAGCTCACGCATGTCGTCGTCACGGCGGTCGCCCGCCGTCGCGATCATGGCGATCCGGCTGATCTTGCCGAGGTCGGCGGTGCCGTTCTTGGCCTCGGCATAGCGCTCGACGAACTCGCCGAGGACCTTCATGCCGGCCGCGTTGTGGGCGTAGTCGACGAAGACCTCGACGTTGTGGACGTTGATCTGGTTCATCCGGCCGGGGGAGAGGTAGTAGGACGTGTTGAAGGTCCGCAGGCCCTGCCGGATCTCGTGCAGGCCAGCCCCGGCGGCGAAGGCGGCACCGGCCGCAGCCATCGCGTTGGCGACGTTGAACATCGCGGTGCCCCCAAAGGTGGAGGGCAGCAGGTGGGTCCAGGCCAGCTGCATCGAACGGCGGCCGTGCCGGATGACGATCATGTCGCCGCGCTCGGTCGGCTCGAGGACCACGGCGCGTCCGCCACGTCGGCAGTGGTCGTCGATGAAGTCCCGGATCTTGGTCCCGGGCGGCTGGGTCGAGAACCACACGATGCTGCCCGAGCACCGGCGCCGCATCTTGCGGACGAGGGCGTCGTCGGCGTTGAGGACGGCGAACCCGTCGCGGGGAACGGCCTCGACGACGACGGCCTTGACGTCGGCGAGCTGCTCGAGGGTGTCGATGCCGCGCATGCCGAGGTGGTCGGGGGCGACGTTGGTGACGACGGCGACGTCGTTGCGGTCATAGCCGAGGCCCTCACGCAGGATGCCGCCGCGGGCGACCTCCATGACCGCGAACTCGACGCGCGGGTTCTGCAGGACCATGCGGGCCGACTTAGGGCCGGACGCGTCGGCCTTGAACACGAGCCGCTCGTCGATGACGATCCCGTCGGTGGAGGTCATGCCGACCTTCTTGCCGAGGCCCTTGAAGATGTGGGCGATCATCCGCGAGGTCGTCGTCTTGCCGTTGGTCCCGGTCACGGCGATGATCGGGACACGGGACGGCGCGCCCGGCGGGAAGAGCAGGTCGACGACCGGCTTGGCGATGAACTGCGGCTCCCCGACGGTCGGGTGCGTGTGCATGCGGAACCCGGGCGCGGCGTTGACCTCGCAGATCGCGCCCCCGGTCTCACGGACCGGAGAGGCGATGTCCGGGGCGATGAAGTCGATGCCCGCCACGTCGAGCCCGACCATCCGGGCCGCCTCCTCGGCGATCTCCACGTTGTCGGGGTGGGCATCGAAGGTCCGGTCGACCGAGATCCCACCGGTGGACATGTTGCCGGTGAGGGCGAGCTTGACCATCTCTCCGGCGGGCGGGACCGAGTCCAGCTCGTAGCCCTGGTCGCGGACCAGCGCCTCCGCGGCCTCGTCGACCTTGATCCGGGTCAGCACCTTCTCGTGGCCGATGCCGCGCCGGGGGTCGGCATTGGTGATGTCGACGAGCTCCCGGACCGTGTGACCGCCGTCGCCGATGACGTGGGCGGGCACCCGCTCGGCGATCGCCTGCATCTTGCCGCCGACGATGAGGCAGCGGTAGTCGCGTCCGGTGACCATCGACTCGACGATGACGTAGCCGCGGCGGGACTCGCCCTCGGCGATCTCGTATGCCGCGCGCACCGCCTCGTCCGAGGTCAGGTCCAGGCAGACGCCTCGGCCGTGGTTGCCGTCGAGCGGCTTGACGACGACCGGCCAGCCGATCCGGCGTGCGGCGGCGACGGCGCCGTCCGCGCTCCGGACCGTTTCCTGCTTGGGCACCGGGAGCCCGGCCGAGGCGAGCAGCTTGGTCGTGAGGTCCTTGTCGCTGGCGATGTCGACGGCGAGGGCACCGGTACGACTCGTCATCGTCGCGCGGATGCGCTGGGCGTGGACGCCCTGGCCGAGCTGGACCAGGGAGCCGGTGTTGAGCCGGATGAAGGGGATGTCGCGGCTGACCGCCTCCTCGAGGATGGCGGCCGTCGACGGACCGAACGTCGAGCGCTGGGCCCGCCGGACGAACAGGTCGAGCTCCTCGGCGAAGTCGAAGTCGTCCTCGGGCTGGACGAGGTGGTTGACCAGGCGGACCGCGAGCCGGCCGGCAGCGAGCCCGACGGTATCGTCGGTGTAGCCGTAGATGACGTTGTAGAGGCCCTCGGACCCCTTGACCATGCGGGTCTTGCCGCGCCGCTGGTCGTGTCCGGCCTCCTGCTGGAGCTGGAGGGCAACGTGCTCGGCGACGTGGCCGAGCCAGGTTCCGGCGCGCAGCCGTTGGACGAAGCCGCCCTTCACCCCTGTCGAGCAGGTGTGGTTCTCCAACCCGGGGAGGGCCTCGAGCAGTCCGTCGACGAAGCCGTCGAGGGTGTCGGACGGGTAGCCCTCGAGCACGCCGAGGTCGACGACGAGGTGGATGGCGGGCTGGTAGGACCAGATGTTTCCGCCGCGATAGACGCGCGACTCCACGATGCGCAGATCGGGGGCCGGCGGACCCTTGGGGGTGGGGCGCTCACTGGGCATGTGCACGTGCCTCCTGATCTGGCTAGGCCTTGGCCATCGCTTTGGTGACCCCGACATCGGGGTGGTTCTCGGTGAACTCCAGCAGTCGTACGCCGACGAGGTCGAAGACTGCCCCGGCGGACAGCTGGTGGATGACGGCCCCCGACACGAGAAGCGGTGCGCCGCGGCGGGCGTCCGGGGCGTCGGTCACGGCCGATCGGCAGTCGAGGACGAACACGCCGCCGGATCCCCGCACCGTGAAGCTGGAGCCCCCGTGGACCTCGACGGCGGTGTCCTCGTCGATGCCGATCCCGATGAGGTTCGGGGACATCGCCGTGACGGACATGAGGCGACCGTAGCGTGTCCGCTGGGCGAAGTGCTGGTCGATGATGACACCCTTGACCAGCCCGAGCCCGTGGCTCATCTGGGACACCCGCTGGCGCGGTGTGAGCCCCTCCTCGCCCATCGCGATCATGAACTCACTCATGATCGACGCGCCTGCTGACGTCCCCCCGACGACGGCCCCCCGCGCGTGGGCCCGGTGGATGGCGTCGCCGAGCGGGGTGCCCGGAAGGTACTGGCTCAGCTTGAGCTGGCTGCCGCCGCTCATGAAGACACCCGAGGCCGCATCGACGAGGGCGACGAGTCGCGGGTCATGACCGTCGGCCCGACTGCGCGGGTTGACGACCTCGGGCTCGGGGGCACCCAGTCGGCGGAAGGCGTCGCTGTATGCCGTGACGACCTCCTTCTGGAAGGAGGACGCCGTGGGGATGACAACGAGGTTCGAGCGGCGCCCCCCCGCCAGCTTGACGAAGCGGCGGAGCAGGGCAGCCTTGCCGATCCGGTCCTCGGCTCCGCCGATGATGAACAGGGTCGGCTCGGAGGTCTGCGTCGTCGTTCTGGGCGCCATTGCGGAATCCTATGAGTGCCCGTGCGGGACGGGTGGTGCAGGGGTGTCGAAGCCGTCGGCCGCGTCGGCCTCCTCGATCTCCTCCCGGGAGATCCCGAGGAGGTGGAGCACGCTGTCGAGGTACGGGACGTTGACGGCTGCGTCGGCGCTGGCGCGCACGACGGGCTTGGCGTTGAAGGCGATCCCCAGCCCTGCGGCCGCGAGCATGTCCAGGTCGTTCGCGCCGTCGCCGATGGCCACCGTCCGGGAGAGGGGCAGCGCCTCGGCGTCCGCGAACTCGCGCAGTGCAGCAGCCTTGGCGGCCCGGTCGACGACCGCGCCCACCACCCGGCCGGTGAGCAGGCCGTCGCGGACCTCGAGCCGGTTGGCTCTGGCATGGTCGATACCCAGCGCGTCGGCGAGCGGCTGGACGACCTCGATGAAGCCACCGGACACCAGAGCGACCGTGTAGCCGAGCCGTTTGAGGGTACGGACGAGCGTTGCCGCGCCGGGCGTGAGCTGGACCTGCTCGCGGACCCGGGCGAGCACCGTCTCAGGCACGCCCGCGAGGGTCGCCACTCGTGCTCGCAGGCTCTCCTCGAAGTCCAGCTCACCACGCATGGCGCGTTCGGTCACCGCGGCGACCTCGGCCCCGGTGCCGGCGTGCTCGGCGATGAGCTCGATGACCTCGTCCTGGATGAACGTCGAGTCGACGTCGAGGACCACGAGCCGCCGCCCCCGGCGGGCCAGCCCACCGGGCGCGACAGCGATGTCGGCGCCGGTCTCGCTGGCCGTCAGCGCGAGCTGCTCGCGCAAGGCCGGCACGTCGGCGCCGGAGACGTCGAGCTCCAAAGTCGTGACCGGGTACCGGGACAGGCGCCGGATCCGGTCGATGTTGGCGCCATGGGCGGCGATCCGCTCCGCCACGGCGGCGACCTGGTCGGCCCGGAGCGGCGCCCCGAGTACGACGACCGCGGCGCGGCCGGTCCGGACCCGGGCGGAGTTGCCGGTTCCGACCTCGAGGGTCAGATCGAGGGCAAGGTCCTCGGCAACCGTCCGCAGCTGTGTCGTCAGGGCGTCGGCGTCCGGCTCGGACCAGCCGCTGACGAGCAGGCCGAGGGTCAGCCGGCCGCGCACGACCACCTGCTCGATGTCCAGGACGGTCACGTCGTATGCCGCGAGCGCACCGACGAAGGCGCGTGTGACGCCGGGCCGGTCCGGGCCGGTGACCGTGACGAGCAGGGTCTGGGCTGCGGGCGGGTCGGGGGTGCGGGCGGCGCTCACGCACGGCAGGCTAGTCAGGCCCGCCACCCGGCATACGACACATCCAGCCCGCGGGAACTGCTCCCGTTCACAACTCTCCAGTTGCTACGGTGCGGACGGTAGCAATTGGAGAGTTGTGAACGGGTGGGGGATCAGCGGTTCCGTTCGTCGCGCCAGGCGACGAGGTCGCGTACGGGTCCGAGGTCGTATGCCGGTCCGTCCACACCCACGGTGAACAGGCGCGTGCCCACGGCGTACAGGGCCTCGGCACCGGCGACGTAGTCCGCCACGCTCTCCGGGTGGCGACCGGGTAGGGGAGACACACCGGCCGATCGCTCGATCGTCGTCGGGTCCCGGCCGACCCTGGCGCACCACTCGTCGAGGACCGCGTGCTTGTGGGCGATGGTCTCGGCCGACCCGAAGCCGTGCCAGATGTCGGCGTGCTCGGCGACGATCCGCAGCGTCTTGCGCTCCCCGCCGCCCCCGATGAGCACGGGGATGTCGCGGGTCGGTGCCGGGTTGAGCCGGGACCAGCGGTCCCGGATGACCGGCAGGTCGCGAGCCAGGGCGTCCAGCCGGCCGCCGGCGGTGCCGAACTCATAGCCGTACTCGTCGTAGTCGCGCTCGAACCAGCCCGACCCGATCCCCAGGATGAGCCGGCCGTCGCTCATGTGGTCGACGGTCCGGGCCATGTCAGCGAGCAGCTGGGGGTTCCGGTAGGAGTTGCAGGTGACGAATGCCCCGATCTCGACCCGCTCGGTCGCCTCGGCCCAGGCACCGAGCATCGTCCAGCACTCGAAGTTCGCCCCGTCCAGGTCGCCGTAGAGCGGGAAGAAGTGGTCCCAGTTGAAGGCGATGTCGACGCCCGTGGCCTCGGCCCGCGCGACAGCGCGCCGGATGTCGGCGTATGCCGCGTGCTGGGGTTGGAGCTGGACGCCGATCCGGACGGGCCGGTCGGCTCCGCTCACACCTCCACCCGCTGGCCCTTCCCGACGATCGTGATGCCCGACTCGGTGACGACGAAGCCGCGGGCCAGGTCGCGTTCGATGTCGACCCCGACCGAGGCGCCCTCGGGGATGACGACGTCCTTGTCGATGATCGCCCTGCGGATCACCGCGTGCCGGCCGACGTCGACGTTGTCGAGGAGAACGCTGTCGTCCACCGTCGCGTAGCTGTGGATCCGTACGCCGGGGGAGAGGACGGAGTAGTGGGCGCGTGCACCGGACACGACGACGCCGGGGGCGACCATCGAGTTGAGGGCCTCACCGAACCGGCCGGCCTGGCCGTGGACGAACTTGGCCGGGGGGAGCGGGCCGTAGTCGGTGTAGATCGGCCAGTCGGCGTTGTAGAGGTTGAAGATCGGGTGCACCGAGATCAGGTCGAGGTGTGCCTCGTAGTAGGAGTCGAGGGTCCCGACGTCGCGCCAGTAGCCGGCGTCACGATCGGTCGAGCCCGGCACGACGTTGTTCTTGAAGTCGTAGACATATCCCGCCCCTTGGGACACGAACGAGGGGACGATGTCGCCGCCCATGTCGTGCTTGCTGCCGTCCAGGACGTGGTCCTTGGTCACCGAGTCGGTGAGGACGTCGGCGTCGAAGACGTAGTTGCCCATCGAGGCGAGCACCTCATCGGGCGCGTCGGGCAGGCCCTTGGCGTCGGTCGGCTTCTCGCGGAAGGCGCCGATCTTGCGCACGTCGTCGTCGTCGACCTCGATCACGCCGAACTGGTCGGCGAGCGCGATCGGCTGGCGGATCGCCGCGACCGTCACGCCGGCCCCGGTCTGGATGTGCTGGTCGACCATCTGGGAGAAGTCCATCCGGTAGACGTGGTCGGCGCCGACGACGACGACGATGTCCGGCTTCTCATCGCGAATTGTGTTGAGGCTCTGGAAGATTGCGTCTGCACTGCCGAGGTACCAGCTCTTGTCGACCCGCTGTTGGGCGGGGATCGGGGCGACGTAGTTGCCGAGCATCGTCGACATCCGCCAGGTCTTGGTGACGTGCCGGTCGAGGCTGTGCGACTTGTACTGGGTGAGGACGACGACCTTGAGGTACCCGGAGTTGACGACGTTCGACAGGGCGAAGTCGATGAGCCGATAGATCCCTCCGAACGGCACCGCCGGCTTGGCCCGATCGGCGGTGAGTGGCATCAGCCGCTTGCCCTCACCTCCGGCCAGAACGATCGCGAGTACCTTCGGTCCGCCTTTGCGCTTGACTGCCATGATGCAAACCCTAGAGAAATCCAACGCTCGCGGCGAGGGGGCGCTCACCACTAATGTCGCCGCCATGAGGATCGACATCCTGACCAAGGAATATCCGCCCACCGTCTACGGCGGAGCGGGGGTCCACGTCACCGAGCTGGTCCGTGCGCTGCGCGACCGCGGCGACGTCGACGTCCGGGTCCAGGCCTTCGGGCCACCCCGGGACGAGGAGGGCTCGACCGGGTTCCCCGACCCTCCGGAGCTGGCCGGCGCGAACGCCGCCCTCATGACGATGGGGGTCGACCTGGCCCTCGCCAACGCGACGGCGGGGACCGACCTGGTCCACTCGCACACGTGGTACGCCAACTTCGCCGGCCACGTCGCCTCGTTGCTCAACGGCGTCCCGCACGTGGTGAGCGCCCACAGCCTGGAGCCGATGCGCCCGTGGAAGGCCGAGCAGCTCGGGGGCGGCTACCGGCTGTCGTCGTGGATCGAGAAGACGGCATACGAGTCCGCAGCGGCGGTCATCGCGGTGAGTGCTGGCATGCGCGAGGACGTCCTTCGGAGCTACCCCGACATCGACCCCGACAAGGTCGTGGTCGTCCACAACGGCATCGACTCCGAGCTGTGGCAGCCCACCCACGACGAGGACGTATGCCGGTCACGCGGCATGGACCCCGACCGCCCCTCGGTGACCTTCGTCGGGCGTATCACCCGGCAGAAGGGCCTGCCGTATCTCATGCGGGCGGTCAAGGACCTGGACCCCGAGGTTCAGGTGGTGCTCTGTGCCGGCGCCCCGGACACGCCCGAGATCAAGGCCGAGGTCGAGGGTCTGCTCGCCGACCTGCGAGCCACCCGCGGTGACGGCGTGGTCTGGATCCCGGAGATGCTCCCGCGCGAGCAGGTCGCGGCAATCCTCACTGCCTCAACGGTATTCGCCTGCCCGTCCATCTACGAGCCGCTGGGCATCGTCAACCTCGAGGCCATGGCCTGTGAGCTGCCGGTCGTCGCCACGGCCACCGGCGGGATCCCCGAGGTCGTCGTCGAGGGCGAGACCGGCTGGCTGGTCCCCATCGATCAGGTCCAGGACGGCTCGGGCATCCCGGTCGACCCCGACCGGTTCGTCGCCGACCTGGCGGCTGCACTCACCGAGGCGCTGTCCGACCCGGCCCGCGCCGCGGCATACGGGAAGGCCGGCCGTCGGCGCGCCATCGACTCGTTCTCCTGGGCGAGCATCGGCGACAAGACGATGGACGTCTACCAGCGCGTGCTCGCCGGCGGCTGAGCCTCGTCCCATAGGGTCGGAGCCATGAGCGACGTCCTGGCCTTCGCGGGCGTGACCGTGGTCAGGGGCCACACGGTGCTGCTCGACTCCGTCGACTGGGAGGTCGAGGAGGGCCAGCGCTGGGTGGTCCTCGGACCCAACGGGGCGGGCAAGACCACGCTCCTTCAGCTCGCCTCCGGCCGCATGCATCCCACCACCGGCGTCGCCGGGATCCTCGGTGAGGTGTTGGGCGCCGTCGACGTCTTCGAGCTGCGCCCGCGGATCGGTCTGGCGTCGGCTGCGCTGGCCGAGCGGATCCCGGCCGGTGAACGCGTTCGTGATGTCGTCGTCACCGCGAGCTACGGGGTCGTCGGGCGCTGGCGCGAGCAGTACGACCAGCTGGACCAGGGCCGGGCCGACTCGTTACTGGACGCGCTCGGTGCCGGCCACCTCGCGGACCGCACCTACGGGACCCTCTCGGAGGGGGAACGCAAGCGGGTCCAGATCGCGCGGGCGCTGATGACCGATCCCGAGCTCATGCTTCTCGACGAGCCGGCCGCGGGCCTGGACCTCGGCGGCCGTGAGGACCTCGTCCGCAGACTGGGCGAGATCGCCGGCGACGTCGAGGCGCCGGCCCTCATCCTGGTCACCCATCACGTCGAGGAGATCCCCCCGAACTTCACCGATGTCCTACTGCTGCGCGAGGGCCGGGTCGTCGCCCAGGGCCCGCTGGAGCTGGCCCTCACCGCCGACAACCTGTCGGCCACCTTCGGGCTTCCCCTCGAGCTGGAACGGCGCGGGGACCGGTATGCCGCTCGGGCCCGCAGCGACGTCGGCCCGGGAACCGGAGCCTGACCCCATGCGTCACACCAGTGCGGTGGTCCCACCGCACTGCGTACGCTCCACCTCGTCCCGACCACGGAGGCCGAAACCGCCATGACCTGGCTGCAAGAGAACCCCTGGCTCGCCTGGCTCGGACTGGCTCTGGTCCTTGCCGCGATCGAGGCGGCCACCGTCGACTTCACGTTCCTCATGGTCGCCGCCGGCGCCCTCGCCGGTGGCGTCACCGCGGCAGCAGGCGGCCCGTTCCCGGCCCAGGTCGTCGTGGCTGTGGTCGTCGCTGCCCTCATGCTCTTCCTCGTGCGGCCGATCATCCGGCGCCGCTTCATGGACACCGAGACCGCCCACGGGATCGGCGCCCCGAGCCTGGTCGGCAGGGCGGCGATCGTCGAGCAGACCGTCACCGAGCACGACGGCCGGGTCAAGCTGGCCGGCGACACCTGGTCGGCTCGTGTGCCCGCCGGCGCGCGGATCTGCGAACCGGGCCAGGAGGTCCGGGTCATCGCGATCGAAGGTGCCACAGCCATCGTCACCGGGGCGGGGACCCCGGCGACATCCTGACGCGTCGCCACAGCGGCGCCTGAACCGAACGGAGTTCCATGACACCCACCCTGATCGTCCTTGCGCTGCTGGTGCTGTTTGCCCTCATCGTCATCTTCCGGACCGTCCGTATCGTGTCCCAACAGACCGCGCTGCTCATCGAGCGCCTCGGGCGCTACTCACGGACCCTGGAGCCCGGCCTGCACTTTCTCGTGCCCTTCGTCGACAAGGTGCGAGCCAACGTCGACCTCCGGGAGCAGGTCGTCTCCTTCCCGCCGCAGCCGGTGATCACGAGCGACAACCTCGTGGTCAACATCGACACCGTCATCTACTACATGGTCATCGACGCCAAGTCGGCCGTCTATGAGATCGCCAACTTCATCCAAGGCATCGAGCAGCTCACCGTCACCACCCTGCGCAACGTCATCGGCTCCCTGGACCTCGAGCAGACGCTGACGAGCCGTGACCAGATCAACGGCCAGCTGCGCGGCGTGCTCGACGAGGCGACGGGCAAGTGGGGCATCCGGGTCAGCCGCGTCGAGCTGAAGGCCATTGACCCGCCGATGTCGATCCAGGAGTCGATGGAGAAGCAGATGAAGGCCGAGAGGGACCGCCGCGCGGTCATCCTCATCGCCGAGGGCAACAAGCAGTCCAACATCCTCACGGCCGAGGGCGAGAAGCAGTCCCAGATCCTGCGGGCCGAGGGTTCGGCCCAGGCGCGCATCCTGGAGGCCCAGGGTCAGGCCCGCGCCATCCAGCAGGTCTTCGACGCCATCCACCGCGGCAAGCCGACCCAGAAGCTGCTCGCCTACCAGTATCTCCAGGTGCTCCCGCAGATCGCCCGGGGTGACTCCAACAAGATGTGGATCATCCCCAGCGAGCTGACCGACGCCCTCAAGGGCATCGGCGGCATGCTCGGACGCGGCGAGGGCGGTGGCCCGTTCAACGGCGGCTCCGACGACGACGAGTGGGTCGACCCGGGCACGGCCGAGCCGGACGCCTTCGTCGACACCGTGCTGGAGGACCCGCGCCAGGCGTTGGCCGAGGCCCGTGGCATGGCCGGTCGCGCCAGCGACGAGGCGATGAGCCAGAGCGAGTCGAGGGTGCAGGCACGGACCGCCGCGGCCGTTCCGCCGGTTCCCCCGGCCCCCGTCATCCCGGACGTCGAGATCCCGGACGCACCGCTCCCGCCCTCCTGAACCACCCGGACGTGACACCCGGCCACCCGACTAGGGTGGCCGGGTGTCTGTGCTCCACGCCCTGCTCATGGTGCTGGCGGGGGTCGCAGCGGGGACGATCAACACCATCGTCGGCTCGGGGTCACTGATCACCTTCCCGACCCTGTTGCTCCTCGGCGTGCCGCCCGTGCCGGCCAACATCTCCAACAACCTCGGCATGCTCGGGGGCGGGATCACCGGTTCGTGGGGCTACCGCAGCGAGCTGCGCGGGGGAGCGCCCGTGCTGCGCCGGCTCGCGCCGATGTCTCTCGTCGGCTCGGCCATCGGTGCACTGCTGCTGCTCCGGCTGCCGGCATCGGCCTTCAAGGGCATCGTCCCCGTCCTCATCGGCCTCGGTCTGGTCCTCGTCATCGTCGGGCCCCGGCTGCAGCGGTGGGCCGCGGCTCGGCACAGCGAGGACGACCGGATGCCGTCCTGGCAGCCGCCGCTGCTCATGGCCGGTGTCGTGCTGGCCGGGATGTACGGCGGCTACTTCGGCGCTGCCCAGGGCGTCATCCTGATGGGACTGCTGAGCACGCTCGCCCAAGGGCCGCTCCAGAGGCTAAACGGCTACAAGAACGTCCTCGCCTTCATCGCCAACGCGGTGGCCGGCATCGTCTTCGTCCTTGTCGCGCGTGACCAGATCCATTGGCTGGTGGCCCTCTTCGTCGGCCTGGGCACCCTCATCGGCGGCGTCCTCGGGGCTGGCGTCGGCCGGCGGCTGCCACCGCCGGTGCTCCGCGCGGTCATCGTCGTCATCGGGGTCGTCGGGATCGTCAAGGTGGTCTGGTTCTCGTGACCGTCGAGCGGATCACCGACCCGAGCGACGAGCGGCTGCGCGACTACGTCGGCCTCACCGACGTGGCGCTCCGGCGGTCTCTCGAACCGGCGGGCGGCCTGTTCATCGCCGAGTCCGAGAAGGTCATCCGTCGCGCCCTGGCGACCGGCCATCGTCCACGTTCGTACCTGATGGCGGAGCGCTGGCTCACCGATCTCGCGGACGTTGTCGCGCAGGCCCACGCCGACGGCACACCGGTCTTCGTCGGGGAGCACACGGTCATCGAGGAGCTCACCGGTTTCCACCTCCACCGCGGTGCGCTGGCTGCCATGCAGCGGCTGCCGCTCCGATCCGTGGCCGACGTGGTGGCCGACGCACGGCGGGTCATCGTGCTGGAGGACATCGTCGACCACACCAACGTCGGTGCTCTGTTCCGCTCAGCTGCTGCACTCGGCATCGACGCCGTGCTCGTGACACCGCGCTGCGCGGACCCGCTCTACCGGCGGGCGATCAGGGTCTCGATGGGCACCGTCTTCCAGGTGCCGTGGACCCGGGTCGACCCGTGGCCGGCCGGCGTGGACCTGTTGCGGGACAACGGGTTTGCCGTCGCGGCACTGGCCTTGTCAGAGGACTCGGTGGGTCTCGACGCGTATGCCGCGGACCCACCGGACCGTGTGGCCCTGGTCCTTGGGACCGAGGGTGACGGGCTCTCGACTCGGACCCTGGCGGGCGTGGACACCGTCGTGCGGATCCCGATGGGCGGGGGAGTGGACTCCCTCAACGTGGCCGCGGCCGGGGCCGTGGCGGCGTGGGCCCTTCGGGTCCGCTGACCGACGGCGGTCAGGCGTCGGCTGCCGTGAGCACCTCGGCCTCGCCCGGGCTGGCGTGCTCCTCGGCTCCGTGGCCGGGACCGTCGTCGATCCCCGCGAGGTATCGCCGACCGAACATCAACATGAGCACCGCCGCCACGACGGCTCCGCCGCCGACCCAGAACGGCACGTGCGCTCCGTAGTGCTCGCCGAGCTTGCCAGCGAGGTAGGGAGCGAGCGCGCCTCCGGAGAAGCGGACGAAGCTGTATGCCGCGGACGCCACCCCACGCTCGACCGGCGTGGCCTTCATGACGGTCTCGGTGATCAACGTGTTGTTCACGCCGAGGAAGGCACCGGCCACGATGACGCAGACGATGAGCGCCGGCTTGTTGTCGGTCCAGACCGCCATGGCGAAGAGCACGACGGCGAAGCCAGCGAGGGCGAGGAGCGCGCCGTTGACCGTGCCGATCGACCGCTGGATGCGAGGTGCCACGACGACGGAGGTGAAGGCGAGGAAGAGGCCCCAGCCGAAGAAGACGAAGCCCACCTGGTGGGCCGACAGGTCCAAGGGGAAGGGGGTGAACGCCAGGAGCGTGAAGAAGCCGAAGTTGTACAGGAGCGACGTCAGCGCCACGGTGAGCAGGCCGGGGTGGCGCAGTGCCTTGAGCGGCTCGGCCAGACGGCTCGGGGCGTCGGTCCGGGGGGTGGCCGGGAGGGCGACCGAGGTGAGCACGAAGGCCAGCAGCATGAGGACGGACACCCCGTAGAAGGGCCACCGCCACGAGACGCTGCCGAGCGAGCCGCCGACGAGGGGCCCAGCGGCGATGCCGAGGCCGAGGGCGGCTTCGTAGAGGATGATCGTCTGGCCGATCGAGCCCTTGGCCGACCGGACGATGGTGGCCAGCGCGGTGGCGATGAACAGCGCGTTGCCCAGGCCCCATACGCCGCGCCACGCGACGATGCCGGCGACCGACTCCTGCATGCCGGCCATGCCGGCGCCCACGACGATGACGGCCAGACCGGAGAGCAGCGTCCACTTGGCCCCGATCCGGCTGGAGATCCAGCCGGTGACGAGCATGGCGAGCCCCATGACGACCATGTAGCTCGTGAAGAGGAGGGACACCTGGGAGGGGGAGGCACCGAGCTTGTCAGCAATCGGCTTGAGGATCGGGTCCACGAGGCCGATCCCCATGAAGGCGATGACACAGGCGAAGGCGACGGTCCAGACGGTCTTGGGTTGGCGCCACATGGGCGAGGATCCTTTTCTCGGATGGGGACTGGGTCGGGGGGTCTCTGGGTCTCAGAGGGTGGCGGGCAGGTCGCGGAGTAGTCGGGTCAGCGCGTCGGCCGCCTCCCGCAGCCGGGCTCGCTGCTCCGGGCCGGCGGCCTCGAGGATCGGGGTGAGGGCGGCCGCTCGGGCGGACCGGGCGTCGCGCAGGGACGCGCTGCCCTGTGGGGTGAGGCGGACGCGGACGGCGCGTGAGTCCTCGGGGTCGCTCTGGCGGGCCACGAGACCGGCGCGCTCGAGCCGGTCCACCTGCACGGTGAGGGTGGGCTGGCTGATGTTGTCGGCCCGCGCGAGGTCGCCGATGCGGGTCGGCCCGAGCTCGTCCAGGAGCGCCAGCAGACGCAGCGCGGCCGTGGGAACCGTCAGGTCGGCATTCCGGCTGGCCCAGCGGGTGAGCCGGCCCACAGCGCCGAGCAGGTCATCGGCGAGGGTCTCGGTACGAGAGGAGGTCGCGGACGGCATACGAACAACTATAGATAGGCTATCTATGGTTCGCAACCGGCGAGCCCGGGCAGGCAGCCGAGCGCCCGGCGGACCAGGTCCGCCGGGCGCTCATGGATCTCGTGGAGAAGGTCCCGCCCCGGGACCGACCGCTACTTGGCCGAGGCGTTGTAGGTCGAGATGAGACTGCTCAGGCCGGATGCGGCCTTGGTCATGGCCTGCTGGGCGTCGGTGCCGTTGAGGGCGGCCTCGATGCCGTCCTCGGATGCCTTGCGCGCCTGGGGCATGACGCCCATCAGGCAGCCCTGGGTGTGGGTGGTCAGCGGCGTGTTCTGCAGCTGCTGGACGGCCACGTCGAACTGCGGGTACTGCTGGCGCCAGGCCACGTCGGCGGGCTGCTGGAGGGCGGCCTTGGAGATCGGGAAGTAGCCGGTGCCCGTGTGCCAGGTCGCCTGGGTGGCGGGCTCGGAGAGGTACTTGACGAACTCCCAGGCGGCTTCCTTGCTGGCGTCGGCATGGCCGGCCCCGTCGATCCACAGCGAGGCGCCGCCGATGATCGGGCCCGAGTCGCTCGCCTTGAGCTTGGGATAGTTGGCCACCCCGAGCTCGAACTTGCCGTCGGTGGCGGCCTGGGTGAAGCCCCCCACCTGGCCGGTCGACTCCAGGAGCATGGCCACCTGCTGGGACTTGAAGGCGGTCTGCGCGGCGGCGGTGTCGCGCCCGGTGTTCGCGGCCAGCTTGTCCTTGACCATCTTCTGCCACCACGCGACGACGGCGACCGCGTCGGGCTGGTCGAACTCGACCTTGGTGGCCGTGCCCTTGCGACCGTTGTCGGAGTCGCAGTAGTCATCACCGGCCGAGGCGATGAACTGCTCCAGCAGCCAGCCGTAGATCGCGGCCCCGAACCCGTAGGCAGCCGGGCCGCCGTTGACCTTGGCCAGCTTCTCCGCGTCGGTGCGCACCTCCTCGAGGGTGGCCGGCGGTTTCGTGGGGTCCAGCCCGGCCTTGGTGAACAGGGTCTTGTTGTAGTACAGGACGGGCATCGAGGTGTTGAACGGCATCGAGTACAGCTTGTTGTCGACCGAGTAGTAGCCGGCGATGTTGGGCTGCAGGTCCGTGACGTCGGTCTTGTCCCGGTCGATGAACTCCTGCATGGGGACGGTCTGCTTGGCATCGATCATGAAGCGGGTGCCGATGTCGTAGATCTGGATGACGTCGGGCGTCGACTTGCTCTTGATCGCCGCCTTGTACTTGGTGATGGCGTCGTCGTAGGTGCCGGCATACGTCGCCTTGACGACGATCTTGCCGGTGTGCGCCTTGTTGAACGCATCGACGAGGCCGGTCAACACCGTGGCGTTCTTGCCGTTCATCGCGTGCCAGAAGCTGACGGTCGTCACGCCCTTGGCCTTGGACAGTGCGTCGGCGGCCGGTGCGCCCTGCGCCGACGATCCGGAGGTCGACGAGCCTCCGCTACATGCCCCGAGGCTGATGGCAACGACCGCAGCGCACACGGCATACGTCGTCCTCCGTGCGCCCCCACGGGTAGAGGTGGTTCTCACAGTTTCCTCCCTGGTCCTACTTGACGGCGCCCGCGGTGAGCCCACGGACGATGAATCGCTGCCCGAAGATGACGAGCAGGAGTGTGGGAGCCAGCGCGAGGACCACTCCGGCCAGCACCATGCCGGGGTCGCCGCTGTCGGCCGTCTGAAGCTGGCTGATGCCGATCTGGATGGTCTGGTGCGAAGGCGCCTCGGTGACGAGCAGCGGCCAGAAGTACATGTTCCAGGCCGACAGCGCCGACCAGATCCCGAGCGCGGCGAGGCTGGGCCGGTTCAGCGGCAGCAGGATCGAGAACAGGAAGCGCAGGTTGCTCGCCCCGTCGACCCGCGCGGCGTCGCGCAGCTCGGTCGGGAAGGCCATGAAGGCCTGTCGCAGCAGGAACGTTCCGAACCCGGTGGCGAGGAACGGCAGGGCCAGCCCGGCGATGGTGTCCTTCAGGCCCAGCTCAGAGATGAGCAGGTAGTTGGGGATGATGATCGACTCGTAGGGGATCATCATCGTCGCGAGGAAGACCCCGAACCACAGACCGCGCCAGCGCAGGTCGAGGAAGACGAACGCGTATGCCGCGAAGAGACTCGTGAGCAGCTGGCCGCCGGCGATCGCGGCCGTCTGGAGGACGCTGTTCAGGTACTGGTGGCCGAGCGGGATGATCCTCAGGGCGTTGCCGTAGTTCTCCGGGAACAGGCCGTGCTGGGGCCACAGCTTCGGGGGGAAGGAGTTGAGGTCGGCGTTGCCCATGAACGAGCCGACGATCCCGTAGTAGACGGGGAAGAGCAGCACGAGGAAGAGCACGCTGAGGACGACGTAGGTCCCGACGTGACGCGGCTCGCGTCGTGCAGCGCTCACCGGTAGAACACCCGCCGCTCCAGGACTCCGAACTGGAGGGCCGTGACGATGAGCACGATGAGCAGGAGGACCATCGCCTGCGCCGATGCGTAGCCGTAGTTGGAGTTGTTGTTGGCGAAGGCCTGCTCGTAGATCGAGTAGACGAGGGTCGTCGTGCGGTTCTCGGGCCCGCCGACGGTCAGGATCTTGATCTGCCCGAAGCTCTGCAGCGAGTGGATCGTGCCGGTCACGACGAGGAAGAACAGCTGCGGCGTGAGCAGCGGAAGGACGATCGAGCGCTGCAGCCGGAAGCCGCTGGCACCGTCCAGCCGGGCCGCCTCGATGACCTCCTCGGGCAGCGCGCCCAGCCCGGCCGAGAGGACGAGCAGGTTGTAGCCCAGCTGCATCCACACCGTCGCCGCGGACACCGACCAGAGCGCCAGGTCCGGGTTGGTGAGCCAGTCGACCTTGCCTGTCCCGACCAGGGACAGGATCCCGTTGAGGACACCGGAGGCCGGGTTGTAGAGCACCTGGAAGACGACCGAGGCGGTCGCGACCGAGAACGCGAACGGGAGGGCGAAACCCGTTCGGAAGAAGCGGACCAGACGGATCCGCGTCTGCAGCAGCAGGGCCAGGGCGAGCCCGATGACGATGCTCGGGACCACCGTGAGGACCGTGAACGCCGCGGTGACCCCGAGGACCTTGAGGAAGTCGCTGTCGGTGACCAGCTTGGTGTAGTTGACGAACCCGACGAAGCCCGTTGGGTTGCCCAGGATGTCGGTGCCCTGGACAGACAGGATGACCGACTTGACCAGCGGCGAGAAGATGAAGACCGCGAAGACGACCAGGGCCGGAAGCAGGTACGCGTAGGGCAGGAGGGACTGCAGCGG
Organism: Intrasporangiaceae bacterium; assembly: GCA_021324575.1. GTDB lineage: Bacteria > Actinomycetota > Actinomycetes > Actinomycetales > Dermatophilaceae > Nostocoides. Next base: position 21,825 of record JAJPIW010000053.1, on the reverse strand, counting down.
GCGTGGCCGTGCCGTCGTCCCCTCGGTCCCCATATCGGCACCATAGCCACGGACCGGGGTCGATCAGGGTTTGGCGTTCGGTCGATTCGGGTGAACGCTCAGCGAACGAGCCGGGTCAGGAGATCGGCGAGGGTCGACGCCGGTGCGGCAGTGAGGCCGCTGTGCACTGGACCCGGCTGGATCACGGTGCTCCGGGGCGCGGACAGCCAGCCGAACCGCCGGCCGAGCGGCCCGAGGTCGGGACGGCCGTCGCCGGTCTCACCGCGGCATACGGCGGACAGGGTCGCGAGGGACTCGATGACCGACTCGACGTCGAGGTCCCGGGCGAAGGCGAGCAGGCGCGCGGTCTCGACATGGTGCGCGACGGCGAGGAAGTCGGCGACCTGGCTGTAGAGGACGACGCCGACGTTGACGAACTCCTCGCGGTCCACGCGCGGGACGCAACGCAGCACGACGTACTGGTAGGGGAGCAGGGTCATGGCGCACCTCCCGGGAGCCAGACTCCGGGGTTGGCCAGCCGGGCGAGCAGGTGCTCGGCGTATGCCGCGCGCACGGCGGCCGCGGCGGGCAGGTCGACCCCGGCCTCGAGCCACTCGTCGGGAACATCGGCCAGGACGCTGTCGACCAGCTCCCGGGTGACGAGCGGCGCCAGCCGGGCGTGGGCGCCGGGCACCGCGTCGGCGACGTCGAGCAGGACGTGCTTGCTGGCGTCGAACGGCTGGGCCGCGAAACGCGCCGCGTCGGGGGAGCGGCTGGGCCAGCCGTGGTGGAAGTACAGGGCGGCGCCGTGGTCGATGGCCCAGACCTGTCGGTGCCAGACGAGCAGGTTCGGGTTGGCCCAGGTGCGGTCGACGTTGGCGGTGAACGCGTCGAGCCAGAGGAGCTGGCTCGCCTCGGCCGGGGTCGGCGGCCGCGACCCGTCGTAGCCGAACGACCCGGGCAGGAAGTCGACACCGAGGTTGAGCCCCACGCTGGCCGTGAGCAGGTCCTGGACCTCCTCGTCGGCCTCGTACCGGGCGATGTCGCGGGACAGGTCGACGGCCACCATCTCCGGGACCCGGATGCCCAACCGCTGGGCGAGACCCCCCACGATGACCTCGGCCACGAGGACCTTCAGGCCCTGTCCGGCGCCGCGGAACTTGACGACGTAGGTGCCCAGGTCGCTGCCCTCCACGATGCCGGGCAGCGAGCCGCCCTCGCGCAGAGGGGTGACGTAGCGGGTCCCGTCGATCCGTTCGAGCACGGTGTCAACCCTAGGGGTGGGTGGCACGGCCTGGTCGCACTGCGGTCTCACTGGGTCTCATTGCGGCGCGAGGCGCAGGACGTCGTCGATCGTGTCGGTCTGCTCGGCGCTCTTGTCGTCGCGGTAGCGCAGGACGCGGGCGAAGCGGAGGGCGACGCCGGCGGGGTAGCGCGAGGACCGCTGTAGGCCGTCGATGGCGATCTCGACGACCTGCTCTGGGCGGACGGTGACGACCCAGCCGTTGTCGTCGACCGCCAGCTCGCGAAAGCGCGTCGTCTGCCACGCGAGCATCTCGTCGGTCATCCCCTTGAAGGTCTTGCCGAGCATGACGAAGCCGCCGGACTTCGGGTCGCGGGCGCCGAGGTGGATGTTGGACAGCGTGCCGCGGCGGCGACCGCTCCCGTGCTCGATGGCGAGGACGACGAGGTCGAAGGTGTGCACCGGCTTGACCTTGACCCACTGGCTGCCGCGACGGCCGGCTGCATACGGTCCGTCGAGGCTCTTGACGACGACGCCCTCATGTCCCGCCGAGATCAGCTCATCGAAGAACCGTTGTGCCGCAACGGGATCCGCGGCGACGAGGCGTGGCACGAGCAGGTGCGGAGCGAGATCGAGCAGCTCGGTGTGCCGTACGCTCGCCGGGGAGTCGAGGAGGGTCCGTCCGTCCCGGTGGAGGACGTCGAAGAGGAACGTCGTCACCGGTGCCGTGGCGCGCAGTGCGTCGGGGTCGGCCGAGCTGGCGGTCCGGGCGCCGGTCACCTGGAAGGGCTCCGGCCGACCGCCCGGGCCCAGCACGATGGCCTCGCCGTCGACGACGAGGTCGCCGCCGGGCAGGGCGCCGATCGCCTCGACCACCTCGGGCAGCCGACTGGTGATGTCGTCGAGGCTCCGGGTGAAGAGGGTGACCTCGCCGTCGCGGCGGTGTGCCTGGATGCGTATGCCGTCCAGCTTGCCGTCGACGATGACCGGGCCGCCGTCGCCGATCGCCTCCGCGATGGTCTTGGCCGACGAGGCGAGCATCGGTCGGACCGGTCGGCCGACCTCCAGGTCGATGGCGTCGAGGGCCTCCACCCCGCCCGAGCGGGCCGCCTCGGCGACCGGCGCGGCATACCCGCTGAGCATGATCGCCCGCCGGACCGCGGTCTCGGGTACCCCGAAGGCCTGGGCGATGGCCGGCTGCATGACCCCGTCGAGGGCGCCCTGCCGCAGGTTGCCGACGACGAGGTCGCGCAGGAAGGTCTGCTCGGACTCCGTTGCGCGAGAGAGGACGTCGTCGAGCAGGGCACGCCTTGCTGCGACCGAGCCGGGGCCGGTGGTCGCCGCGATGCCGGTGAACGCGGCGTCGACGTCGGCGACGGTGAGGGTCGGCTCTGCCGCTGGATCCGGCATCCGGGACAGGGACCGCCAGCCGACGCCGAGGCGGCGTTGTGGCAGCACGCCGGACAAGTGGCTGACCACGACGCCGGTCTCGTCAGGGTCTGCCGCGGCGAGAGTTCGAGCCAGCGTGGCGACCTTGGCCGTTCGGGATCGGGTGGCGCCGACCTCGGCGGACGCGGCGACGACGTCGGCAAGGAGCATTCGGCCATTGTGGCTCGTCCTCTAGAGTCGGTGAAGCCACCCAGACCAAGGATGTCTCGTGACCGATCGTGTTGTCGCCGGCCGATACCGGCTCACTGCCCCGCTCGGCCGGGGTGGGATGGCCGTGGTGTGGCGCGCGACCGATGAGCTGCTCGGGCGGGAGGTCGCGGTCAAGACCGTCGACCTCACCGGTCCGGAGAGCGACGCGTGGGCGGCCCGCTTCCGCCGCGAGGCGCGTGCCACGGCTGCCCTCAACAACCCCAACATCGTCACGGTCTACGACACCGGGGTCGAGGACCACACGGCATACCTCGTCATGGAGCTGCTCCCCGGCCCGACCCTGGCCGAGGAGGTCCGCGACCGCGGCGCGCTGCCCATCGCCCAGGTCCGCAGCATCGGTCTGCAGGTCTGCTCCGCCCTCGCCGCCGCCCATGCGGCCGGGATCGTGCACCGGGACATCAAGCCCGCCAACGTCGCGTATGCCGCGGACGGCCGGATCCGGGTCCTGGACTTCGGCATCACGCAGCTGATGGACGACCCCGGTCACCCCTTGACGAGGACCAACACCGTGATGGGGACGGCCGACTACCTGGCCCCCGAGCAGGCCGTCGGGGGCCGCGTCGACGAGCGCGCCGACCTGTACGCCCTGGGCTGCCTGCTCACGACCCTGCTCACCGGTCAGCCGCCGTACCAGGGCGACACCCCCGTGGCGACGATGATGCAGCACGCCCACGACCCGGTTCCCGACGTCCGCACGCTCCGTCCCGACGCCCCGGCCGATCTCGCCGACCTCGTGCAGGCACTGCTCGCCAAGGACCCGGCGGACCGACCGCAGAGCGCCGATGTCGTCGCCGCCATGCTGCGCGGCGAGACCCGCCCCGCTGCGCCGGCGACCACCGTGCTGCCCCCTGCGACCGAGCGCCTGCCGATCGCGCGCGAGGCTTCCCGGATCGCCCCGATGGCCGGGCCCGCCGAGGGTCCACCGACCCGGCCACCGGCCGCCTCTCGGCCGGTCGTGCCGCCGCCCCGCCGCTTCGGCTGGGTGCCGTGGCTGCTCCTCGTCGTCGTGCTGGCCGCCGTGGCCGGGTACGCCCTCACCCATCGCACGACCGGCGCTCCCTCGACCAACACGAGCACGACCAGCTCCTCGACACCGCCGAGCTCGACGTCCACGACGTCGACGTCGAGCTCGACCACCTCGACGACCACCTCCACGACGACGTCGACCTCGCCGACGAGCCAGACGACGTCCACGTCGACGACCGACCCGGCGGCCGCGCTGGCCGCCCTTCGCGACGCTGTCGCCCAGCAGGTGTCGGGCGGTGGCGTCGACAGCCAGGCATCCAGCCAGCTGAGTACCCAGCTCGACGAGATCGACAAGGCGTTGCAGGGCAACGGGAAGAAGGCGCCCAAGGCGGTCGACGACTTCGACACCCTCGTGCAGACCCTCGTCCAGCAACAGCACATCACCCAGGCCGGGGCAGCGGCCCTGGCCGAGCCGTACGACGCCCTGAAGTCCGCCGTCAACGGCTGAGACGCGCTTGAGCGTCCGGCAACGAGGACGGCCCCCGAGTCGCGAGGACTCAGGGGCCGATCGGTGTCCGAGGGGGGACTTGAACCCCCACCCTCTATACGAGGACTAGCACCTCAAGCTAGCGCGTCTGCCTATTCCGCCACCCGGACAAAGGGGTGCAATGCGTGGTGTTTTGCGAGGCGAAACGTTAGCACGCACCCTCGGCGAACCACGAAACGGGTTGTGGCTCCGAGTGCCTCGTAGGCTGGCCGGCATGACCGACGTCACCACCGCAGACCGGACCGCCGGACCCGAGAGCGAGGTCGTCGAGCTGTGCCGCGACCTGATCCGGATCGACACCTCCAACTACGGCGACGACCCCGGGCCGGGAGAGGCGGCGGCCGCGGCATACGTCGTGGACAGGCTGCGGGAGGTCGGCCTGGACCCGCAGACCTACGAAAGCCGGCCCGGTCGGGTGAGCGTGGCCGTGCGGCTCGAGGGCGCCGACCGCACCCGGCCCGCCCTGGCGGTGCACGGCCACCTCGACGTGGTACCCGCGTTCGCCGAGGACTGGTCGGTCGACCCGTTCGCCGCCGAGGTGCGGGACGGCTGCATCTGGGGGCGCGGCGCGGTCGACATGAAGGACATGGACGCCATGATCCTGGCCAATATCCGGCACCTCGCGCGGACCGGCACCAAGCCGCCTCGCGACATCGTCTTCGTCTTCTTCGCCGATGAGGAGGCCGGGGGAGTACACGGCTCGATCTTCATGGTCGAGGAGCACCCGGAGGTCTTCGAGGGCGTCACCGAGGCGGTGAGCGAGGTCGGCGGCTACAGCATCACCGTCCCCGACGCCACGACGGGCGATGCCAAGCGGGTCTACCTCCTGCAAACCGCCGAGAAGGGCATCTGCTGGATGCTCTTGCACGCCCGCGGCCGGGCCGGTCACGGCTCGGTCCCCAACGACGAGAACGCCGTCGTCCGGCTCGCCGCCGCGATCACCGCGATCAGCGCCCACCCGTGGCCGCGGGAGTACATCGCCTCGGTCCGGACCCTCCTCGACGGAGTCGCGGAGATCACCGGCACGCCGTATGCCGATGACGACGCCGAGGCCCTGCTCGCGCAGCTCGGCGGGGCGCAGGCCTTCGTCCGTGGCACTCTCCAGGACACCGCCAACGTCACGATGACCAGGGCCGGCTACAAGCACAACGTCATCCCGCAGACCGCCACGGCCGCCGTCGACGCGCGCTTCCTGCCCGGCCATGAGGACGACCTGATGGCAACGATCCGGCGACTGGCCGGTGAACACGTCGAGATCGAGGTGCTCCACCGCGACGTCTCGCTCGACTCGCCGTTCTCCGGGCCGCTCGTCGAGGCGATGATCGCCGCGCTGCGCGCCGAGGACCCCGACGCCGAGGTTCTCCCGTACTGCCTGTCCGGCGGCACCGACAACAAGGCCCTGTCGCGGCTCGGCATCACCGGCTACGGGTTCGCGCCGCTCCGGCTGCCGGCCGACCTCGACTTCGCCCCCATGTTCCATGGCATCGACGAGCGAGTTCCGTTGGAGTCATTGGAGTTCGGCGCGCGGGTCCTGCAACGCTTCCTGGCCACCTGCTGAGGTGGAGTCCGTATGCCGGGTGCCCACCCGGCATACCGACGGGCTCAGCTGGCCCGGCGGACGCGGATGATCCGGCGCCGCAGGTAGGCCCGCCGGAGACCACCCACGTAGACCAGCGACCGGTGCAGCTCCCAGTGGCCGTACTCGGCATGCTCGGTGAGCGCACGGCGGATGTCCTCCCGGCGGGCCTGCCGCGGGAACTCCAGGGTGAGGTACTCGTACTCGACCATTGGAGACATTTGTACTCCGGAGCGGCTACCTTGTGGTGACATGACCGACGACCCGCGCGCCGCGCTGACGACCCTCGTATCCGCCTTCGAGCGGCACCTCGAGGCCTGCTCGGCACGCCGCGGGGAGGACGACCCGAGCGTGCTGGCCGCGGCCGACGACCTCGCCGACGCGTTCGAGGCCTACGACGACAGCCTCCTCGCGGCATACGGCGAGATGACGCCGCTCGAGGTCTACGGCGATGACGACGACGATGATGACCTCGAGTTCGACGAAGACGACGAGGACGACGACGACGACGGCGACGGCGAGGAGCTGGACGACCACGCCGACGAGGACGACGGCGAGGCGACCTACTCCGGCTTCGACGGCGACTACGAATACGAGGGCGACGGCAGTGAGCGGGCCGAGGCCGACGGCTCGCCCGAGGGCAGCCTCAGAGGCTGATCGCCGACACGTCGTCCAAGGCCCTGGTCACCTCGGCCGGGATCGTGACGTCGACGCCGCCCAGGACCTGGCGCAGCTGGGCCTCGGTGCGGCTGCCGACGACGGCGCACGACACGCCGGCCCGGTCGCGGAGCCAGCCGAGCGCCACGGCCGTCGGGGTGGTGTCCAGCCCGCGCGCGGCAGTGGCCACCGCCTCGACGATGCCCTGGCTGCCCGGCCCCATCCGGTCGGTGACGTAGCGGCCTAGGTCGGCCGAGGCGCCGCGGGAGTCGGCCGGGGTGGACGTCCGGTAGCGACCGGCGAGCACCCCGCCGGCCAGCGGAGCCCAGGCCATCAGCCCCACGCCGAGCGCCTCGGCAGCCGGCGCGACCTCGTGCTCGACGACCCGCTCGACGAGGGAGTACTCGACCTGGTCGGCGACGATCGGGACGCGTGACTGCTCGGCGAGGGTGGCCGCCCGCGCCAGCTGCCAGCCACCGTAGTTGGAGACCCCGACGTAGCGGGCCCGCCCGGACGTCACGGCGAACTCCAGCGCCGACAAGGTCTCCTCGAGCGGCACCTCGTCGGACCAGGCGTGGACCAGCCACAGGTCGACGTGGTCGGTCGCGAGGCGTCGCAGCGAGGTGTCCAGCTGGCTGAGCAGCGTGCCACGCGAGGTGTCGACCACCCGCGCGCCGGTCGCGCGGGAGATTCCCGCCTTGGTGCACACCGAGAAGGCGTCGCGACCCAGCTCACCGAGGAGGGTGCCGACGATCTCCTCACTGGCCCCCCCGGCATACCCGTGGGCGGTGTCGACGAGCGAGCCGCCGGCGTCCAGGTAGGCGCCCAGCATGGCCCGGGCCTCGACGAGGTCGGTCCGCCCGCCCCACTGCATGGTGCCGAGGGCGAGGGAGGAGACGCGGAGGCCGGAGCGGCCCAACGTGCTGCGGCGCATGGTGGTCGAGGCTATAGCCTCGGCGCATGGAGATCGGCGTCAACATGGGCTACTTCGGGCTGGGTCTGGACGACGACCAGCTCGTCCTGGCTCAGGAGGCCGACCGGCTCGGCTACTCCGTCGCCTGGGTGGCCGAGGCCTACGGGTCCGATGCCCCAACCGTCCTGTCCTGGATCGGCGCGCAGACCGAGCGGATCGGACTGGGCGCCGCGGTCATGCAGATCCCGGCCCGGACACCCGCCATGACGGCCATGACGGCGGCCACCCTCGACACGCTCTCCGGCGGTCGGTTCCGCCTCGGCCTCGGCGTGTCCGGGCCGCAGGTGAGCGAGGGCTGGCACGGCGTGCGGTTCGCCGCGCCCCTCGGCCGGACCCGGGAGTACGTCGACATCGTCCGGCAGGTCCTGCGGCGCGAGCGTCTCTCGTATGCCGGGAAGCACTTCACCCTGCCGCTGCCGGACGGCCCGGGGAAGTCACTGAAGCTGACCGTGCGTCCGGTCCGAGAGCACATCCCGGTCTATCTGGCGGCCGTCGGGCCGAAGAACCTCGAGCTCGCGGGGGAGATCGCCGACGGCTGGCTCGGGATCTTCTTCTCCCCGGAGCACTCCACCGACGACCTGGCGCACATCGTGGCCGGGCGTCGTCGTGCCGGGCGCGGGACCGACGCCGACCCGCTGGCCGGGTTCGACGTGTCCACGGCCGTGCCGGTCGCCATCACCGACGACGTGCAGGAGGCCGCCACCGCCGTGGCCCCGTACGTCGCCCTCTACGTCGGCGGCATGGGCTCGCGCGAGCAGAACTTCTACAACGACCTCGCGGTGCGGCTCGGGTTCGCGCAGGCGGCGGCGGAGGTGCAGGACCTCTACCTCGCGGGTCGACCCCGTGACGCGGCGGCGGCGCTGCCGTTCGAGCTGATCGACGCGATCACCCTCCTCGGCCCGCGGGACCGGGTCAAGGACAGGTTGTCGCGCTACCCTGCCGCGGGCGTCACAACCCTGAACGTCAGCCCGTTCGCGAGCGACCGCGAGGGCCGGCTGGCGATCATCCGCACGATGGCCGAGCTCATGGACGAGCTCGGTCTCTGACCTCAGACCAGACCGCCCGCCGCCACTCTCCGCCCCTTCCAAGGAGCCCCGTCCCATGGACCTCAACTTCATCCAGGCTGCCGTGCTCGGCGTCGTCGAAGGACTCACCGAGTTCCTGCCGGTGTCCTCGACCGGCCACCTGACGATCGCCGAGAAGCTCCTCGGGCTGAAGATCGACGCACCCGCCGTCACGGCATACACGGCACTGATCCAGGTACCCGCGATCCTGGCGACGTTCCTGTACTTCGGCCGCAAGATCATCCGGCTGCTCACCGCCTGGGTCCGTGGGCTCACCCACGCCGAGGCCCGCACCGAGCACGACTACACCCTCGCCTGGGCGGTCATCGTCGGGTCGGTCCCGGTCGGCATCGTCGGCTTCCTCGGCAAGAGCCTCATCGAGGGCGCCCTGCGGTCGCTCTGGGTCGTGGCCTTCGCGCTCATCCTGTGGAGCGGGGTCATGTGGCTGGCCGAGCGGCGCCACGACCAGCTCGAGTCGAGCGGCCGGATCCGCGGTGAGGGCGACATCACCGTCAAGGACGGCCTCGTCCTGGGCATCGCCCAGTGCATCTCCCTCATCCCGGGTGTCTCTCGGTCGGGGACGACGATCTCGGCCGGCCTGTTCCAGGGGCTCAGCCGGGTCGTCGCGACCGAGCTGTCGTTCTTCATGGCCATCCCTGCGCTGACCGCCGCCGGGCTGTACGAGACCCTGAAGTCCCGGCACGACCTCGCCGGTCTCGGGGTCGGCCCGATCGTCGTCGGGATGGTCGTGTCGTTCGTCGTCGCCTACGCCTCGATCGCCTGGCTGCTGCGCTTCGTCGCCACCAACTCGCTGCGTTCGTTCGTCACCTACCGGGTCGTGCTCGGCGCGGCCGTCGTCGTGGCCCTGGCCGCCGGCTGGATCTCGGCAACCTGAGCGAGCGTCCCTACAGCCAGCCGGACTTCCGGAAGGCGCGGTGGAGGAACAGACACGCAGCGGCCATGACCCCGATGCAGATGAAGTAGCCGTAGTGCCAGTGCAGCTCGGGGATGTTGTCGAAGTTCATGCCGTAGATGCCGGCGATCATCGTCGGCACCGCAGCGATGGCGACCCACGCCGAGATCTTCCTCATGTCCGAGTTCTGCCGGACGGCGACCTCGTTCTGCTCGACACCCACCTGGGCGAGGTGCGCGCCCAGGATGTCACTGAGCAGCCGGTCGTAGGACTCCACGTGGTCGGTCACCGTCTTGAGGTGGTCGCTCACGTCGCGGAAGAGGAGGCGCAGCTCGCCGTCGGGGACGGTGCTGCGCGGGCTGTGCACGAGGAACTCCAGGGCGGGTAGCAGCGGGACGGTCGCCCGGCGGGTCTCGAGCACCTCGCGCTTGAGCCGGTAGATCTCATGCGACTCGGCCATCCGCTCCCCGGCAAAGACCCGCGCCTCGATCTCGTCCAGGTCGATCGCCAGCTCGCCCTCGACGAACGTGTAGTTGTCGACGATCTCGTCCATGACGGCGTGCAGGACCGACATCGGCCCGAGCCGCAGCCGCTCGGGATTGGCCTCCAGCCGAGCCCGTATGCCGGCCAGCGGGTTGAGCTGGCCGTTGCGGACCGTGACGACGAAATGGTCGCCGACGAAGACCATGACCTCACCGGTCTCGACATCAGAGGTGGCGTCGACGTAGCGCAGGGTCTTGAGGATCGCGAACAGGGTGTCGTCGTAGCGCTCGATCTTGGCCCGCTGGACGCCCTTGAGGACGTCCTCGACGGCCAGCGGGTGCAGCCGCAGCTCGTCGTTGACGTTGTCGAACTCGGCCTGGGTGGGGTCGTTGAGCCCGATCCACAGGAAGTCGGTGGTGCCCGGTCGGGACCGGAGCTCCTCGAGGGTGTCGCTGAGGTCGAAGCAGGAGCGCCGCACGCCGTCGTGGTAGGTCGCCTGGTCGATGATCACGGACCCATCCGACCACAAACAGACGCTCCGTCGGTGGGTCCGCCCGGACCGTAGGCTGCGGGCATGGCCATCGCACTCCTCGTCCGGCACGCCCACTCCACCGGCAACGCGCGGGGAGTCCTGGCCGGGCGGACGCCGGGCGTCGACCTCAGCGAGCGCGGCCGGGCCGACGCCGCGACCCTCGGGCAGTCCATCGCCGGCGTCCCGTTCGTGCGTGTCGTGTCCAGTCCCCTGGAGCGCTGCCAGCAGACTGCGGCTCTCATCGCCGGCTCCCGCGCCCCGGTGCTGCCCGTCGAGACCGACGAGCGGCTGACCGAGGCGGCATACGGCGCCTGGACCGACCGGCCGCTGAAGGAGCTGATGGCCGAGCCGCTGTGGAAGATCGTGCAGACCCAGCCGTCGGCCGCGCGGTTCCCCGACTCCGAGGCGTATGCCGCGGAGTCGCTCATCGAGATGGCGGCCCGGGTGACCGACGGCATCCGAGCCCTGGACGCCGAGGTGGAGGCGGCCCACGGTGCAGACGCGGTGTGGGTGGCGGTGACCCATGGCGACCTCGTCAAGGTCCTCGTGGCCGACGCCGCCGGGGTCCACCTCGACCAGTTCCAGCGCTTCGCCGTGCAGACCGCGTCGGTTGCCGTGGTTCGCTACGGGGCCTCTCGACCGTCCCTCCTGGGGGTCAACGCCGACCCGGCCCGGCTGGGTTCGTTGACCGCCTCCTCCGGACATTCCGCCAGCGGGGACGCGACACCCGGCGGGAGTGCCGACGGGCCGCCCACCGCCGAGAGCTAGGGTGCCGATATGGCCCTCACCGAGTACGACCCGCCGGAGCGATTCGTCGTCGGCACGGTCGGTCCGCCCGGCCAGCGCACCTTCTTCCTGCAGGCGCGAGCCGGGGCCCGGCTGACGAGTGTGTCCATCGAGAAGCTCCAGGTGAGCGTGCTCGCCGACAAGGTCAACGACCTGCTCGACCAGGTCGGGGCCCCGGATGGAGACAGCCTGACCCTCGTCGTGGGGCCGGCCGACACCGCGGCGCTGGACACCCCGATCGAGGACGAGTTCCGGGTCAACACCCTTGCCCTGATGTGGGACAGCGAGCGCGAGCGCGTCGTCATCGAGTGTCATGACCGTGACCCGGAGGCCGAAACGGAGGAGGTCGAAGGTGGCCAGGGTGGTGGTGCTGCGGCCGACGTCCCGGCCGTGCCGGCGGAGAGCCTGCGGGTCATCCTCACCGGCGCCCAGGCCCGGGCCTTCGCCCGGCGAGCCCAGGAGGTGGTGAGCGCGGGGCGCCCGCCGTGCCCGTTCTGTGGCGGTCCGCTGGAGCTCGAGGGCCACATCTGCCCCCGCGCCAACGGCTACCGTCGCTGACGGTGTCCGTGGTCTCCGACGTCCTCGCCCAGGGCGAGCTGGAGGTGCTCGGCCGGATCCGTCCGGCCTCCAACCTCGCGCTGCTCGTCCGGGTCGGCACCGACGGACCCTACGCGATCTACAAGCCGGTGTCGGGGGAGCGCACGCTCTGGGACTTCCCCGACGGGACGCTCGCGGCCCGGGAGGTCGCGGCATACCAGATCAGTGCGGCGGCCGGCTTCCACCTCGTCCCCGAGACGGTACTCCGGGACGGTCCGATGGGTCCGGGTTCGGTACAGCAGTGGGTGGGTGACCCCGAGCAACCGCTGGAGCCGGTCGTCGACCTCGTGCGCGTCCGCGACGTCGAGGAGGGCTGGCTGACCTCGTTCGAGGGGGAGGACATGGCCGGTCGAGCCGTCGCCGTCGTGCATCTGGACTCGCCTGCGGTCCGCTCGATGGCGACCCTCGACGCCGTGCTCAACAACGCCGACCGCAAGGGCGGGCACCTCGGGCTGGCGCCCGACGGGCGGCTCTGGGGGTTCGACCATGGGCTGACCGGGCACGAGGAGCCCAAGCTGCGAACCGTCCTGTGGGGGTGGGCGGGCCAGCAGCTGGCCGCGGCCGATGTCGCGCGGCTCGAGGTTCTCGACGATGCGCTGTCCGCCGACCTGGCCGCGACGCTCGCACCGCTGCTCACCCGGCGCGAGGTCGGAGCACTCCGCGGCCGGGTGGCCGAACTGCTCCACACCGGGCGACACCCCGAGCAGCCGGTCCATCGCTACGGCATCCCCTGGCCACCGCTCTGACGCCCGGGGTGCCGTGCCGCATGGGCCGACGGATAGGCTCCCCGGCGTGAAGTCGTGGCCCACCCCGTTCATCCCGGCGATCCCCGGCCACGGCCCCACGGTGCGGGTGCACGACACGTCGACCGGTGAGCTCCGGGAGGCCGCAGCCGGCGAGCGGGTCGGCCTCTACGTGTGCGGCATCACGCCCTACGACGCCACCCACCTGGGACACGCGGCCACCTACGTGACCTTCGACCTGCTCGGCCGCGCCCTGCGCGATGCCGGCCACGAGGTCACCTACGTCCAGAACGTCACCGACATCGACGACCCGCTCTTCGAGCGGGCAGCCCGGGACGGGGTTTCGTGGCAGGACCTCGGCAACAGCGAGATCGACCTCTTCCGGGAGGACATGACCGACCTCGCCGTCATCCCGCCGGACCAGTACGTCGGTGTCGTGGAGTCGATCGAGTCGATCAGCGCGGCGGTGGCGGACCTGCTCGCCAGCGGCGCGGCATACGCGCTCCCGGCCGGCGAGGTCACGGGGTCCGACGTCTATCTCGACCTCGCCCAGCGGCCCGGGTTCGGCGCGGTGAGCCACTGGACTCGCCAGGAGATGCTGGAGGTCTACGCCGACCGCGGTGGTGACCCCGACCGCGCGGGCAAGCGCGATGCACTCGACCCGTTGCTGTGGCGCGCGGCTCGTCCGGGTGAGCCCTCGTGGGACCACCCGGTGCTCGGACCCGGGCGACCCGGCTGGCACATCGAGTGCACGGCCATCGCGCAGGACCACCTCGGGGTCCCGTTCGCCGTGCAGGGCGGCGGCACCGACCTGATCTTCCCGCACCACGAGATGAGCGCCACCCAGAGTGAGGGGCTCACCGGCGGGCTGACGTATGCCGCGAACTACGTCCACCAGGCAATGGTCGGCTACCACGGCGAGAAGATGAGCAAGTCCAAGGGCAACCTGGTCAAGGTGTCGGTGCTGCGCCGCGACGGCGTGGACCCGATGGCCATCCGGCTCGTCCTGCTCGCCCACGACCACCGGTCCCCGTGGGAGTACACCGAGGATGCGCTCGTGGCGGCCGAGGCGCGGCTGGCCCGGTGGCGGGAGGCGCTGTCGGTCAACACCGGCCCGTCCGCGGAAACCGCGCTGACCGGCATACGGCAGGCCCTGGCCGACGGCCTCGACAGCCCGGCCGCCCTGGCCGCCGTCGACGCCTGGGCGGAGCAGTGTCTCGCCGAGGGTGGTGACGACCCCGCCGGCCCGGGGATCGTCGCGAGGGCGTGCGACGCCCTCCTCGGCGTCCGGATCTGAGCCGCCGCGGGCGCGGCGCCCGGGTCGTCAGGTCGCCGGCGGGTCCTCGCGGCGACGCAGGTAGCGCTCGAACTCCCGGGCGATCGCGTCGCCACTGGCCTCCGGGAGGTCGGCGGTGTCCTGGGCCTCCTCCAGGGACTCGACGTACTCGGCGACCTCCTCGTCGGTCTGGGCGAGCTCGTCGACGCCGCGCTCCCAGGCCCGGGAGTCCTCGGGCAGGTCGAGGTGGTCGATCGGCGCGTCCAACAGCTCCTCGAGCCGGGAGACGAGGGCGAGGGTGGCCTTCGGCGACGGGGAGTGCGGAGCGTAGTGCGGGACGGCCGCCCAGCAGGAGATCGACTCCAGGCCGGTCTGGCTCCCGGCGTCGGCGATGACGCCGACGATCCCGGTCGAGCCTTCGTACTTGCTGGCCTCCAGGTCGAACCGGTGCCGGGTGTCGTCGTCGTCGGACGTCGCCGTGACCGGGATCGGGCGCGTGTGGGCTACATCGGCCATCAATGCGCCCAGCGTGATGATCGTCGACACGCCCGCCTCCTGGGCGAACTCCATCAGCTCGATGGTGAAGGCCCGCCAACGGAACGACGGCTCGATGCCCTGGATGAGGACGACGTCGCGTCCCAGCGTGGTCCGGGTCGCGACGAGGATGCGCGTGGTCCGCCAGTGGATCCGGCGCGACCCGCCGTCGATGACGATCCGCGGCCGGTTGACCTGGAAGTCGTAGTAGTCCTCGGGGTCGAGCGCGGCCACCGCCTCGGCCTCCCACACGGTGGCGAGGTGCTCGATGACGGCGGTCGCGGCCTCGCCCGCGTCGTTCCAGCCCTCGAAGGCAGCGATGAGCACGGGATTGTCCAGCTCGGGCAGGTCCTCGAGTTCGATCAACGCGCGCTCCTTCTGGGGTGGGTCACCCCAGCCTATGCACTCGTCTGCCGGGTGGTCGCGTGCCCTGCGTAGACTCGCCCGACGTGACTGCCTCGCCCACCCCGCTGCCTGCCGCGGTCCTCTGGGACATGGACGGAACCCTGGTCGACACCGAGCCCTACTGGGTGGCTGGGGAGCACGAGATCGTCGAGGCCGCCGGTGGGACGTGGAACGACGACTACGCCCACCAGCTCATCGGGAACGACCTGTTGGTCTCGGCCCAGTTCATCAAGGACCACTCGCCGACGACGCTCACGCCGCAGGAGATCATCGACCACCTCCTCGCGCGGGTCGTCGAGCAGGTGCGCGAGCACATGCCGTGGCGGCCCGGCGCCCAGGAGCTGTTGGCCTCGCTGGCGGAGGCCGGGGTTCCGTGCGCGCTGGTCACGATGTCGTGGCGGTCGCTCGCCGACGCCGTGGTCGGAGCGCTGCCAGCCGGGACGTTCGCTGCCGTCATCACCGGGGACGAGGTGTCGCACGGCAAGCCGCACCCCGAGCCGTATGCCGCGGCCACCCGCGCGCTGAACCTCTCGGTCACCGACTGCGTCGCCATCGAGGACTCACCGACGGGTGTGCGCTCTGCCGTCGCCGCCGGGGTGCCGACCGTGGCGGTGCCACACCTCATCCCGGTCCCGGAGCTCGCGGGGTCGGTGCAGGTTCCCACCCTCGTCGGGCTCACGGCATACGACCTGGGCGAGCTGGCCGAACGGGCGCGGGTCGGGTCCGGGGCGCCGGCCCCGCGCTAGTCGTCGTTCTTGGGGGCCGCACCGGTGACGCGCGGGTCCAGCGCCCGGGCCACCGCGTCGTCTGGCAGCGGCGGAGGAGTGCCTCCCCAGGCCGGGCACAGGTCGCGGTAGTCGCACCAGTCGCACAGGCGGGACGGGCTCGGGCGCCAGTCACCGGTCCGGGCAGCCCGGTCGATGGCCGCCCAGACGGCCTTGAGGTTGGCCTCGAGCGCCAGCAGGTCGCGCTCGTCGGGCACGTAGCGGACGACCTCACCGTCGCCGAGGTAGACCAGCTGGAGCAGGGCCGGGATCTGGCCGCGGGTGCGCCACAGGACGAGTCCGTAGAACTTCATCTGGAAGAGCGCCTTGGCCTCGAACCGCTCGTTGGGAGACCGGCCGGTCTTGTAGTCGACGACCCGCATGGCACCGGTCGGTGCGACGTCGAGGCGATCGACATAGCCGCGCAGGACGAGACCGTCGGCGTCTCCGGTGTCGACGGTGGTCTCCACGTAGAGCTCGCGCTCCTGCGGCTCCAGCCGGGTCGGGTCCTCCAGGCCGAACCACTTCTGGACCAGGGTGGCTGCCTGGGTGAACCAGGCCTCCTCGTCGAGGGTCTCGTCGTCGGCGATCATCGTGGCGAGCTCGGGCTCCTCCTCGACGAGGGCGGCCCAGGCCTGGGGGAGCAGGCCCACGGCGGCTTCGGGCGTGCGTTGCTCGGCGGCAAGGTCGAAGACCCGCTCGAGGACGGCGTGGACGAGCGTGCCGCGGGCTGCCGCCGGGCTCGGTGGTGCCGGGATCCGGTCGACGACCCGGAAGCGGTAGAGCAGCGGGCACTGTTTGAAGTCAGCCGCCCGGCTGGGTGAGAGTGCCGCGGTCATGGTGCTCCTCGGTCGGCCGCCGCGGTGGTGCCGACGGCATCGGTCAGGTCTTGCGGCATACGGTATGCCGCCCCGCCGACAGCGCCCGGCCGCCGAGCCGCGGTCATCGCTTCACCCGACAACCCGGACGACGACACAGTTGGCAACTCTGTGTCTCCACGGTTTATCGGGTGACCCGATAAACCGAAGGGGGGTCAGTCTTCTGGGAAGTAGCCGAGGTTGGGGGCGAGCCACTTCTCGGTCTCGGCCATCGTCCAGCCCTTGCGCTCGGCATACGACTCGATCTGGTCGCGTCCGAGCCGGCCGACGACGAAGTACTGGCTGTCGGGGTGGCTGAAGTACCACCCGCTCACCGATGCACCCGGCAGCATGGCCATCGACTCGGTGAGCTCCATGCCGGTGTTCTTCTCGACGTCGAGAAGGGACCACAGGATCGACTTCTCGGTGTGGTCCGGGCAGGCCGGGTAGCCGGGCGCCGGGCGGATCCCCTCGTACTTCTCGGCGATGAGCGCCACGTTGTCGAGGTGCTCGTCGGTCGAGTGGCCCCACAGGTCGCGGCGGACCCGCTCGTGCATCCGCTCGGCGAACGCCTCGGCCAGCCGGTCGGCGAGGGCCTCCAGCAGGATCGCGGAGTAGTCGTCGAGGCCGGCCTTGAAGGCCGTGATCCGGTCGTGCGAGCCGAGCCCCGCGGTGACCGCGAAGGCGCCGATGTGGTCCGGTATGCCGGTCTCCCGGGGTGCGACGAAGTCGGCCAGGGCGCGGTTGGGGACGCCCTCGCGGTGGGCGCCCTGCTGGCGCAGGCTGTGGATCGTCGTGAGCACCTCGGTGCGGGACTCGTCGGCATACACCTCGATGTCGTCGCCGACGCTGTTGGCGGGGAAGAGGCCGATGACCCCGTTGGCCTGCAGCCACTTCTCGCTGACGATCTGGTCCAGCATCCGCTGGGCGTCCTCGTAGAGCGGTCGGGCGACCTCGGCGGTGGTCGGGTTGTTGAGGATGTCGGGGAAGCGGCCCTTCATCTCCCAGGCCAGGAAGAACGGGGTCCAGTCGATGTAGCCGCGCAGGTCCTCGATGGGGTAGTCGGTGAAGGTGCGGATGAACTGGTGGGCCGTGGGATGCCAGTGGCCGTCCGGGACGCCGCTGTAGACGTCGAGCGACTGTCGCGTGATCATCCTCGGCTTGACCGGGCGGTAGCCGGTCCACTCGATGGGTGAGGCGTTGGCGCGTGCCGCGTCGATGGTGACGAGCGGGCGCTCGGAGGTCTTGGCGGCATGCCGGGCGCGCAGGGCGTCGTAGTCCTTGGTCACGGAGTCCAGCAGGGCCTGCCGCTGGGCACCGTCGGAGAGCAGGGCCGAGGCCACCGGCACCGACCGGGACGCGTCCTTCACCCAGATGACCGGTCCGTGGTACTTCTGGTCGACCTTGACCGCGGTGTGCGCACGCGACGTCGTGGCGCCGCCGATGAGCAGTGGGATGTCGAAGCCCTGACGCTCCATCTCACTGGCGACGTTGACCATCTCGTCCAGGCTCGGCGTGATCAGCCCGGACAGCCCGATGATGTCGGCGTCGAGCTCGCGGGCGGTATCGAGGATCTTCTGGGCCGGCACCATCACGCCGAGGTCGTGGACCACGTAGTTGTTGCACTGCATGACGACACCGACGATGTTCTTGCCGATGTCGTGGACGTCGCCCTTGACCGTCGCCATGACGATCGTGCCCTTGGCCCGCTGCGTCGCCAACCCGGAGGCGATCTTCTCGGCCTCGATGAAGGGGATGAGGTGGGCCACCGCCTTCTTCATCACCCGGGCCGACTTCACGACCTGCGGCAAGAACATCTTGCCGGCGCCGAAGAGGTCGCCGACGACGCCCATGCCGTCCATGAGCGGACCCTCGATGACCTCGATCGGCTTGCCCCCGGCGGCGTCGATCTCGGCGCGCAGCTCCTCGGTGTCGTCGACGATGTACTCGTCGATGCCCTTGACCAGGGCGTGCGTCACCCGGTCACGGACCGGCTCGCTGCGCCACGCCTCGTCCTCGACCTTGACCTCGCCGGGTCCCGTGTTGAACCGGCCGGCGATCTCCAGGAGCCGCTCGGTGGAGTCGGCGCGCCGGTTGAGGACGACGTCCTCGATCCGCTCGCGCAGCTCGGCGTCGATCTCGTCGTAGACGACGAGCGCGCCGGCATTGACGATGCCCATGTCCATGCCCGCGCGGATCGCGTGGTAGAGGAAGACGGCGTGGATCGCCTCGCGGACCGGGTTGTTGCCGCGGAACGAGAAAGACACGTTGGAGACGCCGCCGGACACCATCGCGCCGGGCAGGTTCTCCTTGATCCACCGGGTCGCGCCGATGTAATCCGTCCCGTATGCCGCGTGCTCCTCGATACCGGTCGCCACGGCGAAGATGTTCGGGTCGAAGATGATGTCCTCGGCCGGGAAGCCGACCTCCTCGGTCAGCACGTCGTAGGCGCGTCGGCAGATCTCCTTGCGGCGCTGGAGGCTGTCGGCCTGGCCGTCCTCGTCGAAGGCCATGACGACGATCGCGGCGCCGTACTTGCGGCACAGGCGGGCGTGCGCGATGAACGGCTCGAGGCCCTCCTTCATGGAGATCGAGTTGACGATCGGCTTGCCCTGGACGCACTTGAGGCCGGCCTCGATGACCTCCCACTTGGAGGAGTCGATCATGAGCGGCACCCGGGAGATGTCCGGCTCGGAGGCGATCAGCTTCAGGAAGCGGTCCATGGCCGCGACGCCGTCGATCATCCCCTCGTCCATGTTGACGTCGATGACCTGGGCCCCGCTCTCGACCTGCTGGCGGGCCACCGACAGGGCGGTCGGGTAGTCCTCGGCCTTGATCAGGTTGCGGAACCGCGCCGACCCGGTGATGTTGGTCCGCTCGCCGACGTTGACGAAGAGCGACGCCTCGGTGATGGTGAGCGGCTCGAGACCGGCCAGGCGCATCGCCGGCTCGACGGTCGCCACCGGTCGCACCTTGGCCTCGGTGCAGGCGGCGGCGATGGCGGCGATGTGGGCCGGCGTCGTGCCGCAGCAGCCGCCGACGATGTTGACCAGCCCGGCCGAGGCGAACTCGCCGACCACCTCGGCCATCTGCTCGGACGTCTCGTCGTACTCGCCGAACGCGTTGGGCAGCCCGGCGTTGGGGTAGCAGGAGACGAAGGTGTCGGCCACCCGGGCCAGCTCCGCGGCATACGGACGCATCTCTGCTGCACCGAGCGCGCAGTTGAGCCCGACGGCGAGCGGGCGGGCGTGGCGGACCGAGTTCCAGAACGCCTCGGTGACCTGGCCGGAGAGGGTGCGTCCGGAAGCGTCGGTGATCGTGCCGGAGATGATGACCGGCCAGCGCCGGCCCTCCTCCTCGAAGAGTGTCTCGACCGCGAAGATCGCGGCCTTGGCGTTGAGCGTGTCGAAGATGGTCTCGATGAGGAGCGCGTCGGCGCCGCCGTCGACGAGTCCGCGGGCCTGGGTGAGGTAGGCGGCGACGAGCTCCTCGTAGGTCACGTTGCGCTTGCCCGGGTCGTTGACGTCGGGGCTGATCGAGGCGGTCCGGTTCGTCGGGCCGATCGCCCCGAGGACGTAGCGCGGGCGGTCCGGCGTCCGCGCGGTCTGGGCGTCGCAGGCCGCCCGGGCCAGCTGGGCCGAGGCGAAGTTCAGCTCGTAGGCGACCTCCTCCATGTCGTAGTCCGCGAGCGAGATGACCTGGGCGTTGAAGGTGTTGGTCTCCACGAGGTCGGCGCCCGCGGCGAGGTACTCGTCGTGGATGCCGCGGATGATCTCCGGCTGGGTGATCGACAGGAGGTCGTTGTTGCCCTTGAGATCACTGGGCCAGTCGGCGAACCGCTCACCCCGGTACTCGGCCTCCCCGAGCTGGCGGCTCTGGATCATGGTGCCCATCGCGCCGTCCATGACGAGGATCCGCTCCTCGAGCAGGCCGCGCAGGGCCTGGGACGCGTCGGGGCGGTGAGCGGGGCTGTGTGGGGAGGACATCGGGGTCAATTATGACCGTCGCCTACAGTTCCCGGCATGAGTGCCCAGCCCGCACGTCCCGCTGCCGGCGGCTTGCTCATCGGCCGGGTGGGTGGAGCACCGGTCCGGCTGGGCTGGAGCTGGTTCGTCCTCGCAGCCGTTCTTGTGGTGTGGGTGGCCCCGAACATCAAGGACCAGCGGCCGGATCTCGGAACGGGCGCGTATGCCGTGGGGCTGGCTGTCGCCCTCGTCCTCCTCGTCGCCGTGCTGGCCCACGAGTTCGCCCACGCCCTCGTGGCCCAGGCCTTCGGTGCGCGAGTCATCGCGATCGTCGCCGACCTCTTCGGCGGGCACACGTCCTTCGACGGGAGCCGGCTCGGGCCGGGCCGGGTCGCGGCGGTGGCGTTCGCCGGGCCGCTCGCCAATGGGGCGCTCGGCGGTGCCTTCTCGCTGCTGACGCTGGCAATGGACGGGGGAGTACCGCACTACCTCATGCTCCTGTTTGCCAAGGTGAACCTGTACCTTGCGGCGTTCAACCTGTTGCCCGGCCTGCCCCTCGACGGCGGCCAGCTCGTCGAGTCGGCCGTCTGGGCCGGGACGAAGAACCGGCACAAGGGGACCGTCGTCGCCGGCTGGTGCGGGCGGATCGTCACCGTCCTCGTTGTCCTGTGGTGGGTCGTTCTGCCGATCGCTCGCGGCCAGGGCCTCGGCACCTATGTGCTCTGGAGCCTGTTCATCGCCGCGTTCCTGTGGCGGGGCGCCTCCGCCGCGTTGACCCGGGGTCAGGTGCTCGGCCGGCTCGATGCCGTCAGCCTGTCCCAGCTCGTGGTGCCGCTGCCCGTCGTCCGGGAGACCGACTCGGTCGGGCTGGCCGCGACCCACGCGCCAGGGGGAGCGATCGTCGTCTCGGCAGCCGGTCAGCCGGTCGGACTCGTCCTGCCCGACGGGGTGGCCCAGGTTCGGGTCGATCGGCGCGAGGCCACCCTCGTCGGAGCGATCCTCGTGCGGCAGCCCGACAGCTGGGTCATCGAGGCGACCGGTGACGACGCCCTGCCCGTGGTGCAGGAGCTGGCACAGCGCAACATCCCGGTCGCGGTGGTTCGCCGGGACGGCCGGCTGGTCGGCGTGATCCAGGCCGCCGACGTCCAACGCGTCCTCGCCGGCGGCACCCCCGACCGCTGACCCCCCGGCGCGCCACCAAGTTATCGGGTTCTCGGGGTAGGGCGGATTCAGGGTGCTAGTGCAACACCTGGTGGTTCTGCTTGTGCCAGGAGGGTATCGAGGCGTTGGGCGGGGGTGGCCCAGG
>JAJPIW010000065.1 GCA_021324575.1 Intrasporangiaceae bacterium | reverse complement strand
CTGCGGATCTGAGGGTCACCGCAGCACCGCCGACGCAGACGTTGCGGTCGGCCCCCTCCCCTTGCGTCTGCGCGGCTCAGCGGCGGGAACCCTCAACGACGCAGACGCTAGAGGTCGTATGCCGTGCCGGCGGTGGCGACCTCGACCTCACCGGGCCAGATGGCCGCAGCCTGCGCGCGGCATACGTCGGGGTCGTTCCAGGCCGGCAGGTGGGTGAGGACGAAGCGCTTGACGCCGCCGGCCCCCACCGCTGCCAAGGCGGCTCGCGACCCCGTGAGGTGGATGTCTCGGGTCTCGTCGCGCCCGTCGACGAAGGCGCAGTCCACCAGTGCCAGGTCGGCACCGGCGAGCAACGGGGTGAGCGCCGGCGTGGAGTCGGTGTCCCCGGTGTAGGCGACGACCACTCCCCCGGCCTCGACCCGGAAGCCGTAGGCCTCGACCGGATGGTTGACCCGGAAGGGCGTGACCGTCATCGGTCCCACGTCGAAGGAGACCCCGTCCGCGAGCCCGCGGAAGTCGAACTCCGCGCCCATGCCTTCCTCGCCCAGACCGTGATAGGCCAACGCAATTCGATCGGCGGCGTCGCGCGGACCCCAGACCGGGAGGCGACCGGCATACGTCGCTGTGGGGTGGTACTTGCGGGTGACGTAGAGGCCGCAGACGTCGGCACAGTGGTCCGGGTGGAGGTGGGAAAGGGCGACAGCGGACAGGTCGGGGAGGTCGATGTGCTGCTGGAGCGGGCCGAGGGCGCCACTGCCGAGGTCGAGGAGCAGGTTCCACGTGCGTCCGTCGGCGTCGTCGGCCTGGACCAGATAGCTCGACGCGGGCGACGTCGGGCCCGCGAAGGAGCCGGAACAGCCGATGACAGTCACCTTCACGCGACCTCCCGGTTGCCGTAGAGGTCGGCCACCTCGGGCCCGAGGAAGCGGCGGGCCAGTCGCCGGAACTCCTCCGGGTCACCGGTCGTGGTGAAGCTGTGGCTCGGCGCCGGCAGGTCGTCCGGGCGCAGCGCGTCGGCGTCGGCGAGGACCCGGTAGAGGTCCTTGGCGGTCTCTTCCGCGGAAGACACCAAGGTGACGCCGTCGCCCATGACGTAGGAGATGACACCGGTGAGCAGGGGGTAGTGCGTGCAGCCCAGGACCAAGGTGTCGACGTCGCGCTCCTGCAGGGGCGCCAGGTAGTCCCGGGCGATGTCGAGCAGCTCCGGCCCGCCGGTCACACCCCGCTCGACGAACTCGACGAAGCGCGGACACGGCTGGCTCGACACCTCCAGGTGCGGAGCCGCCGCGAAGGCGTCGATGTAGGCGCCGGACTGGTGCGTGCCGGCGGTCGAGATGACGCCCACCCGGTGGTTGCGGGTGGCCGCAGCGGCGCGCCGGACCGCCGGCCGGATCACCTCCACGACGGGTACGTCGTAGCGTTCCCGCGCGTCGTGGAGGACGGCTGCGCTCGCGGTGTTGCAGGCGATGACCAGGGCCTTGACGCCGTGGTCGACGAGCCGGTCGAGGCACTCCAGGGCGAACTCGCGGGTCTCGGCGATCGGCCGCGGACCATAGGGTGCGCGTGCGGTGTCGCCGAGGTAGGCGATCGACTCGTGCGGCAGCTGGTCCAGGACGGCCCGGGCGACGGTGAGCCCGCCATATCCGGAGTCGAAGATCCCGATCGGCGCGTCACCCACGCGCTCCACCCTAAAGGCGTCCGCGGTGCTCGGCCGGGAGGCTGTGACTGCCACCACGGGGGGCGCGGCCATCAAGGTCGCAGGCACCCGGCAAGGGTCTCCTGCAGCCAGGTGAGGAAGTCGTAGATCGCTGCCGCCTGCGCCTCACCGTTGTCGGGCTCGGCCTCTGCCGCCAGGTGGTGCAGGCGCTCGGCGTCCTCGTCGGTCTCGAGCCCGAGCCGGCTGGCCAGCACGAGCCGGACGTCGGTGAGCGCCACGAGGAAGGTGAGCGCCTGGTCCGGGCGCAGGGACACCCCGTCGTCGGCCTCCGGGACGGCGTCGAGAAGGTCGGCCGACGTGCGCAGGTTGGTCACCTTGCGCTCGCGCAGCGAGGCCTCGGTCAGCCGGCGGAACTCGGTCGCCGCCTCCTCGTCGGTGCGGTTGCCCGAGGGGAGCAGGCGTTGGAGGGCCGGGTCGTCCGGGTCGTATGCCGCTCGCTCGGGTCGGTCAGGTCCCTCGCCTCCACCCGCCGCGTCCGCGGTGAGGTCGGCCCGGCCGAGATCCCCCAGCCCGGCGACGATCCCGTCGAACTCGTCGGCTCCAGCCGCGGGCGCCGTGGTCGCTGCCCGGGTGAGCGCGCCATCGGGGTCGAGGAGCGTCCCGACCTGGCGGAGGAGGCCGGCGACCAGGTGACGTTCGAAGGAGTCCAGGCTCGCGGCATACGAGACCGAACGTCCCCGGCCCCGGCGCTTGAACCCGCGTGCCACTCAGACGTCCTTCTGGAAGGTGGCCCACAGGCCGTAGCCCTGCAGTGCCTCGGTGTCGATCTCCATCTTCTCCCGTGAGCCGGTGGAGACGACGGCGCGGCCCTTGACGTGAACGTCCATCATCAGCCGCTCGGCCTTGGACTTGGAGTAGCCGAAGTAGGACTGGAAGACGAAGGTGACGTAGGACATGAGGTTGACCGGGTCGTTCCAGACGAGGGTGATCCAGGGGACGTCGGGCTCCACGTCGACTCCCGCCGACGTGACCTCCTCCTGCACCGGCGCGATGGACACGCCGTCAACAATAGGCTGGCGCGGTGACCTCGACCGTCGTCCTGCCCGGCCCCCCGCCGTCGGCGAGCACCGCGCTCCTCACCGACCAGTACGAGCTGACCATGCTCGATGCCGCGCTGCGCTCGGGCACCGCCTCGCGCCGGTGCGTCTTCGAGGTCTTCGCGCGGCGGCTCCCGGACGGCCGCCGGTACGGGGTCGTGGCGGGGACGGGGCGGGTACTCGAGTCCATCGCGGCCTTCCGCTTCGGCGACGCGGAGCTGGCCTTCCTCCGCGACCGGGGCATCGTCGGGGCCGCGACGCTGGACTTCCTCGCCGGCTACCGCTTCGAGGGCACCATCAGCGGGTATGCCGAGGGCGAGTGCTACTTCCCCGGGTCACCGGTGCTGGTGGTCGAGTCGGACTTCGCCCACGGCGTGATCCTGGAGACCCTCGTGTTGTCGATCCTCAACCACGACACCGCGATTGCGTCGGCGGCCTCGCGGATGACGGGCGCCGCGGGCACCCGGCCGTGTATCGAGATGGGGTCGCGTCGGACCCACGAGGAGGCCGCCGTGGCGGCGGCTCGCGCGGCATACATCGCGGGGTTCGGGCCGACGTCGAACCTGGAGGCGGGGCGTCGCTACGGGGTGCCGACCACCGGGACGGCGGCCCACGCCTTCACCCTTCTGCACGACGACGAGCGGTCCGCGTTCGAGGCACAGGTGGCCGCGCTGGGGGCGTCGACGACGCTGCTCGTCGACACCTACGACGTCGAGGCAGCGGTCCGGACCGCCATCGAGGTGGCCGGGACCGGTCTGGGCGCGGTGCGGCTGGACTCCGGCGACCTCATCGAGCAGGCGCACGAGGTGCGTGCGCAGCTCGACTCGTTGGGTGCGACGGCGACCAAGATCGTCGTGACGTCGGACCTCGACGAGTACGCCATCGCGGCCCTGGCCGCCGCGCCGGTGGACGCCTACGGCGTGGGCACCCAGCTGGTGACCGGGTCGGGCGCGCCCACGGCGGGGATGGTCTACAAGCTCGTCGCGCGAGCCGACGACTCCGGCTCGCTGGTGTCCGTCGCCAAGGCGAGCAAGGACAAGATGTCCATCGGCGGGCGCAAGTGGGCCCTGCGTCGCCGTAACCCGCTCGGCGTCGCCGAGACCGAGGTGATCGGGATCGGCGAGCGACCGGTCGACGACGGGGACGACCGCCCGCTCATGGTCGACTACATCCTCGACGGCGAGGTCGTGGGCGCGGCATACGGCTCGCTCGACCAGGCCCGGTCGCGGCACGAGGCCTCGGTGGCTGAGCTCCCCCGGTCCGCCCACCAGCTCTCGCGCGGCGAGCCCGCCATCCCCACGGCATACGTCGGCCACTGACCGGGCGCCGATAGCCTGCACGTCATGCGCGACTTCACCGCCGAGGCCGCCGCGCTCGACGCGGCCGATCCGCTCGCGGCATACGCCGGACGGTTCGTCGACCCCGGGCCGGACAGCCTCATCGCCTACTTCGACGGCAACTCCCTCGGTCGCCCGCTCGTGGAGACCGCCGAACGGCTCCGCGACTTCACGACGAACGAGTGGGGGGCCCGGCTCATCCGAGGCTGGGACGAGCGCTGGCTCGACCTCCCCCTGTCTCTCGGCGACCAGCTCGGCCGGGTCGCCCTCGGTGCCGGCCCAGGTCAGACCTTCGTCGGCGACTCGACGACGGTCCTGCTCTACAAGCTGAGCCGCGCCGCCGTCGACGCCCAGCAGCGCGCCGGCCGCGACGAGATCGTTCTGGACACCGACAACTTCCCGACCGACCGCTACCTCCTGGAGGGCATCGCGGCCGAGCGCGGCCTCACCCTGCGCTGGATCGAGACCGACCCGGCGCAGGGTGTCACGCCCGAGCAGGTCCGCGCGGCCGTCGGCGAACGCACCGCCCTGGCCGTCTTCAGCCACGTCGCCTACCGCTCCGCCTGGCTCGCCGATGCCCCAGCGATCACCGAGGCGGTCCACGACGCCGGCGGGCTCGTCCTCTGGGACCTGTGCCACTCCGGCGGCTCGGTCCCGGTCGAGCTCGACGCGTGGGGTATCGACCTGGCCGTCGGGTGCAGCTACAAGTACCTGAACGGCGGGCCCGGCGCACCGGCATACGCCTATGTCGCCGAGCGCCACCACGGAGGTCTCCGGCAGCCGGTCTGGGGCTGGATGGGACGACGTGACCCGTTCACGATGGGACCGGGATACGTTGCGGCCGAAGGGATCCGGGGCTGGCTGAGCGGTACGCCGCCGATCCTCGGGATGGTTCCTCTCGAGTCGTATGCCGCCCTGCTCGAGGACGTGGGCATCGGCGCCGTCCGCGCCAAGTCCCTGGCACTCACCGACTTCGCCCTCGAGATCGTGGACGCCTGGCTCGTCCCGACCGGAGCAACCGTCACCTCCCCCCGCGACCATGCCCGCCGCGGCGGGCACCTGACGATCACCCGGCCTGGGTTCCGGGACGTGACGGCACGGCTCTGGGAGCAGGGCGTCATCCCCGACTACCGCGATCCCGACGGCATCCGGATCGGCCTCTCCCCGCTCTCGACGACCTTCGCCGAGGTGGTCCGCGGCCTCACCGCCCTTGCTGAAGTTATCGGGTCCTCGGGGAAGTAGCTTCCGCACCCGACAAGGAAACTCGGGTGCGGAGAGAACAAGGCGGATTCAACCGGTTGTCGCAACACCGGGTTGTTTGTCCGTGGTTGACAGTAGTTCGGCGAGGGCCTCGGCTGGGGTTTTCCAGCCGAGGGTTTTGCGGGGTCGG
>JAJPIW010000069.1 GCA_021324575.1 Intrasporangiaceae bacterium | reverse complement strand
GTGGGCGAAGCCCGACTAGTTCTTGTGGATCCAAGAGCTAGGTGGGCGAAGCCCGACTAGTTCTTGTGGATCCAAGAGCTAGGTGGGCGAAGCCCGACTAGTTCTTGGAGTAGAGCTCGACGATCAGCTGCTCGGTGAGCTGGCTGTCGATCTGTGCCCGCACGGGCACCTGGTGGATGAGGACCTGCAGCGTGCCCGGGATGACCTGCATCCAGGCCGGCGGGGTGCGGTCGCCGTAGGTCTCGCGGGCGAGCTGGATCGGGAACGTCTCCAGGCTCTGCTTGCGAACGGTGATGATGTCGTACTGCTCGACCCGGTAGGAGGGCACGTCGACGCGGACGCCGTTGACCTCGAAGTGGCCGTGCGTCACGAGCTGACGGGCAGCACGCCGGGTACGGGCCAGGCCCGCGCGGTACACGACGTTGTCCAGACGGGTCTCCAGGATCTGGAGGAGGTTCTCACCGGTCTTGCCGGGGCGAGCCGCCGCTTCCTTGTAGTAGCGGACGAACTGCTTCTCCATGACGCCGTAGGTGAAGCGGGCCTTCTGCTTCTCCTGCAGCTGGGTGAGGTACTCCTTCTCCTGGATCCGGCGACGGCCGTGCTGGCCGGGCGGGAACGGACGGAGCTCGAAGTTCTTGTCGCCGCCGACGAGGTCGACCTTGAGGCGACGCGACTTCTTGGTGATGGGGCCGGTGTAACGGGCCATGGCTTATCGATCTCTCTTTCGCGAAGTCTTCGTGTGCCGGGTCAGACGCGGCGACGCTTGGGCGGGCGGCAGCCGTTGTGCGGCGAGGGGGTCACGTCGCTGATCGCGCCGACCTCCAGGCCGGCAGCGGTGAGCGAGCGGATGGCGGTCTCACGACCGGAACCCGGGCCCTTGACGAGGACGTCGACCTTGCGCATGCCGTGCTCCATGGCACGACGCGCGGCGGCCTCAGCGGCCATCTGTGCGGCATACGGGGTGGACTTGCGGGACCCCTTGAAACCGACCTGGCCGGCGGAGGCCCAGGAGATGACGGCACCGGTGGGGTCGGTGATCGAGATGATCGTGTTGTTGAACGTGCTCTTGATGTGGGCGACACCCACGGCGACGTTCTTCTTCTCCTTGCGGCGCACCTTCTTGGCGCCGGGGGCCGTACGGCTCTTGGGAGGCATTGTTCTCCTACGTTTCTTCTACGGAAGCGGTGGGCAGGTAGCCGCGGGGGACTACTTGCCGACCTTCTTCTTGCCGGCAACGGTGCGCTTGGGGCCCTTGCGGGTACGCGCGTTGGTCTTGGTCCGCTGTCCGCGAACCGGAAGGCCGCGGCGGTGACGCAGACCCTCGTAGGACCCGATCTCGACCTTGCGGCGGATGTCCGCGGCAACCTCGCGCCGCAGGTCACCCTCGACCTTGAGGTGGTCCTCGATCCAGTCGCGGAGCGAGACCAGGTTCTCGTCGGTGAGGTCCTTGACGCGCAGGTCCGGGCTGACGCCCGTGGACTCCAGGGCCTTGCGAGCGCTCGTGCGCCCGACTCCGTAGATGTAGGTCAGGCCGACCTCGACGCGCTTGTCGCGCGGCAGGTCGACACCCATCAGACGTGCCATCTTGTGATGGTTCCTTTTCGTGTTCTCCGCAGGTCTGGTGCAGTCACCGTTCCGAAGGTCTGTCCGGGGGTCTTTCGCCCGGCTCCGGTTCCCGGCCTGCGGGGCCGGAAGTGGCGCCTCTCGCGAGGCGCAGGTGCTGCTGGTGTGTTGAGTTGTTGCGTGTGCGCGAAGCCCTGTGGGTTCGTGCGTGGGTGGTGCTCCGGTCAGCCCTGGCGCTGCTTGTGGCGCAGGTTCTCGCAGATCACCATGACCCGCCCGTTGCGGCGGATCACCTTGCACTTGTCACAGATCTTCTTGACGCTCGGCTGAACCTTCATAGCCTTGCTGTCTTTCTCTCGATCCGTCCCGCCCGGTGGTTGGCCGTGCGGGTCTTGCGGTCATGCGGGTCGTGCGGGTCGAACTCAGCGGTAGCGGAAGACGATCCGGCCACGGGTCAGGTCGTAGGGGCTGAGCTCCACCACCACGCGGTCCTCGGGGAGGATCCGGATGTAGTGCTGGCGCATCTTGCCCGAGATGTGAGCGAGAACCTTGTGACCGTTGGTGAGCTCCACGCGGAACATCGCGTTGGGGAGCGCTTCGACGATCGTGCCCTCGATCTCGATGACACCGTCCTTCTTCGCCATATCCTCCGGCTATCCATTCGTCGGGTGAGCCCCCGGTTGGGACTCCCCACAGAAATCGGCCGCATACGCGCACGGGGCACGCACGTGACCGACGTTCCATCGTACGCGCGGGGAGGACGATGCCCCAAATCCGCGCACCCTGCCTGCGCTCCCCCGTCGCTGATCCGCCCGTTGTTCGTCGCCGACACATGCGCATGTTAATGTGTATGCTGTGAGCCTCCTCGAGCGTCGCCTGCACGTCCTCCTCGACCAGCACCGCTATGACCTGGTCGAGGCCGAGGCACGCCGCACCGGCCTGTCCGTCGCGGCGGTGATCCGCGAAGCCATCGACCTGCGCCTGGACTCGGTTCGCCTCGAGACCGAGTCGGATCGACGTGCCGAGGCTGGGCGTCGACTGCTCGCCACTGCCGAGGAGGACGACCTTCCCGAGCCGTCGTGGGATGAGCGTCTTGCCGATCAGGAGGCCGACCTTGACGAGATGCTCAGATGACCGATGTCTTTGTGGACACGACCGTCCTTCTGCACGCTGTGGGGCGACCGGACCCCGTCCGAGCCGCCTGCCAAGCCGTCGTCAGGTCGGCTGCTGGACTGCACATCAGCACGGAGACCATCCAGGAGTTCCTTTTCCACCGACTCCGTGCCGGTCCGCGTGACCTGGCCGTCTTCCAGACGCGCCAGATCATGGGACGGTGTGTCGTTCATCCCCTCGACGAGGTCACGGCGGCGCTCGCGGTCGACCTCGCTTCGGGTTCGGAGGCCCGCGGTCGCGACGTCTTCATTGCCGCAGCCGCGATCCGCGCAGGCTTCTCAACTGTCGTCACGACCGACCGAGGGTTCGTCCCGGTGGGCGACCTGTCGGTGGCTCACCCCGCCGACCTCGAGCTCTGATCAGGCGGGCGCGACGACGAGCGCCGCGGGGTCCTCACCCATGAGCGGCAGGCGGCGCCAGCCGGCCGATACCGCGCCGGTGCCGGGATCAGCGTCGAGCAGGATCCGGTGCGGGGTGTTGACCAGCAGCAGCTCGGCCCGGAAGTGACCGTCGTCGGACCACCCGCCAGCCGCCTCGACGGCCAGCGCCCCCTCACCGAACGGTTGGACCGACCCGACCCACGAGCCGTCGCCGCAGGGCACGACGATGTGGTCCCCGCCGCGTGGCAGACCCAGCACCCAGCCGCCGGCCGAACGCTCGACCCGCAGCCCGGCATACGCGCTGGGCAGGTCTCCCCCGGCCCGCTCGAAGGACCACGGCCCGTCGCCGTATGCCGGGCACTCACCGACCGTCGTGGGGACCGGCTGGGCCAGGGTGCGCAGCCGGTCGGCGAGGGCCGCGTCGGCCGACGGGTCGGCAGTCGCGCCGTCGCCCAGGGCCGGGAGCAGGTGCTCCCACACGAGGTCGAGCACCGCCTGCATGTCGTCCACCTCGGACGTGATCGCCACGACAGCGTCCTGCCCCGGCAGCACGATCGCGTACTGGCCGAACGCCCCGTCACCGCGGTAGCCGTGCCGGGCCTGCCAGAACGACCAGCCGTAGCCCAGCCGCCAGTCCGTCTCGGCGCCCGGATCGGTCGACGGCGGAGCCTGTGAGCGCACCGCCTCGGCGACCCAGGCGGCGTCGAGCAGCTGCTCCCCCAGCCAGCGGCCACCGTCGAGGTAGAGCTGGGCGAGACTGAGGATGGTCGCGGTCGGCACGTGCGCGCCGGAGAAGCCGAGGGGGTGCCCGTTCGGGTCGGTGTGCCACGGGATGGCCGGCAGGCCGAGCGGCTCGAGCAGCCGGGTGCGCAGGATCTCGGGGACGGTGCGACCACTGACCTGCTCGACGGCGCGCGCGACGAGATAGGTCGCCCGCTGGTTGTAGGTGAAGAACGTCCCGGGCTCCACCTCGGGCGGGACCGACAGCGCGAAGCTGAACAACAGGTCGGGACCGCCGGCGTCGGCCGGCCCGGTCATGACGTCGTCGGGGATCCAGAGGTCCTCGGTGTGGCCCAACGTCATGGACAGCGCGTCGCGCACGCGCACCGCCCGCCACCGCGGGTCCAGTGCCTCGGTGTCGACCGGCAGGTGGTCGACGAGCGGGTCGTCCATCGACAGCAGCCCGTCGGTCACGAGGAAGCCGACCGCCGTCGCGGTGAGCGACTTGGACAGCGAGTAGCCGAGGTGCACCCGGTTCGCGGCATACGGCGTCCACCACCCGGCCGCGACGACGTGCCCGTGCCGCCCGATCGCCAGGCTGTGCAGGTCGAGCCCGAGGAGCTCGGCCGCGTCCAGGAAGTCCCGTATGCCGCGCGCGTCGACTCCCTGTGCGGCCGGGCTCGAGCTCGGCATCGGGAACGAGGAGTCGGTCATCGGATCGACATCACGACGCCGGACCGCTCCCAGCGCATGACCGCCAACAGGCCGCTCACCGGCAGCGAGACGCAACCGGCCGTCCCGCGGCCCTGGTCGACGTGGAAGAAGATGCCCGACCCCTTGCCCGGCACGTTGGCGGTGTTGTAGGCGATCACCTGGGCGTAGTTGTATGCCGGTGCCGTCGTCATCGGCTCGGCGTAACCCCAGCGGCCGTTCGAGGGCAGCCGCTGGTGGGTGTTGTAGAGCGCAGACTTGGGATCCTCGACCCACACGTCGGCGGAGGTGACCCGCAGCCACGAGCCCACCTGCAGCCCGGGGTTGGCGTAGTTCCCGAAGCCCTCGACGAGCGCGTACGTCCCGCCGGGCGTCGTGTTGTCACCCTCCCGCTTGTTCCAGCTCACGCCGTTGCGCCCGACGTGCCCGGCATACGGACCGAGCTGGAGCAGGTAGCGGCCGCTGGAGCGCTTGCACGCCCGCACGGTGGCAGTGCTGCCGCTGCTGACGACCAGCACGACCTGGGGCGCAGTGACGCCGGCCGGCACCGAGCAGGTCGACGCAGTGGCAGGCTTGGGCGTCGGCTTGCGCGGGGTGGGGGTCGGGGCGTGGGTGGGGCGCGGCGTGGGCGTCGGCTTGCGGGTCGTCGGGCGCGGGCGCGGCGGGGTCGTCGTGGAGTGCGTGGCCGACGCCTTGGTCGTCGTGCTCGTCCGAGGGGCCGGCGAGGTGGTCGTCGACGTGGTCGGCACCATGGTGGTCGGCACCATGGTGGTCGGCGGACCGCTCGTGACGGACACAGCGCCGGTCGACCCCCCGCCGGGTGGGCCGCCGCAGCCGGCGCAGGCCGCGCTCGCGGCGAGCGCCGCGAGTCCCGCGACGAGGGTCGTGCGGAGGCCTCTTTGGGTGTGGTCGGTTGCAGCGGACATGGTGATCACCCGTCGAAGTGCTGGTAGTCGGGGGGCGAGGAGGTTCCCTCCCAGGACAGGCCCCGGGAGGTGAAGGCCCGGACCGCCGCCGACGACGAGCCGGCGAACACACCCGGGCCGGTGCGGTGGCGTAGATAGTACGTGTCGGGATAGACGACGCCGTGCGCATCGACGTAGGGGTTCTCGAAGTCGTTGACGTCGACGGCCAGGCCGAGGGAGTGCCGGCTCCACTTCTTGCTCGCCTCCTCGCCGCCGACGTAGCGGCAGTTGAAGGCGGAGGTGTTGTCGGCCTGCATCGCCGCGTAGTCGTCGGCGCCGGGGCCCTTGGGGTTGTGCCCCCAGCGCGAGTCCATCGGTCGCATCTGCCGGATCCGGAAGCCC
This sequence comes from Intrasporangiaceae bacterium, assembly GCA_021324575.1. Taxonomy (GTDB): domain Bacteria; phylum Actinomycetota; class Actinomycetes; order Actinomycetales; family Dermatophilaceae; genus Nostocoides. The sequence continues at coordinate 2,893 of JAJPIW010000069.1, read as the reverse complement.
TGGCCGTAGAGGTCGGCGAATGCGCCGGCCACGGCCGAGGCGATGCTGCGCGCCACGACGACCGACCCGCGGGACCGCTTGCCGTCGAAGCCCCAGAAGTTCACCTGGACCACCCGAAGGCCGCTCCGGCCGACCGGGCACGGGGCCGTCCACGAGTACCCCACCATGCGCGCCCACAGGGCGTCACCGACCGTGGTGACGACGGCGTTCGCGCCGGTTCCGTATGCCGGGTCGTTGACCGGGTAGGAGACGGCCGGCTCGGCCGGCTGCCGGGGCACCCGGCTCAGGCCCGGGCGCGTGCTCGAGGTGGCCGGCCGCGGCCGAGAGGTCGTCGCTGCAGGTCGCGGACGTGTGGTGGCCGGCGGCGACGTCGACCGGGACGTCGCGGTGGCGGTCGCGGGAGCCTTGGTGGTCACCGAGGTCGACGGCATCGCCGAGGCGGACGAGGTGGTCGAGGTCGTGCCTGCCGTGTCGCCGGACCCTGGAGCACCTGACGACGAGCCGGAGGACGAACCGGAGGCCCCGCATGCCGTCGTCGCGGCGACCGCCAGCAGTGCCAGCACCACGCGGAGTCGACGGGAGGCTAGCCCTCGACTCGGTATGCCCCGGCCCGCGGGGTCAGACCAGCGCGGCATACGGGAGTCCGAGTCGGGCCAGGCCTGCCGCTCCCCCGTCGACCTCGGTGAGCACCCACAGCCCGTCGACGGTCGCAGCGACCGTGTTCTCCCAGTGGGCGGCGCGGGAGCCGTCGAGGGTGACGACGGTCCAGTCGTCGGCGAGCACCCGGTTGTCCTGGTCCCCGAGGGTGATCATCGGCTCGATGGCGATCGTCGTGCCGTCGATCACCCTGGGTCCCCGACCCTCCACGCGGTAGTTGGGGACCTGCGGGTCCATGTGCATCGAGGTGCCGATGCCGTGTCCGACGTAGTCCTCGACGATCCCGTAGGTCCGGCCATCGCGCTCCCCTGCGGCCTCGATGGCGTCCTCGACCGCCGCTCCCACGGCATACAGGGGCTGTCCGACGGCGAGGGCACCGATGCCGGCCCACATGGAGGCCTCGGTGGCGTCGATGAGCTGGAGGTCCTCGGTCCGGCCGGCCTGGCGGCCCCCGACGATCACCGACACGGCCGCGTCGCCGTGCCAACCCTCGACGATGGCGCCGCAGTCGATGGACAGCAGGTCTCCCTCGCGCAGCACCCGGGAGCCGGGTATGCCGTGCACGACCTCCTCGTTGACCGAGGTGCAGAGCGTGCCGGTGAAGCCGTGGTAGCCGAGGAAGCTCGGGATGCCCCCACCGCTGCGGATGTGCTCCTCGGCAAGTGCGTCCAAGGCCTTGGTCGTCATGCCGGGCTCGACCCGCTCCTGGAGCATGGTCAGGGTCTGTCCGACGAGCAACCCCGCCTTGCGCATGAGGCGCAGCTGGTCAGGTGTCTTGCCGGTGATCCGCTCGCGGCCGAAGAGTGCCATGGGCATGGACCCTAGCCGCTCCGCCCGAGAGACCCGACTCCGTCCGCCGGGGGACTGCGGCCTCAGACCCACGTTGGTCGAGGGGCCAGAACACGCCGCGTGCCGGTGCCTCCGGACGGCGTGTTCTGGCCACTCGACCGGGGGGGTCGGGTGGCAGGAGTGGCAAGGTCTGCCAGATCACGCGATCATCAGGTCGTCAGGGTCGAGCTCGAGGGCTTTCGCGACGCGTCGGAGCAGGTGCCGCCGGCGGGCACCCGGGTGGACGTCCTCGGCGAAGATCTCGAACACGCGGTGGTCCTCGTCCACGGCGAGCTCGCGGCGAGAGGCGTCCGCGCTCCGGCGAGCCCGGCTCGCGTGGTGTGCACCCTGGTACTCCCCCACGACGCGGCGCTCGGGCCAGACGAGGTCGCCTTCGAGCAGCCACTCGCCGGCTCGGTCGCGCACCACCTCGTTAACTCGGGGCTCAGGGAAGCCGGCATCCACGAACATCAGCCGCGACCGGGTCTCCATCGGCGAACGGACCCCGGGCCGCGCACGATCCAGCGCAGCGCTCAACAGCCGTTTGCCGCGGGGCCTGACGCGTCGGGCCAGCGCGAGGTGCAGGGCGCGGATCCCCGGTGAGCTGGCCACCACCTCGGCAATGGGGCCCTCCCGGCGCGGGTTGGAGTGGGTCCCCGCCTCGACGTGGGCGTTGTCGATCATCCGGACCACGGCGTCGGCCGCCACGATGAGATCGTCCCGACCCAGGCCCCGCCGGAGGACCTCCCCGAGATCGCACCACGTATCGGCCAGCCCCACGACGCGCACGCCGTCGACCTCAACGACCTCCCGACACTCCAGTCCTCGGTGGCCGACGCAGCCCGCACGGCGCACCCGGGTGACGCGTGTGTGACCGATGACATCGAGGTCGGTCTGGCCCTCGAGCGCCGCAGGTAGTGGAACGCCCTGGAGCCGGGCCGCCGTGATGTGCGAGAAGGCGACCACCTCGGACATGCCCAAAGCGAAGGCGCTCGCCCTTGCCGCTAGCAGGCTCTCCCCTGCTGGGCTGATCCGGCCCGGCTCTCCGCCCGAATCGTCGTGGCGGGCCTGGTCGAGCGAGCTGGTCCGACTGGTCCCGCTCACCTCCTCCGGCCGGCCAGCGTCGGCGGGCACGTGGACTCCGCGCGTCGGGTGTGACAGGTCAGCGCGACGCAGCCGGGATGGCGACAGCCCCTGGGCCTGAGCCGCGGCGGTCGTGAACGGCCCGTGCACGAGCGGGGCCGGAATCGGTCGGGGATGCACCCTCGTACTCTGCCGAAGAACGCCCCGGCGCCCGCTGGGTTATCCACAGTGATGATGAAGGGGCCATCGATAGCCTCGACGGAAGTCCCACCCGGTTGACCCAGTTATCCACTGGCTCCGTGCCTGGCACCTGATCTGTCGTCGG
>JAJPIW010000088.1 GCA_021324575.1 Intrasporangiaceae bacterium | reverse complement strand
CACCCGCCGCGTCTTCGGCGGCAGCGACGGACGACCTCGTCGAGCAGTCATTGCTCCAAACCCCATCTCTGAACAGGGGTGTTGCACTAACCGCGTGAGCCCGCCTAGTTCCCTCCGCACCCGAGAAGCCTTCTCGGGTGCGGAGGGAACAAGTCGGGTGTGGAGGGCTCAGGCTGACGCGAGCGAGGGATCAGGCTGACGCGAGCGCGGGCGTGGACCCGGCGAGGGCGGCATACGCGCCGCCTCGACGGCCCATGAGCTCGGTATGCCGGCCGAGCTCGACCACCCGGCCGCGGCTCAGCACCGCGATCTGGTCGCTGTGCTCGATCGTCGAGAGGCGATGGGCAATGGTGATCGTCGTGCGGCCCTTGACCAGCTCGTCGAGGGCGGTCTGCAGCTCGCGCTCGGTGGCGTTGTCCAGCGCGCTCGTCGCCTCGTCGAGGACGAGGACCTTGGGGTCGCGCAGGATGGTGCGTGCCACGGCGAGCCGTTGCTGCTCACCACCGGAGAACCGGTGCCCGCGCGAGCCGACCATGGTGTCCAGACCGTCGGGCAGCGAGGCGACCAGCTCTGCGACCTGAGCCGCCTCGAGCGCCCGCCACAGGTCGGCATCGGTGGCGGCCGGGGCCGCGAGGAGCAGGTTGTCGCGGATCGAGGCGTGCACGAGGTAGGTCTCCTGCGAGACGACACCGACGATGCCGGCGAGGACCTCGGGGTCGATGTCGCGGATGTCGATCCCGTCGATCGTCACCTGGCCGACCGTGGGGTCGTACAGCCGGGCGACCAGGGCGGCGAGGGTGGACTTGCCGGACCCGGTCGGGCCGACCAGCGCCAGCGAGCTGCCTTGCGGCACCACGAGATCCACGTCGGTGAGAGCGTCACGGTCGGCACCGGCATACCGGAAGGAGACCCCGGAGATCCGGACCTCGCCCCGCACCCGGGCCGGGTTCACCGCGACGGGGTGGGCCGGTGCAGGCACCTCGGGGACGAGGTCGAGGTACTCGAAGACCCGGCTGAACAGGGCCATCGACGACACCCACTGGGCGCCGACGTTGAGCAGCCCCATGAGCGGGCGGAACACACCGTTCTGGAGCGTGGTGAACGCGATCAGCGTGCCGATCGTCATGCCTCCTCGGGTGGCCGGAAGACCGGCGGCCAGGTAGATGACGGCCGGGATCGCGGAGAAGATGATCTGCATCGTCGCCATCCGCCAGCGGCCGGCGAGCTGCGAGCGCAGCTCCAGCTCGGCGAGCTGGTCGGAGATCCGGGCGAACCGCTCGGCGTTGCGGCGGGTCGTGCCCATCGTCTTGGCCAGCCGGATGCCGCTGACCGAGAGGCCTTCCTCGATCTGGACGTTGAGGTCGGCGAGGTGCTGCTGCTGGCGCTCGGTGATCTCGCGCCGCAGGAGGGCGACCCGTCGGGTCAGCCAGATCGACGGCGGCAGGATGACCAGGGAGATGAGCGAGAGCCGCCAGGAGAGGGCGACCATGGCGACGATGGTCGCGACCGCCGTGGTGACGTTGGAGGCGATCGAGGTCGCGGTCGAGGTGACCACGCCCTGCATGCCGTTGACGTCGTTGGTGAGCCGCGACTGGACCTCGCCGGCGCGCGTCCGGGTGAAGAACCCGAGCGACTGCCGCTGGAGGTGGCCGAAGACAGAGGTCCGCAGGTTGTGCATGACCCGCTGGCCGACGAGCGAGGACTGCCAGGTCTGGACGACCCCGAGCAGCTGGGTGGTGAGGACCACGGCCACCATGCCGACGACCGACCAGACGAGGAGCCGGACGTCCTGGTGCGGGAGCGCGTCGTCGACGACAGCGCGGACGAGGAACGGCTGGGCCATCGAGATGACCGAGGTGGCCACGATGACCAGCGTGACGAGGCTGACCTGCCACCGGTAGGGGCGGAAGAGCGCGGTCACCCGGGAGAGCGCCACGGGTGCGTCGATGAGCTGGGCCCGGTCGCGCGGGTCGACCTTCTGCGGGCCGATGCTTCCGGCCCGGGAAGCTGCACCGGCGCCGCGACCTGCGGGTCGGGCGATCTTGGTGATGTCGTGGGTGATGGTGTCCGTCATGGGCACCATTCCTTTCCGGAGCTGAGCTGGCTGATCTGTCGAGAGCGGTGCTCTCGCGCCGGAGCTTTCGTGAGGTTACCTCACTATGAGTCTCAACGCATACCCTTGTCGCGTGTATTCCCTCGCCCCACCGGGGCGGCACTATCTTGAGTCGTATGCCGCCCGCCGAGCCTGAGCCCGTGGTCCCGCTCGGCGACCTCTTCCTGCGCACCTCTCGCCAGGTGCGCCAGCGTTGGGCCGCCTCGCTCACGCCGTGGGACCTCGCCCCCCACCAGGGCCGAGCCCTGCGCCTCGTCGCCGAGCTCGAGCCGGTCCGGCCAGGTGTTCTCGCCGAGCACCTGCGTATCGCCCCGCGCTCGGTGACCGACGTGGTGGATTCGCTGGAGCAGCGCGGCTTCCTCGAGCGTCGACCCGACCCCGGCGACCGCCGGGCCACCGTCCTCCACCTGACGCAGACCGGCCGCGAGGTTCGCCAGGCCATCGACGTGTCACGGCGGGTGGAGGCCGACGACTTCTTCGGGCGCCTCTCCGGCCGCGACCAGACCACCCTCCGACGGCTCCTGCTCCGCCTCGCGGCCGAGCCCCCCACCACCAGCGACACGACTACCGGCAACGCCGCTACCAGCAACTCCCTGCCCGAGGGCGGTCCGCGGTGAGCAACGTCCCGGCCGCCGGCCACGCCCTCGATGTGCTCACCCTGCTCGCCGCGCACCCCGCGCCGGTCCCGGCCGCGACGATCACTCGCCGGCTCGGGCTCCCGCGCAGCACGACCTACCACCTGCTCGCGACCCTCATCGAGCGTGGCTTCGTCGCACACCTCCCCGAGGAGCGTCGCTACGGACTCGGGCCCGCGGCATACGAGCTGGGCACCGCCTACCAGCGCCAGGCACCGCTCCAGCGGTTCGCCCGCCCGATCCTGTCCCGGCTCGCGGAGGTCTCGACCCACAATGCCCATCTGGCGGTCCTGCACGGCCGCGACGTCCTCTACGTCATCGAGGAGCGCGCCCCCGGCCGGCCGCTGCTCGTCACCGACGTCGGCGTCCGGCTCCCGGCAGCCCTCACGGCAAGCGGCCTGGCCATGCTGGCAGCGCTCCCGGGCCCTCAGATCACCGCGCTCTTCCCCGACCGGACCGCCCTCGTCCAACGCGATGGTCGCGGTCCCACGACGGTCACAGCGCTGCGGCGGGAGCTCACGACGACGCGCACCCGCGGCTACGCCCACGAGGTCGACCTGGTCACCGCCGGGCTGGCGTCGGTCGCGTATGCCGTGCTCGACCACACCGGGCACCCCGTCGCGGGCGTCGCGCTCACCTATCCGGCGCCGGGGGTCGACGCGGCCGGAGAGGCGGCCCTGGCCGCGCAGGTCCGGCGGGCCGCAGAGGCCCTGTCCCGACGGCTGGCGGGTCGATGAGCGCGAGCGGGGCGGTGACGGCCGTCTCGGCGATCGTCCTGGCCGGCGGTACGGCGCGGCGGTTCGGCAGCGACAAGCTGGCCGCGCCCCTGGGCGACTCCACGGTCCTGGACCGCCTCCTCGACGGCCTGCCCGGCCCGAACGAGTGGCCGGTCGTCTGCGTGGGACCGGCCCGCGCCACAAGCCGCCCGGTGCACTGGGTGCGCGAGAACCCGCCGCTGGGTGGCCCGGTCGCGGCGATCGCCGCCGGCCTGGCGAGCGGGCGGATCCCCGAGGGCATCGTCGTCGTCCTCGCCGGCGACCAGCCGTATGCCGCCGCGGCCGCCCTGCGCCTGTCGGCCCTGCTGGACCAGTCGCCCGACGCCGACGCTGTCGTCTCCGTCGACGACCGCGGTCGGACCAACCCGCTGCTCGCGGCATACCGGATCGAGGCCCTCCGGGGCGCTCTGCCCGCGGACCCGGGCGGAGCGGCGGCTCGCTCCCTGCTCGATCGGCTCAGCGTGCTCCCGCTCCGGGTCGGTGACGAGGAGAGCCGTGACGTCGACACCCCGGAGGACCTGCGCGACCTCGCGCCGTAGGTTGGGTGCCATGGAGGCCATCACCATCCCCGTGCCCGGCGACGCCGACGCGCTCGTCCTCGACTCCGTGGAGACGCCCGAGCCCGGCCCCGGCGAGGTCCGGATCGCCGTGACCGCGGCCGGCGTCAACCGGGCCGACGTCATGCAGCGGATGGGCTTCTACGACCCGCCGCCCGGTGCGTCGGCCTACCCGGGACTGGAGGTGAGCGGGCGGATCGACGCGCTCGGGGAGTCCGTTGTGGGCTGGGCGGTGGGCGACGAGGTGTGTGCGCTCCTCGCCGGTGGCGGCTACGCCGAGCAGGTGTGCGTTCCGGCCGGGCAGGTCCTGCCCGTCCCCGCCGGGATCGGGCTCGTCGAGGCCGCAGCCCTGCCCGAGGTCACCTCGACGGTGTGGTCCAACGTCTTCCTCACCGCCAACCTCCAGCCCGGTGAGACCTTCCTCGTCCACGGCGGCTCGTCCGGGATCGGCACGATGGCGATCCAGCTGGCCCGGGAGGTCGGAGCCCGGGTCGCGGTCACTGCCGGGTCCGCCGACAAGCTCGCCGTATGCCGCGCGCTCGGAGCCGAGATCCTCATCAACTATCGCGAGCAGGACTTCGTCGAGGTGCTGGAGGCCGAGACCGACGGCCACGGGGCCGATGTGATCCTCGACAACATGGGCGCAAAGTACTTGTCCCGCAACGTTTCTGCCCTCGCGATCAACGGGCGGCTCGTCGTGATCGGCCTCCAGGGCGGGGCCAAGGGCGAGCTCGACCTGGGACAGCTGCTCCGCAAGCGGGCGGCGGTGATCGCCACGTCCTTGCGCGCCCGCCCGGCCGCCGAGAAGGCGACCATCGTGGCAGCCGTGCGCGAACATGTCTGGCCGCTCGTCGAGTCCGGCCGCGTCAAGCCGGTGATCCAGGCGACCTACCCGCTCGCCGACGCGGCTGCGGCCCACCGCGAGCTGGAGGCCAGCCAGCACATCGGCAAGCTCCTGCTCACCCCCTGAGCCCCCGCGACTTTCCCGCCCCATCCGGGAAAGTCATCTTGGCAAGGCAAATCAACCCTTGCCAAGACGGGGTTTCCCGCCCCATCCGGGAAAGTGCGAACGGTCAGGCCATCGTGATGGCGTCGAGGCGCTCCTTGATGAAGTCGCCCGACACCACCGTCGGCAGGCCGGCCTGCCGCCCCACGGGGGGCTGGACCGGCGTCACCACCGTGTCGTGGTCGGCCTCGTAGAAGTACACGAGCGAGACGAGGTCCTCGTCGGGGTGCGCCTCCTGTGGGGGCAGCACGCGGTGCCGGTTGGACTTCCACCGCCCGCCCGACCACAGCGCCAGCAGGTCACCGGTGTTGATCGTCAACGCGCCCGGCACCCACGGCGCATTCTCCCAGCCGTCGTCCTCGGTCCACACCTGCAGCCCGCCCGCACCCGGCTCCCGGTCCAGGATGGTCACCGTGCCGAAGTCCGTGTGCGGCCCGATCCGGAACTGCCCGTCCTCCGGCGCCCCCACCGTCTTCAGCGGCGGGTACCAGTTGAGGTTCAGCGTGTAGGTCGACCGCGACGTGTGCTGGGTGAAGAAGTCCAGGTCCTGCCGCATCGCGGCGGCACAGATGCGGAGCAGCTCGTCGGCCAGCGACCGCATCCGGTCCAGGTAGTCGCTGACGACCGGTTCGAGCCCCGGGACCTGCGCCGGCCACACGTTGTCCGGGAACCAGTAGCCGTCGGCCGCCGGGTCACCGGTCGGGGTGTCGGCCCCGACGGCGAAGGACTCCTTGAGGTCCGGCGGACTGCCACCGTCCTCGTCGTAGGCGTCGGCATAGGCGTTCGCCTCCACGCCGGGCGGCAACCAGCCGCGGCCGGCGACTGACACGGCATACGCCTGCTTCTCGGCAGGTGGCAGGGCGAAGAACGCCCGGGCGGCCGAGCGCACTTGCGCTGCAAGGGATTCCGGTATGCCGTGCCCCGTGATCAGCATGAAGCCCACCTCTTGGAGGGCGTCGTCGACGGCGGCAGCGACCTCGGCGCGGTCAGCGTCCGAGCCGCTGAACCACGGGGTCAGGTCGATGACGGGTACGTGACCCATGTCAGTCCTCCTCGCCGATGTCTTCGTTCCACAGGTCCGGCTGCGCTTCGATGAAGTCTGTCATCAGGCCGATGCACTCGGGGTCTTCGAGGACCATGATCTCCACGCCGTTCTCGGCCAGCCAGTCGTGGCCGCCGTGGAAGGTCGTCGCCTCGCCGATGACGACGCGGGAGATGCCGAACTGGCGCACCAGGCCCGAGCAGTACCAGCAGGGCGACAGGGTCGTCACCATCGTCGTGCCGCGATAGCTGCGCTGGCGCCCTGCCCGGCGGAAGGCGTCGGTCTCGCCGTGGGTCGACGGGTCACCATCCTGGACCCGGCGGTTGTGACCGGACCCGAGCAGCTCGCCGTCGGCTGCGAAAAGCGCTGCGCCGATGGGGATTCCACCTTCTCGTAGGCCTTGGCGGGCCTCGTCGACGGCCGCCGCCAGCCAAGCCCGGGCAAGGTCGCGTCCGAGCGGGGGCATCGCCGTCATGCCGCGAGCGACCGTGAGGGCCGCAGGACCCGGACCAGCACGGCATACAGGACAGCGGCGACGACGAAGCCGACGACGAAGGTGATGTCTCCGACGGCAGGGTGCGCCTTGACGACCGTGCCGTGGTAGTTCGTCTGGTTGGAGAACAGCCAGATCGACAGGACCATGCCGACCAGCATGGCGATCGGGCCCGCCCAGTTGGTGTAGGTCCGGTCGGTGGCGATGCTCGTGACCGCGTCCGCAGACTGGCCGCGGCGCAGGAGACGGTCGACGAGGACGACGCCGAGCCACGGCCCGATCCAGTAGGCGATGACCAGCAGGAAGTTCTCGTAGTTGCTTCCAGCGTTCTTCAGGCCGGACAGGGCCAGGATGAAGCCGAACACGCCGAACACCACGGCGACGAGGGAACGCGCCCGATGCGGCGGGACCTTGATGCCGAGGGCGAGGAACGACATCGCCCCGGAGTAGATGTTGAGCGCGTTGGCGGCCACCGCCCCGACGGCGATGCACAGCAGCGTCAGCTTGCCGAGCCAGGTCGGCATCAGGCCGGTGTAGACCCCCGGGTCCACGTTGGCGGCCTTGCCCGCGGCGCTGACCATGGCGGCCCCGGCCGACTCGAGAAGGACACAGGACACGGTGATCCCGACCGCCGCATACACACCGGCGACCCGGGCGTTCTCGGTGCGCGGGAGGTAGCGGGTGTAGTCGGCGGCATAGGGGTTCCAGCCGGCGGCATAGCCGAAGGCGGCGGCCGCCTCGATGAGGAACGCCCCGGGGATCGGCTTGCCAGGGGCACCGAGATCGGCCTTGCTGAACACGATGACCGCACCGATGACGAAGACGACGGCGAGGAGCGGCAGCGCGTAGCGCTCGAAGGCGTGGACCAGGTTGTGCCCGAGGAAGGCGATGGTCAGCTGGGCCGCGACGATGACGAGCAGGCACAGCCAGTTCGGCAGTCCGCCGATGAGCGCGTGCAGGGCCAGGGCACCACTGATGCTGTTGACGGCGAACCAGCCGATGCCGGCGATGAGGGCGTTCAGCCCGGCCGGAAGGGCGTTGCCGAGGAAGCCGAAGCCGGTGCGGCTCAGGACCATCTGGGCCAGGCCGTGCTGCGGCCCCCAGCCGGACAGGACCGCCTGGCTCGCGGCGCCGAGAACCGTGCCCAGGACGATCGCGGCGACCGCCTGGCCGAAGGACAGCCCGAAGAACAGCGGGCCGATGATCCCGACGGCGACGGTCGCGAACTCCAGGTTCGGCGACGTCCACGTCCACAAAAGATTGACCGACCTGCCGTGGCGGGCGCTGTCGGGGATGTGCTCGACGCCACCCGGCTCGATGGCCAGGGTCTTGGCGCCGTAGCTCTCGGCCGCGATCGGGTTGGTCTCGGGGCTGTCGTCGGCGATCGCCGAAGGAGTGGTCACAGTGCGTCATCGTCGACCCGTCGCTGCCCTGGCACAAGGGTTTACGGCGAGAGTTAACGCGCGGGAAACGCGCCCCGCACGAGCCCGGTACGAGCCCGACGCCGTGGGAGGCTGCCCAGATGCATACCGTCGCGCTCGTCCTCGCCGGCCTCGTCGGCCTGCTCCACGTCTACATCCTGGTGCTGGAGATGTTCCTGTGGACCACGCCGCGGGGGCGGGCCGCCTTCGGGCTGACGCCGGAGTTCGCGCAGGAGACCAAGGCGCTCGCCGGCAACCAGGGTCTCTACAACGGGTTCCTCGCCGCCGGGCTGGTCTGGGGGCTCGTCGCGCCGACCCACCTGCAGAAGCCGGTGCTCATCTTCTTCCTGGCCTGCGTCGTGGTCGCCGGTGTCTACGGCGCGGCCACGGCCAACGGGCGGATCCTCCTCGTCCAGGCCCTGCCCGGCGCCATCGCCCTCGTCGCGGTCCTCATCGGGCTCTGATCCGGCATACCCGGCCTGCGGCATACCAGGGGCACACGGCATACAAAAGGACGACGCCCGCCCGCATGCATGATGCGGACGGGCGTCGCTTCGGTCTGGCGACCTCTCGGTCAGTCCTTCGTCACTCCTCGGTGGCGGCGTCCCCGGCGAGGATCCGGTAGAGGTCCTTGCGCGCCGTGTCCAGGACCGCACGGGCGGCCTTGATCTGGGCGGGGTCACCGGCCATGACGACCTGCTGGAGCGCCATCGCGAGCTGGCCGACCTCACGTCGCACGTCGAGGAAGCCCTCGTGCGGCTGGGCGACGCGGGCCCAGGGGTCCTTCAGCTCCTCGGCGTGGGCCTCGGTGTAGTTGCGGCCCTCCTCGGTGAGCTCGAAGGACTTCCTGCCCGCGACCTCGACCGGGCGGACGAGGCCCTCGTCCTGGAGCAGGCCGAGCGCGGGGTAGACCGAGCCGGCACTGGGACGCCACAGGCCCTGGGTGCGGTCCGCGATGGTCGTGATGATCTGGTAGCCGTTCATCGGCTGCTCGGCGAGCAGGGCGAGGATGGCGTTGCGGACATCGCCGCGCTGGCCACGGCCCGGGCCGCGTCGGGGTCCGCCGCGCCGGAACGAGTCCGGGCCCATCGGCCCGAAGAACGCCTCGGCGAACTCGGGGCCGCGACGGCCGAAGCCGCGCGGTCCGCCGTGCGGGCCGCCGCGCCGGGGACCCTTGGGACCCTTGCCGGGCCGACCCTCGGGGCCGAACGGGCTGCCGTGCAGGTGCTCGTGGAGAGCGTCGTGCAGATGTTCGTGGTGTTCGGGGTTCATGCGGTGCATGGGTTCTCCTTGGAAGTTTCGTTGGTCTGTGTTGTGGGGCGGTGTCCGTATGCCGCGCGGCCGGTTCCCCCGAGCCGGCGGCATACGCTCCACCGCAGTGGATATCGACTGTGCTACGTCGATATATCGACACAGTACAGACGACATGGCGCCTAGTCAACCCACCCCCACAGCCCCCGGCGAAATTATCGGGTCCTCGGACTAGTTGGCTCCGCACCCGAGAAACATTCTCGGGTGCACAGGGCGCTAGGCGGGCTCACGCGGTTAGTGCAACACCCCTGATCAGAGATGGGGTTTGGAGCAATGACTGCTCGACGAGGTCGTCCGTCGCTGCCGCCGAAGACGCGGCGGGT
>JAJPIW010000040.1 GCA_021324575.1 Intrasporangiaceae bacterium | reverse complement strand
GACATGCTCAAGGGCAAGCAGGGCCGGTTCCGCCAGAACCTGCTCGGCAAGCGCGTCGACTACTCCGGCCGTTCGGTCATCGTCGTCGGTCCGCAGCTCAAGCTGCACCAGTGCGGCCTGCCCAAGCAGATGGCGCTGGAGCTGTTCAAGCCGTTCGTCATGAAGCGCCTCGTCGACCTCGACCACGCGCAGAACATCAAGTCCGCCAAGCGGATGGTCGAGCGTCAGCGCTCGGTCGTGTGGGATGTCCTCGAAGAGGTCATCACCGAGCACCCCGTGCTGCTGAACCGTGCGCCCACGCTGCACCGCCTCGGCATCCAGGCGTTCGAGCCGCAGCTCGTCGAGGGCAAGGCCATCCAGATCCACCCGCTCGTCTGCACGGCGTTCAACGCCGACTTCGACGGTGACCAGATGGCCGTCCACGTGCCGCTCTCGGCAGAGGCGCAGGCCGAGGCCCGCATCCTCATGCTGTCGTCCAACAACATCCTCAAGCCGGCCGACGGCCGCCCGGTCACCATGCCCACCCAGGACATGATCATCGGCCTCTACCACCTCACCTCCGAGGTGGCCGAGGGCAAGGGTGCCGGGCGGGTCTTCTCGACCGTGCCCGAGGCTCGGATGGCGTTCGACGGCGGCGAGATCGAGCTGGGCTCCAAGGTGCGGATCCGGTTGACCCACGTCGTGCCGACGCCGGGTGCCGAGCTGGCAGAGGGTCTCGTGGTCGATGACGAGGGTTTCCTGGACACCTGGCTGGTGGAGACCACCCTGGGCCGCGCGCTCTTCAACGAGACGCTCCCGGAGGACTACCCCTACGTCAACGACCAGGTCGACAAGAAGCGCCTCTCGACGATCGTCAACGACCTCGCCGAGCGCTACAGCAAGGTCCAGGTCGCGGCGTCCCTCGACGCGCTCAAGGAGTACGGCTTCCACTGGGCCACCCGGTCCGGCACCACGGTCGCCATCTCCGACGTCGTCACGCCTCCGCGCAAGCTGGAGATCCTCGAGGGCTACGAGGTCAAGGCCACCAAGGTCCAGACCCAGTACGAGCGGGGTCTGATCACCGACGACGAGCGCCGTCAGGAGCTCATCGAGATCTGGACCCAGGCGACCAACGAGATCGCCAAGGAGATGGAAGCCAACATCCCGCGCGACAACACCATCTACAAGATGGTCTCCTCGGGTGCTCGCGGTAACTGGATGCAGCTGCGCCAGATTGCCGGTATGCGTGGCCTGGTGTCCAACCCCAAGGGCGACATCATCCCGCGACCGATCCGCGCGAACTTCCGCGAGGGCCTGTCGGTGCTCGAGTTCTTCATCTCCACGCACGGTTCCCGCAAGGGTCTGGCCGACACCGCGCTGCGGACGGCCGACTCCGGCTACCTGACCCGGCGCCTGGTGGACGTGTCGCAGGACGTCATCATCCGTGAGGACGACTGCGGCACCGAGCGCGGCCTGCCGATGCCGATCGCCGTCGTCGACCCGCGTACCGGTACCCGGGCGCTGTCCGACGTCGTCGAGACCTCGGTCTACGCCCGGACCCTCGCCGAGGACGTCGTCAAGGACGGCGAGGTGCTGGCGGAGGCCGGCATCGACCTCGGTGACGTCGTCATCGGCGCGCTGTTCGACGCCGGTGTCGACACGGTCAAGGTCCGTTCGGTCCTCACGTGTGACTCCAAGGTCGGAACGTGCGCGCGCTGCTACGGCCGCTCGCTGGCGACCGGCAAGCTCGTCGACATCGGTGAGGCGGTCGGCATCATCGCCGCCCAGTCCATCGGTGAGCCCGGCACCCAGCTGACGATGCGTACCTTCCACACCGGTGGTGTGGCCGGTGACGACATCACCCAGGGTCTGCCGCGTGTCGTCGAGCTCTTCGAGGCGCGCACCCCCAAGGGTGTCGCCCCGATCGCCGAGGCCTCGGGCCGGATCCAGATCGAGGAGACCGACAAGGCGCGGGCGATCCTGCTCACGCCGGACGACGGCTCGGAGGAGCAGCGCTACCCCGTCACCAAGCGGGCCCGCCTGCTCGTCCACGACGGCGACCACGTCGAGGTCGGCGCCTCGCTGACCGTAGGCTCGATCGACCCCAAGCAGGTGCTGCGCATCCTGGGCCCCCGGGCCACGCAGAAGCACCTCGTGGACCAGGTCCAGAAGGTCTACGTCCAGCAGGGTGTGTCGATCCACGACAAGCACATCGAGGTCATCGTCCGCCAGATGCTGCGTCGCATCACGGTCATCGAGTCCGGTGACGCCGACCTGCTGCCCGGCATGCTCGCCGAGCGCGGTCGCTTCGAGGACGAGAACCGTCGCGTCGTGTCCGAAGGCGGCAAGCCGGCTTCGGGTCGTCCCGAGCTCATGGGCATCACCAAGGCCTCGCTCGCGACCGACTCCTGGCTCTCGGCCGCCTCCTTCCAGGAGACGACCCGGGTGCTCACCGAGGCCGCGATGGAGGGTCGTTCGGACCCGCTGCTCGGCCTGAAGGAGAACGTCATCCTCGGCAAGCTCATCCCCGCCGGCACGGGCCTGCCCCGCTACCGCAACATCGCGGTGGAGCCGACCGAGGAGGCGCGCGCCGCCATGTACGCGCTGCCGAACTACGACGACTACCCCTACCCGGCCTTCGGCCCGGGCTCGGGCGAGGCGATCCGGCTCGACGACGCCGAGCTCGGTCTGGACATCTGACCGGCCCGACCACAGCGCACCACTCCGGAGCGTTGAGGGGCGCGTATGCCGCGGGAGGAGATTCCCCGGCATACGCGCCCCTCAGACTTTCCCGCCCCATCCGGGAAAGTCGTCTTCGCAAGGCAAGTCAACCCTTGTCTAGTGGGGGTTTCCCGCCCCATCCGGGAAAGTCGTCTTCGCAAGGGAACTTCGGGCCGGGAGGCGACTCCCCGGCATCCGCGCCCCTCAGACTTTCCCGCCCCATCCGGGAAAGTCGTGTTCGCAAGGGAAGGTCGGGCCTGGCCGCCACCGATTTGGGGCATGGGCTGGGGGCCGGTATCGTTGCACCTTGTGTCTGGCTAGGACCGGACATGTTCTGTGCCCTCCCGCTGCCGTCGGCAGCACATCAGGAGACAGAACGCACAGGACGGCCGCGAGGCCACCCACCTTCCACCGGGCAACCCATGAACGTATGCCGCGAGGCCGCGTGCGTGGGGAGTGCAGGTGGAAGCACCCGAACCGACACACCCGACCGCGGGGGTCGGAACGGGCCACCACCAAGGAGCTCCCGGGGCAGCGATGCCGGGGGAGCAGACAACAAACGAAGGAACAGGTTTGCCTACCATCAACCAGCTGGTGCGCAAGGGCCGGCAGGACAAGGCCACCAAGGTCAAGACTCCTGCTCTCAAGGGCTCTCCGCAGCGGCGCGGCGTGTGCACGCGCGTCTACACCACCACCCCCAAGAAGCCGAACTCTGCCCTGCGCAAGGTCGCCCGTGTGCGCCTGACCAGCGGCATCGAGGTCACCGCCTACATCCCCGGCGTCGGCCACAACCTGCAGGAGCACTCCATCGTGCTCGTGCGCGGCGGCCGGGTGAAGGACCTCCCCGGCGTCCGCTACAAGATCATCCGCGGCTCCCTGGACACCCAGGGCGTCAAGAACCGTCAGCAGGCCCGCAGCCGCTACGGCGCGAAGAAGGTGAAGAAGTAATGCCTCGCAAGGGACCCGCACCCAAGCGCCCGCTGCACGTCGACCCCGTCTACGGCAGCCCCGTGGTGACCGCCCTGGTCAACAAGGTGCTTCTGGACGGCAAGAAGTCGATCGCCGAGAACATCGTCTACGGCGCCCTCGAGGGCTGCCGCGACAAGACCGGCACCGACCCGGTCGTCACGCTCAAGCGTGCGCTCGACAACATCCGCCCGACCCTGGAGGTCAAGTCCCGCCGCGTCGGCGGTGCGACCTACCAGGTGCCGATCGAGGTCAAGCCGCTGCGTGCGACGACCCTGTCGCTGCGCTGGCTCGTCGGCTACTCGCGTCAGCGTCGCGAGAAGACGATGACCGAGCGCCTCATGAACGAGATCCTCGACGCGTCCAACGGCCTCGGTGCCGCGGTCAAGCGTCGCGAGGACACCCACAAGATGGCCGAGTCCAACAAGGCCTTCGCGCACTACCGCTGGTGACAGCAGGGAGCCGTATGCCGCGCGCTCACCCGAGCGCACGGCATACGGGCTCCCACCCCCTACGCAACGCGAACTACGAAGCGAATTGAGATAAACGAGTGGCACTCGACGTCCTGACGGACCTCACGAAGGTCCGCAACATCGGCATCATGGCGCACATCGACGCCGGCAAGACGACGACGACTGAGCGCATCCTCTTCTACACCGGTATCACCTACAAGATCGGTGAGGTCCACGACGGCGCGGCCACGATGGACTGGATGGAGCAGGAGCAGGAGCGTGGCATCACGATCACCTCTGCTGCGACGACGACGTTCTGGAAGAACAACCAGATCAACATCATCGACACCCCCGGTCACGTCGACTTCACCGTCGAGGTCGAGCGGTCACTGCGCGTCCTCGACGGCGCCGTCGCCGTCTTCGACGCCAAGGAGGGCGTCGAGCCCCAGTCCGAGACCGTCTGGCGTCAGGCCGACAAGTACGGCGTGCCGCGCATCTGCTTCGTCAACAAGATGGACAAGATGGGCGCCGACTTCTACTTCACGGTGCAGACCATCGTCGACCGGCTCGGCGCGACGCCCGTCCCGATCCAGCTGCCGATCGGCGCCGAGAGCGACTTCATCGGTGTCATCGACCTGATCGGGATGCGCGCGCTCACCTGGCGCGGCGAGACCAAGATGGGTGAGGACTACACCGTCGAGGAGATCCCGGCCGACCTGCAGGACCAGGCCGACAAGTACCGCCACGAGCTGCTCGAGCGGGTCGCCGAGGCCGACGACGAGCTGATGGAGAAGTACCTCGAGGGTGAGGAGCTGACCGCTGCCGAGATCAAGGGCGCGATCCGCAAGCTCACCCTGGCCGGCGAGATCAACCCGGTCATGTGCGGCACCGCGTTCAAGAACAAGGGCGTCCAGCCCATGCTCGACGCGGTCATCGACTTCCTCCCCAGCCCGCTGGACGTCCCCCCGATGGAGGGTCACGCCCCGGGCGACGCCGAGGAGATCGTCATCCGCAAGCCCGACGCCACCGAGCCGTTCTCGGCGCTGGCCTTCAAGGTCGCCTCGCACCCGTTCTTCGGTCGGCTCACCTTCATCCGGGTCTACTCCGGTCGGGTCACCACCGGTGCTGCCCTGGTCAACTCGACCAAGCTGAAGAAGGAGCGCATCGGCAAGATCTTCCAGATGCACTCCAACAAGGAGAACCCCGTCGACAGCGCCTCGGCCGGTCACATCTACGCCGTGATCGGGCTGAAGGACACCACGACCGGCGACACCCTGTGCGACCCCGCGCAGCAGGTCGTCCTGGAGTCGATGACCTTCCCCGAGCCGGTCATCCAGGTGGCCATCGAGCCCAAGACCAAGGGCGACCAGGAGAAGCTCGGCACGGCGATCCAGAAGCTCGCCGAGGAGGACCCGACCTTCCAGGTCCACCATGACGACGACACCGGCCAGACCATCATCGCCGGCATGGGCGAGCTCCACCTCGACATCCTCGTCGACCGCATGCGGCGTGAGTTCAAGGTCGAGGCCAACGTCGGCAAGCCCCAGGTGGCCTACCGCGAGACGATCCGCCGGACGGTCGACAAGCTCGACTACACCCACAAGAAGCAGACCGGTGGGTCCGGCCAGTTCGCCAAGATCCAGATCTCGATCGCGCCGCTGGACACCCACGAGGGTGAGCTGTACGAGTTCGAGAACAAGGTGACCGGCGGTCGCGTCCCGCGCGAGTACATCCCTTCGGTCGACCAGGGCATCCAGGACGCCATGCAGTACGGCGTGCTGGCCGGCTACCCGCTCGTCGGGATCAAGGCCACCCTGCTCGACGGCGCCTACCACGACGTCGACTCCTCGGAGATGGCGTTCAAGATCGCCGGCTCGATGGCCCTCAAGGAGGCCGTCCGCAAGGCCGACCCGGTCCTGCTCGAGCCGATGATGAGTGTCGAGGTCCGTACGCCCGAGGACTACATGGGCGACGTCATCGGCGACATCAACTCCCGCCGTGGCCAGATCCAGGCCATGGAGGACGTTAGCGGTGCCAAGGTCGTCCGCGGCCTCGTCCCGCTGTCGGAGATGTTCGGCTACGTCGGTGACCTCCGGTCCAAGACCCAGGGCCGGGCGAGCTACTCGATGGAGTTCAACTCCTACGCCGAGGTCCCCAAGGCCGTGGCCGAGGAAATCATCAAGAAGACCCGAGGCGAGTGACCGCTAGACTGGTCGCCGGTCTCCAACCGTAAGCATCAACCAACCCCCCCTTAACGACGCCTCGTCCTGCCAGGTCGTACGGCGTAATCAAGAAAGAGTCCTGAGGAGGACATCAAAGTGGCGAAGGCAAAGTTCGAGCGGACCAAGCCGCACGTCAACATCGGCACCATCGGTCACATCGACCACGGTAAGACGACGCTGACTGCTGCGATCTCCAAGGTCCTGCACGACAAGTACCCGACTCTGAACCCGGTGTTCGCGTTCGACGACATCGACAAGGCGCCGGAAGAGAAGCAGCGCGGTATCACCATCTCCATCGCGCACATCGAGTACCAGACCGAGTCGCGTCACTACGCGCACGTCGACTGCCCCGGTCACGCCGACTACGTGAAGAACATGATCACGGGTGCGGCGCAGATGGACGGCGCGATCCTCGTGGTCGCGGCGACCGACGGCCCGATGCCGCAGACCAAGGAGCACGTCCTCCTGGCCCGCCAGGTCGGCGTCCCCTACATCGTCGTGGCACTCAACAAGGCCGACATGGTCGACGACGAGGAGATCCTCGAGCTCGTCGAGATGGAGGTCCGTGAGCTCCTGTCCGACTACGAGTTCCCGGGCGACGACCTGCCGGTCGTCAAGGTCTCGGCGCTCAAGGCGCTCGAGGGCGACCCGGAGTGGGGCAAGACCGTCCTGGAGCTCATGGACGCCGTCGACTCCTACATCCCCGAGCCCGAGCGTGAGGTCGACAAGCCGTTCCTCATGCCCGTCGAGGACGTCTTCACGATCACCGGTCGTGGCACGGTCGTCACCGGTCGCATCGAGCGCGGCATCCTCAAGGTCAACGAGGAGGTCGAGATCGTCGGCATCCACACCGGCCCGGCCACCAAGACGACCGTCACCGGCGTCGAGATGTTCCGCAAGCTGCTCGACGAGGGTCGTGCGGGCGAGAACGTCGGCCTCCTGCTCCGCGGTATCAAGCGTGAGGACGTCGAGCGCGGCCAGGTCGTCGTCAAGCCCGGCTCGATCACCCCGCACACGGACTTCGACGCCAACGTCTACATCCTGTCCAAGGACGAGGGCGGCCGTCACACGCCGTTCTACGACAACTACCGTCCGCAGTTCTACTTCCGCACCACGGACGTGACGGGCGTCGTCAAGCTGCCCGAGGGCACCGAGATGGTCATGCCCGGTGACAACACCGAGATGGCCGTCGAGCTCATCCAGCCCATCGCCATGGAGGAGGGCCTGCGCTTCGCCATCCGCGAGGGCGGCCGCACCGTCGGCGCCGGCCGGGTCACCAAGATCAACAAGTGACCCAACGGGGCTAGCCCCACACCGAAGGGCCCGTATGCCGCGGCATACGGGCCCTTCGCCGTCCCCGGGTGGTAGGACTTGGTGATGGCCGCGTACGAGCTCGGGTTGCCGGTTCCGCTGGCGGGCCTGCCGCGACTGCTGTCCCGGGAGCTGACCCCACATCGACCGAGGCCACTGGCCGTGACCTCGGTCGACGCGGCTCGCGTTCCAGGGTTGCGGCTGCTGATCGGCGTCGTCGCTGGGCATGACGCCCAGATGTGGGAGCTGACCCTTGACCTCCCGGAACCGGATCTTGAGTCGTTGGACCCCTACTCGTTCGTCGTGACCGTCCGGGCCAACCTCGAGGAGTGGTGGGACACCCGCACGCCCGACTACGACGTGCTCCCGGCCCGCAAAGTCGGGTAGGGGTCGGGCACACGGCCCCTCGCGATGGCTGGGCAGCCGGCCAGCCGGCCACTCGGCGGCGCGGGCCGGATCGTGGGCCGGATCGTGGGCCGGATCGTGGGCCGGGGTGGTAACCGTGGCGTAACTCGCGCCACCATGGGCTAACACACGCGGCTCCTATGGTCGGGGCCGACCGCCAACCGCACAGACCCAAGGGACGGCATGCACCTCACCCCCTCCGACGTCGAGAAGCTGCTCCTCTCGGTCGCCGGCATGGTCGCGCGCGACCGGCTGGCACGTGGCGTCCGGCTCAACCATCCCGAGACCGTCGCGCTGCTCTCGACGTGGGTCAT
Organism: Intrasporangiaceae bacterium; assembly: GCA_021324575.1. Lineage (GTDB taxonomy): Bacteria > Actinomycetota > Actinomycetes > Actinomycetales > Dermatophilaceae > Nostocoides. The sequence continues at coordinate 7,994 of JAJPIW010000040.1, read as the reverse complement.
CGAGCGGGCCCGCGAGGGCGCATCCGTGGCCGACCTGATGGCCCAGGGCACGACCGTCCTGTCGCCGGAGCAGGTGCTGCCCGGGGTGCCGGGCATGCTCCACGACGTGCAGGTCGAGGCGACCTTCCCGGACGGGCGCAAGCTGGTCACCCTGCACCATCCTCTGGGGACCGGTGACAACGCGCCGGGGCAGGTGCGGGCCGCTGAGGGCACCATCGAGCTGAACGCCGACCGCACCGACGAGCAGCGGCTCACCCTGGAGATCGTCAACACCGGGGACCGGCCGATCCAGATCGGCTCGCACCTTCACCTGCCCGATGCCAACACCGCCCTGGCCTTCGACCGCGCCGCTGCCCAGGGCTTCCGCCTGGACATCCCGTCGGGCACGTCGATCCGCTTCGAGCCCGGTGTCTCGCGGACCGTGGCGGCCGTGGCCCTGCAGGGAGAGCGGCGCGTCCCCGGCATACAGATCCGTTCGAAGGAGGAGGCCCCCCGTGGCTGAGCTGACCCGCGCGAGGTATGCCGCGCTCTACGGTCCGACGGTCGGCGACCAGGTGCGGCTCGGTGACACCGACCTGTGGATCGAGGTGGAGCGCGACCTCACCGTCGGCGGTGAGGAGGCGGTCTTCGGCGGTGGCAAGTCGATCCGGCAGTCGATGGCCCAAGGCGTGACCACCCGGGCCCAGGGCGCGCCGGACACGGTCATCACCAACGTCGTCGTCCTCGACCACTGGGGCGTCGTCCGGGCCGACGTCGGCCTGCGCGACGGCCGGATCGTCGCCCTCGGGCGGGCCGGCAACCCCGACATCGCCGACGGCGTCCACCCCGACCTGCGCATCGGGCCGGGCACCGACGTCATCGCCGGGGAGGGCAAGATCCTCACCGCCGGGGGTATCGACACCCACGTCCACTTCCTCTCCACCAGCCAGGTCCACGAGGCCCTTGCCACCGGCCTGACCACCCTCGGCGGCGGCGGCACCGGCCCGTCGGAGGGGTCCAAGGCGACGACCGTGACTCCGGGCGCGTGGCACCTGTCGACCGTCCTGCGCGGCCTGGACCACCTGCCGGTCAACGTCCTGCTTCTGGGGAAGGGCAACACGGTCAGTGCCGAAGGGCTGCGCGAGCAGGCGTATGCCGGGGCGTCGGGCTACAAGGTGCACGAGGACTGGGGCTCGACGCCGGCTGCGATCGACGCGGCCCTGCGGGCCGCGGACGAGTTCGGACTGCAGGTGGCGCTGCACAGCGACTCGCTCAACGAGGCCGGCTACGTCGACTCCACGCTGCGGGCGATCGGCGGCCGATCCATCTCGGCCTTCCACGTCGAGGGCGCAGGTGGCGGGCACGCCCCGGACATCCTCACCATCGCCTCGCACCCGAACGTGCTGCCCGGCTCGACCAACCCGACCCTGCCGCACACCGTCAACACGGTGGCCGAGCACCTCGACATGCTCATGGTCTGCCACCACCTCAACCCCTCGGTGCCGGAGGACCTCGCCTTCGCCGAGTCGCGGATCCGGGCGACCACCATCGCGGCCGAGGACATCCTGCACGACATGGGTGCCCTGTCGATGACCTCCTCCGACGCCCAGGCCATGGGCCGGATCGGGGAGGTCATCACCCGCACCTGGCAGGTCGCGCACGTCATGAAGGCACGCCGCGGGTCGCTCGGCGGCGACCTGCCGGCGGACAACCTGCGGGCCCGGCGCTACGTCGCCAAGTACACGATCAACCCTGCTGTCGCCCACGGCATCGACGACGAGGTCGGCTCGGTCGAGACCGGCAAGCTGGCCGACCTGGTCCTGTGGGAGCCGAAGTTCTTCGGGGTTCGCCCGTCGGTCGTCATCAAGTCCGGTGCGATCGTCTGGGCCGCCCTCGGTGACCCGAACGCCTCGATCCCCACCCCGCAACCGGTCCTCATGCGCCCGGCCCTCGTCGGCGACGCGGCGCCCGAGCTGTCGCTGGCCTTCGTGGCACCGGTGGCGATCGCCGACGGGCTGGGTGAGCGGCTCGGGCTCCGGCGCTCGTTGGCCGGGGTCAAGCCGACGCGGCACGTGGGCAAGAAGGACATGGTCAACAACGACGCACTCCCCACCATCGAGATCGACGCCGAGACCTTCGCCGTCACCATCGACGGCGACCTGGTCACCCCTGCGCCGGCGACCGAGCTGCCCTTGGCCCAGCTGTACGCGATGTTCTGATGTCGACGTCGCTCGCGATGCTGTTGCTGGCCGATGCCCGGCTCCCGGTGGGTGGCCACACCCAGTCGGCCGGTCTGGAGCCGGCGGCCCTCTCCGGTATGCCGGTCGCCTCGGTACCTGCCTACGTCGAGGCCCGCCTGCGGACCAGCACCCTCGTCGACGCCGGGTCCGCCGTCGTCGCCCTTCGCTCGCTGCGAGCTGGCGGCGGGGGAGCGGGCGGGTTGTGGGCGGCATACGGCCACTGGGCGGCGCGGACGCCGAGCCAGCACCAGCGGGCCGCCGCCGACCTCGCCGGCCGGGGGTACCTGCGGGTCCTCGACCGGCTCGCGCCGGGGTCCGCGTATGCCGGGTCGGTGCGCCAGCTGCCCTCGGCCGCTAGGCCGTTCGCCATGGCCGCACTCGGCGCCCATCTCGGCCTGGACGCGAGGATGCTGGCGACGGCTATGGTCCACGACGACGTCGCGACCATCACGTCGGCGGCACTAAAGGTCTATCCGCTCGACCCGCTCGAGGCCACCGAATGGACCGTCGCAGCGGGATCGGTCGGTGCCGAGATCGTCGACGCCGTGGCCGACCTCGTTGACCCGCGGCAGATCCCGTGCCCGTCCGCACCACTCGTCGAGGCGTGGGTCGATGACCACTCCCGCTCGAACCGGAGGTTGTTCCGTGCCTGAAACCATTGCTACGCAAGCCGATTCGGCCACTTCGGAGCCTCGGCGGGCGCTTCGTCTGGGCGTGGCCGGACCGGTCGGCACCGGCAAGACCTCGCTCATCGGGCTGATCTGCTCGCGGCTGGGCAGGGATCTGAGCCTCGCTGTCGTGACGAACGACATCTACACCGACGAGGACGCCCGCATGCTCCGGGCCGCCAATGTCCTTGCGCCAGAACGTATTCGGGCGGTTGAAACGGGCGCGTGCCCACACACGGCGATCCGCGACGACGTGACCGCCAACCTGATGGCGGTCGAGGACCTGGAGCGCGACTTCAGCCCGGTCGACATCGTCCTCGTCGAGTCCGGCGGTGACAACCTCACGGCGACCTTCTCACCGGCCCTGGTCGACGCGCAGCTGTTCGTCCTCGACGTCGCCGGCGGAGGAGACGTCGTCCGCAAGGGTGGGCCGGGGATCGCCCGGGCCGACCTGCTGGTCGTCAACAAGACCGACCTCGCCCCGCACGTCGGTGTCGACGCGGTGCGGATGGCCCGCGAAGGTCGCGAGGCTCGACAGGGGCGACCGGTCGTCGCGCTGTCCCGCCATGACGAGGCAGCGGTCGAGGAGCTCCTCGCCTGGGTGCGCTCGACCTTTGCCGAGTTCCGGGCCGAGCGACTCGTCCCGACCGATCCCGGACCGATGGCACCGCACAGCCACGGCCCGGGCGACGAGTCGCACCATCACCACGAGCACGATGTCGTCGCTCATCACTGAGCTGTCGACGCGGACCACCCGGATCCGTGTCGAGTCGGACCGGTCCGGGCAGGCCCGGCTGCACGGCGAGTACGGAGTCATCGCAGCACGTCAGGTGAGCGCCGACGGGGCCGACCTCGAGGCGGCCCTCGTCGCCACGGAGGCCACCCTGCTCGGCGGTGACGACGTCCGGATCGAGGTCACCGTCGGCGCCGGTGTCAGCCTGACCCTGCGCGACATCGCGGCGACGGTCGCCTACGCCGGACACGGCCGGTCCGCGTCCTGGTCCGTCGTCGTGACGGTCGAGCCTGGCGGGTGGCTGGCCTGGGTGACCCAGCCGTTCATCGTCTCCGACGGGGCCGACATCGAGCGCTCCCTTGACATCGACCTCGCCGAGGGAGCCGGCTTGAGGCTCCATGACAGCGTGGTCCTCGGTCGGCACGGACAGGCCGGTGGGCGGCTCCGCTGCCGCACCTACGTGGCATACGACGGGGTGCCGCTGCTCGTCGAGGAGGTGACGTATGCCGGCGGCCCCGCCACGCCGGTCAGTCAGGCCTTCGTACGGGGAGACTCTCGGCGGATCGACACCGACCTGGTCCTGGGTGCTGCCCTGGCCGAGGAGGCGACCGTGGCCGAAGGTCGCAGGGGTGTTCGACATGTCGAACACCCCTGCGACACTCGGCCACTCCACCGAACCACCCTCGACCTGGCCGGCCCCGGCCAGGTGATCCGCACCCTCTCCTGAGGACGACGCGAGGTTGGCAGCTCGGCCACCGTGCCGGCGTCGACGGCGAACCGGCGGGTGACGCCGAACCCGGCAGGCAAGGCTGTCGTCGTCCGCGCGACCGGTTACCGGACGCCCTACCGAACCGTAGGTGCTGTGACCACAACGCCTACGGTTCGGTAACCAGTGGAGTAGCCGGTTCCGGACGCGCCCGACCGGAGCCCGCCAAGCCGATCCAGCCGCCGCCCAGCTCGGCTCCTGCGGACCGGCATCCGTCCTCCGCAGCTGACCGCACGAGGATCAGGCGGGCTGCTCGACCACCTGGCCGGCGTCGACGGCGAACCGGCGGGTGACGCGCACCGCCTCGAGCAGCCGGCGGTCGTGGCTGACGAGGAGCAACGTCCCCGGATAGGAGTCGAGCGCCGACTCCAGCTGCTCGATGGCAGGCAGGTCGAGGTGGTTGGTCGGCTCGTCGAGGACGAGCAGGTTGACTCCGCGCGCCTGGAGCAGGGCGAGCGCGGCCCGGGTGCGTTCGCCGGGGGAGAGGGACGCCGAGGGCCGGGTCACGTGGTCGGCGCGCAGGCCGTACTTGGCGAGCAGCGTCCGGACCTCGGCCGGCGCCAGCGAAGCCTCACTGGCAAAGGCGTCCAGAAGCGGTCGGGAGTCCTCGAAGAGCGACCGGGCCTGGTCGACCTCACCGACGACGACCGACGGCCCGAGGGCGGCATACCCCTCGTCCGGCGCGAGCTGCCCGAGGAGGACGGCCAGCAGGGTGGACTTGCCCGAGCCGTTGGGACCGGTGATGGCGACCCGGTCGGCCCAGTCGACCTGCAGGTCGACCGGGCCGAGGGTGAACGCACCACGGTGCACGACGACGCCGCGTGCAGTGGCGACGACTGCCCCGGCCCGTGGTGCGACCGCGATCTCCATCTGCAGCAGCCACTCCTTGCGCGGCTCCTCGACCACCTCCAGCCGCTCGATGGCACGCTCGGTCTGCCGGGCCTTGGCGGCGGTCTTCTCCGACTGCGCCGCCTGGTGGGCCACGATGCTGCGGTCGTTGTCGCGCTTGCTCTTGCGGGCCGTCTTGACGCCCTGGTCGGCCCACGAACGCTGGGTCCTCGCCCGCTGGCTCAACGCACCGAGCCGATCGGCATACGCGTCGTAGTCCTCGCGCGCGTGACGGCGCCGGATCTCGCGCTCGTCGAGGTATGCCGCGTAGCCGCCGCCGAAGGTGTTGACCTGCTGTTGGGCCAGGTCGAGCTCGACGACGCTGGTGACGGTGCGGGTGAGGAACTCGCGGTCGTGGCTGACGACGACGGTACCGACCCGCAGGTCGGTGACGAACCGCTCGAGCCGGGCCAGCCCCTCCAGATCCAGGTCGTTGGTCGGCTCGTCGAGGAGGAAGACGTCGTAGCGGGACAGGAGCAGGGCGGCCAGACCGACGCGGGCCGCCTGGCCACCGGAGAGCGAGGTCATCGAGGCGTCGGTGGCCACCGAGTCCGCGACGTCGGCGAGCACCGCCTCCACCCGGTCGTCCAGATCCGCGCCGCCGAGGTGCAGCCACCGTTCGAGCGCGACGGCATACGCATCCTCAGCGGGCCGGCCCTCGACGAGCGCGCCGTCGGCCATCGCGTGGGCTGCGTCCTCCATCTGGACCTGGGCCGCGGTGACACCCGTCCGGCGTCCGAGGTATGCCGCGACCGTCTCGCCGCGAACCCGCTCCGGCTCCTGGGGGAGGTAGCCGACGACGGCCGAAGAGGGAGACCACTCGACGCGGCCGCCGGCGGGCTGGTCGAGACGGGCGAGCATCCGGAGCAGGGTCGACTTGCCCGAGCCGTTGGCCCCCACGAGACCCACGACGTCGCCGGGGGCGACGACGAGGTCCAGGCCCGCGAAGAGGATGCGGGCGCCGTGGCCCGCCGACAGGCCGCGGGCGACGATGGTGGCGCTCATGCAGGCCGACGTTAGTGCCACCCAGTCCTCAGCCGGCGATCTGCCGGCCGAGGACTGGGTGGCGGTGTCCCGTGGGTCGGGTCAGCAGTCGAGCGACAGGTAGAAGTAGTCGTCGACCATGGCGTTGGAAGTGCTCGAGAGGCCCACCTTGATGGTCGAGCCGTAGCCGTTCTGCCCGTCGGGGGAAGCGTCGACGTTCGACGCCCAGGTCTGGGTGGAGGCGACCGGTGCGCAACCGGTGACCGGGCGGTTGAAGAGGATGTCGTATCGACCGGTCGAGACGTGGGTGACGCTCACGACTCCGGAGGCGCGGCCCTGGTAGATCGACCCGTCGGGAGCGACGTTCACGTACAACGGCGGGACGTAGTAGCCGGCGACGTCGGCGAACAGGTGGGCCGAGCCGTGGACCTTGAGGTTGAACTGGGCGCCGGTTCCGGTCTTCACCGGGAGGGTCACCATGTTGGCGATCGCGGCGCCCGGACCATGGATCAGGTTGAGGATGGAGGCGTTCGGCTCAGCCTGGCCGAAGGCCCAGCCGCTGACGAAGCCGTCGGTGTTCTGGGAGATCGCGCCCACGTTGACCTGGAGCGCCACCGCCGTGCTCGGCACACCGCATCCGGACGACTTGCCACCCTGCGGCACGAGGGCGCCGGCCGCGGTGAAGGCACGCGTCGCGTTGGTCACGACCCCGCCGGCCAGCCGCGTGTCCAGGATGCGACAGGGGTCCAGGGCGACGAACTTCAGCTCCGACCCGGGTGTGGGCGGCGCCGCAGCCAGCGCCGGCGCCATGGTTGCCGGCCGCTCTGCTGCCGCGGCACTCGAGTTCGGGTTGCCACCGTTCCGCGCGCCCACCGCGGCCGTGGCCGTCGTGGCGCAGGCGAGAATGACGGCGGCCGCAGCGACAGTGCGCCCGACCCGGCCCTTCATCGAAGTGTTCATGGCTCTCTCTTCCTACCTCTGGGCTCACCCCGGGTGACCCCGCGGATCCCGAATGGATACCGCTCCACCGGTCTAGGAGTCGCGCGGACAACGCGCTGATACAGATGCCGGCCCCGAGACTGACCCGTTCGGGGGTCCAGGGGCGAACAAGGGCGTGGGACAGGGCGAAACGCCCGGGCGCGGGGGGCGGAGGGACGACGTGAGCGGGCGGCATACGGCCCGATTTGGATCGGCCCCCGAACGTCTGGCACTATTGGACGGTTGCCTGACGCGCGAGACGCACCCATGTGCGGACCGCCGCCCCCGATGGCACCGAGCGAACCACCAGTGGTGGGGCCTCACCTCGGGGAAGCGCAGGCGCCGGTCTCCACCGGCAACCGATCACTCCCGACGGGCTGATGCGCGAGAGCGTATGCCGCCGGGCCGCGGAGCGGGCGCGACACGCCCGACCTCGGGGGTCGGGCGCACGGAGACTGAACGATGGACGGCGAGAAGAGAGACGCACGCGACATGGCGGGACAGAAGATCCGCATCCGCTTGAAGTCGTATGACCACGAGGTCATCGACAACTCGGCGCGCAAGATTGTCGACACGGTGACGCGCGCTGGCGCGACCGTGGTCGGTCCGGTGCCACTGCCGACGGAGAAGAACGTCTTCGTCGTCATTCGGTCGCCCCACAAGTACAAGGACAGCCGCGAGCACTTCGAGATGCGCACCCACAAGCGCCTCATCGACATCATCGACCCGACGCCCAAGGCCGTCGACTCGTTGATGCG
>JAJPIW010000100.1 GCA_021324575.1 Intrasporangiaceae bacterium | reverse complement strand
TTTCGCGATGGATTTACAGTCCACTCCCATTGGCCGCTCGGGCAACCCGCCATGGTGCGGATGGAAGGATAGCAAGGCTCCCGGCAATCCCCGAATCAGCCGACCGGGGCCAGCGCAGCCTCCTCGGGCCTGGCCTCGGCAGCGGCTTCCGAGGGGAGCCGGCCGGGCAGGAAGAGCAGGGCGGCCAACGCGCCCGCGAGGCAGACGGCGGCCACCAGGATGCTGCCCGCGTGCAGCCCCGCCATGAACGAGTCACGGACCGATGCGAGCAGGGCGGGCGAGTCGTGGGCGATCGCCACCGCCGCCCCGACCGAGTCCTTGCCGTGCGCGACGGCCGACGCTGGGAGCGAGCCGAAGGCGCCGGTGGTGAGGTGCGCGGCATACACACTGGAGAAGTACGACCCGACGACGGCGACGCCCAGGGTGCCGCCGAGCTCGCGGGTCGCGTCGTTGACGGCCGACCCGACCCCGGCGCGCGCGGGCGGCAGGACGAGCAGGATCGACTCGGTCGCGGGGGTGGAGATCGCGCCCATGCCCAGGCCCATGAGGACCATCTGGGGGACGATCACGGTGCCGTATGCCGCGTCGACGCCGACCGTGGAGATCCACAGGAACGCGGTGCCGAAGAGGAGCAGGCCGGTCGTGACGACGGCCTTGGTGCCGATCCGTGGGGCCAGCCGGGCACCGAGGACCGAGGCGACGGCGATGCTCAGGGCGACCGGCAGGGTGCGGGTGCCGGCGGACAGCGTCGAGTAGCCGCGGATCAGCTGGAAGTACTGCGTGATGAGGAAGATGAAGCCGAAGAGCGCGAAGAAGGTGATCGTCACCGCGCCGCTCGCTGCACTGAACCGCTGGTCGCGGAACAGGCTGACGTCGAGCATCGGGTGGGCGGCGGAGCGCTCCCGCGCCACGAACGCCACGAGCAGGACGGCCGCGCCGACGAACCCGGCGACGGTCCGCGCCGACGACCACCCGTTGGCCGGTGCCTCGATGATCGTCCAGACGAGCAGGCCGAGTAGCGCGACCGACAGGGCCAGACCGGGCAGGTCCAGCCGAGGCACGGATGCGTCCCGCGACTCGGGGACGAGGGCCACGGTCAGTCCGGCAGCCAGCAGCGCGACCGGAGCGAGCGCAAGGAACACCGAGCCCCACGCGAAGTGGGCGAGGAGGAGACCACCGACGACCGGCCCGCCGGCGACCCCGAGCCCCACGACCGCGCCCCACGCGCCGAGTGCCGCAGCCCGCTGACGCCGCTCCGGGAAGGCGTTGCTGATGATCGACAGGGTGGTCGGGAAGATGAGGGCGGCGAAGGCCCCCATGACGGCGCGGACGGCGATGAGCTCGCCGGCCGAGCCCATGAAGGCGCCCACGGTGCTGGCCGCGGCGAACCCGACGAGGCCGACGACCAGGGCCGGGCGGCGGCCGAACCGGTCGGAGAGGCTGCCCGCGGCGAGGACGAGCCCGGCGAAGGCGAGGTTGTAGGCGTCGACGATCCACTGCAGGGAGCGAGTGCCGGCGGACAGCTCGTGGGCCATCGTCGGGAGGGCCACGTTGACGATGGTGGTGTCGAGGTTGATCGCCAGGGTGGCGATGCAGACGGTGATGAGAATGCCGATCTTGGGTTTCATGGGAAGGCTCCAATGTTGACAGTGACAACTTCCACACACAAGTGAAGCCGATTATGTTGTCGCTGTCAACATCCGTCTAGGATCAGAGTCGTGACCACCTACCACCACGGCAACCTGCGGGCGGCCCTCATCGAGACGGCGACCGAGCTGGCCAGCGCGCGCGGGCCGGACGGGGTGGTCCTCCGCGAGGTCGCCCGCCTCGCCGGGGTCTCGCACAACGCGGCATACCGGCACTTCGCCGACCGCGAGGAGCTGCTCGCCGAGGTGGCCGCGATCGGGCAGCAGCGGCTCGCCGCGGCCATGCGCCGCCGGCTCGCCGGCGTCCACGTCACCGATCCAGCCGCGCGCGCAACGGCCCGCCTGCGAGAGACCGGGCGGGCCTACGTCCTCTTCGCGCTCGACCAGCCGGGCCTGTTCCGCGCCGCCTTCTCGACGGCGCCGGCACCGTGCGAGGACGCGGACCCGTATGCCGTGCTGCTCGCGGCCCTGGACGACCTCGTCGCCGTCGGGCTGCTGGAAGCCGACCACCGGGACGCCGCGGCCGTCACCTGCTGGTCCGCCGTCCACGGCTTCGCCGAGCTGCACCTCGCCGGGCCGCTCCAGGCCACACCGAGGCGCGAGCGCACTCGGCAGCTCGAGCAGCTCCTCGACACCCTGCAGGGCGGGCTGATCGCCAGCTGATGTCTCAAAGTCCTCCCCTCGCGCCTCTACTGCTCAGGACCAGTCGACGAGGCCGAGCGAGGAGGACGCCGTGTGGGGGGAAGCCGTCGTCAGCGCTCTGCCTTCGGTGCTCGCACCGTTCGGCGAGCTGGCCGACCTGGCTCACGGCGCCCGCGGCCTGCGCGCCGCGGTCCACGCGCCACGCAGCGCCGACCTCGTGGCGGTCCCCTGGCCGGACATCCCGCGTCGCGAGGCGACCTCGACGGTGCCCGTGCTGCTCGTCCACGGCTACCTCGGGAGCCCGACCGTCTGGACGCCACTCGTCGAGCAGCTTCACGACGCAGGGTTCAGCAACGTCTTCGCGCTGCGCTACAACACCCTGACCTCCGCGATCCCGGACATCGCCGCCCAGCTGGAGCGGGCCGCATACGAGGCGATGGGCCGCACCGGCGAGGACGGGGTGCACGTCGTAGGCCACAGTCTGGGCGGTCTGGTCACCCGGTATGCCGTGCAGTGCCTGGGTCTGGCGGCCCGGGCACGAGGCGTCGTCACCATCGCCACCCCGCACCGGGGCAGTGCCTTTGCGTATGCCGCGCTGGGGGCGGCAGGCCCGCAGATGCGCCCAGGCGCCGAGCTGCTCGCGACCCTTCCACCACTCCGGTCATCCGGCGGCGTCGAGTGGCTCGTCGTCGACGCGGCGCATGATGTCGTCGCGCCACGTACCCCCCATGACGGCGTCCGAGGCGCCGTGATCCCCAGCTGGGGCCACCAGGCGATCCTGCGCCAACCGGCCGTCGCCCGCGTCGTCACCGACCACCTGCGCGACGTCGAGTGCCACCCCGCCGGGGCCCGGTGCGCCGGGTAGGCTCAGGCACCATGGCCGACAGCAGCTTCGACATCGTCAGCAAGATCGACCGACAGGAGATCGCCAACGCCGTCAACAGCGCGGCCCGCGAGGTCGGCACGCGCTATGACTTCAAGAACGTCGGCGCGGTCCTCGAGCAGTCCGGCGACGACGCGATCCTGATCAAGGCCAACACCCCCGAGCGGGCCCTGGCCGTCCTCGACGTCCTGCAGACCTGGATGGTCAAGCGCAAGGTGAGCCTGAAGCACCTCGACGTGCCCGACGAGCCCAAGCTGTCCGGCAAGGAGTACCGCCTGGACATCCCGCTCAAGGAGGGCATCTCCCAGGAGATCGCCAAGAAGATCGGCAAGATCATCCGCGACGAGGGGCCCAAGAGCGTCAGGTCCCAGATCCAGGGTGACGAGCTGCGCGTCCAGTCCAAGAGCCGTGACGACCTCCAGGCGATCCAGAACCTGCTCCGCGGCAAGGACGACCTCGACGTCGCCCTGCAGTTCACCAACTACCGCTGACTGACGTGGTCCGGCCGAGGCCTAGGTTTGCCTCGTGGACTCCGCCGCGCTGCTCACCGGTCGGTGGCGGCAGGGGCTCATCGCTCGCGGGCGGACCACAGCGCGCGAGGAGCTCCGGGACGCGCGTGACCGGCTGATCGGGTCCGACCCCGGGCTCAGCCGGCTCCGGCAGGGCGTCCGGGCAGCGGTCGCCGTCGCCACGACGGCGGTCGTGCAGTATGCCGTGGCCCGGCTCACCGGCGTGACCGGCAAGACCCTGGTCCTCCACATCATGCTCGGCTGCGTCCTGGCGATGAACGCGGCGACGATCATCCGCGAGACCCGTCGCACGGCGATCGTCAAGGCGACGGCCGGGACCCCAGTAGCCGCAGCCCTCTCGGCCACCGTGGCCGTCCTCACCGCCCCGATCCGCCCGCTCTCGGTCGCCGCGTTCGTGGGCGTGAGCTTCCTCGCCGTGTGGGTGCGGCGCTTCGGCCCACGGTGGTTCACGTGGGGGTTCCTCGCCTGGCAGGCGTACTTCTTCTCGATGTTCCTCAAGCCACCGGTCAGCGCGCTGCCCGGCCTGCTCCTCGCGGTGCTCGTGAGCAGCCTGTGGGTGGGCATCCTGCTCGTGACGGTCCTCTACGACGACCCGGAGGCCCACCTGCGACGGACCGTCGACGCCCTTCGCGCCAGGGCGAGGGCCGTGGTCTCGACGTCGCTGGAGGTCCTCGAGGAGCCCACCTCCGACCGGCCGGTCCGGGCGCTCCGCCGCGACCTCATCCGCACCTCGGAGGTAGCCCTGCTCTTCGACGGCCAGCTCTCCGAGCAGCGCGCCCTGCCGCCCGGCGTGGCTCCCGGAACGCTGCGCAAGTGGCTCGTCGACCTCGAGATCGGCGTCGACGAGGTGGCCGGCTCGATCGTCGACATCGCCGAGGCCGTGGAGCACGGCGGCCCGGGAGCCCCGGGGCTCGAGACCCTCAACGCCATCCGGCCCACGCTGCAAGCGCTCGGCTGGGGCGACCTGGAGCACGCCCGACAACACCTCGCCGACCTCGGCCAGGCACCGCACAACACCATCCCGGCCGTCCGCCGCCTCACCAACGCCGGAACCCTGCTCCTCGACACGGTGACCGACTGGTTGAGCGGCCGGATCCTCCGTAGCGCCCAGGAGGCCGGCGCCGACGCCCACCACGACTTCGCCGAGGACGAGTACGGCTTCGAGCCGGTCGTCCGCCTCTTCGGCGGCAACCTGCCCGGCAGCATGGCCCTGGCCACCGCGGCGGTCGCCGGCGGCGACACGAGCCACTCCTGGAGCCCGGGGCGGCTGCGGTTCACGACGCGACAGGCGATCCAGGCCGCCGTCGCCGCCGCCCTCGCGATGGCCGCTGGTGAGCTGATCTCGCCCCAGCCTTACTACTGGGCAGCCCTTGCCGCCTTCATCACCTTCACCGGCGCCTCGACGACGGCCGAGACCTTCCGCCGGGGCATGGCCCGCACCGTGGGCACCCTCCTCGGCCTCGTCGCCGCCATCGCCCTCGCCCAGGTCACCTCCGGCCATGACCTGGTCACGTTCGCCCTCCTGATCGCGTGCGTCTTCCTCGCCTTCTACCTCCAGGCCATCTCCAACGCGGCGATGGTCTTCTTCATCACCCTCATGCTCGGCCAGCTCTACGCACTGCTCCACACCTTCACCGACGACCTGCTCTTCGTCCGGCTCGCCGAGACCGCTGCCGGCGCGTTCGCGGGGATCATCGTCTCCTTCGTCGTCCTCCCGGCCCCGGCCCACGACACCCTCGTCACGGCCCGACAGACCCTGATGGGCCACCTCGGCAATCTCCTCGACGACCTCGGTCGCCTCCTGCGGGGGGAGCCGCCGGAGGCCGACGTCTACGCAGCCGTCGTCGAGGTCGACGAGGCCGCCCGCCAGCTGGCCATGGCCCAACAGGTCAGCATCCGGCCCCGCTTCGTCGACGCCGACGCCGGTGGTCGCCAGCACCGTGTCGCGGTCCTCGGTGCCTGCGCCGCCGCAGCCAGGTCCTTCACCCAGGCGGTGCTCAACGCACCGTCCGGCCTGCCCGAGGAACCTTCGGCCGTATGCCGGGTGCTGGCCGAGGAGGCCCGCCGCCTCGCCGACGTGCCCAACCTGCGCGACCAACGCCCGGCAGCCGCCGACCGTCCCGGCCTTGCCGAGGAGGTAGCCGGGCTGCTCGAGGAGGCGACCGGCATACCTCTCGTCCTGAGCCGCCGCCTACAACGGCTGGCCGATGCGATGGCCCTGCTCACACCCCGTGGTCGGTGGTGAAGCCCATCGAGCAGACTGACGCCATGACCCAGCGACTCGCCGGCAGGACCGCCCTCGTCACCGGAGCCAGCCGCGGCATCGGCCTGGCCATCGCCCAGCGCCTTGTCGCCGAGGGCGCCCGAGTGTGCATCACCGCCCGCAAGCAGGATGCCCTGGACGAGGCGGTTGCTGCCCTCGGCGGACCGGAGCACGCGATCGCCGTGGCCGGCCGCGCCGACGACGACGCCCACCGCGAAGCGGCCATCCGCGCGACGATCGAGACGTTCGGCAGTCTCGACCTGCTCGTCAACAACGCCGGCATCAACCCGGCATACGGGCCGCTCATGGATCTCGACCTCGAGGCCGCCCGCAAGATCCTCGACGTCAACGTCACCGCGACCCTCGCCTGGACCCAGGCCGTGTATGCCGCGTGGCTGGGTGAGCACGGCGGCGCCATCGTCAACGTCGCGAGCGTTGCGGGCCAGCGCCCGGCACCGGGGATCGCGTTCTACGGGGTGAGCAAGGCCGCCCTCATCCACCTCACCGAGGAGCTGGCCGTCGAGCTCGGCCCAGGCGTGCGGGTCAACGCGGTCGCTCCGGCGGTGGTCAAGACCCAGTTCGCGCGGGCGCTGTACGAGGGGCGTGAGGAGCAGGTGGCCAGGGCGTACCCGCTCAAGCGACTCGGCGAGCCTGAGGACATCGGGTCGGTCGTCGCCTTCCTGCTCAGCGACGACGCGGGCTGGATGACCGGCCAGACGCTCACGGTCGACGGCGGAGTGCTCCTCACCGGCGGCGTCTGACCTGCCCCCCTCCCCCCGGACCCAACCTCTGCTAGCAGAGGTTGGGTCGGGCGCCCGTGAGGGTCAGACGCCGAAGTCCGGGCGCAGCGGGTAGCCGGCTCCACCGCCCGCGTCGGTCTTGGTCGCCAGCACCTGGTGCAGCTGGATCTCGTTGTGCTCGAAGCCGAGCGAGGAGCCGGCGAGGTAGAGGCCCCAGACCCGTGCGGTCTGCTGGCTGGTCTCCACGACGCACTTGTCCCAGTTGGCCGACAGGTTCTTGCACCAGGCCCGGGTGGTCCGGGCGTAGTGCTGGCGAAGGTTCTCCTGGTGCTGGACCTCGAACCCGGTGTCCTCCATGACCCGGACGATGTCGCCGGAGCCCGTCAGCCCGCCGTCGGGGAAGACGTAGCGGTTGATGAAGCCCCGCGTCGGGAGGCCTGCGTGCTGGTTGTCCGGCCGGGTGATGGAGTGGTTGAGCAGCCGACCACGGTCCCTCAGGTGGTCGCCGAGGAACCGGAAGTATGCCGGGTAGTTCTCCGGGCCGATGTGCTCGGTGAGGCCGATCGAGGAGATGGCGTCCAAGCCCGTCTCGGTGACGTCGCGGTAGTCCGAGTGCCGGATCTCGGCGCGACCGGTGAGGCCCCGCTCGGCGATCATGGCCCGACCCCAGTCGGCCTGCTCGGCGGACAGAGTCACCCCGAGCGCGGTCACCCCGTAGTTCTCCACCGCGTGCCGCACCATCCCACCCCAGCCGCAACCGACGTCGAGCAGGCGCATGCCCGGCTGCAGCCCGAGCTTGCGGCAGACGAGGTCGAACTTGTTGGTCTGGGCCTCCTCCAGCGTCGCGTCGTCGGTGGGGTAGACGGCGCACGTGTACGCCATCGAGGGGCCGAGGAGCAGCTCGTAGAACGAGTTCGACACGTCGTAGTGGTGGTGGATCGCCTCGGCGTCCCGCCGCTTGCCGTGCCGCAGGCCGGTCGCGAGCCGCCGCAACGGAGACGGCGTCTCGATCTCGGGGAGCTGCGGCACATGGACGCCGTACTGGCGGACGAGGTCGGCGATGACGGCCAGGTCGCGCGGGCCGGGCCGTTTGGGCTGCAGATCCTTGAAGGTCTTGAGCAGGTCGTAGGGGTCGCCCTCGTCGAGTCCTTCGATGACAAGGTCGTTCTGCAGGTACGCGCGGGCCAGGCCGAGGTCCCCTGGCGAGGTCAGGACGTAGTTGAGGCCCTCGGCGTTGAGCAGCCTGATGGTGGGTCCGGTTCCGCTGCCTCCGCGGGAGCCGTCGAACGCCTGGACATCCACGGGAGCGTCAGCCCCGTAGACCAGGTTGAAGGCATCACCGATCGTTGCCGTCATCGTGCTCGCACCGCCTTGTCATAGAGGGAGGGAAGCCTCCCGTCCGGGTCGTAGCGCTTCTTCACCACGTCGTATGCCGCGCCGCCGTAGAGGGCGTCGAAGCTCGCCTTCTCGTAGTAGGCGTCGGAGTAGAGGCTCTTGTGGCCACCGAGCTCGGTCACCTTGGCCTCGATGGCCCGGTTGGCGTCGCCGTCCGCCCGGCCGGGGAGGATCGGGACCGTCGACCAGAAGCCCACGTTGACGTACGCCGCCCCTCGGTGCATCGGGTAGAGCGGCCACGGCACGGGATCGGTTGCGGCAGAGTCGGACTCGCCGGCGGGATCGTCCCGCAGCTGGATCGGGCACAACCAGATCGGTTCGATCGGCACCTCGGCGAGGAACCAGTCGATGAAGTCCGGCAGCCGGTCGACGGGGATCTCGACGTCCTGGACGACACGCTCGCGGGGGAGCTCCCCGCGCCTGGCGTCGCGCTTGGCCGCCCAGTGGTGGGCGTTCTCGAAGCGGATGATCTTCCAGTAGACGTCGCTGCGCAGGTAGCGCCGCGGCCAGAGCCGGCGGATCCGCGGGTTCTGGGCCCCGAAGGCCCGCGAGCACCAGAACCAGTCGGTGTCCCAGCGCCACAGGAAGTCGCGGACCGACAGCACGTCGGCCGCGCGGGTCTGGATCGAGCGGTAGAAGATCTGCTGCCCGGTGTAGTCACTCGGTGTCGCGTCGGCCGGGAGGGTCTCCAGCCAGGACGCCAGCGTCAGGTAGACCTCGGTCCCGGTGAAGACCACGCCATCGACGAAGTCGACGCGCTCCCCGGCATACGAGCGTGACGCCATGACCTCGGCGATGGCTGCTGTCGCGTCGCGGATCGAGCCGAACCGCTTGTGCTGCAACGACACCCACGGCTTGACCGGATCGAGCTCGATGGTCAGCGAGAGAGCGTAGCCGAGCGACCCGTAGGAGTTGGGGAAGGTGTGGAAGAGGTCGGCGTGCTCGCCGTCGGGTGTCGCGACGACGACGTCGCCGGAGCCGGTGAGGATCTCCATCGACAGCACGGACTCGTGCGGCAGGCCGTTGCGGAACGACGAGGCCTCGATGCCGAGGCCGGTCACCGCTCCCCCGAGGGTGATCGTCTTCAGCTGGGGCACGACGGGGGGCATGAGGCCGTGCGGGAGGGTCGCGTCGACGAGATCCTCGTAGGTGGTCATGCCCTGGACCCGGGCCGTGCGGGCCGCGGCGTCGACGGAGATGACCCGGTTGAGGGCGGCGACGTCGAGGCCGGGGCGCGCCGTCGCGGTCCGTGGGCGGAAGAGGTTGGAGGTCCGCTTGGCCAGCCGCACTGGCTCGCCGGGAGGGATTGCAGCATACGCGTCGGTCAGCGCGCGGACCGCTTCCGCGTGCTGATCGGCCGTGACGAAAAGTCCGGCTCGACTCCCTCTCACCCTCATATCTTGCACCCGGATGCTCCCTCCGGTTGAGTCGGGGTCCACCGAATTCGCCACGGGCCCGGTCGCGCTGTGCGACCGGACCCGCGGATCACTGCACGTGGGGCGTCAGCTCGCCGGCGTCGAGTCCCCGTCGGAACCGACCGAGCCACCGTCGGTGGCGTGGTCCCACGCGTCGGCTGCCGGAGTCTCGGTGGCCTCGGCAGCAGGGGCTGCGGTCTTGGCCTCGGGGCGTTGGTCGGCCAGCTTGGCCACCGTCTTGCTTGCCTGCTCGCGCGCCTTGGCGACCTTGTCCTTGTACTTGCCCTCGGTCTGCTCGTCGACCTTGGCAGCGGCCTTGTCGAGGAAGCCCTCGACCTTGTCGAGGTTGTCGTGGGCGAGAGCCCCCGCCTTCCCGACGGTGTCATGGGCCAGCTTCGTGGCGGCCTCGATGAGGTCATCGGCCTTGCGCTGAAGCTCCAGCTCGTCGGCCTTCTGGATCAGCTTGTCGACGAACGTCTTGTTGGTCGTCATGGCGGTGTCTTCCTGTTCGGTGGATTTCCCTGATTGTCCACCGTATGCCGGGCGCTCGCCTCCCAGGCCCGCTCACCTCAGGCGGTGAACCGCTCCAGCGAGCGCAGCGACTCGCGCAGCTCGCTCGCGCAGTCGACGACCGCGCGCCGCACGGCGGGGCTGAGGTCCGGTGCGGCAAGCAGCGCCTCGCTCCGCTCGAGGACGGAGGGGTCGAGCACCCGGCTCGGGTAGCTGAGCGTCGCAACCCGTGCGAGGGCGTCCTCGCCGAGCCACTCGCCGATCGGGGGGACCTCGGTGAAGTAGCGCGCGGCATATGGCTCGACGACCGCGGGGTCCAGAGCGCGCCAGAAGCCGGTGGCGAGGGCGTTGAGCTCGTAGTTGGAGCGGTCCCGGTTCGTCGTCAGCTCGGCCCAGGCCCAGGCCTTGGCCTCCGGCGTCGGCCGGGCCGCCCGGGTGGTCAGGGCTGCGAGCCGCCCGGCGAGGGTGGAGTCGGCGGCCAGGAAGCTGTCGATGGCCCTGTCGTCGAGGGCGCCGAGCTCGGCGAGTCGGCCCACGACGACCCAGCGGAAGTCGTCGTCGCCCTCGACCCCGCCCGGGACGCCGACACCGCGCGACCACTGCTGCAGGGCGTCGAGGTCGACCGAGGTGCGCGCGAGGGCTCTCGCCGCCGCCACCTCCTGGGAGGAGCCGGATGCGCTGCGGGACAACAGGTCTCGTGCGGCGTCAGCAACGGCGGCCGTGGCCCCGGCGCGCTCCTCCGGGGGCAGGAAGGCTGGGATCGTTCGCGCGGTGACCTGGCCGGCGATCCGAGCCAGGGTGGAGGCATCGGTCTCCTGCGGCCAGGCGGCGACGAAGACGCGCAGGAGGTGGCGTGGGTCGATGGTTCCGAGACACACCCCGTCGATGAGGCCGAGCCAGACCACGGCGCGGGCCTGCGCATCGGGCACCGAGCCGAGGTGGTCGGGCAGGGCGGCCAGAGTCGCCGGGTCGAAGCCGACGGTGGCCCAGGTCAGGTCAGCGGCGTTGGGGACGACGACCTGCGCCGGCGCGATGCCGGGCACGACCGTCTCCGGCCCGGTGACCGTCGTCCGGACGCGCCAGGCCTCGGCGCCGTCGTGATAGCCGGCCAGGTCCAGCGTGTGCGGGCGGTCGGCCGGGTGGTCGACCGGCGCGCTCCGCGTCACCGTGCCGGTCTCGGGGTCGGCGCCGATGGCGTCGACGCCTGCGGTCCGCAACCAGGCGGCGCTCCACTCGGCGAGCGACTGGCCGTGGGCGGCCTCGAGCGCGCCGAGGTAGTCGGCGAGCGCGCCGTTGCCGTAGGCGTGGGCCTTGAGGTAGGCGACGGTGCCGGCGAGGAACGCATCGTCCCCGATGTGGGCGATGAGCTGGCGCAGCACCGCGGCGCCCTTGGCGTAGGAGATCCCGTCGAAGTTCTGCAGGGCCGCCTGGGCGTTCGGGGCCGGCGACGCGGCGACCGGGTGCGTGCTGGGAGCCCGCTCCGCGGCATACCCCCAGGCCTTGCGGGCGAGGGTGGCCTCGACCCAGGCCTCGGTGTAGTCGGTGGCCTCGACGAGGGTGCGGTAGGCCATGTACTCGGCGAACGACTCGTTGAGCCACAGGTCGTCCCACCACTCCATCGTCACCAGGTCGCCGAACCACTGGTGGGCCATCTCGTGGGCGATCGTGTTGGCGCGAAGGAGCAGCTGGTCGCGGGTGGCGGCACCGCGGAAGATGTACTGGTCGCGGAAGGTGACACAGCCGGGGTTCTCCATGGCGCCGGCGTTAAACTCGGGGACGAAGACCTGGTGGTACTCCCCGAACGGGTACCGGATCCCGAAGAGCGAGTGGTAGTAGTCGAAGCACTCCTTGGTGACCCGGAAGATCTCCGGTGCCTGCGCCTCGAGGTGCTCGCGGAGCGAGGCGCGGGCATGCACGCCGAGCGGGATGCCGTCGTGCTCGTCGAGGACCGAGGCGTACGGGCCGGCACAGACGGTGACGAAGTAGGTCGCGAGCGGCAGCGTCGTCGCCAGCCGCCACTTCCCCGGGCTCTCCTGGGTGGCCGCCCCGTTGCCGAGGACGGTCCAGGCCGCGGGCGCGGTGACGGTCACGGCATACGGGGCCTTGAGGTCGGGCTGGTCGAAGCAGGCGAAGACCGCCGGGCCGGCGTCCAGGAACAGGTGGCCGTAGACGTAGTCCTCCCCGTCGGCCGGGTCGGTCGCGCGGTGCAGTCCCTGGCCGTCGCGGGAGTAGGCCATCGTCGCCTCGACGTGGAGGGTGTTGACGGCCTCGAGGTCATGGAGTGGGACCCGTCCGTCGTCGAGACTCTCCGTCGGAATGTCCTTGCCGTTCAAGGTGATTCGCTGCACCGACATCGGCTTGAGGTCGAGGAAGGTGCTCGCGCCGGGAGAAGTGGCGGTGAACCCGATCGTCGTCGTGGAGCCGAACTCCTCCGGCCCGCGGTCGAGGTCGAGGTCGACGGTCATCGAGGTGACGGAGAGCAGGGCGGCACGTGCGACGGCCTCGTCGCGGGTGAGGGACGGCATGACGGCGAGCGTAGGCGCTAGCCGCGGAAGCCGGTGGCCATCTGCTCGAGTCGCGCGATCCGTTCCTTGGT
Organism: Intrasporangiaceae bacterium; assembly: GCA_021324575.1. Lineage (GTDB taxonomy): Bacteria > Actinomycetota > Actinomycetes > Actinomycetales > Dermatophilaceae > Nostocoides. The sequence goes on along the minus strand of JAJPIW010000100.1, from coordinate 11,374 downwards.
CGGCGGATGCGTCGACATGAAGCGTGAGACGTCCTGTGCGCGGAAGGGGTTGGCGATCATCATGTGGCTGGCGTTCTGCAGCTGCGGTGTCGGGGCGAGCGGTGCGCGGGCCACGCCTGCCTCGATCTTGTGCAGTGCCGAGGCGAGCGCGAGCGGGTCGCCGGTGAGCTTGGAGCCGTCCTCGTCGGCGTCGTACTCACGGGTGCGGCTGATCGCCGCCTGGATGACGATCGCGGCAAACGGCGCGAGCAGGCTCATCGCGAGCAGGGCGATCGGGTTGGGGCGGTCGTCGTCGCTGCTCCCGCCGCCGAAGATGCTCGTGAACATGAGCATCTGGCCGACCGAGGAGATGATCCCGGCGACTGCCGCGGCGATCGAGCCGGTGAGGATGTCGCGGTTGTAGACGTGCATCAGCTCGTGCCCGAGGACCCCCCGCAGCTCGCGCTCGTCGAGGAGCGACAGGATCCCCTCGGTGCAGCAGACCGCGGCATGGCTGGGGTTGCGGCCGGTGGCGAAGGCGTTCGGCGCCTGGGTGGGGCTGACGAACAGCGCGGGCATCGGCTGGCCGGCCCTGGTCGACAGCTCGCGGACGATCCGGTACATCGCCGGCGCCTGGGCCTCGCTCACCGGATAGGCATGCATGGCCCGGATCGCGAGCTTGTCGCTGTTCCAGTAGCCGTATGCCGTGGTGGCGACCCCGATGAGCGCGAAGAGCCAGATGTACCGGCCACCGGAGATCAGGGCTCCGAGGCCGAGCAGGAGGGCCCAGATCGCGCCGAACAGGGCGGCGGTCTTCAGGCCGTTGAAGTGGTTGTGCATGTCTGGCACAACGCAGCCGGGTTTGTCCACGTTCCCCCGCCCCGGGAAGCGCGAATCCCCCGACCGGCTGGTCGGGGGATTCGGTTGGGACCCGGGGTTACCGGATGCCGGCTGGGTCAGATGCTCTTGACCTTCTCCGCCTGAGGACCCTTGGGGCCCTGCGTGACGTCGAACTCGACCTTCTGCCCATCCTGCAGCTCGCGGTAGCCGCCGCCGCTCTCGATGGCCGAGTAGTGAACGAAGACATCGGAGCCGCCACCGTCCTGCTCGATGAAGCCGAAGCCCTTTTCACTGTTGAACCACTTCACGGTGCCTGTTGCCACTTGGTGTTGCCTCTTCTTGTTCGCGAGATCTCCCGTGTGGAGACCTCAAGCCGCCGATGACCATGAACGGCGCGGCACGCGAACCTTCGCGCAGCGGGCACAGTCATGCCGAGCCCGTCGTGCGTGGACTGGAACAGCAGCTGGAATGACGGTAGCACCCCACGGGCCGCACCGGTCACCGTGGAGGGGCCGTCCTTTGGGTCATCTCGCCCACCGGAGCGTCACGGCACGGGGCGGAGCAGGGCGATCGGGATGGTGCGGTCGGTTTTCTTCTCGTATGCCGCGAAGCCGGGCGACGAGGCCGCGACGACGTCGCGGTACAGCTCGGTGCGCTCGGGCTCCCCCACGATCTCCGGGACCACCGCGGTCACGGTCCGGCCGATCTGGACCGTCGCGCGGTCTGCCTTGCGCAGGTTCTTGAACCACTCCGGCTCGACCGGGCCACCGTTGAACGAACCGACGACCAGCCATCCGCCGTCGTGTGGGAAGTAGCCGACCGGGGTCGATCGTTGCTGTCCGGACGTCCGGCCGGCGACGGTGAGGACGAGGACGGGCGTCTTCTGGACCGAGCCCATGAGCCGGCCACCGGAGCGACGGTAGAGGCCCGCGACGGTCCGGTTGCCCCAACGGAGGGCGGTGTTCAGAACGCGTCCCATGGTGTGCTCCTTCGGGATCGGCGTGTCCCCGAATCTACTCGGGCCCGACTCGCGTGTGCCTACGAACAGGCAGTCGGAGCTTTCAGAACCCGGGCCTGGCCCCGCCACCACTGAAGCCCCGTTGCGTCTGCGGATCTGGGGCCCCAGGCCCTCAGATCCGCAGACGCAACGCCGCGTCGCGCGCTGGCGGCCGCGGCCGATCCGGGTCGGCTAGGCGAGCAGCCCGAGGACGAGCTGCGGCACGACGCTCGTCACGATGAGCAGCATGGCCGCCAGGGCAAGTCCGACCCGGCCACCTCGGCGCGAGACGAGCGGATCGGCATCGGGAGCCGGGTCGCCGAAGAGGACCGCGACCCAGCGGAGGTAGACCGCGATGCCGAGGACGGCGTTGGCGACGGCGACGAGCGCGAGCGGCCAGAGCCCGCCGTCCATGACCGCCCGGAGTGCGACCACCTTGGCGACGAGGCCCAGGATCCCCGGCGGCAGTCCCGCCAGCGAGACGAGCCCGAGGACCAGCACCCCGCCGAGGAGAGGGTGGCGGCGCAGCAGGCCGCCGTATGCCGCGAGCTGCGTCCCGACGAACGGCACCACCGCGAACGCGACGAGCGAGGCGACGGCGTACGCGACGACGTACGTTGCGGCAGAACGCAGCCCGGCGTCACTCAGCGCGGCCAGCGGGAGGAGTACCCAGCCGGCCTGGGCGATCGTGGACCAGGCGAGGAGGCGGACGACGTCGTCCTGACGCAGCGCGACGACGTTGCCGAGGGTCATCGTCACCACGGCGAGGACTGCGACGACAAGGGCGAGCTGGTGCGGGTGTCCGGACGGCCCGGCGAGGCCGACCACAGCTCGTAGGACCGCGATGAGCCCGGCGACGGCGGCGATCTTGGACACGGTCGCGAGCAGCGCCGCCACCGAGACCGAGGACCCGGCATACGCTTGCGGGGTCCACTGGTGGAACGGGACCGCGGAGAGCTTGAACCCGAGCCCGGCGAGCAGGAGGACCACCGCGAGGATGAGCGCCGGCCGGGTCGGGGTGTTCGCCCAGGCCGCCGCCGCGGCGACCGGGGAGAACGTCACGTCGTGGGTGGCAACCAGCCACAGCGCCGCCCCCACGACGGTGACCGCCGCCGAGAGGAGCGCGGTCGTGAGCAGGGACATCGCACCGTGGGCGGCACGCTCGGTGCCGCGCAGGGCGACCAGCGCGATGCCCGGCAGGGTCGCCAGCTCGAGGGCGACCAGCCAGGTGCCGAGGTCGACCGCAGCGGCCACTGTCGTCGCACCCGCCACGGTCGTGAGGACGAGGGCCGTCGTCACCCCGACGCCGCCGCGCTGCCCCGGCCCCCTTTGGTTTATCGGGTCACCCGATAAACCGGACGAGGACATAGTTGCCAACTCTGTATCTGTCGGCTTTCTCGGGTCACCCGATAAACCGAAAGGGGTCGGGGAGTCTTCCGTGTCGTGGTCCCGGAGCAGGAGGAGGACGACGATGCCGGCAACGAGTGCGCCCACCTGGAGGAGCAGGCCCGCCGTGCCGGTGTCGTAGAAGCAGCGACCCTCCGGGGCCGGGGTGCAGAGCGACTGGGCGATCCGGGTTCCGGACGTGAGCGGCAGGACCACGCCGACGAGCCCGGCCACGAGGCCCGCGAAGCCGAGGAGGCGCGCCAGGAGGCCGGCTCGTGGGGCGAGCGCGTCGACGACGAGGACGAGCACCGCGCCAGCGGCGGGCGCCAACGCGGGGAGCAGCGCCAGGGCATCGACGCTCACGAGGGTCCCGCTCATCGGCCCATCACCGCACGGACGGCCGGGTCGGTGACCGTGAGCAGGACCTGCGGGACGACGCCGAGGACGACGGCCGCCGTGACGAGCACGAGGGTCACGACCTGCTCGGAGCGGTCGGCCTCCACCCCGGTCGAGGCTTGGCGCTGGGCGTCGGTCGGCCGGTCGCCCACCCACACCAGCCGGGCGACCCGCAGGGCGTATGCCGCGGCGAGAGCCGTCCCGATGGCGGCGAGGACGGCGCACCAGCGGAAGAGGCCGACATGGGCCGGAGCGGTCCACGCGGCATACACCGCGAGGAACTCCCCCCAGAACCCGGCGAGCCCGGGCAGGCCGAGGCTCGCGGCCAGGCCGACGACCAGGACGAACCCGAAGCGCGGCGCGACCTCACGCAGCGCCGTGCGGACCCGGCTGAGGTCGACGCTCCCCCAGCGTTCCTTGAGGCCGCCGACGACGACGAAGAGGAGCGCGGAGATGACGCCGTGCGCGATGTTGACGAAGAGGGCGGCCTGCAGCCCGGTCCGGGTCCCGCTCGCGAGGCCGAGTGCGACGAAGCCCATGTGCGCCACCGAGGAGTACGCGATGAGCCGCTTGAGGTCGCGCTCGACGAGGCAGACCAGGCCGCCCCAGAGGATGCCGATGACGCCGAGGACGGCGATGACCGGGCGGACGGTCGCCCAGCCCTCGGGGACCGTGGCGAGGGGCAGCCGGACCAGGCCGTAGGTGCCCATCTTGAGGAGCACGGCCGCGAGGAGGACCGAGCCGGCGGTGGGGGCGGTGGTATGGGCAGGTGGCAGCCAGGAGTGGACGGGGAAGAGCGGCACCTTGACCGCGAGCCCGGCCGTGAGGAGGGCCGCGACGAGGACGAGTGTCCCGTGCGGGAGGTGAGCCGCGGCGGCCGGGAGCGCGGTGAGGTCGGCCGTCCCGGCGCGCAGGACGAGGAGCAGGATGCCGAGCAGCATCAGGGTCGAACCGGTCGCGGTGTAGAGGACGAACCGCGCGCCGGCCGTCGCCCGTCTGGCGGCGTCGTGCGGGTCGCCGAAGCGGGTGATGAGCACCCACATCGGCACGAGGACGACCTCGAAGGCGACGAAGAAGAGGATCGCGTCGGCCGCTGCGAACGTCGCGAGCGCCCCGCCCTCGACGAGGAGGAGACAGCCGTGGAACGTGGAGGGCGCCCCGCCCTCCGGGGTGTGCCGTATGCCGTGCACGGCCACGAGCAGGCCGACGGCCGCGGTGAGCAGGACGAGTGGCGCGCTGATCCCGTCGACGCCGAAGTGCCAACGTGACCCGAGGGCCGGCAGCCAGTCCCGGTCGACCGTCGGTCGGGCCACCGCCACCGCGATCGCCAACCCCAGCGTGATGAGCGCGGCCCCGAGGTTGGCCAGGGTCGCCGTCCGTTCCGAGATGTGACGCCCACCGGCGACCAGCCAGGCGCCCGTGACGAGGGGGACGAGGAGCAGCAGGGTCAGCGCCATGCCAGCACCCCGACCGCGCCGATGACGACGACCGCCGCCCCGACCCAGACCAGCCCGGTGGCCGGTCGCTCGGCCTCGTGCCGGGTGTGGCTCGTCCTGCCCAGCCACGTGACGCCGCGGGCGGCGACCCGTCCGGTCGCGTCGACGATCGAGTCGTCGGCTGCGGCAACCAGTCCGGCCAGCGCGATGACCGGACTGGCCACGAGAACCCGATAGACACGGTCGATGCCGAACCCGTTGTCGAACATCGCCATGCGCGAGCCCAGCAGCCGCTCGGCCGGGTCGACCCGGACCGCCTGGCTGCGCCGGACCTGGTCAGGGCTGGACGACAGTCGCCAGGCCAGGAGGGCTCCGACGAGGGCGAGCACCACGGTGAGCACGAGGATCGGGAGATCGACCCCGCCGTTCACACCCAGCAGGTCGGTGAGCAGCACCAGCCCGCCGAAGACGGTCCCGCCGAGCAGGACGGCAAGCACCGTCGAGACGCCGACCGGGACCGAGGGAGCCGGGTCGTCCGCAGAGGTTGCGCCGTCGCGCTCACCGGTGGGGGCCGAGACGACGAGGTACGCGCGGGCGGCATACGCCGCAGTCAGGACGACGGTCAGCAGCAGGGCGGCGAAGACCACCCAGGCGGCCGGGTCGCCGGCCTGCGCGCCCTCGTGGGCCGCCGCGATGACGGCCTCCTTGGAGACGCCGCCCACGACGAACGGCAGACCGGCGAGCGCGAGCAACCCGAAGAGGAAGGCGACCCGGAGCAGCTCGGAGCGGCGGCCGACCCCCCGCACGGCCTTGGCCGAGGTCCCGCCGGCAGCGACGCCGAGCCAGCCGATGGTGAGGAAGAGCAGCGCCTTGAAGAAGGCGTGCGCGTAGAGGTGCAGGACGCCCGGCCCGGAACCCACCGACGCCGGAGCGGAGGCGAGGGCCGACAGCATGACCGCGACCTGGCTGACCGTCGACCAGGCCAGCAGCCGCTTGAGGTCGGACTGGCCGAACGCCGTGATGGCGCTGAGCACCATCGTCAGCGCGGTGCTCACGGCGAGCACGACCCGGGCCGGGGTGGAGAGCACGAGGATCGGGAACAGCTGGGCGAGGACGAAGGTCCCGGCCGCCACCATGGTCGCCGCGTGGATGAGTGCCGAGGCCGGCGTGGGGCCCTCCATCGCGTCGGGCAGCCAGTCCTGGAACGGGATCTGGGCCGACTTGCCGAGCACGCCGATGACGAGCAGCACGAGCGCGAGACTGAGCAGGGTCCGATCGGCAGAGCCTTGGGTCCAGTACGCGAGAACCTTGTCGTATGCCGTGCTCCCGGCTCCCGCGGCGAGGATCACGACCCCCAGGACGAAGCCGATGTCGGCGACCCGGGTGACGATGAACGCCTTGTGAGCGGCCCGCCGCGGTCCCTCGCGCCGGCTCCAGTGGCCGATGAGCAGGTACGAGCACCAGCCCATGACCTCCCACCCGACGAGGGTGAGGACGAGGTCCGACGACAGCACGACGAGGAGCATCGCGGCCGTGAAGAGCGACACGGTCGCCGCGAACACGGCATACCGGTCGTCGTCGGCGAGATAGACGACGGAGTAGACCTGCACGGCAAGCCCGACGAGGGCAACGACGGCGGCGATGAGCAGGGCTGGCCCGGTTCCTTGCAGCTGCAGGGGGATTCGTAGGTCGCCGGTATCGATGGCCGGGAACGTGGAGACCAGGTCGGCCGGGTCGGAGCGGGTGAGCAGCGCGTATGCCGCGAGGACGAGGGCGATGCCGAGCCCGCCGACCGCGACGGCTCGGGCGGCGCTCCGTGAGCGGGCGGCGAGGAGTCCCAAGGGTGCAGCGAGGGCCGGAACGGCGACGACGGCGAGGAGGAGCCCCATCACCGGCTCCCCTCGGTGACGTCGATCCGGCCGCGGAGCCTGAAGGCCGCGAGGATCACGGCGAGCGCGAGGCAGACCTCGGCCGCGGCGATGGTGATGACGAACAGGGTGAGGATCGAGCCGCCGGTCCAGTGGTCCTGGCCGGCCGTCCCGGCGCTGACGAGCAGGACCGTGCCTCCGCTCAGCATGAGCTCGACACCGACGAGGACAAGGACGGCGTTGCGCCGGGCGAGCACGCCGAAGAGGCCGATGCCGACGAGCAGGGCAGCGAGGACGTAGGGTCCGGCGAGGTGGATCACGGTGTGCCGCCTGCAGATCCGGTGTCCGGTCGTACTGCGCGGGAGACCGCGAAGGCCGCTACGAGCGCGCCGAGGAGCAGCACGGACAGCAGCTCGAAGGGCCAGACCCAGGTGCCGAAGAGGTCGCGGGCGAGCTGGCCGCTGGCGACCTCGCGGCGGTCGACCGGCCCGCCGGCGAGGGGGAGCAGGACCGCGAGCAGGAGCGTGGCCGTCCCGGCGCCCACGAGGGCGGCCAGCCCGCGGTGGGCCAGCGAGGTCGTGTGCTCGCTGCTCGGGCCGATCGGTGCCCGGGTCAGCATGAGCGCGAAGAGGACGAGGACGACGATCGCGCCGACGTAGACGAGCAGCTGGACCAGCGCGACGAACTCGGCCCCGAGCACGAGGAAGCAGCCGGCGACGGCCCCCAGCGTGACCACGAGCCACAGGGCCGAGTGCACGAGGTGACGCGTCGTCACCGCGAGGAGCGCAGCGCCGGTCGCGACGACGCCGAGGGCGGCGAAGGCGATGTCGTATGCCGTCACCGCGCCTCTCCCCCGTTCTCCTGCTGCTCGGCGATGTCAGAGGCGCGGGCGACGAGCTCGGCTGCGCTGGGCCCGCGGCGGCGCGGCGGAAGCATCGGCTCGACCGGCGGAGTCGGCTCGGCTGCCGTCGTGGCGGCCGCGGCGGGACGGGCGACCCGCGCCGGCCGGCCACCGGCGACCAGGCCGGCGGCACGCGGCGGCTTGTTGGAGGCGGCGAGCTCGGCCGGGTCGGCGGAGTGCTCGTCCAGCGCCACGGGCGGCGGCACGGTCGGCATCCACTGCCCGAGCCGGTCCTTCTCCTGGATGAGGTCGCGGATGTCGAGCTCGGCGTACTCGAACTGGGGGCTCCAGTGCAGCGCGTCGAACGGGCACACCTCGATGCAGATGCCGCAGTACATGCACAGCGAGAAGTCGATGGCGAACCGGTCCAGGACGTTGCGCTGCCGGTCGCGGCCACCGGGCGTCGTTGCGGGGATGGTCTCCTTGTGCGAGTCGATGTAGATGCACCAGTCCGGGCACTCCCGCGCGCAGAGCATGCAGGAGGTGCAGTTCTCCTCGAGCAGTGCGATGACGCCACGCGACCGCGGCGGCAGCTCCGGTGCGGCGTCCGGGTACTCGGCCGTGTGGGTGGGCTTGGTCATCGTCCGGACCGTCGTGGCCAGGCCCTTGAGGATGCCGGGAACGAGGCCGCTCATGAGCCGGTCACCGCGATCACGGCGCCGGTGAGAAGCAGCTGGCCGAGGGCGAGGGGGACGAGGACGAGCCAGGCGAGCCGCTGCAGCTGGTCCTCGCGCAGCCGGGGCCAGGCTACCCGCAGCCAGATGATGACGATCGCGATGGCGAACGCCTTGGCGACGGTCCACAACCAGCCCAGCGCACCGGCATACGGACCGTGCCATCCCCCGAGGAACAGGACGGCGAAGAGGAACGACATGACGACGATGCCGGCGTACTCGGAGAGGAGGAAGAAGGCGAAGCGCAGGCCGGTGTACTCGGTGTAGGCGCCGAAGACGATCTCGGAGTCGGCGACCGGCATGTCGAAGGGCGGGCGCTGCAGCTCGGCGACGGCCGCGGTGAGGAAGACGACGGCACCCGGCGCCTGCCAGGCCAGCCACCACCAGTGCCACTGGGTGACGATGCCGGCCAGGGAGAGTGACCCGGCGGCGAGGCAGACCGAGGAGACGGCGAGGACCATCGGCAGCTCGTAGGACAGCAGCTGGGCGGCCGCGCGCATCGCGCCGAGGAGGGCGTACTTGTTGGCGCTGGCCCAGCCGGCCATGAGGGTGCCGATGATGCCGACGCCGATGATCGCCAGGACGAAGACGGCGCTGGCCGGCAGGGTCGCGGCCTGGACGCCGGGGTGGATCGGGATCGCCGAGAGCGCCACGAGGTACGGGACGAGGGCGATGGCCGGCGCGAACCGGAAGACCCGCTTGTCGGCCGCGGCCGGGGTGAGGTCCTCCTTCTGGACGAACTTGACCCCGTCGGCGACCAGCTGGGCCCAGCCGTGGAAGCCACCGGCATACATCGGCCCGAGCCGGCCCTGCATGTGGGCCATGACCTTGTGCTCGGTCTGGCCGACGAGCAAGGGCAGGACGAGGAAGGCGGCGAGCACCGCAACTGCACGCAAGGTGACCTCGAGGGCGGTCATCGCGGACCCCACTGCGGGTCGGGGACGCCAGGGGCCTGGACGCGGCGCCGGCTCGGCGACTTGGCCGTGTCGTGGCCCTCGCCCGGCTCCTTGCCGCCGGGCCACGGCTTGCTCGCCCGCGCCGCCAGCTGGAACGACTTGCGCAGCGGCGTCCCCTCGAAGCCGTCGGGCAGGAGGAGGGGCCGCAGCCCGTAGCCGCTGCCGTCGTCGAAGCCGGTCACGTCGATCCCGAACATCTCGTGGGTCTCGCGCTCGTGCCACGCCGCGCCCTTGAACAGTGCGGTGAGGCTGGGGAGCGGCTCACCCTCTGCCAGGCGGGTGGTTATCCGTATGCCGCGCAGCTCCCCGATCCGGGACACGTCGAGCAGCCGCACGACGACGTCGAACCCCGGCCGGTCGACGTCGTAGGTGCGATCCACCGCAGTCAGCCAGTCGAAGAAGGCGAACCCGCGGTCGCGCGCGTCCGAGACGGCGGCGACCCACTCCTGGGTCTCGACGGCAAAGGTCTCCTCACCGCGCGCGTCGTCGTCTTCGGGCACATCGGCAGCCTAGCGATGCCCCGACACCGAACGTGGGCACGCACCAGCGGCCGGTCAGTGTCCTCGCCATCAGCTCAGCCCGGCCAGGCGGTAGAGGACCAGGCTGCCCGCCACAGCGACGTTGAGCGACGCCCCCCGGCCCACCATCGGAATCTCCACACATCGGTCGGCCTGCTCGACGACGGCCTCCGGTATGCCGTGGTGCTCGTGGCCGAGCAGCACGATCGTTGGCTGGGCGGCCGGGCCCAGACGGGTGAGGGGGACCGAGTCCTCGGCGAGCTCGACGGCGACGATGGACCAGCCCGCCGACCTGTGCTCCTCGATCCACCTCTCCTTGGACGGCTGGACCCAGTGCACGCACGGCCGGGCCCGGCCGAGAGTGTCACCGCGGGCGAGCGCGTCGCGATAGTGCGGGGTCCGTGGCACGGCCAGGCAGGCACCGACCGCATCGCAGGTGCGTAGGAGCGTGCCGAGGTTGGCGTCGTAAGCGACCCACAGCGGGGCGATGATGAGATGTCCCCAGCAGCCGTGCGCTGATCGCCTGCGGATGCTCCGCAGCGAGCTGGGACTCGACTTCCGGGCGCTCACCGCGCCGGCTGTGGCTCCGAGGACACGGGGACAGGTGCGCAGATCATGCGAAGGGCGCCTTTGAGCGGCAGCGCCGGGCCATCGTCGGGCGGTGTGGGAACCGAGTGAAACGAACAGCGCGATCCTACGTCCCGGGGTCGCGTTCGGGGCTCAGCCGGCGGCGAGGTGGGTGAGGTGGCCGTACTGGGTCCAGTCGGCGTCGTGGAAGTCCTCACCGCGGTCGAGCCGGGTTTGGAGGTGGTTCAGGGGTCGGTTCTCGGTGGCCATCAAGGGTCGGGTGGGTCGGTCGTCCTCGACCGGTTGGGTGCCCCAGCCGAGCAGGGGTGGCGCGGTGGACTCGTATGCCGTGCCGGCGGGGGTGGTGACCGTCATGGTGTGCGGGCCGGGACCTTTCGGGTCGTCGAGATCGGCGTGGTCGGGGTGGTGCAGGCCGGTGCGGGTGACCTGGTAGTTCCAGCCGGGTTCTTCCTTGACGTTGTTGTGCCGCACACACGTGCCGTCGGCCTGCTCGGCGTGGGTGGGTCCGCCGCGGGCGTGCGGGGTGGCGTGGTCGACGGCCCGGATCGGGGCCTCACACCAGGGCACCCGGCAGGTCTGGTCGCGCAGGACCAGGAACTGGCGCAGCAACCCTCCGAAGGTGCGTCGCCGGGAGTCCATCGCGACCAGGTCCCGCCCGTCGGGGGACAGGTACAACCGGCGCAGCCACACCTGCGCTGCCAGCTCCGCCTGCGCGGTGTCCGGATCGGCCGGGGTCGGCGGGTCAGGGTTGGTGGTCGTGGCTGGTGGGTCCGGGTCGACCGGGTGCCCGTTCTCGCAGCGCAGTTCTGGTCGCTGGTCTCGTCCGTGGCCGTGG
>JAJPIW010000003.1 GCA_021324575.1 Intrasporangiaceae bacterium | reverse complement strand
GCAGGGCGGCTGCCGTGGCGGTATCCCGCTCGGCGCTGCGCCCCGCACCGACCAACCCAGCCCGTAGAGCGGTCACAGCGTGGTGGAGGTCCTCGTCCGGCCGACCGGGGATCTGCACATGTGGCGGCCACGCTTTCGACGCGGCCGCCCACATTCGCGCTGATGCGCGATGGGAACCCCGGTCGTGGTCGCTGACGTCGCTGGCCTGGGCGGCAGCGGCGTAGACGATGGCCAGCGACGTGGCCACACGCGGCAGGGACGCGCTCGGTTGCGGGCTCGGGGCCAGGATGGCTTGGGCGGAACGTCGCCATCGGTCGACCGCAGCCACCAGCGGCGCCTCCTGGCTCCCGAGGATCGGCGTGGCAGTCGAGTCGCTGCGGCGCTGGACAGGTGTGGTCTCGATGAGACCACCAGCCTGCGCCGACAGGGCCAACCACCTAGCGGCTGTATTGGCCCCCCGGGTGCTCGTGTGCTCGGCATACGCCCCGGTGAATCGGGCCGCGCTCTCCACCGCAGCCAAGACCCGATCCCTGGTCCCCAGGTCGGTGGCCACGGCAGCATCGAGGCCGGCGGTGACCGCGTCAGCCCCGGCCCCCAACAACGCGGCAGCTCGTACCAGGTGCGCGTCGGGGGCGACGTCGCGGCTACCGCGGATGCTGCTGCTCGCCAGACGCACCAGCGTCTGCCGGACCTCGGACCTCTCCCCCGACCGGTCCGTAGCGTCCAACACCCGGAGCGCGGCCCGGGCAAAACCTGGCCAGGCCGCGACCTGGGCAGCGAATGCGGCGCGGGCCTCGGCCCGGCGCGGGCGGGCTCGCGCAGGCAGCTCTTGGGCCAGGGCCCAGATCTGGGCTTGGGCCTCGTCGAGGAGGTCGTTCGCGCTAGTCGCCACGGCGCGTTAGGAGATCGTCGTGTCCGGCAGCGAGAGTATGGCGGCTGCCAGGTGACCACGAGCCGAGACCAGCCTGGTCGGTCGCTGGTCGACTGGGATCTCGTCGAGGACCTCGGCCGCCGTGGCAAGCAGTTCCCCCGGCTCTCCGCTCGGGGAGTCGTCCGAGAGTGCGTCGGCGTCAGGGCTGGCCCCACAGGCCTCCAAGAGATGAGCAACCTCTGAGCACTGCATCGAGGCTGAGAACTGCTCAACGTCAACGTCGGCGTCGCCGCTCGGAAGGAGCCCATGAGCAGCGCGGGACACCAGCGCATGGGCTCTACCCAAGGCCACCTCGAGCGCGCTGCCGGCGCGCGCCTGGTCGACGACCTGCCTGCCTCGCTCGTGCTCTGACTCATCGATGGCCATGGACACCATCATTGCCGACTGAGGGCTGACGTCGACTCGGCAGCGGCTGTAGCGGATCGTCACGATGCCTCCCCAGAGCTGCGCACCTCGAGGGCGCGGGTGACAGCCCCGCGGCCGACCCCCAGCGCTCGAGCGATGAAGTCCAGCGAGCGGCCCTGGGCGCGCAGCTGGGTAGCGGCCTGGACCCGTTCGGGTGTCATGACTGTGGGCCGGCCCGGGTGTCGGCCCACGGCGGCCGCGGCCGCAAGACCGGCCTTGGTCCGCTCCCGGATGAGATCCCGCTCGAACTCCGCCAAGGCTCCGAAGATGTGGAACATGACGCGCCCCCCCGGCGTGGTGGTGTCGATCGCCTCCGTCAGCGACCGGAACCCCGCGCCGAGGGCCTCGATCGCCCTCACCTGGTCGATAAGGTCGCGCAGGGACCGCCCAAGGCGATCCAGCCGCCATACCGTCAACACATCTCCTGGCCGGAGATAATCGAATGCGGCAGCCAGCTGCGGCCTGTCCGCGCGGGCGCCCGAGGAAACATCGACGAAGACCCGAACCGACCCCGCAGTCTCCAGAGCGTCCACTTGCATTCGGGCGTCCTGCCGCTCCGTAGAGACCCGCGCATAACCAACGATCGATGGCCCATGCGTCATCTGTAGGTCCTCTTCACGGTGATGGATGGTGACGTCATGTTAAGCCGCCCTAAAACGGGCGTGCACACAATATCAGGCGAACGAGTTTCGGACGAGGGTTTCAGGCCACGCGTTCATGCTCCACCCGACCGCCGACACCGCACCCTGCGCGAAGCGCCCGAAAACGACCGAAAGCAGACCTATATGACGGAGTTGTGGCGTCGTGGGTCGGTGCCCGACGGGATGAGGGTGCGGCTTCGTAGGATGCCGCCTTGTGAGCAGCCCTGACGGAAACCACGCATTCGTGTCCTACGTGCACGAGGACACCACCAAAGTGGATGAGCTCTGTGCTGTTCTAACGGCCGCGGGGGTGCCTTACTGGCGTGATCGCACAGCGCTTGGTCCCGGTGATGCGTGGAAGGCCAAGATCCGCGAGGCGATCCGGAACGGCTCGCTGGTGTTTCTGGCCTGCTTCTCGGACAACTCCAGGGCCAAAGACAAGTCCTACATGAACGAGGAGATCACTCTCGCCATCGATGAGTTCCGCAAGATGCCGCCAGGCCGCACCTGGCTCATCCCGGTGCGCTTTGACGCGGGCGCCGTGCCTGAGTGGGACCTGGGGGCTGGTCAGATATTGAGCGACCTGAACTATGCGGATCTGTTCGGCTCGGGTTACACGCCCGCCGCGGTTTCGCTGGTGACCACCATCCACGGGCTGATGGGCCAGAAGCAACTGGGCCCGGCCGCGACGCTTGAGGTTGTCGAGCATGTAGACGAGGCCGACCGAGCGGACCTTCTCAAGCGGCTCACCAAGGACCTGCTCCTTGACCCCCAGCGGCGCATCCAACTAGATGATCTTGTGGCCCAAGAGGTTCACCGTGTCATCGCGGTCCTGACCGATGAGGATCGGGTCCGACCCTTGGCAGGGCCGGGCGAGGACCAAGTCGTGCGCGTGGCGGAGCATGCCGAGGAGTTGTGGGCCACGGTGGAGCCGTTCTGTGCATCTCTCCAAGTCGCCGCGCGGTGGGGCTCGCCTGAATCACTGACCCCTTGGACCACCGGCATAAAGTCATTCGTCGCGGCACCGAGCGCGATCACCAGCGGCTCGACCGACCTCACAGACCTGGCCCACATTCCCGGCCTGACATCGGTGATGACGGCCGCGCTGGCTAGCGTGGCCAGCGGCAGGTGGGAGTGCCTGCGCGTACTGCTGGCCGAGCAGTCAGTTCGCGAGAAGAATCGGTCCACGCTGGTCCCGCTCTTGGAGGCAAGCCACCCGTACGCACCATTTGCGAACGAGTGGAGCCCGCAGGTAGTCGTCCGAGTTGTCCACACCGGCAAGAGCCAGCGGGAAGCCCTGGAGGACTTCACCCAGAACAGGCTTGGGAAGTACTACACGCCAGTGGCCGATTGGCTCCATCACATCCTCAGGCCCTTGTTCCGCGACCAACTCCCCGACCAAGGCAGCTTTGACTCCGAGTTCGACCGGGCAGAGGTCATGCTCGGTCTCATCTCCACGGATGTGATCGCTCGGCACTACGCCGGCTCCCCCGAGGAGCGATGGCGTCGTTCGTCCTGGCTCGGGCGTTCGGTGTGGCGGTCTCGCCGCGGCCACGGTGACCCCCTCCAAGACTTTGCCCAGCAGCTCTCCGTCCAGGGCGCGCGGTGGGCCCCGCTACAGAGCGGCCTATTCGGCGGGGACGAGGACCGCGCCGCCGCGGCGATGGAGCAATACAGGGCCGATTTCGATCTCCAGGCAAGTCACATGAGATAACTAGCGGAGCGCCCTACCCACCTCTCGACCGGCGTCAACATTCGCGAACACGACCATCCTGTGCCAATCGATGACGTCAACATTCACGACCAATCGACGCCCACATTTGACGACCAAGCCACGGGCCTCAGGACGCAAAGCATCCACATCAGGCTACCGGGTTGCCCATGTCAGCACAGGCCCCCACCCGGTGGTTGTGTCAGTAGGCGGCTTGGAAGAGGCCGACCGTCGTTGAGTCCAACGTTCGCCAACGCACAGTGCCAGTGAAATAGATCGGGCACATGGTCGCTTGGTACTGGTTGTCAGCGCACAAGGAATCACCAGCGTTGTAGTGGCCCATCCAACCCGTCGCGTGTCCCATCTCGTGCGAGGTGGTACTCCACAGATCGTCTTGACTGCTGCCCGGAGTTCCGTTCCCCACGTACCAGGTGCTTCGATTGTCGATTGACATCGAGAACCGAGTGACGACTCCGGAGGAGTTTTCACAGTGGGGTGTGTACCCCAAGGTGGCGGTACTGATGAAGTCCAGATTGCGCCAGTAGACGCCGCTATACGTGGCGCTGCAAGGAGCATTGGGGTCGCCAGCGTTCGTGGTGGATCCGTTGTAGAGCAGGTCGGGTTCGATGCCGCTACTGCCGCCGATGTTGTTCCACTGCGTGGCTCCATCTTCAACCCGGTTGTAGTAGGTCGATGACGGAAAGCCTTGACGAACGAGGTAGTACACGTTGGAGTAGTTGGGCCACTTGCCGCCATTCCCGGTGTAGAAGTTCTGCCACGTGTAGGCCTGGGCTGCGGTTGGGACGGTAGCTGCAAACGACGCGATGAAGCAGGCGATGGCCAGCAGGATTCCGCGTTTCATAGTGCGCACTCCCGGATGTTTTCGATGCGCCAGTTCGCTCCGTGGAGGGCAAAGGTTAGCTGCGCTACACGGTCGCCGGCACTGTCCGTGATGTCCACGACCTTGTGTGCGTCATCGATTGGCACAGCCTCCGCGAGTGAGCCTCCCTTGGCCGTGAGGTCGGGGCGGGCGTGGAGCCAGTTCTGTGCCTTCTCCACTGGTGTCGCGTCGTCCGGCACGGTTTGGACGTTTTCAGGTACAGGGGCGGCTGATGGCACCGTGATCTGACGGTTCGTGGCCTCCGATGGATTGGGGGTCTCATCGGAGGTGGGGACCCGGGGAAGGTCGCTTTCATATGTCACGTCGCCGACCGAGAGCTGCCCGCTGGGGCATGCCTTTGCAGTGAGGGGGGTGGGTCCGGCCCCCGTGATCACTCCGGTGGCGGACGCCGCAGCGACGCCACCGGCTAGCCCCAATCCGATCGCGATAAAGGAGCCGATCAGTCGCAACTGGGCCATGAGTGCGCTTCCCCTCGTCCGATGGTGCACCCCTCTCCGTGCACTGTGCACAGGGTCCTCCCCCGCTAGAAAGGATGTCAAGAGTGAGGTGACCAGTGCTTCGGCCGGCCTCCGGCGACTCCGCGTGGTGAAGATTCCTGGTGAGCTGGGCCGCAACTACGTGCCTCAAGATGGCGTCTATACATGGACGACATGAGCCAGAGGGTTGGCGGTTCGTGGTGTTGGCCGGATTTCTGAGAAGGAGGGTGAGGTGCTGTGGACCGCGACGAAGAGTTTGTGGCTTTCGCCAGCCGGGCCTCAGCCGGCCTCGTCCGGCTGGGCTACCTGTTGACTGGCGACTACGACTTGGCCAAGGACGTCACCCAGGAGACCCTCGCTCGGATGTACGTGGCCTGGCCCAAGATCCGTGACCAAGGCCGCGTACACGCTTACGCCCGTACCACGATGACGCGCCAGGTCCATGACTGGCGCCGTCGTCATCGAATGGGCTTCGAGCTCCCAACGGCCGAACTGGACAATCACAACTCAAGTGCTGATCCAGCAATCGACCTCGCCAACTCGATGGCTCTCCTGGCGGCGGTGCGCTCCTTGGAACCTCGGGAACGCACGGTGATTGTCCTGCGCTACTACGAGGATCTGTCGGAAATACAGACCGCCGAGACGATGCGGTGTTCGGTCAGCGCCGTCAAAAGTCTGACCCACCGAGCCATGACCAAACTCCGTCGCTACCAGCTGGACTCCGAAGACACCGTCGCGACCAAGGGGAAGGGCCAGTCATGATTCGAAGCGATCAAGAGGACGCACTGGCGAGAGGACTACGTGAGCTGGCCGGGGACGTGCCCGATCCGGGCAACTTGGCAGGCAAGGCCGCCGAGCTGGGCAGACGCAAGCTGCGAGTTCGGCGAACGTCGTACCTGGTGGCTGCTGCTGGGACAGCCGCTGCCGCCACACTCGCGGTCAGTTCCTTGGCATCGACGGGCGGCCCAAACCTGCTCCCCGGGGCCGGATCATCGAGTACGGCATCGTCGATTGGGGATTTGACGGAGGCGATCACGGTCGACTGCCTCGATGCATCGGGAAAGAACCTCGGGGTCAACGTCGGCCAGCCCGACAGCCAGATGGGCAGCAAGGAAACACCGGGCCAGCAGGCGACACGATGGGCCGCTGCAACAGAGTTCACCTCCCGCAATCCAGAGGCCACTGCTGTGATCCAGCCGCGCGGGCCAGCTACCCTCGTGATCTTCAAAGAGCCCGATGGCATCGTCAGAGGGGTGCTGCAGTTTGATCAGGTTGATGGCGCCTGGGTCTTGAGCCTGCTTCGCTACTGCTGAGGGCACTCCACTCTCCCGAGCCTGTGCTTACGGCGCGGCCGCCACGACAAGGCATAGCGCCCCTCGTACGGTCTGCTCGCGTCCTCCGGTGGGTGAAAGCCCAAGTCGCGCAGCATGACCCCGATCGAGACACCATGCTTGGCGGCCCCAGAAGGTGCCGTCTGGCGCCGCAAGGTCGGCAGCTGGCCCCAGTCCGTAGATCAGGGACCGCGACCAGCCCGACGTCCCAAGCCCGCTGGCCTTATCTCTCCAGACACGCGGGCAGGGCCCGCGTGTTCGTTGAGACATCCCGGCGACGACAGTGCGGCGTCGACCCCACCGGGTCTGCTCACGCCAGAATGGGCCACATGGCCGCAGCCCCCGACTTCCGAGACCTACGTGACACCCTGAGAGACCTCTCGCTGCACGAGGCCGACTTCGGCGTGGGCGACGCGTTCACCTCACACCTTGGAGATGTCAAACAAGCCATTGACCGGCTCGACACCACGACTGAGCCCTGGGTGGCCACCTGGCTATCGGTGGAGCACCAG
Organism: Intrasporangiaceae bacterium; assembly: GCA_021324575.1. Lineage (GTDB taxonomy): Bacteria > Actinomycetota > Actinomycetes > Actinomycetales > Dermatophilaceae > Nostocoides. The sequence goes on along the minus strand of JAJPIW010000003.1, from coordinate 32,528 downwards.
AAGGCCGGCGTGCTCTGGACGGCGGCAAAGATGAACTGGAGCAAAGAGCAGGCGACTGGTCCCGACCGCACGTTCAATGCGCATACCCGTGCAGCAATCATCACGCGTTTCAACGACTGGGTGGTCGCCGTTAGTCACCGCCTCGACACCTACCAGCGGTCGGCCCGGACCGAGCGTGACGTGGCCGAGTGGCGGACCGAACTGGAACGCTTCCACCGGGACCCGGTGCGTAATCCGTAAGGTGCGCGGGTGAGCCCAAACCTCGACCGCTTGATCTACGTCGACGACTCCGGCCACTCAAGGACAGGGCTCGTCGTCTATGGCTGGGTTGAGTTCCGCCCCGACCGCTGGTCCGGCGTCCTTCGGTCCTGGCTCGACACCCGCAAACGACTCTGGCGCGAATTCTCAATCCCCGTGACCAGAGAGCTTCACGCAACCGAGTACGTCAACGGCCGCGGCCGGATCTCCAAGCGAATCCCCGACCGTCACGTTCACAACCACGTCGAGCACTGGAAAGATTTCGGCCGCGAGGTTGCCGTCGAATGCTTGGAAACGCTCCGCTGCACCGAGAACCTGACAGTCGGCGCGGTATGGCGCCGAGGTGCCCCTGAGGACATCGCCCGCACTAGACAACAGGCCTACTCGGCACTGATCCAACGGCTCGAGTTTGAGCTCGCAGGAACCGACTCCCTAGCCATGGTGTTCATGGACGGCGACGGCACGGACAGTTCCTACCGCTCGACCCACCGCAACCTCAAGCTTGCCGACCGCAGGGTCGTCGAGGACGCCATACACATCGACTCCCGCGCCTCGCAGCTGGTACAGATGGCCGACCTGGTGGCCTGGAGCGCCAATGTGCACGTGGACCGCCACGCCGGGAACGAGTTCGCTTGGGAGTGGTACTCCCACCACCTGGCTGAGCGGGACCCCCGCCGCATGCCAGAAGAGATCTAGCCCACAAACAGCTAGACCCCCTTATCCACATGTGTGGGGGGGTCTGCGGGATTCATAGTACACGACTATCGCTCGTAGCAGTACCGTCCGGCGCGAGGCACCGGGGCGCGGTCGTCGCGGACCTGGTCCGCGTCTGCGATCTCATGGACCGGCGATGCGCATAGTCATGACGAGCCAGGCCTCCGGGAGCCCAGTCATGGCAGCGGCCTGCTCCGAGCTCCAGGAGGTCACCTACTCCACCACCATCCAACGCGACCCGCCCGGATCCGGTTTCGCACCCGCGTCGGCGTAAAGCTGTCGGAGATCTGGGGTGGCGGCCTGGATCCATACCGGCCGCGGGGCGTCGCGGAGGGCAGCTGCGGCGACCTGCCGCCCCAGGCCGCGGTGCTTACGCCACGCGGACCACGAGTGAAGTTCCAGTCGCCCCGTGCGCCGGTGGCGTTGGGCCAGGATGAGGGCACAGTCGATCCCGGAGCGCAGATACCACGAGTCAGTGATCCGGCGCTGGATCACGAACGCCGAGGCGGCGGCGAACAGGACCACCAGGACGACCGTGCCGGCAGCGATCGCCCACGGCCACGGGATCCCCACCAGGAGCAGGACAGTGACGATCTCCGCATAGAGCCCCAGATAGGGACCGGTTCGGCGCCACCTCACGAAAACCTCCCGCGGCGGAACCGCGAGGAACGAGACCGTGAGAGTCGCTGCACAATGGGCCAGCGCCACAGCACTGCCCGGCTGGCCATGGACGACTCCGGGAGGCGAGATCGGGTCGGTCACGAGCGGTCCTAGCGCGGGCTTGCGGCCGGTCGAGTGGTCATCGCGGCATACCGACCAAGGCGTTCCCGCTGATTCCCGCCGCTGGCCCACTGGACGATGATGTCCAGTGCCTCGCCCTCCCATGACCCGAGCGCGTCCAGTGTCCCGCTCAGTTGGATTGTGCGCTCAGCGACGGTGATGGCTGCGACCAGATGGAAGAGCCGCCATTCGGTAGAGGACCATCCCCGGACGGGCTCGTCGACGTCTGCCGCCCACGCTTCCCAGTCCATCCGCGGGACAGGGTGGAACGTGCCGGCCCGGTCATCCCCCTCCCCCTCGTAGCTGTAAGACCCGCTCTCCTTGGACCATTCGGTGAAGCGTGCCGCGTCAGCGGAGACGGTGGGCGATAGGCCCAGTAGCGCGAGGCCGGCAAGCCACTCCTTGGACCCGACCTCACCCGACTCGGCGATCGTGGCCAGCGTCGGGCGGCCGCCAAGCCGCTCGAGGACGTAGGCCTGCTGCTCCCACCGCTGCGCGGACTCCAGCAGGGCATACTGCCGGTCCATGTCGGCCCGGCCGAGGGTGTCAGCCCCTTCGCGGTCGATCTCTGCACTTCGGCGCGCGCCGTCTTCGCCAGTCCCGACGTAGGGAGTGCGGTGTGGTGTCGTCATTGGTCTGGAGCCCTCTCGGTGTGGTGTCGTGTTGATGTGTTGAGCGTCGGTGCCCAGGATGTTGCGGATGCCGACACCGAACCGGGTTGTTGAGGTTTATTGGGTTTGCACGGGTTGAGTCTAGGAGCGCTCGGGCATCCGGTTCGGTAGTCGGGCCGGTGGCCGGGGAAGGGTGCCGCCGGCTCGCTGCCGGGCGGCGGAGATGGCGGCCCGTAGCGCGTCGCCGCACCAGTCGGCCTCGGAGTAGTAGTGGCCTTCCTCTTCAAGGTCCTGGCGGATGCTGTCGCGCATCAGCTGGACGTCGCCAGGGTCCATCTGGAATGCCCGCTTCAGCCCGCGGCTGGTGGCCTTGGGGGGTCGGCGGTCCTCGATCGCCGCCCGCTGGGCCGGGGTGAGCCGGGCGTGCTCGCGGATCGCGGCTCCGAGCCACTTCGGGAAGCCGTCGTACCGGCCTTCCCTGGCCCAGTCGGACATGTAGGCGGCTTTGGCCCCCTCCAGGTCCTCGGGTCGGACGGTGATCGAGAGCACCGCCTTGTCTGTCGACCCCGGCCGCACGGCCGTGGTCTTCCGAGGAGTAGCAGAGGCTGCCGTCTCGGCGTCGTCGGCCTGTAGAGGGGTGGGCGGCGTGGCGATGGCTTCGCGGTTGCGGTCCCGGAGGGTAGGTCGTCGGGTCGTCATGACAAGGAGTCCTCGCGGTCTGGGTTCGCGCCGAGGATGACCTCGAGCGCCTGGGCGTAGTCGGCGGTGATGGGCGCCTTGGGCGCGTAGATGCTGACGGGCTTGCCGGCGGTGTAGGCGTCCGCTGCGGCGATCGCCTCGCGGACGGGTGTGGTGACTCGGCCTGGATAGTCCTCGGTCAAGATCTCGACGACTTCACGGTCCAGGCCGCGGCGGGCGTTGAACTTGGTGGGGACGATCCAGCTGACCCGCTGTCCGGGATGGAGCCGTGGCGCGATTCGCTCGTCGATGACTTCCACGAGTCGGCGCAGCTGGTCGAAGGCCTCGGTCTTGCATTCGAGGGAAACGACGACGACGTCGGCGGCGGCGAGCCCGGCCAAAGTGACCAGGCCGAGCGATGGTGGCGTGTCGATGACGATGTCGTCCCACTCCCCCGCCACTTCGGGCAGGTGGTCGCGCAGCGACGTGATGACTTCGGGCCGGTGGTCCAGGTCTGCCAAACCATGGCTACCTGCCAGCACCCACGCCCCGGGGACGCTCGGAGAGGCGATCGCCGCGGTCGTGGCGCTGGCCTTGCCCAGGAGGACGTCAGCTGAGACGGCGTCGACCTCGGTGTCCTCGGTGATCCCGAGCCGGGTGGTCAGGTTCCCTTGCTGGTCCAGGTCGATAGCGAGGATGCGACGGCCTCGGCGTGCGAGTTCTGCGGCGAGTTCGGCCGCAGTCGTTGTTTTGGTGCTGCCGCCCTTGGACAGCGCCACGACGTATGTCGTCACGGGTTGAGCTCCTCTGGTTGTGTACTGGCTTGGTTGATCGTTCTGGCTGGTGCGGGGCCCGGGGTTAACTCCCCCGGCCCCGCAGTCTTCTGGTCAGCGGGGGGCGCTCCACTGGTCGACCTCGGTCGTGGCATGTCCGTCCGGGGCTGGGCGACGTGTTCGCACGCGGGCCGCCACTGTTCTTGGTGGCGCGGACGATGTGGAAGCGCAGGCTGAAACCGACCTCTTTGGCCTTGATGTACTGCGAGGTGCGCGGCTCTTGGCTGTCTTTGTCCGTCCAGCGTTCGGTGGCCATTGCGCCGGTGACCAGGACACGGTCACCCTTGGTGCAGGACTCAGCGATGTTCTCGGCCTGGCCTTCCCAGACCTGGATCCGGTAGACGTTGGGCTCCCGTCCTGCCATTCCTCCCCGACCTTGCACGGCTGGCTCTCGCTCACCTTCAGTTGGGCCACGGCCTTGCCGTTCGGGGGTGTAGCGCAGCTCGGGGTCAGCGGCGAGGTTGCCGGAGATCGTGATGGTGCTCATGGTTGGTGCTCATGGTTGGTGCTCCTTTGGTGTGGTGTTGATGGGTCGAATGTAGTTGTTTGGGTTTATCGCGTCAATGGGTTCGGTTGGGTTCTTTGGTGTCTCCCCCATGGCTCCTGTCCGCGGATCGCTCTTATGCTTGGAGAACGTTCCTGGGTGTGGTGCCCGGGTGTCGTGTTGATAGTCCGTCCCCCCGGCTCTCGCTCTAGGGCGTCACCGGGGGGACGGCGTCTTTGGCGGCGTCAGTCCTGCGCGCCCGGCGTGGCAGTGCACCAGGGCCAGGCACTCTTCGCATGGCCCGGCCCCGCATTCGTCGCAGGGGTTTGTCCATCGGGGTCGCCCTCGTCCCCGCGGTCACCGTGCCCACTCCCCCGCCCCGACCTCAGGCTCGCGGCCTACTGCCACGCCTCCTCGACCTCCGCTCTGGTCATGATCCCAAGCGTGGTCAGCATCTGCTCGAGCTCGTCGACCGCATCCAAAGCACTTGTGCTCGGTCTCGGCTGGGTTGTTGACGATCACGTTCAAGTCGTGGTCCGCCTGCTTGACGCTCGTTCGACCTGGAGCCGGACGACGGCTGTCGCCGCCCGTCCGATCGCTTCCCGCCGGTCTGCGGTGATTCCTGGCCAGCAACGGCTCATGGTGTTGCTCCTTCGTTGTGGTGGGTGGTGCGGTGTTGATAGGTCAAGTGTAGTTTCTTGGGTGTATTGGGTTAATAGAGTACATTGGCTGTTTCGGGACCCAGGCGTCGGGTCATGGGGGAAGGGGGCCCCGGGGGTGTCCCGAGGCCCCCGCCACGCGGACTTCCGGTTAGGCGACCTTCTTGGGCCGTCGGCTGACCCCGGCGGCTCGCTTCTCGACGTCGGCGAGTTCGTACCCGTTCGCAGCCAGGAACTTCAGGTACAGCGCGGTGTGCGCCCGCATCGCGCGCCAGGACCCTCGTCCTGTCTGCGCCTCATACCCCGCGAGGACCCGCCCGAGAGCCAGGACAAGGGCACGGCCCTCGGTGCCCTTGGTGATGGCGTCTGCGGTGGCCTCGACACCGAACACCCGGGCGAGCTCGGAGACGCGCGCATGGTCGACCTGGGCTGAGGTGGACCACGAGGTGGCGATGCCCTGGGCGATCAGGTGCGCACTGCCCTTGGGTGCGGTCTTGCGGGTGAGGAAGTCCTTGATCCATTCGCGCCGGACCTGCTCGGCGGCGTCCCAGGCCTTGTTGGAGTCGATCACGTCGCGTCGCTCGGCCTTGGCCTGCTCGCGCTGGGCGTCAGTCATCTGGTCGCGCGCGGGCTTAGTGTTCGGTCGGTCGTGGACATCGGTGTGGCCGTGCTTGCGCCATTCGGTGCACACGTAGACGGCCTCGGCGGTCGCGACCCGCTGGTCGTGCTCGTCCCGCGTCCAGCTGGTCCTGATGTGGGCGGCGTGGCCGGGGCAGTCCTTGTGCTGCTCGACCGTCAGTGCGTTCCGCTTCCCGCCGGTAGGCTCGCAGAGCCGGCGCAGGGCTTGGGCCTTGGTGTGTGCGCCGTAGGGGTCCCACTGTTCGAGGATTGGGATCCCTTCGCTGGTCAGAGCCTCGGCGGCCTCCGCTTTGCGGGCTGCTTGTTCGCGTTCGTTCCGTAGTTCCTGCGCGACGTGGCCGAACTGGCCCTGCTTGGCCGCCACGGTGAGCGCCTTCACGGCCTCGACGTCGCCCTCGAACTCGGCGATGGTCGCGGCCTGGTCCAGGGTGAGGAAGTCGAACCGCTCTGCGGCCTTGGCGGCGATCTGCGATCCGGCCACGGTGAGGGCTGCGTCGACGTCGGCGCGCTTGGTCACCGTCTGCTTGGCGATCTGGGCGGCTGTGAGGCCCAAGCCGGACAGGGTGGCGAGGGCCGCGACCCGCTCTCCGGTCGTGATCGCGACTCGGTGGTCGTTCTCGATCAGCTGCCGGATGATCCGGTCGGCGTCGCCCATGTCGGCGACGATGTAGGCCGGGATGGTGGCGCGCCCGGTCTGGACGGCCGCGATGGTGCGGCGCTGGCCCCACTGGATGACGTGTCGGCCCTCTTCGTCAAGGGTGGCCACGACGGGGGAGAGGACTCCGTGTTGGCGGATGCTGGCCAGGAAGTCCTTGTCGAGCCGGGGGTCGAGCCGGAGGTTGCTGCCGATGATGGCTTGGGTGGGGTCGATCTGCTCGACCCGGGGAGCGGTGGTGTCGCTCATGGTTGGGGCTCCTTTGGTGTGGTGGATGGTGCGGTGTTGATACATCTAGTGTAGTTTATTGGGTTTATTGGGTCAATAGGTGAGTGTGTCTTTCCGGGGTGTTTCTTGCTGAGGTCCACCTCAGGGCCAGGCCTGTCGGTTTGCCCCCTCGGGATGCGTGCCCGAGCCGGACCCACCCCTCCTAGGCCTCTTTCCGGGCCGGAGGCCCGGCGCCTCCTACCGCTGGTCGTGCTGAGAGCGCTCTGTGCGGCCCTCAGAGCGTCCCGGAGGCGCTGGAGGCGCCATAGAGCGCCCCTAGTTGTGCTCGGCGCTCTTGAAGGGCCTCGCAGGGCGGGCTATCTGCGAGGCGGAGGGGAGTCGATAGACCGTGGCTTGTCTCCAGGTCGCCGCATGGCGTAAATCGGGTTTGTGTAGTTATGGGGGCACTTCGGTTCGGGCGGGTTTGACGTACTGGGCGTCGATCCACTGGACGACCAGGCCGGGTTCGCTCGGGTCGTCGACGACGGCGAAGGCGACGTGTGCTCGCCAGCGGGCGCCAGATGGTCGCCAGGCCAGGAGGATTCCGGCGTGTGTCGTGCCGTCGATTGTGACCCAGACGTGCCGTGTACGGGGCTGAGCGGCTGGCGCCTGGGCGTTCTCGCGTTGGCCCAGTGGCGTTCCCGGCCGGGGAGGGGGCGCGGTGGTCATGGTTCAGACCTTGCCGGATGCATCTGACGGTGCGGCATCTCCGAGGATGCCGCCCCGGCCCGGCTCGGCAGCAGTGTGAACCTGTCTCGTGCACCAAAAAACGGGCACCCGACTGGATGCCCGTTCGGGCCGACCCCACACCTCGCTTTCCAGCGCCCTGACGGATGAAGTATTCGGTCTAGCTGTTTGGCCCTACTTGTCTCGATCCGTGCGGTTCGGTAGCCAGTAGGCGACCGTCGAGACGAGGATGCCCGATGCGCTTCCGAGGAGGAAGGTCACCGTCGTGCTGATCCGCTCCCAGGTCTGAGCTGGGGCCCAGACCGCTACGGCGAGTCCCGCAGCCAAGAACGTCGAACAGAAGAAGACCAGGTAGCCCGTGAGCCCGATTCGGGTGAGCAGCTTGATCCGGCGCACGTCTTCCTTTACCCATTGATGGGGAGGGCTCCGGGGGCTTCCTCGAGGGGGGCCGCCGGCGGCTTCGTCGAGTCCTTCGGACACGACGTCTGGCTCATCCCATTCCTCATGCGGGCCACCCCGCTGCAGGCGCTCGGTCATCCACCAACTCCCTTCAGGAGGGGCTCTGGCTGAGGGGCGCCGGGTTGAAGAGCCCGATCCAACTCCGACACCTCACATTGAACCCTGACATGGTGGACATCTGCACTCCCCAACTCACATATTGAGATGAGGGGATGGTGAGGATCTGGTGAGACTGCTACTGTCTTGGTCATGGGGTACGGAGCGCAATCCTGCGTCGGACCTCTACGGATTTCTGATCACCGACGAGCCGCAGCTGACCCGCCGCGGCTCGCCTTCCTTTTCGGCGACTTCCACAACGCCGAGGAGGACCACGCCTGGCCGAACCCCCTGCATTCGGCCAAGCAGGGCAAACCCGGAGCCGGGGTCATATTTTGGAGATAGAGGTGAACTCACATGTTGGCTGAAGCACAGGCACGCGATGAGATCGAGGCGGACCATCAGCGCACAGCGGCCACGCGGCCAAAGATCGTGGGCGTTCGAAGCTCGCATGACGCCGACTATGTTCGGGTCAGCGTCAACTTGGTTCGTGAGGTCGCGGAGGCATTGCGGAATCTCGCGGAAAGCTCAGGAGTGAGCATCACAGAGGCGGTTCGTCGTGCCATCAACCTGCTGGTGGTGGTCGACAAGGCCACGCGCTCGGGCGCGCGACTGCAACTTGTCACCGATGGACCACACGGTCGGGAGGTGGAGACTCTCCACTTCCTGTAGCGCGAACCCCCAGCGAGTCGTTTGGGGTTTCTGCGGAGGGGGACCGACCTGTTGGGTTGGTCCCCCCTCTCGCGTCCAGCTGGGCGCCGGTCGACCTCGGGCGATCTACCCCTTTGTGGCTAGAAGGGCGGCTCGTCCTGGTCGAGCTCGTCGACCAGGTGCTCGTCGAAGGGCCATGCCCCAGGTCGGCAATAGGTGCACCTGGCGCTGGGGCCGGCGATGAGGCTGAGCCCGAGTGGATCGGTGGGGGTGATCCAGCCGTGGTCGCACTCGGGACGGCCACAGCGCAGAGTCTCGGCGGCTATGGGTATGGCGCTCGGGTTGTCCGGTGTCATGTAGGTCGTGAGCCAGCGGATGAAGCCGCCGGGAGAGTGGATCCCATCCCTGGGCATGGTCCACTTAAGCGTCTGGAGGACATCCCGGGCGGCCGCGAGCCAGTCGCCGGCGGTCCAGCCGGCGCGTTCGTAGTCGGCCAGGCCGGCCGCTGTACGACGGGGGGAGAGCCCTGCGGCCCACGGCGCACGGAGTGCCAGATCGGCCGCCAGGCGCTCACCAGCGAGCTTCTGGCGTGGTTTCCGGGCCTTGGGTGGCTGATCCTGGCCGGCACCTCCCCTGTCGTGGCGTCGCGCGGAGCGCGTCCGCTGGGTCGAGCGGAGCGAGACAGCGTTTCGGCCGCAAGGTGAGGAAGTTGGTAGGTGAGATGGATACTCTGGCGAGGCCCTACGGGGTAGGGGTGCGATATCTACAGAAGAGCCAGCCGCGTAGGGCGAGACTTCCACAGGTACGTGCTCGATCTGGATGCTGGCGATGGCCACCCAGGAGTGCAGCCAACGGGGCGTGTGGGCCGCTCTGAGGGCCGTGACGCCCCGCTGGGGGCAGCGTTTCCCATCGACCATGCGGGGGCCGTGGCGGACGTCGAAGCGCTCGGCCATGGTGAGCGGTCGAGCGCGCCGGATGAGCCGCAGGATGCCCAGGCGGCGGTCGGCGATGCGCCAGACCCGTTGGACGGTGGTGGGGGAGCAGCCGGCCTTGGCGGCGACGGTGGCCTTGCAGGCGCGGATGCTGCGGCCGGTGGCCTCGTCGGCGTAGTCGACCGTGATGGCCAGGACGACCATGAACGTCTCCAGGGAGACGACGTCGCGGGTGCTAGGGGTGGCGAGGGCCTCGGGGTAGTGACGCAGGTACAGCTGGATCCCGGCGAGCCACGTATGCCGGGCGGTCCACGGGGTGACGCCGCGGTAGCAGCCTGGGTCTTCGGCGCTTGTGACGCGCGCCGCGGCCCTGAGGCCGGCACCGGTCCGAGCAACAACGATCGCGCGGGGCGCGCTCGAGGGGCCACGCCATGCGGTAGCGGCGCGACCGTCGGCGGCCGAGGGCACGGCCGCTAGGCGGGGGGCGTGGATGACGTCGTCGACGAGGATCGTGGCGGCGCTCATGACGCCGCCCCCGCGCCGAGGTTCGGCGTTTCGGGGTGTTCGTTGTCGTCAGGGGTTGCTACAGTGGGCAGCACAAAGCCGCCTCCTCCCAGGGCTGGGAATGGCTACAAATCGGGAACCGAGCTGTGAACTCGGTCCTCACTCTTCGACTAGGGCTCCCGCTCCAACGGGAGCCTTCGTCATGTCAGGGCACTGCCCCGAGCGGTCTTCTAGGCGCTGAGATTGAGCCTTTCGGTCTGGGGCTGCGGCCCCGACTTGCCCACTGGGTATGCATGTCCGAGCATTCGCTGCTCGAAGAGCTGGGTGAGCGTGAGACCGGCCTCGGCCGCCTCCCGCTTGAGCCGAGCTTTGTCCTCGGTTGTCATGCGGAAGGTCACCTGCACGGCGCGGCGCGAGCTGCGGTAGTCGGTGGCCATGGAGCCCATCCTGTCAGCCGGGTATCCGGATCGACAGCACTTCGACACACTCGGGCGTGTTGCAGGTGTTGCTTCTGGGGCTTCGGGGGCCAAAAAAGGTCACGGGCGCCGACTCACGGGGGAGTCGACGCCCGATGAAGGGTGCCTGGCGTGTTCTGACCTAGGTCAACGGCCGCCGCCGGTGGACATGCTGGGCATCATGTTCAACTCCCGGAAATGTGGGGCGGTAGGGGGCTTGTTCAGGGTAGTGGATCGAGGTCGCTCATAGGCTGTGCTTGTGCAGGACCGGACAGAGCTCGATGAGACTCCCGACCCCTCCCCGGAGATCCTCGACGTCCTGGCTGACCCGTATCGGTGGAGGGCCTACGAGACGCTCCGAGCCTTTGGGGTCATGACGGGCTGGCAGCTGGCGCGGGTCATGGGCACTTCCGAGGCGGCTTGCTTGAAGCATCTGGACGCTCTCGAGGGAGTCCGCTTCGCCCGTCCGGTGGATGCCGCGGCATCTCGCCGGCAGCGGGTGTGGGCAGCGGTGCCGGGCGGGGTGCGGTTGCGTGATGACTGGATGAACGCCGAGCCGGAGTACCGCGACGCCTCGTTGCGGTGGGTCAACGTCGCGATCGTCACCCACGGGCACCTGATGCGAGACTGGATGTCGTGGGCGGGCGGTTGGCCGGTGGAGTGGCGTGAGCCGGCCGAGATGTATGACTACATGATGCACTTGGACGCGGGGGAGTTGGCTCAGCTCGTCGAGGAGTCCAAGGCGGTCTACCGTCGATGGTGGGAGTTGTCCCGGCGACGGGAGAGGGAGGGGAGCGTGGAGGGGACCAGACCGGTGTACGCCGCGAGCCACATCGTGCCGTTCCCCGGTCCCTACACATGACGGCAGGTTCCACGACGCAAGAAACGCCCTCGCAGGTTCTCCGGCACGAGGGGGTCCCGGCGTTCTTTGCTGCGCTGCTGTCCGACGAGCTGGCGACTGCTTTGTGGGTGTTCACTCTGGGGTGGGTGGCCTCACGAGCCAGCACTGTCACGGGGACCGGTGTGATCCTGCTGGCAAGTGGTCTGCCGTACGCGCTCATGTTGGTGCTCGGGGGATCGCTCACCGACCGGCTCGGCAGCGCCCGGGTCGCGGTGTGGACATTATTGGCCCGGGTCATGGTGATGTTGGGGTGGTGGTGGGCGGCGCTTGAGGGCCACGCCTCGAGCGGGACGCTCATCGTCGGCGCGGTACTGGTAGGTGCGATTGCCGGCGTCCATCAGCCGGCGATGACCTCCTACCCGGTCCAGCTGGTTCCGGATGAGGGCCAGGCGTCCTCCATGGTGATCGAGCGGGGTCTGGCACGGTTCGCGCAGGGCGGGGCCGGCTTTGCGGCCGGCCTACTCACCGAGCATTGGGGGGTTGGCGGCCCGGCGGCCGTGGCGGCCGCCTTGCTCATCCTCGCATTGGCTGTCGTCGCCGTCCTCGGCCGAGGGTTGCCCTCGGTGAGTGCTGCTACTGCCGTGCCCTCGGAGAAGGTGCTCAGTCATCTGGTCGGCGGATTGCGCTGGGTCGGGGATCGACCGATCCTGCGCCGCACTCTTGCTGTTCAGAGCGCAGTCTCAGCCCTAGTGGGCTCGCTGCTTCTGGTGTTGCTGCCACTGCGGGCTCGGGCTGCAGGTTGGACGCCGGCCTCCTACGGGTGGGCGTTCGGTGCATTCGGTGTCGGCATGCTCTTCGGGGTCCTGGGTGCGCTGTGGGCCGCCGAGAGGCGCGGGGGAGTTGGGGTATACGGATCCGTCGTTCTCGCGCTGGGCGGATGTCTGAGCGTGGCCGCGTTGGGCGTGGCTCAATCGGCTGCGTGGACGGCGACGCTGGCCGGCGCCGCCGGCCTGCTGTTCGGCCCAGTAGGCCCCACCTTGTCGGGCTATCTGCGTGGCGTCGCGAGGGCGGACGCAGACGCGGCGGTCAGCGGCCGCGCGATGGCTGTCCTGCTCCTGATGACCGATGCGGTCGAGCCCCTGGTGCTCTTCATCGCGGCCGCGATCGTGGCCGCGATCTCGGTCGACCAGGCCGCCCTGCTCCTAGGCGGACTGGCTGCCCTTGCGTGCGTGTGGGCCGGGAGCGGCCTCAGGGGCCTGCGCTGAGCGCAGCCCGTAACGCTCCACGAGCTGCGCCAGATCGTGTGGGCTTCTAGCGTCGTAGAACCACCTGACGTCGACCTGGGTCACCTGGGAGATTCCGCCAACCAGCTGGTAGGTGGGGGAGTCCCGTGCTCCGCTGAGCAGCTTGTAGATGAGGTCTCGGCTCACGGTGAGGCCTGCAGCCTGCAGCCGCCGCCACAGATCGCCGGGCTTCAGTTCGGCGTAGTCCATGGCCAGGAGAAGCCGGCGGTCAAAGTCAGGTAGATCCATCGCCACTCCTCCCGCAAAACTGTAGACCAGAGTCTACAGTTTTACTGTCTACTTACTAGGTGTTGACCGAATCCATAACCAAGACAGGCTAGTTCCCGCCGCGCCTCACGATAGGTTGAGGTCAATCGCTCACAACAGTGTAGACAGTGGTCTACACTGTAGTGAAGGCCGGACCGAGAGCCAAAGTTTTTGCGGACCAAGCTCTCGGCCCGGCTGGTGGGAAAAAGGACGCGACCTGAGGGAGGCGCTCGATTTCCGGCGCTGAGTCTAAGGCTCACACGCGGGGGATCGAGGACCGAGCGAGGGGATCGTGTCTCGATTGCCGTGGACCTGGGGCTCGCTCCAGCCGCGGCCAGAGTGGGTGAGGCGAGGCAATGCGCCAGATCGTGGTGACGGGTTCGCTGCGCGGTGGGGGTGGGGCGGGGCGCCCGGCCCCTACCAGTCAGGCCTGTGTGCCTGCGCTGCAGCGGCCCGGTCGCCCGCTCGAGGAGGTCCAGCTCAGCGGTCCGAGTTGGGTCATGTCCTTGGGCCGGTGCCCTCAGCGCGCAACGCGGCCACGGTGGACCCACCCCGCCGTGGTCCAGGTGTTGTGCGCGCTGGGGGCACCATCACAGGCGAAACCATGAGCGCCGTCGTGGACTCCTCGAAGGTGGATGCTCACCGGGTGCCGGTGTACCCGGTGCTGCGGCTGGAGCTCCGCGATGTGGCCGACCGAGTTGAGGGCCTCGTCGATGGCCTCGTGGTCGCTCACGGTGAGCGGGACATCGTGTCTGCGGCGGTGCTCAGCGCTGCCGCATCCGCAGCGGCTCGGCGGCCGGGTCAGGCGATCCGTGCGCGGCTCGATGGATTCTCCGAGGGCCTGGAGGCTGTGATCACAGCGGCGGGCCAGTTGATTGTCGCGCCGGTGGATCCTCCTCGCCGCACCCGCCTGCGCTCCCGCCGGGGCACCGCCCTGGGCGTGGCCTTCCTCGTCGCTGTAGGTGGCGCGACGGCCGGGCTGACCTGGGTAGCCACCCGTTCCGGGTGGTCGCTTGGCTCGCGTCCGGCTGCCGTCGCCTCGTCGCCGGCACCGCAGCCCACACAGATGCCGGTTGCCGTGCCGCCGGGATGGTCCCCGGTCGCCGCGTGGTCACGGCCGTTGGGCACTTCGTCTCCGGCCGCGATTGCGTCGGCCGCGGGCTTGGTCTTCACCCCTAGTGAGGACAGTGGGGCCGTGGTGGCTCTGAACGACCACACCGGTAGCCAGGTGTGGTCGTCGTCGCTGCCGGGCGCGGTGATGGGGTCGAACCTGACCGGAGGACCGGTCGTCATAGCCGGGGGTGGGCATGCCCTGGTGGTGGCCTGGTCCTCATCTCAGCTTGTAGCGTGGGAGCCGGCCTCTGGTCACCGGGTTGGCGTCTGGAGCCTGCCCAGCGATGCCTCCGGCGTCATTACGACGGGCGCCGGGGTGCTCGTGCAGGGCCAGGGCCAGCACATTGGCGTCCTGGCCGCTGGCCGGCTCCAGTGGCGGGTGCTGGCGGCCGGATCATCGGCGGTCGGGTCGACCTCGACTGGAGACTTGATCGCCGCCGGCGCCGGCCAGGCCTGGCGGACGGTGTCAGACCGGGTCGCTGGGGCCGGTGTGACCCTCCCCGCTCCTGCCCACCTACCGTGGGCTGGAGCGGTCGGGGTGGCCGGTGAGGACCTCGTCGCCGCCTACTCGGCATCGCCCGACACCGTTGTACTGCGGGCGTTTTCGACTTCGTCGTGGCTTCCAGTGTGGACTTCCTCACCGGTGCCGGCCGCTCAGTTCGGGTCCTCAGACGGGTCGGCTACCTCGCTACCCCTCTGGGTCTCGCCGTCCGCCCGGTGGGGGCTGTACGGCTCCTCCTGGCTGGATCTGAGCACCGGCGCAGTCAAACCGCTACCCGCTGACTGGTCCACGTCCGCGATCGGCACCGCGGTGGCCTTTGGGACCACGACCGGGGGAGTGGGCACGGTCACCAGTGCCGGCGGTGTCAGCGTTCCGGCTGCAGATGTGGGCTCGGCTACGACGCCGACAGCTCCCGCCGCAGTGACCGACGCTGGGATGGCGCTGGTCGTGGCGGCCGACGGGTCGACCACATCGCTGTACGCGGTACCGCGGGCCGGTGGGCAATGAAGGGCGCTACGTGGGCGGTCGGTGGCCTCGGCGCAGCGACGCTAGTTCTGCCGGTGATCCTGGCCGGTGCCATCGGAGGGCAGTCACCGGCGCTCCAGACTCTGGGGAGCGGCACGCTCAACACCGCCTTGGTATCTCCGCAGTACGTGGCGCTGGTGGAGCAGGCCGGCGCCATGTGTCCCGATGAGTCGGCCCCCCTCATCGCAGCCCAGATCCAGGCCGAGTCGGCCTGGAACCCCACCGCGGTGTCGCCTGCGGGAGCGCAAGGCATCGCCCAGTTCATGCCGGGGACCTGGGCGACCTGGGGCAAGGACTACGACCACAACGGATCCGCCTCAGCCCTCGACCCGGGCGACGCGATCCCGTCCCAGGGGGCGCTCATGTGCGAGCTGTTCGCGGAGGCGAACGCCGCCCTGAAGTCGGGCCGGATTACTCACGGGACGGCGGTCCAAAACGCCCTGGCTGGCTACAACGCCGGCATGGGCAACGTGTACGCCTCCGGCGGCTTCCCGACCGGGATCACCGAGACGGACAACTACGTCCCCACCATCATCGCCCTAGCGCAGACGTTCACCGTCCTCGGCGCCACAGGTGGGTCCGCCGGCGGCGCGGCCGCCGTGGCGGCCGCCGAGAAGTACTTGGGCTATCCCTACATCTGGGGTGCAGGCGACACCCGCGGCCCGACCGGATACCTGTGGTCGGCCGGCCCCCCGGTTGGCTTCGACTGTGAAGGCCTCGTGCGCTACGCCACCTTCCAAGGGTTCCACGTGGACATCGGGGCCGGGACAACGAACCAACTCGTCACATCAGCGCTGAAAACGGTCGCGACTCGGACCATGGGCCAGCCCTACCCGCTCGCGGCGATGGCCCCCGGCGACGTGGTCCTGATCAACTTCCACCCCTCCAGCGACGGAGCGTGGGGTCACGTAGCCCTCTACCTGGGTGGTGGCCGCTTCATCCACGCCCCGCACACGGGGGACGTCGTCAAGGTGGTCCAGGCCTCCGCATTCGACACCGCTGACTGGGTCGTTCGGAGGATCCCATGACCAGGCCCCGACCGTTCCCCGCTGCTGTCTGGAGCGCCGCGTGCGCCGTCGCGGTACTGCTGGCCGGCTGCGCCGTCGAGCGCCCGTCAGTGCCTGCTGAGACGTCCTCCTCGTCGTCGCCGCGGAGCGCGGGGACCACGTCCCCACGCAGCTCGTCGACCGCACTGCTCACCGCGCCCAATGCCGTCCCGTCAGGACGGACGGGATTCCCCCGCGGGGGAGAGGTGCGCGGGGTCAAGGACGACGACCCCGAGAGTGTGGCGGCTGCCGTCGCTCAAACCACGTTCCGCTACGACACCGCCTTCGACGCCTCGCCGCAAGACGCGGCCCGGCGCGCGGCCCGGTGGATGACACCGGAGGCCGCAGCTCGCGTCTCGGCGCTCACCGCGGGCGGTGGCGCATGGTGGCTCACCCTGTCGGCCAACCACGGGTGGACGTCGACGACCGTGCGCCCTGACACCGAGCCACCACCCCCGGTGAGTAACGCCTCGACCGCCCGCCGGGTCTTCGTCACCGTGACCGCCCACGCGGCCAACGGCGCCACCCTGCCGGGCCAGGCCTGGGTGGTCGTCGTCGCGCTGTCCCAGGCCCCCGATGGGCGCTGGAGGGCCAGCCAGGTGCTGTCCCAACCGGAAGGGGCGGTCCAGCCATGACGCGCCCACCACAAGACGTCCCGGCGCAGTCTGCGCCGGGCGGGTAACCGTGCCCGAGAGCCGGGCCGGTTCGATTGGAAGGAGACCGTCATGGTCGCTGGAGTGATGGCAAGGGCGTATGCCGCAGTGCCTGCCGTGGGGGTCCGCCCGCCCGGCACCGCTCACCTGACGACGATCGTCGGATGGGTGACGTTCCTGGCGGGCGTCGCGCTCATCGCGGCGTTCTGCGCCGCGATGGGCAAGGCTGGACTGTCGGCGCTGCGGCATGGGCAGTTCGAGGGCGGTGCCGGTGCAGCCCTGACGCTGGTCGCGGGCGTGTTCCTCACGGCCGCCTCGGTGATCTTCGGGGCGCTGGGCATCACCGCCTGACGTCGCGTAGGTCGATGGCTTGCTCACCGTGTGCCCGGGGTTCGGGTCGTTCCTGAGCAGAACCCCGGGCACAAGAACAAGGCCGAAACGTCGCCCGATGAGGGCGAGGAGGAGAGGGAAGCGATGACTACACAGGAAACCCCGGGGCGCTCCGGGCCGGGCGCCAGCTGGTACGCGGCCGCGGGCGTGGTGGTCCTGGTCGTAGCTGGTCTGGTCTACGTGCTGACCCGTGGAGGAACACCCTCCGCAGCTCCCACACCAACCGGATCCACGACCACGGCGACGGCCTCTTCGAGCGGCCACAGCTCTTCGCCGCCGCCCTCCACCCAGCCCACCTCGCAGAGCCCGGTGGGCTGGCCAGACTCGGGGTGCAACGGCACCACCGGCTCGGCGGGGTCCCCGGTGGCGGCGCTAGCCGCCGCCACCTGGCAGCCGTTCCTCGCCGCGGCTATTCCGGCATCATCTGAGCTCGGTCCTAAAAGGCTCAGTGATCCGCTCAGAGAGTGCTTCCAGCACTCGCCTGCGGGCGCAGTGATGGCCGCCGCGAATATCACTTTGGCCGCGTTTACGCCGGGGACGGGCCAGCGGGTCATCGAGAGCCAGTTTGTATCCGGCCCAGGCCGTGACAAGGCACTCTCGGACCTGGCCTCTTCCAGCGGTAACCCCGCCAACCTGGCCGCCTTCCGCTTGACGGGTTGCACACCGGAAGCATGCAACGTCGATCTCATCGTGTTCGGCCAGGGCCTATATGCCGAGAACATCGTCCCGATGGTGTGGACCAGTGGCGATTGGAAGATCGACGGGTCTCGTCTGATCCCCGAAGGCGGGATCGTGCAGGGGATCCCCGCCGGATTCACCGCCTGGGGGCCGCACCCATGAGCGCTGCACTGCCATCGCTGCTGCCAACCTGTTTCCCGGGAGACGTCGGCTGCTACGCCAAGGAGGCCGCGCAGTCGGCGTTCGAGTCCATCGTCAAGGCGATCGGCGAGGGCGTCGTGACCATGGTCAAGTTCCTGTCTACGTTCTGGCTCTCGGTTCCGTCGCCTGTGGTGGCCACCGGGAGCGGGAACTCCTGGTCTATGTCGTCGGTCATCGGTCAGATGCAGGCGTGGATCGGCCCCGTAACGGGTTCGATCGCGTTGGTGTCTTTCGCCGTGGCGATCACTCGCATCGCGTGGACGAGTAACGGGGGCGAGGCGCGCCATCTGCTGCGCCAGGTGTCGGCGGTCGGCGCTGGTTCGCTGGTCGTGGTGGCGGGCACTGAGCTGCTGATCCGCGCTGGCGATGCCTTTTCGCCGTGGATCATCCAACGCGCCTCGGGCGGCCGGTCCCCCTCCGAGGGCCTGAGGATGCTGATCAGCTCTGGGCTCGCGAGCGGACAACCAGCCACGTCTCTAGGCCTCTGGTTCGTGATCTTCCTGGTGTGCACGATCGGCGCGATCGTGCAGTGCGTGTTCATGATCGTTCGCGGGGCCGCGCTCATGGTCCTGATGGTGTTCGTCCCGCCAAGCGCGGCCGCCACAGCCTCCGAGGAGGGGTGGGCTCGGTTCAAGCGGCTGGCGCTGCTGATCATCGGGTTCGCGCTGTACAAGCCGGTCGCCGCGATCATCTACGCGGTCGGGATCATGGAGATGACCCAGAACACCCACGCCACGTCCGGCAACGACATCCAGAACGCGATGTACGGGCTGACCATCATGGTGATGGCGGCGGTGGCCCTGCCTGCGTTCATCAAGTTCCTGATGCCGGCCGCGGCGATGGGCTCGTCGAGTGCGTTTTCTGGGGCTGCGGCGATGGGCGTGGTCGCCGCAGGTGCCGCGATCGTGGCGACCGGCGGGTGGGGTGCCGCGAGCACTGGTGGAGCAGCGGGGACCACCGGCGCAGCGGGAGCTAGCGGGGCGTCAGGTGCAGCCGCGGCGGTCCCGCCTGCCGCGCCTCCGCCCTCGGGCTCAGGCTCGAGCGGGGGAGGGGGGTCAGGCTCGCCGGGAGGTGGCGGTGCTGAGAGCGGCTCCGCCGGGGGCCGCTCCTGGGCCGGAGGTATCGGAGGGGTCGGTCAGTCCGGCGCAGGGCATGTCGCTGACGCAGAGCCCGAAGAGGGGGCTGCGTGACCGCCCGGGCAGGTAATACGCCCGGCTCCGCCGGGGTCGTCGAGCAGGAAGAGGAGAGGGTCCGATGAGTGATGTGACAGTGCGCGAGACGGAGGCGGTTCGGTACGGCAACCTGCGTGAGCCGAAGATGCCTGGCCTGGGCAGGCTGAGCTTCGGCGCGAGCGTCTTCCTGGTGCTGGCGGCGGTGATCCTGATGCTTCTGTGCCTGATCAACGTGGTCGCGGGCCTGGTCTGGGCGGTCGTGGCCCTGGCCCTTGCCGCACCCACCGCCTTTCCCACGAAGGACGGTTACGGCCGCTACCAAGTGCTGTGGCGGGGACGTCAGGCGCGCGCGGCGAAGCGCGCGGGCAAGGCGGAGTTGCGTCAGGGCATTGTCGGCGCGACCCCGGACGGTTCGTGCCGGCTGCCCGGCCTTGCTGCGGCCACCGAGCTGACCAGCGAGACCGACATGCACGGGCGCGCGTTCGGCCTACTGCATTGGCCGCACGCGGACCTGTTCTCGGTCGTGCTGAGCACTTCCCCAAACGGGTTCGCAGGCCAGGACAAGCGCGTCCGGGACAGCCAGGTCGCCCACTGGGCGGCCTGGCTGTCCCAGATGAACACCATCGAGGAGTTGGTCGGTGCGGCGGTTGTGGTGGAGACGGTGCCGGATTCAGGTCAGCGCCTGGACCGGGCCATGGAGCGCGGCCGCTCCAGTGACGAGAACGTGCCGGAGTTCGCCCAGGTCGTCGAGAAGCAGATCCGTGAGAGCTACAAGGTGGGCTCGCCGACGTTGACATGCCGGCTCACCATCACCCTCACGGCCAGGGTCGAGGAGACCGATGGCGACGGCGCGAAGACTTGGGTCCGGTCGCGCCAGGAGATGGCCGAGCAGATCGGTGACCTGTTGCCGGCGTGGACCGGGTCGCTGGCGGCCACCGGCGCCGGCACCGCCGTCCGTCCCTGCACGGCTCAAGAGATCACAGATCTGACGCGGGTCGCGTTCGACCCCTCAGTCGCCGATGACGTCGAGGAGGCCCAGCTGGCCGCGGCCGCTGGTGAAGGCGTGGGGACGGAACTGATGTGGTCCGAGGCCGGGCCGATCTATCACGAGGTCCAGCCGGACATCTATGTGCACGAGTCTGCAGTGTCCCGTACCTGGCAGATGAAGCACCCGCCCCGAGGTGCGTTCTACGCCGAGACGCTGCAGCGGATGCTCGAGCCGCACAAAGACATCGCCCGCAAACGGGTGGCCATCCTGTTCCGCCCGGAGTCGCCCGAGACGTCCGCGGCGGCCGCCGACGCCGACGTCCGCAAGGCCACCTTCAAAGCCACCCAGGGCAAACGGGAGAAGGCAATCGCCAGCGCCGAGCTGGACGCGGCCCGCCAGGTCGCAGCGCAGGAGGCGCAGGGCTCCCCGCTGGTGCGGGTCGGGATCGTGGTCACCGTCTCGGCGTTCAGCCAGGACGCCCTGCGCAAGGCCTCACGCGCAGTGAAGTCCGGCCTCGCAGCGCAGGCCCGGATCGGGCTCCGGATCCCGCGAGGTAGCCAGGACATGGCGTTTCTGACCGGACTCCCGCTGGGAGTGGTCCCGCAGATAGTGGGCCGGGTACCGCGCAAGCACAAGGAGCAGGTCGCGGCCGGGAAGAAGGGCCGGACGACGAGGGGCCAGCGATGAGCGAGATCCGTTCCGAGAAGCATCACCGCCGGCACGCGAGAGCCACCGCCAAACAGCGACGCTGGCGTCGGGTGACAGCCAAGGCCGCACCCCTAGAGCCCGGCCGACTCGGCTGGGACCTACCGGGTGGCGGTCCCACGGCGATCATCGACGGCCCGCCGGAGTTCCGCGGCCCGACCGTCCAGGTCGCCGGGCTGTACCCGTTCAGCGCCGGCGGAACCCTGCCGATGATCGGTGCGGCTCTCGGCGCGCACCTCAACGGGCGCGGGATCGTCTGCGCCGACCAGGTCTCATGGTTCGCGGCCGGGCTGATCAACAACCCCTCAGCCTTCGTTCTGGGCCGGCCAGGCCTGGGCAAGTCCAGCTTCGTTGCCCGGCTGATCGTGCAGCTCGCCACCAAGGGAATCATCAGCCTGGCTCTGTCGGACGTGAAGGGCGAATACGTCGACCTCATAGGCCGATGCCTCGGCGGTCAGGTCATCGCCCCTGGTCGTGGGGTGGAGTACGTGAACCCGCTGGACCGCGGCCCACTGGCAGACCGTCTGGCCCAACTGCCCGAACGGGTCCGCCTCGAGGCCGAAGCCGACATCGAGGCCCGCCGGCTCAACGTCCTGGCAGGGCTGTGCGAGCTGGCGCTGCTGCGGCCCCTGGAGGCCCATGAGCGCAGCGTTCTCGCGGCCACACCACGGCTGTGGGAGGAGGCTCACCCCGGCCAGACCCCGGTCGTGCCCGACCTGCTCAAGTTGATCCAGTCCCGGCCCGAGCGGCTGGCTGCGATCGTCAACGACCGTGGAGAGCTCGAGCGGTACTCCAACCGCCTTGAAGGTGTCATCGACGCCCTGATCGCGCTGTCCGGGGACGGGGAGTTTGGCGACGTGTTCGCCCACCCCACGACCACCCCCTTGCAGATGCACAAGCCGGCGGTCTTCGACCTCTCGGCGGTCGATGCGATGGACTCCCGTCTCCAAGCAGGACTTCAGCTGGTTTGCTGGTCGTACGGCTCTGCGGCCGTGGCGGCTGCGAAGTATCTCGGCGAGGCGGGGCTGGCACCCAAGCGCACCTACTTCATGGTGATGGACGAGCTGTGGCGCGCTCTGCGCGCGGCGGACTTCATGGTCGACCGAGTCGACGACATCACCCGACTCAACCGCACCCTGAACCTGGCCCAGATCCTGGTGACGCACACGATGGACGACTTGAAGCTGGCGTCGGCCGATGCCACCGAGAAGGCGTTCGGGTTCGTGTCTCGCTCCGAGATGGTCTTCCTCGGGGGTCTGGCACCCAAGGAGATGGGGAACCTGAACCAGGTGTTCGGGATGAGCGCCGAAGAGGAAGCCCTGCTCGCGTCGTGGTCGGTGCCGGGCCGCGTCAACCCAGAAACCGGCACCACCGATCCGCCACCTGGGCGGGGAAAGTTCATGCTCAAGGTCGGCAAGGAGGTGGGCACCCCGTTCCGGGTGATGCTGACCCCGGCCGAGCTGACCGCGCATGACACGAACGTCAACTGGCGCGACACGTTCGAATCCTTGGCCCGCTCCAACCGGCGCGTGGGCAGCGAGCGATGAGCCGGCAGGCCAGGCGCCAGGTCTGGTGGTTCCTCGAGGTCCTGGGAACCGCCCTGGCCGGGTTCGCCGCCACCGGCTCGGTGGCGGTCGCGATATCCGCAGACGACCTACCTGCTCGGGTCTGTCCCGCGGCCGTGGCCGCGGTTGGTGTGGTCCTGGTCGTGCTGCTGGTGCGGACCCGGTCGAGGCGTTGGCAGACGGGACGGGTCAGCTGATGGTCGACTCTCGTCCGAACAAGCAGGCGGCGCCCGGCGGTGGGGACGCGGCGCTCGTCTTGGGGATCGTGCTCCTGCTCCTTGGCGGGCTGGTGCTCGTGGTCTTGACCTGGGGTGCCGCCGCGATCGCGGGCCTGGGCTACGGGTCGCCTCGTGGCTGGCTCCAGCACCCGACAGGGCCTCGGTGGAGCGGCACCGCGACCGTGGCCGCAGGGTGCGAGGCCGTGCTGCTGGCCGGGCTGCTCGCGCCGGCGGTGTGGGTTGTCCTCCGTTCGCGTCGCTCCCGGGTCTGGACTGACCCTTTGGCTCGGTACATGTCATCCCGGCGCGACTTGGCCGGGATGACCGAGGCTGACGCTCGCCAGGACGCCGCCCGCAAGGGGGCGCTGTCGGCGGGGGTGGGGGTACCGCTGGGTCGGTCGGTGGCTTTCCACGTGGCTCTGTTCGGCACTTATGAGTGGTCCCAGATCTGGATCATCGGTACCCGAGGCGGCAAGACCCGCCGCATCGCGGTACGCCAGCTGGTGACCCACGGCGGCCCGGCGATCAGCACCTCCAATAAGAGGGACCTGCACGACCTGACCCGTGGACCCCGCTCCGAGGTCGGGCACGTCTGGGTCAACGACCCACAAGAGATCGTCCGAGAGCCGGCCGTGTGGTGGTGGAACCCGCTCACGTTCATCACCACGGTGGAACGGGCCGAGAAACTGGTCGCGCTCTGGGCCGCGTCCAGGACCTCCGAGGACACCTCCGGGGTCGACCCATACTTCGAGCCCGAAGGCCGCTCACTGGCTGCGACCCTGCTGGTCGCTGCGGCTCGCGGGGGCGAATCCATAACCCGCCTGCCGGACTGGCTCACCGGCGACGAGCCGGGCCCGGGCGTGCCCGACCCGCGCGAGATCCTGCGCGCCCACGGCTTCGCGATGATGGCCAAGGACCTGGACAAGCTGCTCCGGCTGGACAAGGGCCAGCGCGACGGCGTGTACGGCACCGCGATGAGCTTCTTCCGGTTCCTGCGTGACCCTCGCTACGTCGACTGGATCGCACCCCGCGGGGCCGGCGTCCTGGACGGGCGCCCGCAGTTCGACCCGGCCGCATTCGTCCGCTCCACCGACACGCTCTACCTGCTGTCCAAGGAAGGCCCCGGCTCGGCCCGCGCTCTGACCGGCGCCCTGGTGGCGGCCGTGTTCGCCGCCGCTGAGGACCTCTCCGAGCAAAGCGGCGGCCGATGCCCGGTGCCGGTGCTCTTCGAGCTCGACGAGGCCGCGAACGTTTGCCGTTGGCCCGAGCTACCCGCCCTGTACAGCCACGCCGGCGGCCGCGGCATCATCCTGGTGACCATCCTCCAGTCCGCCGCCCAAGGCGAAGAGGCCTGGGGCCGTATGGGATTCACCAAGATGTGGTCGGCGACGAACATCCTCAGCGTGGGCCGAGGTCTCAACGACGCGGACAACCTGGCCGACTTGTCCCGCCTGGTCGGCGATCGCCAGGTGCGCGACCGATCCTTGTCCACCGGCACCCGTGGGCACCGGACCGTGGGCACTCAGATCCGCGATGAGCGGATCTTCACCGAGGCCGACCTTCGGGCGCTGCCCAACGGCCGCGCCATCGTGTTTGCCTCCGGCGCCCGCGCAATCCTGCTCGAAACGATCGACTTCACCGACGAGCCGTGGGGTTGGAAGGCGACCGCCTCCCAACAGCACTACGCGGCCGCTGTCACCGAAAGGGTCTAGCCCGATGCGGAACAACAAGACCACCGGCAACGTCACCGCCCTCCACAGCCTCCCCGCCGACTCCTTCGACCCGCACCCCTCCTTGCTCGAGTCGTCCTCGTCGACGACGGCGTCGACGCCGACTGTGGCAGCCGCCGAGGACGCCGCGCTGGACGCCGCTGCGGCGCTAGGCGTCGCCCAGGCCCGGCTCCGGGAGGTGCAGGACGCCGCACCCACCATCGGCCCCCGCCTCGCCGGCGCCGAAGCGGCGGCCAGCGCGGCGCGGGCGGCGGCTCAACGCCGGTCACAAACGGTGACGGCCCGCCAGCGGGCCGTCGACGACGCCGAGGGCGCGCTCGAGGCCGCGTCAGCCGCCGAAAAGGATCTGACCGGCGGCCACCGCGCCGGCACCCCCGGAGCGCAGGTGGCCGCACGGGTCAAGGTCGAGAAGGCCGAGCGAGCCGTCGAGGCCGCCCGGGCCGCGCTGGTCGACGCCGAGGAGGCCCGCGCCCACACCGAGGCCGAGCTCACCGCGGCCGAGGCATACCTCCTCGAGGTGCGCCAAGAGCCGTCCCACGAGGCTGCAGCCGTGCTCAGCGCCCGGGCCGCGGTGGAGTCGGCCGAGCGGGCGCTGTCCCGGGCCGGAGAGGCCCTCGCCGGGGCGGCCCGGGCCGTCGACCGGCCCGGGGCCCCGATCGTCACGGAGTTCGCATCCTTGGACGCGTTCGTAGAGGGATACGTGCTGCCGAACTGGCGGCACCGACCGAGCCAGGGCAAGTGGTGCGCCACCTGGTGGCGGCACAGTGAAGCAATCGCCCGCCTGGAGGCCGTCTGGGAGGCCTTCGAGGTGATGCGCCGTGAGCCCGCCCCGGCGCTTTCCACCTGGTGGCGAGACCACCTCGACGTCCACATGAGGACGTTGACCGCCGAGGACGGCACGTTCGCCGGCTGCGCTGCGACCCGGCACGAAACGGTCCACCAGCAGCAGGAAACCTGGCTCAGCCAGCCACCAGAGGCCGGCCAGTTCCACACCGACCCTGAGTCGCCCCGACAGCCCAGTCGGGTCGACCTCATCCGCAGCGAAGGAGCGTAGGCGATGAGTCAGCACATGCACGAAGAGTTCGAGATCGGGCACCACCTCGACCAGAGCCTGCGCACCGCACTGACCGGTGTCGCGCAGCTCGTCGAGCGGATCTCCCGATCCGGCGCTGAGCGCGACCGGGCAGCCGCCCAAGCCCTGCGTGAGCACCTCCTCCTTGGCCGCGCCACCCTCGCCGACCGATCGGAGGCGGGCCGTGAGGAGAGCCGCGACGACGCGACCATCGCCGTTCCACCTGCGCGCCCGGACCCGACCCGGGATCCCGACCGCGATCGCCCTTTGAGCGCGGCGGCCCAGCGGTACTACGACCGCGCCCCGGCGGGATCGGATGCGGGGCGGACCGCGGCTGCGTGGGAGACCGCGCTTCGCGACCTCGCGGACGACCCCGCCGACAAGGACGCCGCAGTAGCCGCCGCCGACCTGAACACTCACAGCCGGCAGAGACATGGCGTGGACCTGGGCGCGACTGTCGCGGCTGCCGTCAGCGACGCGCAGGCCAACGCCGCGGCCGATGCCGCCTCGACCAGCGCCAATGACACCGCGCGCGTCGAGGAGGCCTTGATCGGTGCTTCGGCGGGCGCAGCGGTGCCACTAGTCATGCGCACCGCCGACGCCGACCTTCCCGTGCTGGCAACCGGTGGGCCCGTGCCGGGCGACGACGGCGCCCACTACGTCCCCACAGTGACCGGCGCCCACGTGCCGGTCGACAGCCTGGTCCTGCCCAGTCGCACCGCGCTGGGCTATGTCCCGGCGTGGGAGGCCGGCGACGGCCAGGTGGACCGCGCGGTGTTCGACCAGCTAGCGGGGGCCTCAGCGGGCCCCGCCCCGGCCAGGGTTCTCCCTGCCTACCGGGAGAACCACGATCGAGGCGTCTCCCCAACCAAAGCCGCTACCCCGGATGAAGCAACGCACCGGCGCCAGGCGTGGTCGATAGCACGGGCCGCATGGGAGGCTGACGCCGGCGGGCCGGCCCGAGGCGCCGAGGGCACCGTTCAACGCTCCTGGGACGACCTACCGATGCAAACCAAGACCGACCTGTTCTGGAAGCAGTACGACACCCAGCAGGCCCGCACACTCCCACCCGGGAAGGGCGCACCCCCTCCCCCCGCCGCCCGGGTGGGAGCCTCCGCGGTGGACGCGTCGGAGCGCGGTATGGCTCCGAGCAAGGCGTCCACCGCGGAGGAGCGCGCCCACCGGGCGGCCGCCTGGGCTATGGCTGAGGCAAGCCACGCCGCCGTCCTGCCGGCAGGAACATCCCCTGAGCAGGCGAAGGCGACCTGGAAGGCGCTGGACTGGCAAGAGCGCGGCCTGCACTACTGGACCGCCTACGACCACCCGACCCTGACCCGACCGGGGCCCGGCACGGACGTGGAGGGCCCCATCACTCGCGAGCGAACCATCGAGTTGAACGGGCAGGCCGCGGACTACTTCGCCAGCCAGGCCACACCGAACAGCAAGGGTGGCCAATACCTCCAGAGCCGGCTAGGCGCCGACGTCGTCGCCGGGGGCCGGTGGCAGCTCGGGTACGCCCCGGCCGGCTGGACCGGACTGACCGACCAGCTGCGCCGCGGCGGCGCCTCCGATGAAGAGATCGTCGCCGCCGGGCTGGGCCGAGTCTCCTCACGCGGCAACGTCGTCGACGCCTTCCGCGACCGGGCGACGGTGTCCATCCGCGACGACGACGGCCAGGTCCTCGGCTTTGTCGGCCGGGACCTGTCCGGGTCGCCGCAGGCCCCTAAGTACGTCAACACCGGCGAGACGCCGGCATACACCAAGGGCGACCACCTCCTGGGCCTACATGAGGCCCCCGAAGGGGCCCGATTGGTCCGCGTCGAAGGGCCCTTCGACGCGATCGCCACCACCGTTGCCGGACAAGGCCGCTACGCCGGCGTCGCACCGTTGGGCACCGCCCTGACCGCCACCCAGGCGGACACGCTGGCCGCCCGCTCCGGCGGCCGGGTGTGGACTGCCCTGGACGGCGACCCGGCCGGGTCCAAGGCCACCGAGGCCGACTTCTGGATGCTCACCGAGCGCGGCGTCGACGCCCGGGCGCTGCCGATGCTGCGAGGCAGCGACCCCGCCCAGCTATGGCGCGACGACCCCGAGATGTTCCGGACCCTGCTCGACGTCGGTGATGCCGCACCCACCGCAGGTGTGGCAGTCATCGACAACACCCTGCGCGACCTGCGCGGGCCGCTGCGGGCCGGCGACGCCGACGCGTTCGACGAACTCGCCGCTACCCAAGACCGGGTCGCGGCCGCGCTGCCGGCTGACGCCGACCGCGACCAGCTGGCCCGCTACACCACCACGAGCGTCGACCAGCTCCTCGAGCGCGCCGACCAGGCCCGCACCGTGGCCGATCGCCTCGACGTCCTGGACGACCACTCCCAGGTCGCGGCCGAGAGGACGGCATCGCCGGCGCGCGCGGAGGACCTCGATGCGACCGCGCAGCGGGCCATCACCGGCCGCGAGCAAGCCGCCGGCCGCGGCGGCGACTTCGACGCCGCCGCGGCGAAAGCTGCCGTTGAGCAAGCGCCGGCGCGGCGATACGACCGGGGTGCGGTGGCGCCGGGCGCGACCGTGTCCGAGGAAGCCACCGTCGCCCGGCAGGCATCCGGCGCCGGGTTCTCCCGCCCGACCCGCGACATGCTCGTCGACGCCCAGTGCCGGGCAGGGACCCCCGCCCGACCCGCAACACAGCCTGGCCAGACCCTTGGCCGGCCACGGACTCAGCGGCGCTGAGGACCTGACCGTGAGCATCGGCCCCCGCTCAGCGGCGCTCATGGGCCTGCAGACCAGGACCAAGCCGACTCGCCGCGGCGGCTGGACGTCGCCGGGTGCACCGGCCTGGGCGGCCACTCGACCCGGTCAGGACCTCGATCGACCTCGGACCCTGCGGCGCTGGCCCACCATTGGCTGACCAGAGCCCGGCACCGACGCTGCGCACCCCTAGGGCCCTTCCCCCAGCAACAGCGCAGCGGTACCCTGCAAAAGGTGGGGGTTTGAAGGATTCGGGAGGGAACATGCCGAAGTCAGCTATCAAGAAGCGGCTCCTAGCCCTTGTGGGCGTTGTGGCGCTATCGATCGCAGTTCCGACCATGGCAATCGCTGGTTCTCCCCCCGGGGGAACCCGACCAGTGGTTCCTACTGACGATTCGGCGCCGGGCGCCGACGCCATCATGGAGGCGCAGGTCCCGCTCGACATAGCCGGCAACAAAATCCTCGATGCGATCCAAGCCGAGGGGTATGAGGGATACACCAGCTTGGCCGTTGAGCAGGATCAAAACAAACTCGTCCTTGTCTGGAAGGGCGAGGTGGCACCAGGGCTCTCCACCATGCTCGAGGCGATCCGAAAAGGCGGGATCGGCATCGATGTGCAGCCCTCGAAGTACTCCCTGGCTGAGATGCAAAGCGCAATCGACGCCATCGTCGCGGACGAACAGCTCCGCAAGGTCCCAGCCGAGGAGCGGTCCTACTCGTTCAGCCCAGCGCCCGACGGAAGTCACATCGAGATCGCCACCGGCGACACGGGCTCCAGCAGTCTGACGGCTAAGACCCGGCTAACCGACATCCCCCTCGTCTTGGTACCAGGAGAGGAGGACGTCCCTTTAGCTGGACGTCAAGCTGACACCTCGCCGTATTTCGGCGGGGCCAGGATCCGCGTCGGCGCGACTGCGTCATGCACCTCCGGGTTCGGGGCCACCGATGGCACCCACTCCTACCTTCTCTCTGCCGCCCACTGCGGCAGTAACGGCATGCAGGTCTACAACGGTGCCGGTACGAACATCGGAAATGTCGCCGGCACAGTGGGGGCATCCCAAGGCAGCGACTCGATGATGATCAACGTGGGCTCATCGGGCAACAGGACGTACATCGGGGCCTGGAACGGAGCCGATAGCTACGTTGTCCTGTCCAAGGGGAACAGTCTCCTGAATGACATGGTGTGCACCTCAGGATCCTTCAGTGGTGCCAGGTGCTCGATCAAGGTCACCAACACCAACACCACCGAGACCATTGGCAGCTACACCGTAAGTGGCGTCGTTCAGGGGAGTCGAACCGATGGCACGAACGCCGCCGGCACGGGTGACAGTGGCGGGCCAGTCTTCCTAGTCGTAAGTGTCCTGAACTTCCAGGTCAGCGCTCGAGGGATCATCAGCACTGGTACCACGGAAGTGCCCTGCACAGGGGTGACGACGGGACGGAAGTGCTACTCACAGGTCAAATGGATCCCCGTAACCAAAGCCCTTTCCGTCTTCGGGAGCGCGTTTAACCTGAGGTTCGGCGCCTAGCCGTTAGCGGCCTCGATGCCGTCTCGGCTCCGCAGCAGTTGCGCGTCGTGGCTCAGGACGCGTAGACAGCGTCCCTGTGGCGGCCGCAGCCCGTCCGGGGACCATGCTGGTCTCCCGGGCTCTGCGGGCCTCCCTGAGGCCGTCCAGGTCGTTGGTGCGGTACTGGGCCCGAGCGTGCTGTTCGGCGTCGCTGACCACGCGGCGGGCGCCCGCCAGTTGGGTCGCGGCGACGAGTTCCTGCCGGGCCCGGCGGGCGGCCTCGATCGCCGAGAGGACCTGGCGCAGCTGTTGGAGCACCGCCACCCAGCCCGGGTGGCTGTCGGTGCCCCCGGCCCGGAGCGCGATCTGCATGTGCCGGACCGCGAGCTGTGCCGGTCTCGGCCCGAAGTGGGGTCTTGGGGCGGGCGCCTGCTCCCCGGCGACGGCCAAGCTCTGCCGGGATAGGGTCTGCGCCGCGCCGGCCAGGGCCTCTCCGGCGGGGCCCGGGGAGCGGGACATACTCGAGGTGACCGCCGCCGCGTCTTGGCTGGCCTGCCGCCACAGCGCGCGGTCGTCCGGGTCGGCAGCCCGCAGGTCGGCAGCCCACTCGGCCAGAGCCGCCTCGGCTGCGTCGAGATCCTGCGATGGTCGTGCGGGCGTGTGCACGGCCGGCAGGTCCGCCTCTTCCCGCCACAGGGCCCGCGCCCGGGCGCGGGAGTCATCGGTCTCAGCATCGGCCCACTGCGGCCGCAACTTGCCCAAAGTCAGGTCCGGCGCGATCGCCGAGGCCGACAACCACGGGCCGTCGCCGAGCCGGATCTTGTACCCGGTGGCCTCCTCGCGGCCGCCGGGTGCCCACCGGGCGGCCTCCATCTCGATACCGTCCCCGGCCGCCAGGACCGTCTCGATCCACTCCGCCTCAGTGCGGGAGGACCCGGCCGCGGCCCGCAGGACCTGGTGCAGCAACACCCGGTCTGGCAAGGCCGAGCCACCATCCCGGGCCCGCTCCCTGGCGCGGGCGTGTTCAGCCTGGGAGTACCCCGGCAACGACCGGACCGGGGCCCGGCCCTTGTCGTGCAGCGGCAGGACGAAGTCGCGGGTCTGCTCGATCGACTCACGCACCTGCCGCACGCGCACGAAGTCGTTGTGGACCGAGGCCCGGTGCCCGTCCTGCCGGACCAGGTTCACAGCGATGTGGATGTGCTCGTTCCCGCCGGCGGACCGACCGTGCCCGACGGCCATCCAGCGACAGCCCCGGTCGTCCTCCGGCCCCTCGGTGAACCCCATCCCGGTCACCAGGTCCTCCGCGATCACCGCCCACTGCTGGTCGGTCCACTGGCTCCCCGGAGGTAGCGACGCGATCAGGTGGTAGACGTGCTGCTTGTCCGAGTCCTCGACTGTGCCCGGCCCTCCCCCGGTTCGCAACGTCGCCCGCGACACCCCACCCCGGCCCACCCCGGCCAGGGCCGACGCCTCGGCCATCTGGTCCCGCCAGGACAGGTCGACGACCCGGCCGAGCTCGCTCGCCTCACTCGAGGTTAACGCCCCGGGATAGGCCTCGGCGAGCCCCGTCGAGGAGGTGATCATCCGCTGGTTCGTGTGCTCGTCGGACTTGCCCGGACCGTACAGGTAGCGCAGCAGCCCCGGCATGTCCTTGCCGGCCTTGGCCACGTGAACGACCATCGTCGACGGCGCGCCGATCACTGCTCATCCTCGAACAGCTCGCCACGGGACAGGCCCGCCAGCGTCCCCCGCAGCCGCTCCAGCTGACCGTCCAGGTGCCGGGCCGCGGCCAAGACCTGAGGCCCGGACACCTCCCCGGTCGAGTTGGCCACCTTCGCCAACTGGTTCAGGTTGTTCGCACTGTTCGACACCACCCGCAGAATCAAACCCAGCTCCCCCACCACCCGCGACAACCGCGCGGCCGCGACCACATCCCCCGCCCACATCGCCCGCTCGTACAGCCGCGGCACGCTCACGCCCTGGGCCTGCGCCATCGTGGCCACCCGCGCCCACTCCTCATCGCTGTGGCGGATCACCGTCCGGTGCTCCCGCCGGCCCACCGTCAAACGCCGCCGGTAATGCCCCTCGCGCTGCTCCACCATCCCCGCCACCTCCTCTCTAGGTCTGCACCGATCGCGCGTCACGCCAGCGCGATCGGCTCTTTCGGGGTGCCTCGCCAGGCCGGGTTCCGCGAAGCGGGACCAGCCTAAGAGGCACCCTAACCTATAGCTTGCTCCCGCCGATTGGACTATCGGGGAATGGTGGCGGGATTCGTGACCCCGAGCCACATCCAAAGAGCGGCGAGGGGTGGTGCCGGCACACGTCACCGGGCGGGCCGGGTCCAAAGGGGCGACTGGGATCTCCGGTCGGAGCTAGCGGTGCCGCCGGGTGTTCTGCTCGGGGCTTTGAGCGGGGCCGCTCCTGGGGACGCGATCGACCGCCGGCGAGTTGGTCGCGGATGAGAGCATCGCTCTGGTCGACCGGGAGAACCCTGCGGCTGAAGCCCGCCGGGCGGCGGCGGCCTCAGGGTCGAGGGTCCCTCCGCCGGTGAGCGGATCCGCGTCGCGCGTGTACCTATCCATGCCCAGCTCCGGCTGGGCAGTCCGGACGGGCGCAGACAGGACGCCCGGCTGGCGTACGGCGGCCAGGGCGGTGCTGGTGATGGCTTGTGCTGCGTTGGCGTGCGTCGGCAGCGGAACCCAACGTCCGGAACGGGCGGCTTGGATGACGTCAGTCGGGATGGGCCGCTCAAGCTCGGAGACGAGCCGGCGGGCAGAGATAACCGCAAGCCGGTTATCGACGACGTCGACGACACGCGCGGCATACAACGTCCCGAGCTGGTCCGCGTACTGCAGGGCGGCTGCCGTGGCGGTATCCCGCTCGGCGCTGCGCCCCGCACCGACCAACCCAGCCCGTAGAGCGGTCACAGCGTGGTGGAGGTCCTCGTCCGGCCGACCG
>JAJPIW010000030.1 GCA_021324575.1 Intrasporangiaceae bacterium | reverse complement strand
GCGTCTTCGGCGGCAGCGACGGACGACCTCGTCGAGCAGTCATTGCTCCAAACCCCATCTCTGATCAGGGGTGTTGCACTAACCGCGTGAGCCCGCCTAGTGCCTTCCGCACCCGGGTTTCCTTATCGGGTGCGGAAGGCACTACTCGGGTGCAGACCTGCGCGCGTATGCCGCCCGCTCACCTCTCCCGCTACGGCGCCGGTGCCGGCTCGCCCGAGAGTGCCGGCCAGCGCCGGTCGATAGCGGGCGCAACCCAGCTCGCGAGTCGGACTCCGACTGCGGCGGCCACCGCGCCGGCCCCGAGGCCGCCGATGATGTCCGGGACGTGGTGGACGTGGGCTGCCACCCGGGCGGCGGCCAGCACGAGCGCCAGGACAAGGAGGACAACGCCTGCGATCCGGTTGCGCGTCAGCACGACGAGGGCAATGGCCGTCGCCAGGGCGGTGTGGTCGGAGGGGAAACCGTTGTCGGCGCTGTGCGCGATGGCGGGCGTCGTGTGGTCGACGACGAACGGACGGGGATCGGTCCAGACCGCACCCATCACCTTGACGAGGACTCCCACAGCGCCTGCGGCGAGGGCCGCGGCGAGCGCAAACGACAGTTTCCGCGCCCTGGGGGACACCAGCCAGGTCACAGCGGCTCCCAGCGCCACGGCATACAGGAGATAGGACGCGAGGAAGGCAACCATGGTCCAGCCAGCCTCGCGGCTGGGGCTGGGCGTTGGCTGAACAGAACCTGAACAGACCGGCGACAGGGAGCAGTTCGGGTGTGACGTGGACCGCAATCGCCCAATCCACCATGGCTCTGCCGGCCGCTCTAGGGTGGTGGATCCGAGCCGGGATTCCACTCCCGAAGGAGCATCCATGTCGGACCTCAATGCACCGAACCTCGGCGACGCCGGCGCGTACGTCGACAAGGCCAAGGACTACGCCAAGGAACACCCCGACCAGGCGCGCGGCGCCGTCGAGAAGATCGAGGACGTGATCAACCAGCAGACCGGGGGCCAGTTCAAGGACATCATCGACAAGGGGGGCGACTTCGTCGAGGGGCAGCTGGGGGTCCCGCAGGAGGCCCAGGCGCCTGCGCCGACCCAGCCCGACTCGTCGCCGTCGGACTCGGCTCCGGCCGACCCGTCGTCGGACTCGGCTCCGGCCGACCCGTCGTCGGACTCGGCTCCGGCCGACCCGTCGTCGGACTCGGCTCCGGCCGACCCGGTTCCGTCAGACGCTGACTCGGCCCCGGCCGACCCGGCTCCCTCGGACTCGGCTCCGGCCGACCCGGTTCCGTCAGACGCTGACTCGGCTCCGGCCGACCCGGTTCCGTCAGACGCTGACTCGGCTCCGGCCGTCCCGGCTCCCTCGGACTCGGCACCCGCTGGGGATGACTCGAGCTGGGCTCCGGACTCGACCAGTGGCGGGGACGCCAGCGACGAGGGCAGCGCCAGCGGTAGCGGTGACGCGTCGGGGTCGGAGTGGGGCGAGCCGAGCCTGCCGCAACGGACCGAGCCTGACACGGTCCCGAACCCGGGCGGCGACGCCGAGCCGACCGGCGGCACAGACAACCCGGCCTCCACCTCGTTGGGCTCCTGACGGCGCAGCCTCACAACGCAAAGACCCTCGGGGGCGTCGGCCGATCCACGGCCGTCGCCCCCGAGTGCTCCGCCTAGGCTTTCCGGCATGGAGTCCGCTGCGCACCTCATCGGTGTCATCGCTCCGCTCACGGTGCTGGCGGCGATCAGCCCGGTCATCTTCCTCAACGCCTCGACGGTCGCGACGAACAACGGCTTCGGCGGTGCCCTGCGGTTCGCGCTGGGCAACCTCCTCGTACTCGTCGTCCTCGGAACCGCGAGCATGGGCCTGCTCGGCGCATCGGCGGCCGGGCTGGCGGCGCGTGAGCTGGCCTCTCGTGACGTCGACCTCGTGCTGGCCGTGCTACTCCTCTGCTACGGCGCCTACCAGGCCAAGCGGGCCCACTCCGCCCCACACCCGTCGACCGTCGCCGAGCTGCCGGCCGGCGAACCGGTCCCGACCCGGGGGCAGTTCCCCTTCGGCATCCTGGGCATGGCGACGAACTTCACGACCTTGCCCCTCTACGTCTCGGTGGCCCAGCGTCTCGGTGCCGCCGACCAGCCCCTGGTCGCCCGGGTGGCGCTGCTCGCCGCCGTGACCGGCGTCGTCCTCACGCCCGCCTGGCTGCCACTGGCCCTGCTCCGTCTCGCCCCGGCCGCCGTTCGGGTCAGCCCGCACCGACGGGCCTGGGTGGCCGCCGGCACCCGGCTCGCCTCGATCGTCGCGTGTCTCGTGGGTGGGGCGTTCCTCATCTGGCACGCCCTCTGATCGCTCCCAGCGAACTCGCAGCCGGCATACGGGCTGGTTTGAGGACTGGCTGACACGCTCCGCCCGAGCGCTCGACCAGCGGGCGTCCATCGACCCTCGGAGGCACCCATGAACTTCGGCGAGATCATCAACGAGGCCGAGAGCCTCGTCAAGCAGCACCCCGACCAGGCCAAGGCGGGCCTGGACAAGGCCGAGGAGCTGCTCGACCAGCAGACCGGTGGCCAGCACACTGACCAGATCAAGCAGGGCATGTCCTTCCTGGAGGGCAAGCTCGGCCTGGACGGTCAGGCTCCTGCGCAGCAGTGAGCTGATCCGCGAACGACGAAGGGGCCGCCCCGAGTGGGGCGGCCCCTTCGCGTGTCCTCGGCACGGCTCCTGCGAGGAGCGCCACGGCCAGGTCCCGCGTCGTCCTTTCGGATCGGTCTGGGAACGAGGCCCGGCGAGTCCACCGGCCGAGCGAGGAGGATCCGGAGCAACGGGAGCTCCGCACCGCTCGCTGCAGGGAGATCGACTGATGCCCCATCTCAACTGGCTGTCCGACCCGGACAAGAACGTGCTGCCGCAACCGCTCGTCAGAACGGGCTGCGGTGTGTACCTCTATGGGTGGAACTACACGACAGTGCCGGCTGCCTTCACACCGATCCGGCTCACGGCGCCGTCGGTCGCGTGGGTCAAGCGACTCCTCGGCAAGCCGACCGAGAGCCGCCTCAACCCGGTCAGGGTCCGCCTGGTGGCCGAGGGTGAGTACGAGACACAGCGACCCATCGACCTGTCAGCACGCGTAGGCGGACGACACTTTGCCTTCGAGGACGACCAGGGCAGCAGGTCCGACCAGCTCACGGTCTCTCGGCACGTGAAACCTGCCGTCGTCGACATCGCCGGGCCTGATCTCAGCGTGGACGTCATGGAAGTCTTTCCGGGGGTCGCCCTGGCCAAGGTCGGGGCGGACTTCTCGGCGTCGCGGGTGAAGGTGCAGGTGACCGGTGCAGTGGACCCGGTCGTGAAGGTGACGCTGGCCAGCGCGACCGGCCTGCTCGAGGGATGGGCCGCACTGGTCGCCGCCGAGTCCGACCTCACCGACGCCGGCACGACGAGGTGGCTCCTTGGTGCCCTCCTGGAGGAGTCCGCGGGTCGTGAGCAGGCGCTTGCGTTCCTGCGCGCAGCTGAGGCGGCCGGGTTGGCTGCGCCGGGTGCGGAGGATGACGCCGGGCGCGCCGAGGCGGTTGCCGCTGTGCTGGCCGAGCATCCCTTCACCCTCCACTCCGGAGAAGAGCACCGGGACGACGCGCTGGAAGTGGCCGCCGGGGTGGACTACGTGACGCTGCTCGGGGACTGGGGGATCGACGGGTTGTTGGCGCTCACGGACCACTACCGGGTGCTGCGCGACGGGTTGCAGTTCGTGGCGCCCACGATGGACGGGGAGCCCGATGCGACGGTCGAGGTCGGCGAAGGGGAGCAGGTTGAGCTGGAGTTCCTCGTCCCGGTCGCCGAAGGGGTGGAGACCCGCTTTGTCGCGCAGGCCGTCTCGACGGTGGACGGTGAGCAGGTCACCGAGTACAGCGATCTGATGACGGTGACGCTCAGAGACGGCGACCTGACCTTTTGGGAGGACCCGGAGCAGGTCCGGGTCATCGGCGGGGGGATGATCGCCTAGGAAGCTGCCGTAGTCCGGTCAGTCCTTGATCTCGGCGAGGACGGCTCCGTTGGTGACGGTGGCGCCTACCTCGGCGGCAAGGCCGGTGATGGTGCCGGCCTTGTGGGCGGTGATCGGCTGCTCCATCTTCATCGCCTCGAGGACGACGACGAGGTCACCCTCAGCGACCTGTTGGCCCTCCTCGACGGCGATCTTGACGATAGTGCCCTGCATCGGTGCGGTCAGGCTGTCACCGGAGGCCTTGGCGCCGCCGGACGCGGACGAGGTGCGCCGCGGCGCCTTCTTCCGTGCCGTCGCACTCGTCCCGCCCCCACCGAGGGCGAGGCCACCGGGGAGCACGACCTCGAGCCGCTTGCCGCCCACCTCGACGACGATCGTCTGACGCTCGGCGGGTGCCTCGTCAAGGGCAGCCGAGGCACCGGCATACGGGCTGATCTGGTTGACGAACTCGGTCTCGATCCACCGGGTGTGGATGGAGAACGGCTGGTCGGGGTCGGCCGGCGCGAAGGCCGGGTCGTCGACGACGGCGCGGTGGAACGGGACGACGGTGGGCATGCCGTCGATGACCAGCTCAGCCAGGGCGCGGCGGGACCTGGCGAGGGCCTCCGAGCGGGTCCGGCCGGTGACGATCAGCTTGGCGATCATCGAGTCGAAGGCGCCGGCAACCGTGTCACCTTCGACGATGCCTGCGTCCCACCGGACACCGGGGCCCTCGGGGACGACCATCGTCGTGACGGTGCCGGGGGCGGGCAGGAAGTTGCGGCCGGCGTCCTCGCCGTTGATCCGGAACTCGATCGAGTGCGCGTGCGGCGCGGGGTCGTCGTAGCCGAGGGCCTCGCCGCCCGCGATCCGGAACTGCTCGCGGACGAGGTCGACGCCGGTGACCTCCTCCGAGACCGGGTGCTCGACCTGGAGTCGGGTGTTGACCTCGAGGAAGCTGATGTCGCCGCCGACGCCGATGAGGAACTCGCAGGTGCCGGCGCCGACGTAGCCGGCTCGCTTGAGGATCTCCTTGGACGCCCGGACGAGCTCGGCGTGCTGCTCCTCGGTGACGAACGGCGCGGGAGCCTCCTCGACGAGCTTCTGGTTGCGCCGCTGGAGGGAGCAGTCGCGGGTGGAGACGACGACGACGTTGCCGTGGCTGTCGGCGAGACACTGGGTCTCGACGTGGCGCGGCTTGTCGAGGAACCGCTCGACGAAGCACTCGCCCCGACCGAACGCCGTCACGGCCTCGCGCACCGCGGACTCGTAGAGCTCGGGGATCTCCTCCAGGGTGCGGGCGACCTTCAGGCCGCGACCGCCGCCGCCGTATGCCGCTTTGATGGCCACCGGGAGGCCGTGCTCCTGGGCGAACGCGACGACATCGTCGGGGCCGGTGACGGGGTCCTTGGTGCCCGGGACGAGGGGTGCGTCGGCGGCCAGGGCGATGTGCCGGGCCTTGACCTTGTCGCCGAGGGAGTCGATGGCCTCGGGCCCTGGGCCGATCCAGGTCAGGCCCGCGTCGATGACCTTCGCGGCGAAGTCGGCGTTCTCGGCGAGGAACCCGTAGCCGGGGTGGACCGCGTCAGCGCCTGACTGCTTGGCCACCTCGATCAGCTTGTCCTGCCGGAGATAGGAGTCGGCGGGGGTGCTGCCGCCGAGGGCGAATGCCTCGTCCGCGACCTTCACGTGCAGCGCGTCGCGGTCCGGGTCGGCATAGACGGCGACCGAGCCGATCCCGGCGTCGCGGCAGGCCCTGGCGATCCGGACGGCGATCTCGCCGCGGTTGGCAATGAGGACCTTGGAGATGGGCGCCATGAGCCCGACCCTAGCGTCCGACTCGTTCAGACCCGAAGGGATGAGCCGAGCTTGGCGAGGAGTGTGGCGAGGGTCTCGCGCTCGCGGACGGTGAGGGGTGACAGGAGCCGTTCCTCGTTGGCCAGATGCTGGGCGAGCGCCTCGTCCATCAGCCGTCGACCCTTGGGCGTCAGGTGGACCAGCGTGGACCGTCCGTCGCTGCGGCTGGCGACGCGCTCGACGAGGCCCAGGGCGGCGAGCCGGTCCACGCGCTTGCTCACCGCGCCCGAGGTCACCATCGTCTCCTCGAGCAGCTGGGTGGGGGTGAGCAGGTAGGGGTGTCCCTGGCGGCGGAGGCTCGCGAGGACGTCGTAGTCGCCCTCGCCGAGGCCGAACCTCGCATAGAGCGCTACCAGCTCGGCGGTCATGGCGTTGGCCACCCGGTGGAGCCGACCCATGACAAGGATGGGGGAGGGGTCGAGGTCCGGTCGTTCGGCCGTCCACTGGTCGACGATGTGCTGGACGTGGTCGGTGCTCGGCTCGGGCATGCCACGGAATATATCTTCCGTGGAAGGTATTATATCTTCCGTGGAAGATAAATCGATGAGTGGCCCGAGTGGCCTGAGCCTGGCCACCGTCCTCCTGACCGTGGTGCCCCCGATCGTGTGGGGTTCGACGTATGCCGTCACCCAGCTGTGGCTCCCGCCGGGACGGCCGCTCTTCGCGGCCGTCGTCCGTGTCCTGCCGGTCGGCCTGCTGATGCTGCTCTGGCTCCGGCGCCTGCCGACGGGTCGGTGGTGGGGCCGTGCGGCCGTCCTCGGCGCGCTCAACCACGGACTGTTCTTCGGGCTCCTGTTCGTCGCCGCCTACCGGCTGCCGAGCGGCTTGGCCTCGACGATGACCGCCCTCGCGCCCCTGGCGATGATGGCCATCGCCCGGCTGGTCCTCGGGGAGCGCGTCGACCGGACCACCCTCGTCGCCGCCGTCGTCGGCATCGCCGGAGTGCTGCTCCTCGTGGCTCGCGTCGACTCCTCCGGAGCCCTCGACCTGGTCGGGGTCGGCGCCGCCGTGGCGGCGGTGCTCTCCTCCTCGACCGGCTTCGTCCTGATGAAGAAGTGGTCCCCGCGCGAGGACGTCCTCGTCGTCACGGCGTGGCAGCTCGTCGCCGGCGGTCTGCTCCTCCTTCCCGTCGCGCTGCTCGTCGAGGGCGCGCCCCCGGCCATCACGCTGTCGAGCGGGCTCGCGTTCGCCTACCTGGGCCTGGTCGGCTCCGGCGTCGCCTATGTCCTGTGGTTCCGCGGGCTGGCCCGGATGACGGCCGGCTCGGTCGCCGTCATCGGCCTGGTCAACCCGGTCGTCGGCACGCTCCTGGGCGTGGTCCTGCTGGCCGAGCCCTTCGGCCCGATCCACCTCCTGGCGATGACGCTCGTCCTCGGCAGCGTCATCGTGGGCCAGGCTCCGGTTCGCGCCCTGGTCCTGGGCCCCCTCCGGCGCGGCCGACGCGGCCCCGGCCGACACCTCGCGCCCCTCGACGACGTCCTCCCAAGCCGGGAGGCCGTCGCCGCCGACCGGGGCTGACCCGACGCGCGGCATACGAGCTGCTGTGCTTGGGTGGGGGAATGGCCCAGGTTCCTACCCTTCCCCTGCCCACCCCCGACGGCTCGATCGGCATCCCGCAGCTCGGTTTCGGCGTCTGGCAGGTGCCCGACGCCGAGGTCGACGCGGCCATCGACACCGCGCTCGAGGTCGGCTACCGGTCGATCGACACGGCGCGGATCTATGGCAACGAGGACGGCGTGGGGCGGGCGCTGGCCGCCACCGACATCCCGCACGACGACCTCTTCATCACGACCAAGGTGTGGCCCGACGACTACGGCCGCAAACGGACCGTGGCCGCGTTCGACCGGTCGATGGAGCGTCTCGGTCTCGACGTCCTCGACCTCTACCTGCTCCACTGGCCGGCGCCGGCCAAAGACCGCTTCGTCGACGCCTGGAAGGCGCTGCGCGGGATCCGGGACGGCGGGCGGGTCCGGGCGATCGGCGTCTGCAACTTCCCCGCCGAGCTCCTCCAGCGGCTGCACGACGAGACCGAGGAATGGCCGGCGATCAACCAGATCGAGCTGCATCCGTACCTCCAGCAGGCTGACCTTCGGGAGTTCAACGAGGCGCGCGGCATCCTCACCGAGGCCTGGAGCCCGCTGGCCTCGGGTGGGGCGGTGCTCCAGGACCCGGTCATCACCGACATCGCGGCGGCCCACGGCGTGACGCCCGCGCAGGCGATCATCCGGTGGCACATCCAGCTCGGCAACGTCGTCATCCCCAAGTCCGTGACCCCGGCGCGGATCGCCGAGAACTTCGACGTCTACGGGTTCGAGCTGACCGAGGACGACCTGGCCCGGATCGCCACGCTCGACCGCGGCCACCGGACCGGTCCCGACCCGGAGGTCTTCGGCGGCTGACCACCCCCCGGCCGGGCTCAGCGGACCGGCATCGTCCGGGTGACGAACTGGCGCAGCTGGGAGATGTTGCGGCACTCGCGCATGTCGACGATCTCGGCGTACCGGTGCGCCACCGAGTCCCCTGAGCCCCACGCGCTCGCGGGCTCGGGGTTGAGCCACACGACGTGCCGGGCCCGGTCGACGATCTCGCGCAGGACGTCGTATGCCGGGTCCGTGCCGTTGGTCCGCGCGTCGCCGAGGATGAGAACGGTGGTCCGGTGCCCGACCGCGTCGAGGTGGTGGGCGGCGAAGTCGTGGAGCGCGGCGCCGTAGTCACTGTTCCGGTGCCACCTCGTCAGCCGGGCGGTGTCGTCGAAGGCCGTGGACAGGTCGGTGCCCGGGGCCGCCGACACGACCGCGTCGGTCAGCTCGTCGACGACGTTGACGAAGCCGAAGATCCGGACCCGCCGGAACTGGGCGGCCAGGGCCTGGACGAGCAGGATCGTGAACCGGCTGAAGCCGGCCACCGAGGAGGACAGGTCGGCGAGGACGACGATGTCCGGCCGGGCCGGACGACGGTGAGCGTAGGCCGGTCGCATCGGCACCCCACCGGTCGACATCGACGACCGCAGGGTGCGACGGATGTCGATGCTGCCGCGAGAGGCACGCTTGCGGCGGGCTGCCATGCGGGTGGCCAGCTTGCGGGCCAGCGGGGCGATCGTGCGGCGGAGCTCGTCGACGTCGGTCCGGCCGGAGAGGAGGAAGGGCTGGTCCTCGGCCGGTGGGCGCACGGCATACCGGCTGATCCGTTCGGCTCCGCGCGCCTCGGCATTGCGCCGGCGCGTCTCGGTCTCGACCCGACGCCGGAAGGCGGTCACCTGTGACCGGAGCTCGTCACGGGTGAACCGGTCGACGAACCGGCTGCCGCTGGGTGGCCCAGCCGTGCCTGCTCCAGCGCCTCCGCTGC
Organism: Intrasporangiaceae bacterium; assembly: GCA_021324575.1. Taxonomy (GTDB): domain Bacteria; phylum Actinomycetota; class Actinomycetes; order Actinomycetales; family Dermatophilaceae; genus Nostocoides. The sequence goes on along the minus strand of JAJPIW010000030.1, from coordinate 16,402 downwards.
CCCCCGACCCGTCACCGGACCCGCCGGGGACGTCGAGGGCGCCGTCCTGGATTCGGGCCAGGGCGGCAGCGATCGCGGTCTGCGGAGCAAGAGCGTCGAGTGCCTGCTGGCCCGACCAGGAGCCGGTCGACGCCTCGTTGGGGAGGCGCCCCAGCGTCTCGACGACGCGCGCGGCGAGGGCGTCGAGGGCGCGGATGTCGTTGTCCGCCAACGCCTGCGCGAGCTCATCGCGGAGCGCCTGCGCGATGGCGCGCACTTCCGTCGCGTCAGAGTTCCGCGCAATCGTCAGCTGCCTGACCGGTCGGGTGTCGGCCAGCTGACGATTGCGCGGGTTGTTGACGGTGTCGGGGGCGTCGGTGTCGGCGTCCGGGTCTCCCTCGACCGCCGTCCGCAAGCCGACCGCCGCCGGGAACCAGACGTCGAAGACCTCGTCGAACACCGGTCGTTGCCCGGCGCGGCGCATGAGAGCAGCCGCCAGGCCCTCGCGCAGCCGTTCGCGGTCCTCGAGGCCGATGGCCTGCATCACCAGTCCCGCGTCGACGACCTCGCTCGTGCCGGCGACGACCCCGTGCCCGCGCAGTGCACGCGCGAACGCCACGAGCCGGGTGTCGAGGGCAGCGGTCATGTCAGGTCAGGTCAGGCCAGGTGAGGTCAGGTCGAGGGCGACGACGGCTCGTGCGATGTCGTCCTGGTGCTTGAGGAGGACGCCGAGGTTGTCGCGGACCACGTCGGCCGTCAGGTCTTCGGCACCGAGGGCGATCAGCGTGTGCGCCCAGTCGACGGTCTCGGCCACGCTCGGCGCCTTGCGCAGCCGCAGCTCGCGCAGCCGCCCGACGAGGCGGACGACCGACTCGGTGAGCGCCGCGTCCAGTCCAGGGGCGCGAAGGCTGACGATGCGCTGCTCCAGCTCGGCACTCGGATAGTCGATGTGCAGGAAGAGGCAGCGCCGGCGCAGCGCCTCGGACAGCTCGCGAGTCGCGTTGGAGGTCAGCACGACGAACGGCCGGTGACGCGCGGTGATCGTGCCGAGCTCGGGGACGGTGACGGCGTAGTCACTCAGCACCTCGAGCAGCAGCCCCTCGATCTCGACGTCGGCCTTGTCGAGCTCGTCGACGAGGAGGACGACGGGTTCCTCGCTCCGGATGGCCGTGAGGAGCGGCCGCGGGAGCAGGAACTCCTCGCTGAAGATGTTGTCCCGCAACGCATCCCAGTCTCCGCCGCCGGCCGAACCCGAACCGTCGTCGCTCCCACCAGTCCGCTCGGCGGTGATCCGGAGCAGCTGCTTGGCATGGTTCCACTCGTAGAGTGCCCGCGCCTCGTCGACCCCTTCGTAGCACTGGAGCCGCACGAGTCGCGCTCCGGACGCGGCGGCAACGGCCTTGGCGAGCTCGGTCTTGCCCACACCCGCAGGTCCCTCGACGAGCAGCGGCTTGCCGAGCCGGTCGGCGAGGAAGACCGTCGTCGCGATGGCGTCCGACGGCAGGTAGCCCGCTGCGGACAGCCGGTCGCGGACGTCGTCGACGGAGGCGAAGCGTGGCGGGTCGGGCTGCTCGGTCACGCCGCCCACAGTACGGACTGGGAGAGGTGCGGCGGCACGGCATACGGTGTGACCATGGCTTCATCGGAGACCAGCCCGTCGGCCCAGCGCGCGTTGGAGGAAGGCATCGAGCGGGACTTCCGGACCAACCTGTCCTACGGGGAGTACCTCGACCTCGGGACCCTGCTGTCCGCCCAGCACCCGCTGTCGCAGCCGCCACAGCACGACGAGCTGCTCTTCATCGTCCAGCACCAGACGAGTGAGCTGTGGCTCAAGCTGCTCATCCACGAGCTGCGCTCTGCCAGAACGCTGCTCGCGAAGGACGACCTGTCGCCCGCGCTCAAGCGGCTGGCCCGGGTCAAACACATCCAGCACACGCTCACCGACCAGTGGGCCGTCCTGGCGACGCTCACGCCGAGCGAGTACGCCCAGATCCGGCCATTCCTCGCGACCTCCAGCGGGTTCCAGAGCTACCAGTACCGCGCGGTCGAGTTCCTCCTCGGCAACAAGAACGCCGACATGGTCGCCGTCTTCGCTCACGACCCGGCCGCGCGGGCGATGCTCGACGAGCTGCTCCACGAGCCGAGCCTCTACGACGAGTACCTCCGTCTGCTCGGCCGGCGCGGGTTCGCCATCCCGACCGAGGTGTTGGAGCGGGACGTCACGCAGCCGTATGCCCTCAGCGAGGCTCTCGTCGACGTCTTTGCCGAGGTGTATGCCGCGCCGGGCGACCACTGGGGCGTCTACGAGACGTGTGAAGAGCTCGTCGACATCGAGGACAACTTCCAGGAGTGGCGGTTCCGGCACCTCCAGGTCGTCACCCGGACGATCGGCCGCCAGCCCGGGACCGGAGGCAGCAGCGGCGTCGACTTCCTCCGCCGCGCACTGGATCTCACGTTCTTCCCCGAGCTGTATGCCGTCCGCTCCCGGATCGGGTGACCCGGCTCGAACCAGCCGAGGCCGGCATCCAGCATCAGTCAGCCGTGTTCCCGCCCGGGCAACGGGGCGCCGGCGAGGAACAGCTCATACTGGGCGCGGACGTCCTCGTCGACACTGGGGAGGTGGCGTGAGTAGCGGCTGTCGGTTCGGTCCCGCTTGGGGCCACAGATTCAGAACTGTTCGCCCGTTTCACGTCGTAGAAGCTCGAGTCGAAGTTGGCCCTCGCCGTGCCAGTAACGCGGGCGAGCGCACGTCCATGGACGTGCGCCGTTCGCCAGGTCCGGGTGAACCGGACACGCGCTATCCACGAGGGCCCCCGGTCGGTGTTGTAGCCCGACTTGGGTCTCGGGCCCGAGTCGTCCTGCGCGTGTTGTGACGTCTACGCGTGAGTCGCCTGGTGACTCACGTGTACAGCACTCGAACGGGCGCGACCGGCGGGGCTCGCCCCGATCGGCACGCCGCGAATCAGCACGCCGCGATCGGGTGAGCGGGACCGGCATACTGCAGGCCCATGAGGACCCAACGCCTGGAGGCGTTCAGCGACGGCGTGCTGGCGATCATCGTCACCGTCATGGTCCTCGAGCTGCACGCACCCGAGGGACCGCACCTGTCCGACCTCATGCACTCGGCGACGGGGCTGCTCACCTATCTCCTGAGCTTCATCTACGTCGGGATCTACTGGAACAACCACCATCACATGTTCCAGATCGTCCGGCGGGTCTCCGGCCGGGTGCTCTGGGCCAACCTGGCCCTGCTGTTCTGCCTGTCCCTCACACCGTTCACGACTGCCTGGATGGACGACACCAGGTTCGCGCGAACCCCGGTCATGGTCTACGGGGTCGACCTGCTCCTCTGTGCCATCACCTACTTCGTCCTGCAGACGGTCGTCATCCGCGCTGACGGCAAGAACTCGCCGCTGGCCGAGGCACTGGGCGCCGACCGCAAGGGCCGGATGTCACCCGTGATCTACCTCCTGGGCATCCTGGGCTGCCTCGTCTCGCCCTGGGTAGGGATCGTGGCCTATGTCGTCGTGGCCGTGATCTGGCTGGTCCCGGATACCCGCGTCGAGCGCTACCTCGAGGCACACCCCGACGTGGCCGACACCGCAGGCTGAGAACGGCCGCGCGGGTCACCAGCCGTCCGGCCCGGCTGAGCCCGCGGCATACGACTCCATCGGGACCTTGTCGGCTGCCCAGGCCTTGATCACCGGCTCCATGATCCGCCAGCACTCCTCGGCGGCGTCGCCGCGGACCGTGAGCAGCTGCGACCCGTCGAAGATCTCGGCCAGCACCTCACCATAGGGCTGCATGCGGGGCAGGGCCAGCGACGTCGTCATCGTCTTCTGCTCGAGGTCCAGCGGGTTGCCCTCGGCGTTCATCGTGAGGGTGAGCGACACCGACCCCGGCTTCAGGCCGATGACGAGCTGGTCGACGCCGGAGGACCCGACGAACCCCGTGGGCAGGTGCGGGACGTCGCGGAAGGTCGCCACGATCTCCTTGCGCGCCGCCCCGAGCGCCTTGCCGCTGCGCAGGATGAACGGCACGCCGGCCCAACGGGCGTTCTCGATGGCGAGGGTGACCTGGGCGAGGGTCTCGGTCATCCGCGCCGGGTCGACGCCGTCCTCCTTGACGTAGTCCGGAACCTGCTTCGGACCGATGCTGCCGGCCGCGTAGCGGGCCCGCCGGGACGACCGCTTCGGCGACCCGCCCCACAGGCGCGTGGCCCGCAGTGCCTGCGCCTTCTGGTCCTGCAGCTCACCGGGCTCGAGCGTGGCGATCGTCTCCATCGCAAAGAGCGACAGGACCTGCAGCAGATGGCTCTGCAGCATGTCCTTGAGCGCTCCGGCCCCGTCGTAGTAGCCGGCTCGGCCCTCGAGGGCAAGGTCCTCGTCGTAGATGATCTCGACCTTCTCTATGTGCTCACCGCTCCAGATCGGCTGCAGCATCCGGTTCGCGAAACGGAGCCCGACGAGGTTGAAAACCGTTGCGACACCGAGGAAGTGGTCGAGGCGGAAGATGTCCTTCTCCGGAACCACCCGGTGCAACAGCTCGTTGAAGGCGACGGCCGCCGCGTGGTCGGTGCCGAACGGCTTCTCCAGCGCGAGCCGGGTCGTCCGGGGCAGGTCGAGGTGCTGCAGCAGGTCGCACACCTTCATCGTCACCTGCGGTGGGAGCGCGAAGAAGATCACGAGCGGACCGTCACCGGCCGTCTCGATGAGCCCGCGCAGGGACGTCTCGTCGAGCAGGTCTGCCTTGACGTATGCCGTGTGCCTCGTGACCGCGGACGTCACCGTCGCCGGTGGCTTGATCGACGAGAACGCGTCCTTGACGATCGCCTTCCACTCGGCGGGGGTGAGGTCGGCCCGGTCGGCGCCGATCACCCGGACGTCGCGCTCCGGCTCGACGACGAGCAGGCTGGCCAGGCCCGGGAGGAGCAGCCGGTGGGTGAGGTCGCCATGGGCGCCGAGGATGAGCAGGGTCGTCGGGGCGGTCTTCGCCGTCGCGGATGCCATGGGCCCGAGCATTCCACGGCACCGCTGGGAAACGGCTGGGAGGTCGCGGTGGAGGGTTCTGCCTGACGTCGACGACGGTCAGGGTCGGTATGAAGCGACGAGCTGGTCCTGGAGCGCGTCCAGCTCGGCGTCGACGCGCTGCCGCGCGCGGTCGGCGAGGTGCCAGTCGACGATCTCCTGGGCACCCCGACGGAACGGGACGCGAGCGTGCCAGCCCGGGACGATGGAGCGGATCTTGGCGTTGTCGAAGAGCATCGAGTTCGACTTGTCGCCGAGCAGGCTGCCGGTCTGCGACGGGTCCGCGGCGCAGATCGCGTCGGAGGTCACGTGGACGATGTCGGCCCCGACGCCGAGAGCGGCGGCGATGTCGCGGGCGATCTGGTCCCAGGTCGGCGCCTCGTGACCGGTGATGTGGAAGGCCTCGCCGATGGCGTGCGGGTGCCCGAGCAGCCCGACGAAGGCGCGCGCGAAGTCCGTGTGGTGGGTGATCGTCCACAGACTCGTCCCGTCGCCGGGCACGATGACCGGCTTGCCCTGGCGGATCCGCTCCGGGACGGTCCAGCCCCCGCTGAACGGTGGCAGCGTGTGGTCGTAGGTGTGGCTCGGCCGGACGATCGTCATCGGGAGGGCGCGGTCGCGGTAGGCGCCCACGAGGAGGTCCTCGCAGGCGATCTTGTCCCGGGAGTACTGCCAGAGAGGGTTGGCGAGCGGTGTCGACTCGGTGACCGGGAGATGGGTCGGCGGCGTCTGGTAGGCCGAGGCCGAGGAGATGAAGAGGTACTGGCCGGTCCGGCCCTCGAACCTGTCGAGCTGCTGCTGCACGTGCTCGGGCACGAACGAGAGGAAGTCGACGACTACGTCGAACTCATTGTCTCCCAAGGCATTTCGCACCGACTCGGCATCGCGGACGTCACCGGTGACGGCGCGGACCCCTGCGGGTGTCGGGTGCGTCGAGCTCGTCCCGCGGTTGAGGGCAGTGACCTCGTGACCCAGCTCCGCGGCATACCGCGCGCACTCGCTGCTGATGACTCCGGTACCACCGAGGAAGAGGACGCTGGGCAGACTCATGCCGTCGAGCCTACGAGGGCTTCGGGTCGACCGTCGGTCAGGTGGTGAGGGAGGCCAGGTCGGCGCGGCAGCGCTGCTCGAACGTGGTCAGCTCGCTGAGGGCCTCGTCGAGGTCGCGGCGGCGCTGCTCGAGGTCGGCGCGGCGCGCGTCGATCTGGTCGAGGACGTACTCGAGCTGGCTGCGCCTGCCGCGGGGCGCGTCGTAGAGGTCGATGATCGTGCGGATCTCCTCCAGCGGGAAGCCGAGTCGCTTGCCGCGCAGGATGAGGGCCAGCCGGGTCCGATCGCGCCGGTGGTAGATCCGCTGGGTGCCCCGGCGCTCGGGCGTGACCAGGCCGAGGTCCTCGTAGTGCCGCACGGTGCGGTGGGTGACCCCGAACTCCTCGGCGACCTGCGCGATCGTCCACGTCCGGCTCTCCGGGGGAGCGGTCAGCACGTCGGGACTTGGCATACCCGGGAGTATTGCCTTACCTTTACGTAAACGTCAACTGCTGTCCGTAGAGAGAGATGTGCTGTGTTCGAGCTGAGCAAGGACCACGAGGACTTCCGCCGAGTGGTGCGCGACTTCGCGCAGGCCGAGGTGGAGCCGCACATCGCGCAGTGGACCAGGGAGCACCACTTCCCCACCGACCTCGTGCCCAAGATGGGCGACCTCGGCCTCTTCGGCCTGGTCGTCCCCGAGGAGTTCGGGGGAGCGGGCGCCGACTTCACCAGCCTGTGCGTCGCCATCGAGGAGCTCGGCCGGGTCGACCAGTCGATCGGCATCACCCTGTCGGCCGGCGTGGGCCTGGGCATCAACCCGATCCTCACCTATGGCAGCCAGGCCCAGAAGGAGCAGTGGCTCCCCGACCTCGTCGCCGGGCGGGCGCTGGCCGGCTTCGGCCTCACCGAGCCCGACGCCGGCTCGGACGCGGCCGCCACCCGGACCAAGGCCCGCCTCGACGGCGACCAGTGGGTCGTCGACGGGGCCAAGGCGTTCATCACCAACTCCGGCACCGACATTACCTCGGTCGTCACCGTCACGGCCCGCACCGGCACGCTGGATGACGGCCGCCCGGAGATCTCGGCCATCATGATCCCTTCCGGCACAACGGGATTCACCGTCGAACCGGCATACGACAAGCTCGGCTGGCACGTCTCGGACACCCACGGGCTGACCTTCGCCGGCTGCCGGGTCCCCGCCGACAACCTGCTCGGCGAGCGCGGCCAGGGCTTCAAGCAGTTCCTCAAGACCCTCGACGACGGCCGGATCGCGATCTCCGCCCTCGCCCTCGGCTGCATCGAGCGGATGCTCGCCGAGACGACGGCCTACGCCAAGACCCGCACCGCCTTCGGCCGGCCGATCGGCGTCAACCAGGGCGTCGCCTTCCCGATCGCCGACCTCGCCGTCATGGCCGAGGCCGCGCGCAACCTCACGTACAAGGCGGCGTGGCTCAAGGACGAGCACGAGGCCGGCCGCCGCACCTCCTCCGAGGTCAAGCAGGCCGCGTCCATCGCCAAGCTGTACTCGACCGAGGCCGCCAACACCGCGACCCGGATCGCCACCCAGGTCTTCGGCGGCAACGGCTTCATGGAGGAGTACCCCGTCGCCCGCTTCCACCGGGACGCCAAGATCCTCGAGATCGGCGAGGGCACCAGCGAGGTCCAGCGGATGGTCATCGCGCGCCACCTCGGTCTCCCGGCGGCCTGACAGAGTGTCTCGTATGCCGTCCGCCGACTCTCCCTTCGCCACCGGCGCCGACGCCGGCACCGACCCCAAGGTGACCGACGTCCGCGAGCGTCTCGCCGCGGCATACCAAGCCTCCGCGACGGCGCCGGAGAAGGCGGCGGCCAAGCTCGCCTCGCAGAGCAAGCTGTATGTGCGAGAACGGATCTCGCTGCTCGTCGACGAAGGCAGCTTCGTCGAGGACGGCCGCTTCGCCAACTCCCGGGCCACCGGTCTGCCGGCCGACGGTGTCGTCACCGGCCGCGGCACGGTCGACGGGCGACCGGTGATCGTCATCGCCAACGACCCGACCGTCAAGGCCGGCTCCTGGGGGAGCCGGACCGTCGAGAAGATCGTCCGGGCCACGGAGATGGCACTGCGCGAGGAGCTGCCGGTCTTCTGGTTCATCGACTCGGCCGGTGCGCGGATCACCGACCAGGTCGAGATGTTCCCGGGGCGTCGCGGTGCCGGGCACATCTTCCACAACCAGGTGGCGCTGTCGGGCAAGGTCCCGCAGATCTGCTGCCTGTTCGGGCCGTCGGCCGCCGGCGGCGCCTACATCCCGAGCTTCACCGACATCGTCATCATGGTCGAGGGCAACGCGTCGATGTACCTCGGCAGCCCGCGGATGGCGGAAATGGTTGTGGGAGAGAAGGTTTCGCTTGAGGAGATGGGCGGCGCGCGGATGCACTGCACTGTCTCGGGCGTCGGTGACCTGCTGGCGCAGGACGATGCCGAGGCCATCGAGCTCGCCAAGCTGTACTTCTCCTACGTCCCGCAGAACTGGCGATCGGACCTGCCGGCGTATGCCGCGGAGCCGCCGTCGGTGCGGCTCACCCGGCATACGGTGCCCGAGCGGGAGAGCCAGCCGTTCGACATCCACGAGGTCATCGACGGGCTCGTCGACGACGGCTCGTTCTTCGAGATCAAGCCGCTCTTCGCCGCCGAGCTGGTCATCGGGTTCGGCCGGATGGCGGGGGAGACGGTCGGCTTCGTCGCGAACAACTCGGCGGTGAAGGGCGGGGTCCTCTTCAGCGACTCAGCGGACAAGGCGTCCCGGTTCATCTGGCTGTGCGACGCCTTCTCGATCCCGGTCGTCTACCTCGCCGACGTGCCCGGCTTCATGATCGGGTCCGAGGTCGAGCGCGGCGGGATCATCCGGCACGGCGCCAAGATGGTTTCCGCTGTGGCGTCGGCGACCGTCCCACAGTTCTGCGTCATCGTCCGAAAGGCTTATGGCGCAGGCCTTTACGCGATGGGCGGGCCAGGGTTCGCCCCCGACGCGACGATCGCCCTGCCCACGGCGCGGATCGCGGTCATGGGTCCGGAGGCCGCGGTCAACGCGGTCTATGCCAACAAGATCGCCGAGATCGCCGACGAAGGTGAGCGCGCGGCATACGTCGCCGCCCGCCGGGCCGAGTACGAGGAGGACGTCGACCTCGAGCGGCTGGCCGCCGACCTGGTCCTCGACCAGGTCATCGAGGCCGATCTGCTGCGCGAGGAGCTGCTCCTTAGGCTCCGTTACGCCAAGAACCGGGAGCGGCACTTCGCGACCAAGCGGCGCGACGTCCCCCCGGTCTGACCCACCGCCGGCAGCCTGCAGATCTGCGCCACGGCGCTCTTCGCGACCATCGGCGCGGAGATTACGACGCCTCTCGTCAACCTCTGCGCCATGGCGCAGAAGCGTGGGCGGCCCCCGCCCGCGCGGCATACGAAAGTCGGTGGACTTGTCGACGCTGAAACGGGACAGTGGACCCGCCCGCACCACTCAAGACCAGAAGGAGGTGGCCATGTCGATCCCAGGCTGACCAACAGCCACCGAAGGAGATCGTCATGTCCACCAGCAGCCGCCTGTACTACCGGCGCGCCTTCCTCAACCGTCCTCGGCATCATCTCGGCGCCCACGTCATCGCCGAGGTGTCGGCCGACACGTACGCCAACGGCGGGGATCGGCTGGATGCCTCCATCCACCTGGCTGACTGCTATCGCTGCATCGACATCGACCTGTCGGCCGGGACCCGCCGCGAAGCGAGCAACGCGCTCCACAAGATCGCACTGCTCCGCACGATCCTCGAGGAGGTGGAGACGGCGATGACGGCCGGTCTGGAGGAGCTCGACCTGCGTCCGATGGGCCGTTGAGGGGATGCGCGGATCAGCACCATGGCGCTCACCCTGACCACCGGCGCGGACGTCTCGACGCCGGTAGTCGGCGTCAGCGCCATGGCGCAGAAACGCAGTGCGCCGCCGCCCGCGCGGCATACGATCCGGTCATGGCTGGGACCCCCGACGACCCGTGGCGGCTGAAGACCCCGCCGCAGACCTCCGACTACACCATGCACCGCGACACCCGCGACGGCGTCGAGGTCATCGTGTGCACGGTGGGCAAGACGGTGCTGCTGTACGACGCGCGCTGCCTGGACGACCTGCACGCCATGCTCACCGAGCGCGGCGACTGGGTCGAGCTGGGGTCGGCCGACGAGCAGAAGCCGGCCAAGGACGGCACCGTCGAGGCGTGGGGCCGCTCCCCGGACAACCCGGTCGGCGGCTGGTACGGCCGCAAGAAGGGCCTCCGCGGCCGGTTCGGGATGTACGTCCCGCCGCTCCTGGAGGAGCTGGGGCTGGCGGAGGTCGAGCACAACCCGCGTGGCAACCGGATGCGGGCTCTCCCGCGCTGAGGATGCCAGCGACCGGGTCGGGCCGGATTGTCAGGGCCTGCTCAGGCTTCTCCCAGCCTGGGTTGAGGTCCCGCTGGGAACCTCCCGGGGAGCCGCCGTCCCGTTCCTGGAGGTCCCGTCCATGTCCGTCTTTCGTATGCCGCGCGCCCGGGTGGGCGTCGCCGCGCTCGCCCTCGTGAGTGCCGTCAGCCTCGCCGGCTGTGGTCCCAAGGCGGGCACCGCCGCCGACACGATGTCCACCTCGTCCACGTCGTCGTCGGCTGCCGGCACCACCGCGACCAGCGGGGCCACCGGCACCGGCACCGCCTCGGCCAGCCCGTGCCCCACCGAGAACACCCGGTCGTTCGCCAAGACGCGGTTCGTGGCCGACGTCGGCCTGGCGGCAGGCTCGTTCCACCGGTACATCTACAAGCCGTGGCAAGCCCACACCTTCGACAAGGGCGCCCATGGCCGGGTCCTGGCGATCGCCAAGGCGGTCACCACGGCGGCGGCAGACGCCAAGCTGCTGGCCAACGCCACCGAGAACGCCAAGGCCAGCCCGGCGCTCTGCGGCGCCGTCTACGGCCCCCTCTCCGCGGCGACGGCCGGCTTCCAGGACCTCAAGGCGAAGATCGCCACCGGGGATCTCACGTCGATCGCCGGCATCGAGTCCGAGATCCAGTCCGCGCTCGGTGGCAGCAAGGCCAACGGCGACGCCGTCACCGAGACGACGAGCTGACCGGAAGAGCGTCAGGCCGGGCGGTGTTTGCCGACCGATCTCAGTGCTGCCCCGAGCCGGTGGCCAGGTCGAACCACGCGACACCGACCTCGGCGAGGAGCCCTCGGAGGAGGGGCAGCGACAGGCCCATGACGTTGCTCGGGTCGCCGTCGATCCCGTCGATGAACGGCGCCCCGAGCCCCTCGAGGGTGAACCCGCCTGCGACGGACAGCGGTTCGCCGGTCGCGACATAGCCCGCGATCTCCGCATCCGACACGTCGGCGAACTGCACCGTGGTCGAGGCGGTCGCCCCGACCACCCCATGGGATCCGTCGTGCCGCTCGTCGACGAGCCAGTGGCCCGTGTGCAGCACTCCGGCGCGGCCGCGCATGGCCCGCCACCGCTCGGTGGCGACCTCGGTCGTCCCCGGCTTGCCGTGGACCATCCCGTCCAGCTCGAGGACCGAGTCGCAGCCGAGGACCAGGTGGCTCGCGTCGGGAGAGGCGAGCGACCGGCATACGGACTCGGCCTTGGCCCGGGCGAGGAGCAGGGCCGTGTCGCCCGGGTCGAGCGGCCCGTATGCCGCCCGTGCGGCCGCCACGACCGCGTCCTCGTCAACATCGCTGACGTGGATCGACGGCTCGATCCCCGCGCGGCGCAACAGGACCCGCCGCGCCGGGGAGGCCGATGCGAGGACGAGGTGGAGGGTCACCCGAGCACCTCGTCGACGAAGCACCAGCGCCAGGCCTCACCCGGCTCGATGGACCGCATGACCGGGTGGCCGATGGCGGCGAAGTGCCTGGACGCATGCTTGTACTCCGAGGAGTCGCAGCAGCCGACGTTGCCGCAGTGCACGCACATCCGCAGGTGCACCCACGTCGCACCGATGGCCAGGCACTCCCCGCAGCCCTCGGGCGTCCGCGGGACGGCGCACTCGTTCTCGTCGGCCAGGTGCTCGCAGGCCCCGACGATCGGGTCCGGCGGGCGCAGGGGGGCGTCGCGCAGGCGCGCGTTCTTCTCCTCGCCCCATGCCAGAGCCGTCTCCTCGGCGTCCATCTGGCGCATGACCCCGGACAGGATCTCGTGGTCGACGGTGCCCTCGTCGCGGATCTTGAGCAGCTCGGTCCGCTCGGCCTTGAGCATCTTCAGGCGCAGCCGGCGGTAGGCCTCACTCGGCGTCTCGGTGTCGCTCGCGCCCAGGGTTCCGAGCCGCTCCCAGATCCGGTTGACCCGGGCCGAGGACTGTCCGCGGATCTGCTCCACGGTGTGGGCGTCGGCGGACGGCTCGGCCTCGATGACCCGCAGCCCGGCCGCGGTCGAGGCCTGCACGACGGTCGCCTCGACAAGGGCGTCCTCGCGCGGATCGGGGCCGCGAACGTCCAGGGCGCGGGCCAGCGCGGGCAGCGTGAGCCCTTGCAGGACAAGGGTTCCCACCGTGACGATGAGCGCGATCATGACGAGGACCGGCCGGTGCGCAAGGTCCTTCTCGGGGAGGGTGAGGGCGGCGGCCAGGGTGACGACACCGCGCATCCCGGCCCACGAGCTGACCGCCACCCGCTTCATCTGCCCGGGCGCCCTGCCGTTGGTGCTCATCCGGTCGGCGAGCCAGCTGAACGGGAACATCCAGATCGGCCGCAGGATGAGGCAGGTGAGGAGCACCAGGAAACCGGCCGTCAGCGTCTGGCCCATCGACAGGTCGCCCTCGCGGACGTCGGAGATGAGGCGGGCCATCTGGAGCCCGATGAGGAGGAACACCGAGTTCTCCAGGAGGAAGGTCAGGCTGGCCCAGTTGATCCGCTCGGAGAGGCGCGAGGCCGCGGTCTGCAGCACCGGCGCCTTGTGGGCGAGGAGCAGGCCGGCCGTCACGACCGCGAGGACGCCGGAGGCTCCCACCTTCTCGGCCGGCACGTAGGCGATGAACGGCGCGGCGAACGACAGCGCCGTGTCAGCAGCGGTCTCGGTGAGGTGCTTGCGGATCAGCCCGATGACGAGGAACGCGACCCAGCCGACGCCGACGCCGCCGACGACCGCCCAGCCGAAGTCGCCCGCGACCGACATGAACGTCATGTTCGTGCTTGCGCTGTGACCCTCGACGGCCAGCCCGGCAGCCGCGATCGCGGTCCGCAACGCGACCAGGGCCGTGGCGTCGTTGAGCAGCGACTCGCCCTCGAGGATCGTCGTCACCCGGCGCGGGAGCCCGATCGAGCGGGCCACGGCCGTGGCGGCCACCGCGTCCGGGGGGGCGACGATGGCGCCGAGTGCGAAGGCGACCGCGAACGGGATCGGCAGCAGCGCGTGGGCCACGACCGCCACCCCGAGCGCAGTGAAGAGGACCAGGCCGACCGACAGGCCGATGATCGGCACCTTGTTGGCAGCGATGTCGATGAGGGAGGTGTTGAGCGCCGCGGCATACAGCAGGGGTGGAAGGAGGAGGTAGAGGACCACCTGGGGTGACAGGTCGACGTCGGGCACGAACGGGAGGAAGGAGGCGAGTACCCCCACCGCCAACAGCGCGAGCGGCGCGGGTAGTCCGATCGGGGTACAGAGCCGAGCGACGATGATGACGGTTGCCGCGATGGCGACGAGCAGGAGAGCGACGGCCAGTGGGTCCACGGGGGACATTCTGGTGCCTGCCCGCTCAGGCGGCCTTGACCAGCTTGCGCTTCTTGACCGTGTAGCCCTTGGGGAGGGTCCCCTCCTTGAGCATGCGAATCGGGCAGCGGTCACACCGGCTGCGCGAGATGCAGCACTTCTTCTTCGGCTTCTTGGCCTTCTTGGGCACCGCCGAATCCTACGGCATCAGGTAAGCCTTACCTAACCGAACGTGTCCCCGGTTGGGAAGGACCCGGTCAGAGCGTCCCGAGGACGGCCGCCCGGAGGGTGTCCAGCCCGATCGAGCCGATGTCGAGGGCGCGCCGGTGGAACGCCTTGATGTCGAAGTCGTCACCCTCGCGCGCCTTCACCTCGTCGCGCAGGCCCATCCAGATCCGCTCGCCGATCTTGTAGCTCGGCGCCTGCCCCGGCCAGCCGAGGTAGCGGCTCAGCTCGAAGCGCAGCATCTCCTCGCCCTGGTTGGCGTGCGCGTCGAGGTAGGCCCACGCCTTGTCGTAGTCCCACGAGCCCCCGCCGACCTCGGCCGGCGCCTCGAAGCCGCAGTGCACGCCGATGTCGATGACCACGCGTGCGGCCCGCAGCGACTGGCCGTCGAGCAGCCCCATCCGGTTGCCCGGGTCGTCCATGTAGCCCAGGTCGCCCATCAGCCGCTCGGCATACAGGGCCCAGCCCTCGCCGTGGCCGCTGGACCACACCATCATCCGGCGGTACCTGTTGAGCAGCTCGCGGCGGTAGACGGTCTGCGCGACCTGGAGGTGGTGGCCCGGGACGCCCTCGTGGTAGACGGTCGTCAGCTCGCGCCAGGTGCCGAACTCGGTGACGCCCTTGGGCACCGACCACCACATCCGGCCCGGCCGGCTGAAGTCCTCGCTCGGGCCGGTGTAGTAGATCCCGCCCGTCTGGGTGGGTGCGATGCAGCCCTCGATGGTCCGCACCGGACCCGGGATGTCGAAGTGGGTTCCGGAGAGGTTGGCGATCGCCTCGTCGGCCTTGTCCTGCATCCAGGTACGCAGCGCGTCGCTGCCGTCGAGCTGGTATGCCGGGTCGGCGTCGAGCGCCGCGATGGCTTCCTTGACGCTGCTCCCGGGCAGGATCTGCTCGGCCACGGCCTGCATCTCGGCGGCGATCCGGGCGACCTCCTCCTGCCCCCACTGGTAGGTCTCGGCGAGGTCGACGCTCGAGCCGAGGAAGTAGCGGGACATCAGCTGGTAGGTCTCGACCCCCACGGCGTCGGCCTCCGGTGCCCGGTCGAGCAGGTCACGCGTGATCCGCTCACCGGCCTCGGCGTATGCCGCGCGGGCCGCCTCGACCGCTGCGGCCAGGTCGGCTCGAACCGTCTCGGGCAGGTCGTCGTCGCCGGCCTTGGCCCCGGCCACCAGCTGGGCGAAGTAGCCGTCGTCGGCCACCAGCTCCCGACACTGCTCGGCACACTCGACGACCTGCCGGCGGGCCGCGACCCGGCCCTGCTCCGCGGCATACGAGAGTCCGTCGAGGTACTGCGCGAGCGCGGCCGGGACCCTGGCCATCCGCCGGGCGATCGTCGCCCAGTCCTCGGCGGTGTCGGTCGGCATCAGGTCGAAGACCGCGCGGATGTCCTGCAGCGGAGAGGAGATCACGTTGAGGGACATCTCCTCCAGGCCCGCGGCGTGGATCTCCTCGGCGAGCCCGAGCCGCTCGCGCAGCACGCTCAGGGTGACCCGGTCCACGTCGTCCACGGGTTCGAGGCCGTCGAGCGCGGCAAGGGTCGCGCGGCGGATCCGGGAGTCCTCGGCGAGGCCCTCGAGGGAGAAGTCGTCGAGCCCGTCGTGCACCCCCGGCATACCGAGGTAGGTGGCGGTCATCGGGCTGCGGGCGACGACGGCGTCGAAGAACCCGTCGGCCACGGCGTCGATGGGCGTGCTCGGGCGGGCTGCGACAGGCGTCGGGTTGGTCTCGGTCACCGGTCGAACATATCCCGTGGCCCGGACGGTGGAGGCGGCCGTAGGGTGGCCGACATGTTCCTGGTGCGCTCGGTCAACGTGGGGTCGGCCGAGGCCATCGAGGGCGGCAAGGGGATTCCGACCGGCATCGGCAAACGGCCCGTGGAGACGCTGGAGATCCGCGATCCCGGGCCCAAGCACGGTGGGCTCGGAAGCGGGGTCGTCGGCGACTTCATCGGCGACGTCGCTCACCACGGCGGGAACGGGCAGGCGGTGTATGCCGTGGCGCGCGAGGAGCTCGACTGGTGGGGCCGCGAGCTCGGGCGCGACCTGCCGGACGGCCTGTTCGGGGAGAACCTCACGATCGAAGGGATGGACGTCGATGATGCTGTGCTCGGCGAACGGTGGGCAGTCGGTGACGAGGTCGTCCTCGAGGTGTCCGGTCCCCGGATCCCGTGTCAGACGTTCGCGGCACGGATGGCTGAGCCGCACTGGGTCAAGCGGTTCGCCGCACGGGCGCGCTCGGGTGCCTACCTGTCGGTCGTGACGCCGGGTACGGTCCGGCGCGGGGACGGCATACGGGTGGTGTCCCGCCCGGACCACGGCATCGACGTGCCGACGACGTTCCGGGCCTTCATGGGCGACCGGGCGGCGGTGGCCCGGATCCTGGGGGCCGGCGCCGGTACCGAGGAGCTCCGCGCCGAGCTGCGCGGCTGACGTCGCGGCTGACGTCGCGG
>JAJPIW010000004.1 GCA_021324575.1 Intrasporangiaceae bacterium | reverse complement strand
TACATGCTGTCCGGCATGTGCGGCGACTACAGCCAGGAGATCCCGGGTGCACGGGACCTGCATGACCGCAAGTTCAAGGCGTTGCTCACCGCGCTGCGCACGAACGGAGACTTCGATGCCTGACCCGACAAGCTTGCCAGAAGCTGAACAGCTGCTGCGGACTCTGGCGGGCAACAGAAGCGGGATGGTGGCGGTCAACTGCCCGTCGTCGCTGGGCCCCGTCGTAATCGAGCTAGACCGCCTCCGCGCCGTCGAGCAGGCCGCCCGCCGTTTCGTCGCGGTCGCCAACGACGGCCCCCTCATCGACGACGCAGCAGCGCTGCTGGCGCTCCGTCGAGCACTAGGAGGGCCTGATGCCTGACCCGACCGACCTGGCCGAAGCCGAGCGACGCGTCATCGCCTTCCTGGACGCACGGCCTCGCCGCGACGATGGCACCGAGCAGCCGGACATCGCACGGATCACGACCGCGTCGTCGAGCAATGTGGGGCTGCCACTGCTGACGGCAGACCTTCGCGCGCTGCTGGCGGAGTACGACCGACTGCGCTCTGAGAACGCTCAGCTGACCGCCCAGCGCGCCGCCGTACTCGTCATCTGCAACGAGTTGGTGATCCGGTCTGCGCAGTCGTCCGGTCTGATGCATGCCGGGTCGCTGGACCATATCGCCGCCGACATCCGCCAAGCCTTAGGAGGGCCGGAATGAACCTCGGAGACCTGATCCGCCGTCTTGAAGACGAGCCCGACCATGACCGGGTCGCACCGCACGGGTTCGCCAACCCGCACTCGTACCGCGGCTACTACGACCAGCTGGCGTTCGAGCCCGCCAGGAACGTCACGATCCAGTCGATGCTGGACTGCGCCATCTCCGCCATCGACGAGACGTTCACCGGCAAGGGCGGCGAGTACGTGATGGACCAGGACACCACGGTGTGGCTGGCCCTGGAGGGGTGCGAGAGCGCCGAGTGGGACCACTCGTTCTGCACGTGGCAGCTGAACGAGATGCTCGCGGCGGCTCGACCGACTCAGGTCAAGATCGAGGTCGACACCAGCAAGGCGCAAGCGCAGGTGGATGCCCTCAAGGCCAAGCTCGTTGCCGAACCGAAGTACAAGATCATCGGGGACTGGCTGGCCGCCCGCGTCGACGACTGCACCTGCATGGACCCTGGCCCCCCGTGGCCGCACGAGCCGTCGTGTGGCTGGGAACCACTGTTCAAGGTTGCGGACGCGGTCGAGGGGTGGGCCCTGGCGGCGGCCGCGCAATCGCCCGCCAAGCAGATGCCGACGGGCGAGGAGTTCCTGAAGCGCTACCGTCGCCCCGGGCTGGTCAGCGCGGAGACGGCTCGACCCGCAATCCCGCCCGGGATCCTCTGGTACGCCCTGCGGTACGCACTCGGACGCACGTCGTTCGCAGGCAACGACATGCGCCGCGCCATCCACGCGCACGCCGACCAGCTCTCCGACGAGGATCGCGGCGGCATGGCTCAGGACATCGAGGAGGCCATCAAGGAACGCATGTGGACGGCCTGGGACCGCGACCAGTGGCGACAGGCCGCCGAACGGCTGCGGGGTACGTCGTGAACAGCTACAAGCACGCCGTGACGGCCGCGAAGGAGTTCGGCGGCAACCCGATGGACTACCTGGCCGTAGAGGAGTTCATCGACTCGTCCAAGCAGGTCATCGGCGACGTACGCCACCGGTCCCTCTACCACCACACGACCGGGATCTGGCTGTGCCAGACCGTCTTCGGCGTGACGATCGACGTGCCGGGCAAGGTGCCGGGCAACACCATCCAGGTGCCCGTCCGATTGATCGCCGAGAAGCACGTGATGTAGTCCCTTGGGCTGGTTGCCCAGCCCGAGGGACTACATCGACAACATGACCTTGCGTCCATGGATGGGCGGTCCCGTCCGTCGCACCGTGTCCCACGCCGCACTGCACCTCAACGAATCAGGAGTGACCACATGACCAGGACCGAGAAGACCCGCACGTTCCTCGGGATGAGGATCGTCGGCGACTACAACCAGGGCAGCCTCCGGAAGGACCAGCGCCCGGCCGGCGAGCTGGGCAAGCTGGTCCGCACCGTGTTCGCCGATGGCGTTATCGACGCGGTGCGCTGGGACCAGGCCACGCCGTACTTCAACGACGGTGACCCGTGCGTGTTCAGCGCCGACGGTGGCAGCCTGCGGGTGCGCCTGGTGGACCGGACGCTGAACGAGCATGAGGCCCAGGATGCGGAGGACAGCGCCGACTACCGGACCAGCGCGGAGGACTTCGCGCTGGGCTGGGTCGAGACCGACACGTACGGCGCCCGGGACCCGTTCGCCCTGCTGGTCGGTCGGCGGACGTACGACCGCGGCTACTCGGCCCGCATCGAAGGCCCTCACGTCGAGCTGGCCAAGGCGGTCTATGCGCTCAAGGACGCCATCGGTGGCGGTGAGTTCGACGACGCCCTGTTGGAACTGTTCGGGGACCACGCCACGATCACCGTCCCGGCCTCGGGCGACATCGAGGTACAGGAGTACAGCCATGACTGACGGCGAGATCACTGCGACCCTCGGCTACGCCGCGCAGGTGCGGGAACTACACGGCGACCTGGGCACCAGGTTCGACCCGCCGATCGAAATGGAGGGCGGCGGTGCGCTCGTAGTGGAGCTGGGCAACAGAGGTCCGTGGACCACCAAGATCTACGACGCCAGCGGACGGTGCGTCACTATCTACCGGATGCACAAGGACAGGGTGATGCGCCCGATCTCCCCTGCTGTCAGCGAGCGGATCCAGCGTGAGAGCGTCGAGGAATCCCGACTGCTCGACGCCAACGAGCGTATGGGCCAGGCGCTCGTGCAGATCGGGATGGCGCTCGGCCTGCCCCGCCCCCGCACCGGGGCCACGTGGGGGGCGCCGGAGATCCTGGCCCGCATCGCCGAGCAGAGGGTGCGCACCGAATGGGGCGTCCGGACGGCGTCCGGCCGGCTGTTTGGCCCGTACTCGGTAAGGCAGGCCGTGACCCCGGTTGATCGCGGCCACGGCGGTGTGTCAGTGCAGCGCGAGGTGCGCACGTGGGTCGGCCCGTGGGCTCCATTTACGCCACAGGAGGAGCAATGAGTGAGATGTACCGGTTGTCCTGGGAGTCGACGGACATACGCGAGCTGTGGCGGTACAGCAACGCCGACCCGCTCACCCACAAGAACACCACCCAGATCGTCCCCAACTCGCAGATCCCGGACGAGCACTGGCATCGGGTGAGCAAAGAGACCGCCGACCCGTGGGACCAGTACCGGACGCTCAAGCGGTGGGCTGATGCCGATGAGCACTTCGTTCGCAATGTGGTGCTTGAACGGATGGTGTCGGAGCCACACTGGGAGATCGTGACCGATGGCTGAGTTCGACGACATCTACTGGTCCTGGGAGTCCAGCAAGCCGGACGCCCGCCGGACCGCATACCTGCGGCTCGCCGGGCGAGGACGGATCACGCTGGCCACCCTGACTGCCAAGCTGGCCGAGCTGGCCCCAGACATCCCGCCGGAGGAGATCTGGCTGCACTGGGCCACCGTGCGCTGGTCGATGCCAGCAACACCGGAGGAGTACGCAGCGCGGCTGGAACGCGAGCGGAAGCAACAGCGGGACCGCGAGGCATGGGAACGCAAGATGTTGGTCGAGCTGACCGCGAAGTACGGGCCGGTGACCACCGATGACTGAGCCGCTGGTGATCGAACAGGACCACGAGTTCGACGAGATGGACGGCATCGGCAGTTCAGTGGCCGTGTTCTGGTCGCGTGG
>JAJPIW010000011.1 GCA_021324575.1 Intrasporangiaceae bacterium | reverse complement strand
CGCCCGCCCCGCTCGACGTAGAGCGTGAGGCGGCCGTCGACCAGGACGACGAGCGCGCCGGCCTTGCGACCGGGCTGGTGGCCCTTGCTGCGGCGAGGTCGGGTCTCCGGGCCCTGGCTCGAGGGAGTCGTCCCGGACCTCTGGTCAGTCGCAGGTGCTCGGCCGCCCTCGGCGTCGGGCCGGTCGAGCTCGTCGTCGCTGAGGTCCTGGGCTCGGTCCGGCCAACCGAGCGCAGCCCCGTAGGGGTTGGCCGGGTCGGTGGCCGCGAGGACGAGGGTGCCCCCACTGCTCGGCGGCACACCACCGGCCGCGCTGCCGCTCCTCCGCGCAGGCTCCGAGGGGCGCTCGGCGACACGTGCCCGACTCTGCGCCATCGACCGCAGCCGGTCGACAGCGCCTGAGGTCCCGAACTGGGAGGCGCCCAGGCCGTCGACGAAGTAGCCGCGACGCACCCGCCCGGACTCCTCGGCCGCGGCCAGTACGCGGTAGAGGGCGGCGAAGCCCCCGTCGGCCTCCTCGGCGACCACCGAGCCACGGGTGAGCACGCCGTAGCGGTCGAGGAGCAGCTCGGCCGCGGCATACGCGCGGATCGTCGGGTCGGTCTCGACCGGCGGCAGGAGCGACCAGCGCCCGACCGTCGTCGGGGGGCCCGAGACACGCGGAAGGGCCGGACGCGAGGGTCGCCCGCCGGGACCGCCGAGGCCGCCGAGCGGACCCCGGCGACCGGCATACCGGGTCGCGCGGGGAGCCGTGCGCGCCCGCCGGTGGGCCGATCTGCCCTGGCTGAGGAGGGCACGCAGGGGGGCGAGAGTGTCGCCTGTGAGATGGCCGGCCCAGACGAGCTCCCACAGGGCGTCGGCGAGGTCAGGGTCGTCGGTGCTGCCGACGATGTCGGACAAGGTGCGGAAGAAGTAGGCGCCGCCTCCACCCAGGGCCGCGAGGACGGTGGCCGCGAGCTCGGTGGCGGGGTGCTGCGGTGGGACGAGGGTCAGGTGAGCGCTGTCGGACAGGTGGAGTGATACCCACCCGTCGTCGCCGGCCAGCGCGCCGTTGCCCTGCCAGAGGACGGCACCGCTGCTCATCGCCTCGTCGAGCAGGGCGGGGGAGTAGTCGACGACCCGCGCGGGCAGGACGAGGGACTCCAACGCGCTGGCGGGCAGCCGGGAGCCGCTCAGCTGCTCGACCGCGCGGATCAGCCCGTCGACCCCGCGCAGCGAGCCGGCCACTCCCTGCCAGGTCGGGAGGAACGCGGCGAAGTCCTCGGCGGTGACCGGCTCGACCTCGGCACGCAGTGCGGCGAGCGACCGGCGACGGAGCAGCCGGAGCACCTCGGCATCGCAGAACTCGGTGCCGGCGTGTCCGGTGAGCAGCTGGCTCGGCGTGAACTCGCCCTCGACGACCCGACCGGTGGCGACGAGCCGCCGCAGGGCATCGCCGGCGACGGCGGTGCCGATGCCCCACCACCCGGCGAGCTCGGTCACGGTGAACGGGCCGTGGGTGCGGGCGTAGCGGGAGACGAGGTCGCCGAGCGGGTCGGGCACCGGCTCGAGGAAGGACTGGGCCACACCGACGGGCAGCTGGGCGCCGAGGGCGTCGCGGAGCCGGGCCGCGTCCTCGATGGCGGCGAACCGCTCCTCGCCGGCGACTCGCACCCGGATCACCCGGCGCGCCGACTCGAGCTCGACCAGGTGCGATCCGACGAGCGGCCGGGTCAGCTCGTCGACGCACCGGGCGACGACGGCATCGAGGGGCAGCGGGCCGAGGACCCGGAGCAGGTCGGCGAGGTCCTCGGCGTCGCGGCAACGGCGGTCGGGGGCGAGACGCTGGAGCTCAGCCTGGGTGCGCACCAGCTGGTCGGCGTCGAGCAGGTCACGCAGCGACAGCCCGTCGCCGCGGCCGAGCAGCTCGGCGAGCAGACCGGGGTCGAGGGAGAGGGCAGCGGCGCGTCGCTCGGCGAGCGGGGAGTCGCCCTCGTAGAGGTACTGGGCGACGTAGCCGAAGAGGAGAGACTTGGCGAAGGGCGACGGCTGGGCGCTCTCGACGTGGACGAGGCCTACCTCCCGGCTCGCGACCCGGCGCATCAGGTCGGTCAGTGCCGGGACGTCGAAGACATCCTGGAGGCACTCCCGGACGGCCTCGAGCACGATGGGAAAGGTGGGGTAACGGCTGGCCACCTCCAGCAGCTGGGCAGCGCGTTGACGCTGCTGCCACAACGGTTGCCGCTTGTCGGGCCGTCGGCGGGGCAGCAGCAGAGCGCGGGCTGCGCACTCACGGAACCGCGCGGCGAAGAGGGCCGAGCCACCGATCTGCTCGGTGACCAGGTCGTGGACGTCGTCGGGGTCGATGGTCACCAGCTCGAGCAGGTCGGCGCTCGCGCCTGCGCCGTCGTCGAACTCGATGTCGGGCAGCCGGAGGACGATGCCGTCGTCGGAGTGGGCGACCTGGACGTCGACCCCGAACCGCTCCCGCATCCGGGCCGACACGGCGAGCGCCCACGGTGCGTGAACCTGGCTGCCGTAGGGGGAGTGGATGGCGACCCGCCAGTCGCCGAGCTCGTCACGGAACTGCTCGACGACGACGGTCCGGTCGTCGGGGACGCGCCCGGTGGCGACCCGCTGCTCCTCGAGATATCCGAGCAGGTTGTCGGTGGCCCAGGCATCCAGACCGGCCGCACCGACCCGTTCGGCGGCCTGCTCCCGGGGGAGGGCCGCGACCTCGCGGACGAACGCACCGACCGCCGCCCCGAGCTCGGCCGGCCGGCCCTGCGTGTCGCCGGTCCAGAACGGCAGCCGCCCCGGCAGCCCGGGGGCCGGGGTGACGAGCACCCGGTCGTGGGTGATGTCCTCGATCCGCCAGGTCGACGTGCCCAGGGTGAAGGTGTCACCGACGCGGGACTCGTAGACCATCTCCTCGTCGAGCTCGCCGACCCGCCGGCCGGGCCCCTCACCGGTCGCGAGGAACACGGCATACAGACCCCGGTCGGGGATCGTGCCGCCGGAGGTGACGGCGAGCCGCTGGGCGCCGCGCCGGCCGGTGAGGGTGCCGGTGAGCCGGTCCCAGACGATGCGCGGACGAAGCTCGGCGAACTCCTCGCTCGGGTACTTGCCGGCGAGCATATCGAGGACAGCCTCGAGGGTGGCGTGGGTCAGGGTCGTGAACGAGGCGGTGCGCCGGACGAGGGCCGCCACCTCCTCGACGGTCCAGTCGTCGAGCGCGCACATGGCGACGACCTGCTGGGCTAGGACGTCGAGCGGGTTGGCCGGCACGTGCAGCGCCTCGATCCCGCCGGCCTGCATCCGCTCAGTGACCACAGCCGTCTGGACGAGGTCGCCGCGGAACTTGGGGAAGAGCACGCCATGGCTCACGGCACCGACCTGGTGCCCCGCCCGGCCGACGCGCTGCAGACCGGAGGCCACGCTCGGCGGCGACTCGACCTGGACGACGAGGTCGACCGCGCCCATGTCGATGCCCAGCTCGAGGCTGCTCGTCGCGACGACGGCCGGCAGCAGCCCCGCCTTGAGGGCCTCCTCGATCTCGGCCCGCTGCTCCTTGCTCACCGAGCCGTGGTGGGCGCGGGCGAGGACGGCCGGGGCACCTCGGGCTCCGCCGGACTGGGCCATGACCTCGGCCGGGGTCCGCAGTGACCCGGTATGCCGGGTGCTCACCTCTCCCGTCGCCGCAGCGGCGTCGATGTCGTCGGACTGCCCGGCGAGCTGCGCGCCAAGCCGGTCCTCCCAGATCTCGTTGAGCCGGGCGGTGAGCCGCTCGGCGAGCCGGCGCGAGTTGGCGAAGACGAGGGTGGAGCGGTGCTCGGCGATGAGGTCGACGATCCGCTCCTCGACGTGCGGCCAGATCGAGGACCGCTGCACCTCACCGCTGGCCGATCCCGAGAGGTCGCCGGTCGGCTCCCCGAGCGCAGACATGTCCTCGACCGGGACCACGACCTCCAGGTCCCACTTCTTGGTCGAGGGCGGCTGGACGATCTCCACTGGACGACCCCCGGCAAGGAAGCGGGCGACCTCCTCGACCGGGCGCACGGTGGCCGACAGCCCGACCCGCTGGGCCGGGCGGTCGAGCAGTGCGTCCAGCCGCTCCAGGGACACCGCGAGGTGGGCGCCGCGCTTGGTGCCGGCGACGGCGTGGACCTCGTCGAGGATGACCGTCTCGATCCCGGTCAACGACTCCCGGACGCTGCTCGTGAGCATGAGGAACAGGGACTCGGGCGTCGTGATGAGGACGTCGGTGGGGGTGCGAGCAAAGGCCCGTCGCTCCTGGGTGGGGGTGTCCCCCGACCGGACGCCGACGGTGATGTCCGGGCGCGGCATACCGAGTCGGTCGGCCGCATGGCCGATGCCGACGAGAGGCGACCGCAGGTTGCGCTCGACGTCGACCGCGAGGGCCTTCATCGGGGAGACGTAGAGGACGCGGCAGCGTTTGAGCCGGTCGGCCGGGGGCCCCTTGTGGGCCAGTCGGTCCAGCGCCCAGAGGAACGCGGACAGGGTCTTGCCCGACCCGGTCGGCGCGACGACGAGGGTGTGCTGGCCCGAGCTGATCGCCGACCACGCTCCGGCCTGGGCCGTCGTGGGCGCCGTGAAGCTGCCCCTGAACCACGCCTGGGTGGCGGGGGAGAAGCGGTCGAGCACGTCCTCGGTCATGAGAGCCACAGCCTCTCACCCGCCACCGACACAGGCGGGTGCGTCTGCGCGCCGGGTGCGGCAACGACGTGGGGAACGTGAGGGTCGGTCGCGCAGCCAAGGTCGTCGAGCGATCACGACACGCGGGATCCCCGGCGGCTGATCCCAAGTGTCGTGATCGGTCGACTGGCTCTGCGAGGCTGACGCTCAGGCGGTGGTGCGGGGCTGTTGCTGGGTGATGCAGTGGATGCCGCCGCCGCGGGCGAAGAGGGGACGAGCGTCGACACCGACGACGTCGCGACCGCCGTATGCCGCGGCGAGGATCGCGAGCGACTCGGCGTCCTGGGGGTCGGCGAAGGTGCAGGCGACGACGCCGCCGTTGACGACGAGGTGGTTGATGTAGGACCAGTCGACCGGCCCCTCGTCGTCGTGGGTGGTCCTCGGAGCCGGCACCTTGACGACGCGCAGTGCCTCGCCCCGGGCGTCGAGGGTGCCCTCGAGGACGGCCTCGAGCTCGCGGCATACGCCGTAGTCGGGGTGGTCGTGGTCCTCCTGCCAGTGCAGGAGGACGACACCGGGGGCGGCGAAGGTGGCGACGATGTCGACGTGCCCCCGGGTGCCGAACTCGTCGTAGTCGCGGGTCAGTCCGCGAGGGAGCCAGACGTATGCCGTGGCGCCGATCGTGCGCGCCAGCTCGGCCTCCACGTCGGCCCGGGTCAGGCCGGGGTTGCGGCCCGGGTCGAGCTGGACGGTCTCGGTGAGCAGGACCGTGCCGTGGCCGTCGACGTGGATGCCACCGCCCTCGTTGACCATCGACGAGCCGATGACCTCGGCGGCCGCCTGCCCACCGACGAAGCCAGCGATCCGCTCGTCGTTGCCCCACGTGGCCCAGGACTGCGCGCCCCAGCCGTTGAAGACCCAGTCGACCGCGCCGAGCGAACCGGACTGTGAGACAACGAAGCTCGGCCCGATGTCTCGCATCCAGGCATCATCGAGCGGTGCCTCGACGAGCGTGATCCGGTGGTCGGCGTCGAGGTAGGAGTGCGCCACCTGGACGTCACCGGGGTCGACGACGAGCGTGACCGGCTCGAAGCGGGCCACCGCCTTGGCCACGGCTGCCCAGGTCCCACGGGCCGACTCGACCTCCTCGACCGTGTCGCCGAGGGTGTAGCCCTGGCTGGGCCAGGCCATCCAGGTCCGCTCGTGCGGCTCCCACTCGGCCGGCATCCGCCAGCGACCGGGGCCGGGCGCCGGCTGGGTCGTCACGCCTCGACCTCGGTGCCGCGCGTGACGGAGTTCGGGTCGAGGCGTACGTGCTCGGGCCGGATGGGTGCGGTCAGCGCGGCATACGAGTCCGGACGACGGGTCGCGAGGAACGGGAACAGGTCGATCCAGTCCTTGCCCTGCGCCAGGTCCAGATCGGCGACGAGAACCGCCGGCTCGTCGCGCGGTGCCTTGACGAGGACCCGGCCGTAGGGGTCGGCGATGAACGAGGAGCCGTAGAAGGTGATCAGTCCCTCGGTGCCGCAGCGGTTCGGGACGACGACGAACAAGCCGTTGGCGATCGCGTGCCCGACGATCGTGTGCTCCCACAGCGGCTGGGTGTCGAAGTCGGGGTGGTCGGGCTCGGACCCGATGGCGGTGGGGTAGACGAGGACCTGCGCGCCGCCGATCGCATAGGCGCGGGCGACCTCGGGGAACCACTCGTCCCAACAGGTCGGCATACCCAGGCGGATCGCCGGATCGGCAACGGAGACAACGGGATACGCGTCGTCCGGCGGGCCGGGGCGGAAGTACTTGTCCTCGTAGTAGCCGGCGGTGACCGGGATGTGCGTCTTGCGGGTGCGGGCCACGAGCTCGCCGGTCGGCCCGACGAGGATCGCGGTGTTGAAGCCCAGGCCGTCGCCCGCGTCGGCCCGCTCGTAGAGGGAGGCGTGGACGTGGACGCCGAGCTCCGTTGCGGCAGAGCGCGCGAAGGCCATCGTCGGGCCGTCGTCGAGCGACTCCGCGGTCTCCGACGGCGTCCCGGAGGGGAGGGCGTCTGCGGGGTAGCGGGACAGGGTCAGCTCGGGGAGGAACACGACCTGGGCACCGGCCTCGGCAGCGGTCCGTATGCCGTCCCGCAGGGTCTCGCGGAGCCGCTCGGGGTCGGCGTCCCAGGCGTGCTGGACGACGCCGACCCGGACCGGGGTAGCCGTCGGGTCGGAGACGCGGGCGAGTGACGTCGGGACGCCGTCGGCGGTGATGAGCTGCATGGCGTCAGTATGCCGCTGACGGCCGGGGCCGGGATCAGCGCTCGACGCGCAGCACCTCCAGCTCGCCGTCGCCGAACCGGCGCCGGATCACCTTCTTGTCGAACTTGCCGACCGAGGTGCGCGGAACGGCCTCGATGAACGACCAGGCGTCGGGCAGCTGCCACCTGGCGAACTGGCCGGCGAGGTGCTCCCGCAGCTCCTCGGGGGTCGTGGTCGCACCCTGCCGGAGCACGACGGTGGCGAGCGGGCGCTCCTGCCATTTCTCGTCGGGGATGGCGACGACCGCGGCCTCGAGGACATCGGGGTGGCCCATCAGCGCGACCTCCAGCTCCACCGAGGAGATCCACTCGCCACCGGACTTGATGACGTCCTTGGCGCGGTCGGTGAGGGTGATGTAGCCGAGGGGGTCGAGGGTGCCGACGTCGCCGGTGCGCAGCCAGCCGTCGTCGAACTTCGCCGGGTCGTCGTCCCGGTAGTAGGCGGCGGTGACCCACGGCCCGCGGACCTCGAGCTCGCCGACCGACTCCCCGTCGCTCGGCAGGGGACCGCTGTCGCCCATGATCCGGGCCTCGACTCCCGGCAGCGGCCGGCCCGCCGTGCCCTTGTAGTGCCACAGCGCGTCGCCGCCGGCTCCGGTCGGTGGCCGGGCCGTCGAGGCGACCGGCGAGGTCTCGGTCATGCCCCAGGCCTGGACCATGTCGATCCCGTGTCGGTCCAGCAGTGCCTTCTGCAGGGAGACCGGGACCGCCGACCCGCCACACAGTACGAGCCGGAGGAAGGACAGGTCGGTCGGGTGGGTGTCGAGGTACCCGAGGACGTCGTTCCACACCGTCGGCACGCCCCCCGACAGGGTCGGTCGCGCCTCGGTCATGAACCGGACGAGCGGCTCGGCCTGCAGCCAGCGGTCGGGCAGGACGAGGGACGCTCCGGCCATGAGCGCGGCATACGGAAGGCCCCAGGCGTTCGCGTGGAACATCGGCACGACGGGCAGCACCCGGTCCTCCCAGGTGAGGCCGGCGTTGGTGCCCATGCAGACCGCCATCGAGTGCAGGTAGGCCGAGCGATGGCTGTAGACGACGCCCTTGGGGTTGCCCGTCGTGCCGCTCGTGTAGCACATGGCGGCGGCGTCGCGCTCGTCGACCTCGGGCCAGTCGAACGTCGTCGGCTGCCCAGCGAGCGCGTCCTCGTAGAGCCCGACCGTCCGGCCGGTCGCCCGGAGCGGCTCGAGCTCGACGGACGCGGCGTCCGGTCCGGCGACGAGAACGTGCTGCACGGTCGTCAGGGAGGGCAGCAGCGGGGCGAGGAGCGGGACGAGGGAGTCGTCCACGATGACGACGCGGTCCTCGGCGTGGTTGGCGATGAAGACCAGCTGGTCGGCGGCCAGCCGGATGTTGAGGGTGTGCAGGACCGCGCCCATGGAGGGCACGGCGAGGTAGGCCTCGAGGTGCTCGGCGTTGTTCCACTGGAAGGTAGCGACGCGCTGGTCGCCGTCGATCCCCATGTCTCGCAACGCATTCGCGAGCTGCGCCGCCCGCCGGCCGAGCTCGGCATACGACCTGCTCCGGAAGCCGTCCGCGGTCGCCGTCACCACCTCGGAGTCGCCGTGGACGGTCGTGCCGTGGTGCATGACCATGCCGATCGTGAGCGGAACGTCCTGCATCGTGCTGCGCATCTGAGCGTCCTTGGTCCTCGGCGGCTGTGTTCGGGGGCTCGCTCCGCCCAATCTAGACTCGCTGTTTGTGCGACTCAGCGTGTTCCGGAGCCTCGTCGAGGACGAGTTCGGGGAGGGGTATGCCGTGACCCTGATGCGCACCCAGCACCTCACCACCCTCGACGGTCGGACCGCCGACGAGGCGATCGAGGCAGGCATCGCGCCGCGCACGGTCTGGCTGGCGCTGTGCGAGGCCATGGACGTCCCGGAGTCCCGGCGGCTGGGGCGCGACGTCTCGCCCTCCCGATGAGCTCACCCCGGGCCCGCCTCGTCCTGGCCCCGATGGCGGGCGGGCCGACCACGGTGCCGCTGGTCAAGGAGGTGGCCCGGGCCGGTGGGTTCGGCTTCCTCGCCGCCGGTTACCTGAGTGTCGAGGACCTGGCGACACGGATCGACGCGCTGCGCTCAGTGAGTCCAGAACCCTTCGGTGTCAACGTTTTCGTTCCCTCGCCGGACAGTCCTGCCATCCTGCAGGCGGCTCGCGGCCATGCTGCTCGGCTCGCGCCGATGGCCGAGCTGGCCGGCATCGCGCTGGGGCAGCCGCGATGGGACGACGATGCGTATGCCGCGAAGCTGGAGCTGCTCCTCGACGCACGTCCCAGCGTGGTCTCGTTCGCCTTCGGCTGGCCCTCGCTTCGCGACGTGGGCCGCCTGCACGCCGTCGGCACCGAGGTCTGGGTGACCGTCAACGACCCCGGTGAGGTCGAGTGGGCGACCGAGCTCGGCGCGGACGGGATCGTCGCCCAGGGCTGGGAGGCCGGCGGGCACCGCGGCGGGCCGGTCGACAACCGCCACGGGCTTCCGACCCGCGACCTCGTCAACGCCGTGAAAGTGTTGCGGGACAGGGGAACCCACCTCGTGGCAAGCGGTGGAGCCATGTCGGGAGAGGACGTGGCCGGCCTGCTCGCCACCGGCGCAGACGCGGTGTCGTGTGGCACGGCCTTCCTGCGGGCCGACGAGGCGGGGACGGCCGACGTGCACCGGCACGCGCTCACCGACCGTTCGGAGACCGTGGTCACCCGCACCTTCACCGGCCGCTCCGCACGGGCGCTGCGGACCTCGTGGACCGACCTGCACTCCGACGGTGCGCCCGCGGCATACCCGCACGTCCACCACGTCACCGCGCCGCTGCGGGCGTTCGGGAAGGCCACCGGGCAGCCGGATCTGGTCCACCTGTGGGCGGGGACCGGGCATGCGCGGGTGGTGAGCGGGCCGGCATACGAGATCGCACTCGACCTGCTCGGAGCCGGCGGCTGAGGTGGGTCAGCTCGGGGACGCGGCCTGGACCGTCTCACTCAGCGGGATGACCCGGGGGACGTTGGTCAGCTCGAGCACCGCACGCACCGGGGACTCGAGCGGGACGACGAGACGCAGCTCCTGACGGCGGGTGCGCAACCGCTCGGCGAGGCGGAAGATCATCGCGACCGCCGTGCTGTCCAGGTATGCCGCCCGGCTGAGGTCGAGGAGGACCAGGTGGGCGTCGTGGGCGATCTCGGCGCCGATGAGGGTGAGCAGGTCGGCGGCGTTGGACAGGTCGACCTCGCCCGCCACCTGGACGACGCGGGCACCGGCGATGTCACGCGCGCTCACCGTCGCGAGGGGGATCATCGGGCCCTCCTCGACCCGGCCGTGTGACGCATCCGGACCACTGTCCCGTATGCCGTCCGCTCGACCTGGACCGACTCCATCAGTGAGCTCATCAGCTTTAGGCCCCATCCGCCACCACGGTCGGCCTCCGGCCGCCACTGGCCATGGTCGCGCACCGTGACCTCGATGACGCCCTCGGTCCGTCGGGCGGACACCTCGAGGTCCCCGGCGGCGGCAGGGTAGGCGTGCTGGACGACGTTGGCGCAGGCTTCACCGCAGGCCACGAGGATCTCGTCCTCGGCCCCGGAGGGGACACCCTCGGCCTGCAGCCAACGACGCATCGCCTGACGCACGTCGACGAGTACCCGGGCCTCGGCCGGGAGCCGCAAGGTCATCAGCTCGCCGGCCAGGGCGAGGGGGCGCAGGGCGAGGAGGGCGATGTCGTCGGCCACCTCGTCGGAGTCGAGCAGGGTGGCGAGGACGCGGTCACAGAGGACCTCCACGTCGTCCGGGCTCTCGGCGAGCGCGCTGACCCGGAGTCGCTCCAGGCCGGCTCGCAGCGAGGTTCGGCGCCGCTCGACGAGCCCGTCGGTGTAGAGCAGGAGTGTGGCACCGAGCGGGAGAACGGTCTCGGCCTCGGTGAAGCCCGGGTCGCCCGTCACCCCCAGCGGGACGGACAGCGCGCCGCCGAGGAAGTAGGCGTCGTGGTCGCTGACGAGGAGCGCCGGTGGATGGCCGGCGTTGGTGTAGCGCAGCCGTTGCGTCGCGGGGTCGTAGAGGAGATAGATGGCGGTGACCATCTCGGGCAGCCCCAGGTGGGCCACCAGGCGGTGGACACCGGTCATGACCGACACGGGTGCGGGGTTCTGGAGTGCGTAGGCGCGGACGGCCATCCGGACCTGGGCCATCGTGGCGGCCGCCTGGAGGCCGTGGCCCGCGACGTCGCCGATCGCGAGACCGACGTGCCCGCCGGGCAGCTGGACCACGTCGTACCAGTCCCCGCCGACCTGGACGTCGGTGGTGGCCGGGACGTAGCGCGTGGCGATGGTGAGCCGCGGGATCTCCGGGATCCTCTCGGGCAGCAGGCTGCGCTGGAGCGTCTCGGCGATCTGGTGCTTGCGCTGGGTGCGCGCCTCCTCCTGGCTCAGCTGCAGCTGGGCGTCGGTTCGCCCCCTGATCTCGCTGACCAGCCGGGTGTTGGCGTCGGTCAGCTCGGAGGTCCGCTGCGCCACGCGCTCTTCGAGCTCGATGGCCGCCACCTGCAGGGCGCGGGCGGCGCGCATCCGCTCGCTGACCAGGGCGGCGAGGAAGAACGACGTGAGGGCCACACAGGCGTTGAAGGCCTGCAGGATCGCCATGTTCTCCACAAGAGAGTGGCCGGCGAAGGGACCACGTTCGTGCGCCGCCGCCCAGGTGGCCACGACCGAGGCCAGCAGGGCGGCCGGTGCGGCGCCCCGCAGCTGCAGCCGCCACGCGGCCCAGCCGAGCACGGGGAGGGTGAGGAAGAGAAGCGGCAGCCGGGTGAAGGACCCCAGACTCACGACCGTGGCGGTGACGACGAGGATGGCGGCACCTTCCAGCCATCGGGTGGCCGGCCAGGCCGGCCCGTCGCGGAAGAGGGCGAGGCTGAGCAGGAAGGGCGCCACCGCGAGGACCCCCATGGCGTCCCCCGTCCACCAGACCGCCGCGGCGCTGAACAGGTCCCCGCTCGGCACGACGCCGGACAGGACGAGCGCGGTGGTTCCCACCGCCGCGCTGACGAGCATGCTGGCCAGCGCGGCGAGGAAGACGATGGCCATCGCGTCCCGCTGCCGGTCGAGCTGCCGCCGGAAGCCGACCCGCTGCAGCAAGGTGGCCGCGAGCAGGGGCGCCAGGGTGTTGCCGGCGGCCGTCACGGCTGCCGCGAACGGCCCGGCGTTGATAGGGAGGTTGATCGCCAGGGCGGCGATCGCGACCCCGGGCCAGCTCGACCGCCCGAAGACGACGAAGGCGGCGACGGCAATCCCGGTGGGTGGCCAGAGCGGGGTGACGTTGTGACTGACGAGCGACAGGCTGAGGCCGAGACGCGCGCCGAGGTAGTAGGCGGCTCCCACGAGCAGGATCGCGCGGGTCCTGGCCACGACGCGCGACATGTTCCCGAGAGTAGGACCTCCCCCCGCCGACGGTCGGGAGATCTCACGGCGTCTCGCGGAATGGTCCCGGAATAGTGCCGGGTGGTCGAGGGCGGTCGACGGTGGTCGTCCCCGGGAGGAATCTTCGCCGGACCCTCGGGGTTGCACCGCCCATGACACGAGTCGTCGCTCCCCAGGGCTTCGGCGGGCCAGAGCAGCTCGCCCTCACCGAGATACAGACCCCGCAGCCGGGTCAGGGGCAGGTGCGTCTCGCCGTCCGCGCCGTCGGGGTCAACCCCTATGACTGGAAGCTCTACTCCGGGGCCGTCGGACGGGACCCGGCCCTCCTTGGGACGACGGGGATGGAAGCCGCCGGTGTCATCGACGCGGTGGGGGAGGGCGTCACCGGCTGGAGCGTGGGGGACGAGGTGATTGCCGAGTCGGTTCCGGGTAGTGGCTACGCCGACGCGGTCGTCGTCCCGGCTGCGGCGCTCATCGCCAAGCCCGGGTCCCTTCCGTGGGAGGTCGCCGCCTCGGTGCCGGTCGCCGGCGGCACGGCATACCAGGCGGTCGAGGTCGTTGGTGTCGGCCCGGGAGACACGGTCCTGGTCCACGGCGGCGCGGGCGGCGTGGGTTCGCTGGTCGTCCAGCTCGCCCGGCTGCGTGGTGCGCGGGTGATCGCCACGGCGAGCCCGGCCAACCACGATGCCGTGCACACGCTCGGCGCCGAGCCGGTTGCCTACGGTGCGGGCCTGGAGCAGCGGGTCCGCGAGCTGGCCCCGGACGGGGTCGATGCGGCGATCGACACTGCAGGCGGCGCGGAGGCCACGGCGACCTCCCTCGCCCTCGTCGCCGACCGCTCGCGGATCACCACGATCGTGGACTTCGGCGGCGCGCAGGAGCACGGCTTCAAGGCTCTCGGCTTCGGCCCGGGTGGGGATCCCGGCCCTGCGGTTCGCGCGCGTGGGCGTCGTGAGATCGTCCCGCTCCTTGCCGACGGCTCGCTCCAGATCCCCATCGGCCGTACCTATCCGCTGACCGAAACCGCTGCGGCACATGCTGACTCGCAGGCCGGCCGGGTTCGCGGCAAGCTCGTCGTCATCCCCTGACCGAGCGCGCGCCGCCCCCCTGACCCAACCTCTGCTAGCAGAGCTTGGGTCACTCAGCAGAGGGTGCAACCTGTGCTGAGTGACCTACCTTCTGCTAGCAGAGGTTGGGAAACTGGGGTGGGGTGGGGTCGGGCTGGGGCGGCCCGGGCTGGGGGTGTCCGGAGCGCCCGAGAAAGTCCGGCGTGTCGGCGCGGCATACGAGATCGTCGAACAACTGTCCAGATATGGTTGTCCACAGACCGATGACAGGCACCAGGTTGTCCCCAACTCCACGGCAGGGGGCGGACGGATGTCGGTGGTCGGTTCTAGCGTCTGACCCAGATGCGCGACAAGACCGACAGCGCACGAGGGTCGCCGGTGGGCGCGCTCACGACACGACACACAAGGGAGCACGAAGATGGCAGCAGCACCGCCCGTCAGCCGCATCATCGGTGACAAGGACAAGGCGCTCAGCCTGGTCATGGGCCAGGTCGAGAAGCAGTACGGCAAGGGCGCGGTCATGCGCCTCGGCGACGATGTCAGGGCCCCGATCGAGGTCATCCCGACCGGTTCGATCGCTCTCGACGTCGCGCTCGGCATCGGCGGCTTCCCCCGCGGCCGGGTCGTGGAGATCTACGGTCCGGAGAGCTCGGGCAAGACGACCGTGGCCCTGCACGCGGTCGCCAGCGCCCAGAAGGCCGGCGGCATCGCGGCCTTCATCGACGCCGAGCATGCCCTCGACCCGGAGTATGCCAAGAAGCTCGGCGTCGACACCGACGCGCTGCTCGTCAGCCAGCCCGACACCGGTGAGCAGGCGCTGGAGATCGCCGACATGCTCATCCGGTCCGGCGCCATCGACATCATCGTCATCGACTCGGTGGCTGCGCTCGTGCCCCGCGCCGAGATCGAGGGCGAGATGGGCGACAGCCACGTCGGCCTCCAGGCCCGGTTGATGAGCCAGGCCCTGCGCAAGATCACCGGTGCCCTCAACAACACCGGCACGACGGCGATCTTCATCAACCAGCTCCGCGAGAAGATCGGGGTCATGTTCGGCTCCCCGGAGACGACGACGGGTGGCAAGGCGCTGAAGTTCTACGCGTCGGTCCGCCTCGACGTCCGCCGGATCGAGACGCTCAAGGACGGCACCGACCCGGTCGGCAACCGCACCCGGGTCAAGGTCGTCAAGAACAAGGTCGCTCCGCCGTTCAAGCAGGCCGAGTTCGACATCCTCTACGGCCACGGCATCTCCCGCGAGGGCGGCCTGATCGACATGGGCGTCGAGCACGGCTTCGTCCGCAAGGCCGGTGCTTGGTACACCTACGAGGGCGACCAGCTCGGCCAGGGCAAGGAGAACGCGCGCGCCTTCCTCAAGGACAACCCCGACCTCGCCGACGAGCTGGAGAAGAAGATCAAGGAGAAGCTCGGTGTCGGGCCCCAGATCGACCAGCCGGCAGACGGCGGGCCCAAGGGCCTGCCCGAGGTGCCGGTCGAGTTCTGAGCCGCTCGGCCCAACACATTGCCATGACCTCACCCGACGTGACCGCTGCCCTCGACCAGCTGAGGGCAGCGGTCGCTCGCGTCGAACGTGGCGAGGGGGCTGAGGCCGCCAAGGTCACACCCGGCCGACTCGCCGGCTCGGGCCGGCGGACGCCCCAGGACTTCGACGAGCAGTCGACCAAGGACTCGGGGGTGCGGTCGGCCAAGGACCAGGGAGAGCGGTCGGCCAAGGATCCGTATGCCGTGGCACGGGCGATCGTCCTGCGCCAGCTGACCAACGCACCCAAGACCCGCCAGCAGCTGCGCGAGGTCCTCGCCAAACGGGAGTGCCCCGACGACGTCGCCGACGCGGTCCTGGACCGGATGTCCGAGGTCGGGCTCGTCGATGACGCGGCATACGCTCAGATGCTGGTCCGGTCCAAGCAGACCGGGCGGGGTCTGGCCCGACGGGCGCTGTCCCACGAGCTCCGGGCCAAGGGGGTCGACGATGAGACAGCCGCCGAGGTGCTCGAGGCGATCGACCCGGGCGCCGAGCGGCGCCGAGCGCGCCAGCTCGTCGACAAGAAGCTGGCGACCATGCACGGGCTGGAGGTCGCCGTCCAGACCCGACGGCTTGCCGGGATGCTGGCTCGCAAGGGCTATGGCGGCGATGTGTCGTGGGGGGTCATCCGCGACGCCCTGGCCGACGCACCCGAGCACCGGCGGGACTGAGCCCGGGTCGGGGAGTCCTCCCCATGTCGGGGGCAGTGGCGTGCGGATAGCGTGGGAGCCAGCCACCGGTGGAGGGCCGGTGACCATGAGTGGAGGAGGGGAACGTGACGGCCGTCGCCGACGACCCGCAGGTGAGCATGCGCCTCTACGAGCTGAGCACGGCGGCCTGGCGGCTGGCCGGCAGCTCGGCCCTGGTCCAGGTCGAGGACCTCACCGGCACCGACCTGGCCCACCTGCGGGTTCCCGAGGTGGAGGACTACGTCGCCTCCCTCGATGAGGACTCGACCGAGCAGCTCTGGCGAGAGCTGGTCGAGGTCGGGATCGCCGACGACCCCGGCATCCTCAAACGTCCCTGGGCTGCGGCGATCGTCGAGTTCGCGATGCCCCAGATCGGCTTCCGACTCGTGTCGTCCTACGCCGGAGTCACCGGTGTCGCCGACTTCAGCATCCGGGGCCCGCGCGCCATGGGCGTCATGCAGCGCCGCCTCGAGCACGTCGACCCGGAGGGGACGGCGGTCCTCGACGCCGTCGACATGGTCACCGAGATCGCCATCTTCGCCGCGGTGGACATCTGGCCGGCCATCCGCCGCTGCCTCCCGCCGCTGGACCAGCTCCGCGCGGATCCGGTGCTCACGCCGCAGTCCGAACGCGTCGACCACACCGTGTCCGCCGCGACGCGGACCCGGTTCGAGGAGCAGCTGCAGCACCTCACCCTGGCCAACCCCGCCGACATCCTGATGTCGCTCCCGGGCCTCGACCCGGCCCTGCGCGATGCCCTGCAGGACCCCGAGGCCGTGACCTTCCTGGCGGTGACCGCCACGCCGGACGGGTCGAGCGACCACGGCCTGGCACTGCGTGCGTGGACCGTCGGGGAGGGCGGCACGCTCTATGCGCTCTATCTGCGGGAAGGCGGCCCGGCGCTGGTCGAGGTCAAGCCCGGGGCCGTCGCCTTCGACACGGTCTGGCTCGTAGCCGGCGCAGCGGACTTCCTTGCCCTGGCCGCCTCGGCGAGCGCGACGGGGGCCTGACATGGCGGTCACCCATGGCATGGACCCACGTGAGGTCCGCGCCATCGCGGCCCTGCTCGGCGAGGCCGCCGGGCAGCTGCACGACATCGGGGCCCACGCCACCACGATCGTCGACACCCTGGAGTGGCAGGGACCCGACGTCCGCCGGCTGCAGGAGCAGTGGCGCGGCAGCGGGCGACCCCAGCTGGACTCGGCGGCCAGCGACCTCAAGGGCGCAGCCAAGAGCCTCGAGGGACAGGTCGACCAGCAGGACGAGGCATCCGGCGGCGGGTCGTCGGGACCCGGCGGTGCGGGCAACGGGCTTCCGGACCTGAGCAAGATCCTTGGGCGGACCTTCGTCTCGCACGACTCCGGCGGCTTCTTCGGGTGGCTCGGTGACACGGCGGGCGACGTCTGGGGCGGCATCACCGGCGCCGCCGGCGGCCTGTTCCACGGGTTGGGTGGCCTGTTCCACGGCGGGCTGTCGATCCTGGGCCACGGGGTGAACTTCGTCGGCGACCTGGCCGGCAAGGGGCTGAGCTGGGCCGCCGGCGCCATCGACTGGGGAGCCGACAAGCTCGGCGGTGCGGTCTCCGGGGTCGCGCACGGAGCCGGCTGGTTGCTCGGCAAGGTCGGGCTCGGCGGCGCGGGCGACTTCATCAGTGGCCTGGGCGACCACCTCGGCGGCGGCATCAGTGCCTTCGGTCACGCCCTTCCGCGCGTGGCGGACAGCTTGACCCAGTTCGTCCACACGATCGGTGACCCGCTGAGCCATGGCCAGCTGCCGACGCTCTCCTCGGTCTTCGCCGGAGGGCTCCTCGTGGTCGGCAGCGGCGTCGGCGCGGTCTCCAACGTCGTCGCCGGCAAGGACCTGCACGTCCTCGACGACGGCACCGGGACGGCCGGCCCACCCAAGAGTCTGGGCTCGGTGCCTCCGCCGACCCAGCTGGCCGACCTGGTCAACGAGGTGAGCGCGGCCGATGCCGCCAAGGGGACCGACAGCAACGTGCGCGTCACGACGGTCGACCACGGCGGCCAGAAGGCCTACATCGTCTCGGTTCCGGGCACCAGCGACTGGAACCCTGCCACCGGCAACCGCACCCTCGACCTCACCGGAAACCTGGTTGCCGTGCGCGGCACCAGTCCCTCGGCCGCGATGCAGGGGGTCGAGCAGGCGATGGCCAACGCGGGCATCCCGCCGGGCGCTCCCGTCATGCTCGTGGGCCACAGCCAGGGAGGGATCATCACCTCCCAGCTGGTCTCCGACCCGGCCTTCATGAGCAAGTACAACGTCACCAACATGATGACCTACGGCTCACCCATCGACACTGCCAACATCCCGAGCAGCGTCAACACCCTTGCGCTGCAGCACACGACCGACCTCGTGCCCCGTCTGGACCTGGGCGGAACCACCCTTCTCGGCACCCAGCACAACCCCGGTTCCAGCGTCACCACGGTGACCCTGGACAACGTGGCCGACGTGACGGACCTCGGCGGACAACACGCGGGCGCCGGATACGCTCGATCGCTGGAACACCCCGGGTCTGATGCGGCCGTCCTGTCGTCCTACGCAAACGACCCCTCGACCCAGGTGTTCCTCGGTGGCTCCTCGGCCACCGCCCAGGACGTCTCCATCAGCAGGAAGGGCTCATAGTGCTGGCTCGTCAGGTGCGCATCGTCGCCGTCGCCGTGGCTGTCCTCGTCGCGGCGACCGGCTGCTCCATCTTCGGCGGTGGCTCCTCGTCCAAGAACGCCGACCTGGCCCGCGACCTCAACACCGCCGTTGCCGCGGCTGACGGGGTCAGCGCATCGGACCTGAGCGTGGAGAAGGCCGCGAGCAGCGGCAACACGGTCAAGGGCACGGTCACCCTGGCCGGACCGACCCACGACGAGGGGGTGGCTCAGCTCAAGGGTGTGTTCGCGGCCATGTCGCCCGTCCTGAAGAAGTACGGGGCCGAGAACACCGCGATGCTCGCCGCGACCTATGCCCTGGGTGACGGGACTGGGGTCACGCCGACGGACGTCGGGCTGCGCTCCGACACGCCGTTCGCCTACCAGGTCATCGACGCCTTCGGGAGCTGACTGTCGGTCGTCAGGTGTGTGGCGTCCAACGCCGTACCCTTGACGGTGCCATGAACACCGCCAAGACCTACGACGTCCGCACGCACGGATGCCAGATGAACGTCCACGACTCCGAGCGGCTCGCCGGCCTGCTCGAGACCGCCGGCTACGTCGACCTGGCCAGCGTCCCGGCAGGTGAGCGACCGGCATACGCCGATGTCGTCGTCTTCAACACCTGCGCCGTGCGGGAGAACGCCGACAACAAGCTCTACGGCAACCTGGGCCAGCTCCGCCCGGCCAAGACGGCGAACCCCGACATGCAGATCGCGGTCGGCGGTTGCCTCGCGCAGAAGGACCGCGGCACGATCGTCCAGAAGGCCCCTTGGGTCGACGTCGTCTTCGGCACCCACAACATGGGGTCGCTGCCGGCCCTGCTCGACCGCGCGCGGCACAACCAGCGCGCCGAGGTCGAGATCAAGGAGGCGTTGGAGACCTTCCCCAGCAACCTCCCGACTCGCCGGGACAGCGCGTATGCCGCGTGGGTCTCGATCTCGGTCGGGTGCAACAACACCTGCACGTTCTGCATCGTCCCGAGCCTGCGCGGCAAGGAGACCGACCGGCGGCCCGGCGACATCCTCGCCGAGATCCGCGCGCTCGTGGAGCAGGGCGTCGTCGAGGTGACCCTCCTTGGCCAGAACGTCAATACCTACGGCGTCGAGTTCGGGGACCGGCTCGCTTTCGGCAAGCTGCTGCGGGCGTGCGGCGAGATCGACGGCCTGGAGCGGGTCCGCTTCACCAGCCCCCACCCGGCCGCGTTCACCGACGACGTCATCACGGCGATGGCCGAGACCCCGAACGTCATGCCGAGCCTGCACATGCCGCTCCAGTCCGGCTCGGATGCCGTCCTCAAGGCCATGCGCCGGTCCTATCGCAGTGCCAAGTTCCTCGGGATCATCGACAAGGTCCGCGAGCAGATCCCCGACGCGGCGATCACGACCGACATCATCGTCGGCTTCCCCGGCGAGACCGAGGCCGACTTCGAGCAGACCCTCGACGTCGTGCGCGCAGCCCGGTTCTCGAGCGCCTTCACCTTCCAGTACTCGATCCGGCCCGGGACACCGGCCGCGGCGATGGCGGGCCAGTTGCCCAAATCCGTTGTGCAGCAACGATATGAGCGTCTCATCGAGGTGCAGGAGGAGGTATCCTGGGCCGAGAACCGCGCCATCGAGGGACGCCTGGTCGAGGTCCTCGTCGCGACGGGGGAGGGCCGCAAGGACAGCGAGACCGCTCGCCTCTCCGGCCGGGCGCACGACAACCGGCTCGTCCATGTCGCCGTCCCGGAGGGAGCCGACCGACCGCGTCCCGGTGACGTGGTCACCTGCGCCGTCACCTACGGCGCGCCCCACCACCTCGTGGCCGACAGCGGCATACAAGGCGGTCCGTATGCCGTCCGCCGCACCCCGGGCGGGGACGCCTGGGCCGAGCTGCAGGACGCCGCAGTACCGGGGAAGCCGGCCGTGTCGCTCGGGATGCCGTCGATCGGTGCGCCCTCTGTCGCTCCCGTCGCGCCCGGGTGCGCCGTCGCCGCCAGCTGAGATCTGCGTCTGCGTCGTTGGGCGGGGGGAACCCTCAGATCCGCAGACGTACTGACAGCCAGCTGAGCGCTTGCGTCTGCGTCGTTGGGCGGGGGGAACCCTCAGATCCGCAGACGTAGTGACAGCCAGCTGAGCGCTTGCGTCTGCGTCGTTGGGCGGGGGGAACCCTCAGATCCGCAGACGCAAGGGGCCCCACCGAAAAGTCGGTGTGGCCCCTCGCGTCTGGTGCCGGTACTACTCGCCGATCTTGTCGTCAGCGACCGACTGGCCCTGGTCGATCTGGTCGGAGAACTTGCCGCCGGTCGCGCTGTCGAGCGCGTCGCCGGCCTTGTCGATCCCCTGGTCGCTGAACTCCTCGACCTTGTCGGGGTTGTCGTGGACCAGGCCCTCGACCTTGTCCTTGATCTCGTCGAAGATGCCCATGTTCTGAGTCCTCCCGTGGTAAACGTCGGACGCGTAGCGCGTCCCGGACCATCCACCCTTCCCCATCCTGGCG
The DNA here is from genome assembly GCA_021324575.1 of Intrasporangiaceae bacterium. Lineage (GTDB taxonomy): Bacteria > Actinomycetota > Actinomycetes > Actinomycetales > Dermatophilaceae > Nostocoides. The sequence continues at coordinate 73,753 of JAJPIW010000011.1, read as the reverse complement.
GGAGATGGGCGGTTGCCATCCTGGGAGTTTGCTGAGATCTCGCTCATAGACCGGACGTTCCGGGAGAGTCCGGGCGCGATGGAAGAATGCCGGACATGACCGTCCGCCCCATCGTCATCTCCGGCGAGCCCGTCCTCCACCGTCGCGCCGACGCGGTCGAGGTCATCGACGACGGGATCCGCCGCCTCGTCGCCGACATGTTCGAGACGATGGACGCCGCCCACGGCGTCGGCCTGGCCGCACCGCAGATCGGGGTCGGCCTGCGGATCTTCACCTGGGGGATGGCCAACGACGACGGAGTGCCGGAGCGCGGGGTCCTCATCAACCCCTACGTCACCGCGAGCAAGCCGGCCCCGGGCCGCCCGGACCCGGACGAGGAGGCCGAGGGCTGCCTCTCGGTCCCCGGCGAGTCCTTCCCGCTCCGGCGCGGCGAGATCGCCCAGGTCACCGGGCAGGACCTCGACGGCCGTGAGGTGGCGTTCACCGCAACCGGCTGGTTCGCGCGGTGCATGCAGCACGAGTACGACCACCTCGGCGGCTTCCTCTACCTCGACCGCCTCGACGACCGCTCGTCGCGACGGGCCCGCAGGGCGGTCAAGGCTGCCGGCTGGGGCACGCCGGGTCACAGCTGGATGCCGGGGGTCGACCCGGACCCGTTCGGCCACGACGACGATGACGGTCACGACCACGAGAGTCACGACCACGAGGCTCACGCGCACCACCACCATCCCCACGAGCACGACCTGTGACCACCCCGGTTGGCCGGTCCGCCCCGGTCATCGGCATCGTCGGCCCGACCGCCACCGGCAAGTCCGACCTCGGCGTCGCGCTCGCGCTGGCCCTCGGCGGCGAGGTGGTCGGGGCTGACGCGAGCCAGCTGTACCGGGGGATGGACATCGGGACGGCCAAGCTCCCGTATGCCGCGCGACAGGGTGTCGTGCACCACCAGCTCGACGTCCTCGACGTGCGGGAGGAGGCGAGCGTGGCCGCCTACCAGCGGTCGGCTCGTGCCGACCTGGACGACATCGGCTCCCGCGGCCGGGTCGCCCTGCTCGTCGGCGGCTCGGGCCTGTACGTGCGGGCCGCGCTCGACCGCCTGGAGATCCCGCCCACCGACCCTGCCGTGCGGGCCCGCCTGGCCGACGAGCTGGAGCGGGTGGGAGTGGCCGTCCTGCGGGACCGGCTCGTCGCCGCCGATCCCGTTGCCGCAGAGGCGATCGAGCCACAAAACGGTCGACGGATCGTCCGGGCGCTGGAGGTCATCGAGCTCACCGGGCGGCCGTTCTCGGCGACCCTGCCGACCCGTGACTTCCTCCGACCGGCGATCGTCATCGGGCTGCGGTCGCCGCGGGACGTTCTGGACGAGCGGATCGACGCGCGGGTCCGGCGGATGTGGGCCGACGGCCTGCTCGAGGAGGTCGCCGCCCTCGCGGCATACGGCCTCCGTGAGGGACGGACCGCCTCGCGGGCCGTCGGCTACGCCCAGGCTCTGGGCCAGCTGGACGGCCGGTTGACCCAGGCCGAGGCCCAGGAGGAGACGACCCGGCTGACCAGGCGGCTCGTGCGCCGACAGGAGTCCTGGTTCGGGGCCGACCCGCGTATCCAGTGGCTGGACGCCGAGGCGCCCGACCTGCTGGACCGGGCCCTGACCGTCGTGCAGCGCGACATACCGGACAATGGCTGACGTGACCACCGCGACCGCCTTCACCAAGGGTCACGGCACGAGCAACGACTTCGTGCTCGTGCCGGCACTCGACGGCGTCCTCGACCTCACCCCCGCGCAGGTCGTCGCGCTCGCCGACCGGCGGGCCGGCATCGGCGGCGACGGGGTGATCCGGGTGGTGCCCACCGGCGCCGCGACCGAGGCGGAGGTCCGGGCGTATGCCGGACAGGCGCGCTGGTTCATGGACTACCGCAACGCCGACGGCAGCATTGCCGAGATGTGCGGCAACGGGACCCGGGTGTTCGCGGCCTACCTGCGTCGCGAGGGGCTGGAAATGGCCGACGAGTTCACGATCGCGACGCGTACCGGGGTCAAGACGGTCCGCTTCGAGGGCGACCTCATCGCCGTCAACCTCGGCGGCTGGCGACTCGCCGACCCCGAGGCGGCCGCGGCCAAGGGGTTCGACGCCCTCGTCCACCTCGCCGGCCTCGAGCCGCTGTCGGCCCTGTCCCTTGACCTCGGGAACCCGCACACCGTGGCCGCGCTCCCCGCTGCCGTCGACCTGGCGGCCCTCGACCTGCACCTGGCTCCCTCGGTCAACCCGCTGCCGCCGCACGGCACCAACGTGGAGTTCGTCCGGCCGCTCGGACCGGCCCACCTCGCGATGCGGGTCCACGAGCGCGGGGTGGGCGAGACCCAGTCCTGCGGCACCGGGGCCTGCGCCGCGGCGCTGGCGACCAGCTTCTGGTCCGGGGAGAGCGAACCCTCGACCGACTGGACCGTCGACGTGCCCGGCGGCCGGCTCCGGGTCCGGGCCCTGCCCGGTCAGGAGGTCGAGCTCGCCGGTCCGGCCGCGCTCGTCGCCGACGGCGTCGCCACCCTGTAGCCACCTACGGCTCAGCGCCCATCCGCGGGGTGGTCGGCCGCGGATGCCGAGGACGGCCCTGCCGGCCCTGGACCTCGCCGGAAGCCGAGCGTGGGCAACAGTGCCGGGACGCGCTCGGCGTAGGCGTCGTAGGCGGCGCCGAACGTGCGCCGTAGGTCCCGCTCCTCGAACCTGGTCCCGATGGCGATGTAGGCCGTGGCACCCGCTGCGAAGAGAAGGTGTGAGGCACCCAGGTGAGGGGTTGCCCAGAAGGCCAGGACGAGTCCGGTCATCAGGGGGTGCCGCACGAGGGCATGCAGTCCCGAGACCTGCAGGTCGTCGGCCCGAGCGGGGTCCCGGGGCGTCGCCCACCCGGCCTGGCGCAAACCGGTGAGCTCGAGGTGGTCGACGGCATAGGTCGCCGTGATCGCGAGGAGCCATCCGGCCGCGCACAGCGACCAGAGGACCAGGCCGGCCGCGCCGTGGACCTGCCACACCGAGCCACCGAAGGGTTGCCACAGAACCAGTATCAGGACGAGGCAGATCTCGGTGGCGACCAGATAGGACGTGCGCTCGAGCTCAGCAGGTATGCCGCGGCGCAGAGCTGCTTTGATGCGCGGGCGTGCCATCACGGAGTGCTGCACGGCGAACAGGAGCAGGAGTGCCAGGTCGGTCGTCACCGCGACCGGGGCGGTCGTGCGCGACGGGCCGTCCACGACCCGGGGGACGACAACGCCGGCGAGGAAGGCGATGGTCCACAACGTGACGGCGACGAACCCGGCCCACGCGGCCGCTGACAGGACGAGGTAGGCGGGTCTCCTGGACATGCCTCCATGCTCGGTCGCGCGCGGTGGGCGACGCAGCCGTGGAACTACCTCACCTGTGCGGCTCGCGGGCGACGTACCAGGCGGCCACCTGGGAGCGCGACCGGAACCCGAGGCGCAGCCGGATGCGCTCCAGATGTGACTCTGCGGACCGTTCGGAGATGCCGAGCCGCTCCGCCAGCTCGCGGTTCGTGAGGCCGTCCGCCACCAGCGCCGCGACCTCGGTCTGGCGAGGCGTGAGATCGGTGGGTACGGCGCGCCGCAGCCGGGGCAGGCGCAGGAAGTCCCGCACATGCGTGACCAGCGCCTCCGCATCGCCGATGGCCGGCAGGTGCGACCGGCCATCGAGCTCCACCAGCTCGGCGCCCGGAATCGCGTCGGCGAGCACCCTGCCCTGCGCCACAGGGGCCGCTCGGTCTCCCCGTCGGTGCAGCACCAGCGTCGGCGCGCCGACCTGTTCCAGGGCCGGCAGCACGTCCAGGTCGTAGGCGAGCCGGAGGAGGGCGACTGCAGTGTCGACCGAGGATGCCGCCCGTTGGTACTGGGCGAGCGCCCGGCGAGTGCCGGCATCGGCGTCCGGCGCGAAAAGGTCGGTGAGCAGGTCCGTACCCAGTCCCCAGTGGGTCGCGAGCAGCCCCAGCACGTGCCGCCTGCTGTCCTCGTCCCCGATGGCGGCGCCGGTGGCCCAGCCGCCGTAGAGGACGAGCCGGGAGACGGTCTCGGGACGTTCGGACGCCCACAGCGAAGCCACGGGCGCGCCCAGTGACCAGCCGAACACGTCCAGACGCGGTGCCCCGAGCGCCTCGGTCACGGCGCGGATCGCGTCCAGCTCCAGCGCCAAGGTCCGTGGCCCGTCATAGGGGTCGGAGAGACCGCAGCCCGGGCGGTCGTAGCGCACCAGCGTCCGTCCGGACGACAGGGCCTCGTGGAACATCCGCTCGGCCGGGATCGACCAGCCGAGCTCGAGGTGGCTCAACCAGCCCGGCACCACCAACAGGAGAGGCCCAGCGCCGGTGAGCGCGTAGGCCACTCTCTCCCCGCCCGACAGGTTCGCCATGCCCAAGCGCTGACGACGTTCAGCCACAGGACCAGTGAACCGCAAGACTGGCGCGGAGCCGATGACGCGAGGACCGCGCGTATTTCGATGGCGGCGTATTTCGATGGCGATGTGCAGCCGCCACGGAGATGCTTCTGTCCATGAAGCTCGACGTCATGGTCACCGGGGGCATCGTGCGGGGGAGCGTGGAGGCCGGCCTGGCCGTCTTTCGTGGGATCCCGTATGCCGCGTCCCCGGTACGGTTCGGTGCTCCGCAGCCGGTTCAGACCTGGGACGGCGTGCGGGAGGCGTCCAGCTTCGGGCCCCCGCCCCCGCAGTCGACCGCCCTCGGCGCGAGGGCGGACGCCGAAGGAGGCGAGGACTGGCTGAGCATCAACGTGTGGTCAGCGGACCTCGGTGGTGGCCTGCCGGTGATGGTGTGGATCCAAGGCGGCGCCTACGTGTTCGGCTGGTCCGGTCTGCCGGAGTACGACGGCGGCAACCTCGCACGCGGCGGTGTCGTCGTGGTGACCTTCAACTACCGGGTCGGGTTGGAGGGCTTCGGCTACGTCGAGGGGACGCCGGCCAACCGCGGCCTGCTCGACCAGGTCGCCGCGCTGGCCTGGGTGCAGGAGAACATCCGCGCCTTCGGCGGCGACCCGGGCCGGGTCACCGTCTTCGGCCAGTCCGCCGGTGGTGGCTCGGTGGCGGCACTACTGGCGATGCCACGCGCAACGGGGCTGTTCCGTCGAGCCATCGTGCAGAGTATGCCGGGCACGTACTTCACCCCCGCGTTGGCCGCCGACATCACCCGGGTCTGTGCTGCCCAGCTCGGGCTCGAGCCCGGCGACCTGCCCACCGTCGACCCGCATCGCCTGCCGGCTGCCGGTGACGCCGTCATGGCGGTCATGGACCAGTACGTGGCTCGTTGGGGCCGTGCCGCACACGCGCGGGTCCCGTTCGCTCCGGTCGTCGACGGTGACGTGCTGCCGTCGACCCCGTGGGAGGGCCTCACCGGTCACGGCGAGCTGTTGGTCGGGCACACCCGCCACGAGCAGCGACTGCTCACCGCCCTGGCCGGCCTGCTCGGCGCGGTGACCCCCGGGCAGGCCACCGAGGCGGCACAGGTCTTCGGCCCGGATCCGCGACGCTACGAGGAGACCTTCCCCGATGCCCAAGAGCTGTACGAGGTCGTGCGTTCGGACTGGCTGTTTCGGATGCCATCGCTGAAGCTGGCCGACGCCCAGGTCAAGGCCGGCGGACCGGCATACCTGTACGAGCTGACCTGGCCCGCCCCCGGCATGGGAGGCGTGCTCGGGGCCTGTCACGGGCTGGACGTGCCCCTGGTGTTCGGCAACCTCACCGCCGGGCAACCGGCCGTGCTCCTCGGCGAACCCACCCCGGAGGCGCACTCCCTGTCCGAGCAGATGCGGACCGCATGGACGGCCTTCGCCACGACCGGCAGTCCCGGCTGGGCCGCCTACGACACCGGCTCGACGCGGATTTTCGACCGTGACCCGGCGGTCACCGCCTATCCCGAGACGGTGTCTGCGGAGATCTGGCGCAACCACCCCACGGTGCTCGACCTGGAGGGGGAGCGCACGTCCTGACGGTGACGTCGGACCTCGCCTGCGGATGACAGATCCGCCGCAACGTCCTAGCGTCGAGGAGATGAGGCGAAACAGAACGACGATGTCCCTGTCCCTCGTGGGCGCTGCGGCGCTCGCCGTACCTCTCGCGGCCACGGCCGTTGCGTCGCCCGGAGCCCCGGCGTCGCTCGAAGCGCCGGCGACAGCGCCCACGGTGGCAGCCAAGGGTCACTCGGGGTCGACCGACCTGCCGAAGGTCCCGCTCATGGTCGGCGGTGGGGGTGCGGTCTCCTCGGTCGACCGGGATGCCAGCCAGGTGGGTGTCGACGTGCTGGCTCGCGGTGGCACAGCCGCCGACGCGGCCGTCGCCACCGCCGCGGCGCTGGGCGTGACCGAGCCCTACTCGACGGGCATCGGCGGCGGTGGCTTCTTCGTCTACTACGACGCCCGGAAGCACAAGGTGACCACGATCGACGGCCGCGAGACGGCGCCGAAGACCTTCACCTCCACGGTGTTCACCACCCCCGACGGCAAGCCGATGGACTTCAACACCGTCGTCAACTCCGGACTGTCGGTCGGCACCCCGGGCACACCGGCCACCTGGGCGCTGGCCCTGAAGCTGTGGGGCAAGCGCTCCTTCTCGGACATGCTCGCGCCGGCCGAGGCGCTGGCCCGGCATGGCTTCGTCGTCGACCAGACCTTCCACGACCAGACCGACCAGAACGCGGATCGGTTCCGCAAGTTCCCGGCAACGGCGGCGACCTTCCTGCCCGGGGGGCAGGTGCCCGCCGTCGGCTCGACCTTCCGCAACCCCGACATGGCCACGGCGTACGCCCTCCTGCGGCGGCAGGGACCATCGGCGGTCTACACCGGTGCCCTCGGCCGGGCCATCGTCGCCGAGGCCCAGCACCCGAGCACCGCACCCGGTGTCACGGTTGCAGGTGGGCAGCTGACCATGGGTGATCTCGCGGCATACCGCGCCGACCTCAAGGCGCCGATCACCTCCACCTACCGCGGCCTGGACGTCTACGGGATGCCCGTCCCGAGCTCGGGTGGGATCGCCGTGGCCGAGATCCTCAACCTGCTCGCGGCATACGACAGGACGACCGGCGTCCCGATCAAGGACGTCTCCAACGCCGAGTTCCTGCACCGGTTCTCCGAGGCGAGCGCGACCGCCTTCGCCGACCGCAACCGCTGGGTCGGCGACGTCCCCGGCGTACCGGTGCGTGACCTGACCTCCAAGGCGTTCGCGGCCGAGCGGGCCTGCCTGTTCTCCCCGACCACCGCGATGACCCGGCCGGTGCCCTTCGGGTCGCCCGACGGGTCGTATGCCGGCTGCCCGGCCTCTGGCGCCCGGCTCCCCGAGCCGCGTGAGGGCCTGTCGACCTCCAACCTGGAGGTGGTCGACAAGTGGGGCGACATCGCGTCCTACACCCTCACCATCGAACAGACCGGTGGCTCGGCGATCACGGTCCCGGGCTATGGGCTGCTGCTCAACAACGAGCTGACCGACTTCAACTTCGTGCCGCTCCAGGAGGGCGTCCCGGACCCGAACCTGCCCGGTCCCGGCAAGCGGCCGCGGTCCTCTATGAGCCCCACGATCATCCTCAAGGACGGCCGGCCCTGGCTCGGCGTCGGTAGCCCGGGTGGCGCGACGATCATCACCTCCGTGGCCCAGACGATCACCGAGTACGTCGACCGGGGGCTGCCGCTCGTCGATGCCATCGCGGCGCCGCGCCTGTCCAGCCGCAACGGGCAGGAACAGGCCGAGCCGGCGCTCTTCGGCTCCGCCGACGGCGCTGCCCTGGTGGCGATGGGCCACAACCTCGCGAGCACGCCCGAGATCGGTGCGGTGACGGCGATCAGGGTCTACCGCGACCGGCTCGAAGCGGCGGCGGAGACCACCCGCCGCGGCGGCGGCTCGGCCATGGTGGTCCACCCGACCGGCTGACTAGCCCATCGGCAGATGGAAGTGGACTTAGTCAGACTTGGTCAACTGACGTCGAAAGGGTGCCCCCCCCGAGAGCCGCCCCGCGCACGGCCGCGGGCAGGTCGTCAACGTCCACGAGGCCAAGACCCACCTGTCGCGGCTGCTCGAGCGGGTCGAGGCGGGTGAGTCCGTCACCATTGCCCGCGCCGGAAAGCCGATCGCGACCCTCGTCCCGTACCGACCTGTGGGCGTGACCTTGGGGCTCCTGCGTGGCCAGATCGACGACGACCCCGAGACCTTCGACGATCCGGATGCCGACCTCATCGCGCTGATGACCGAGGGCCCGATCTGATGCTCGTCGACACCCACGTGCTGCTGGACCTGCTGGCCGGCGGTGAACGTCTCGGCAGCCGGGCGCAGGACGTCGCCTCGGGCGAACAGGTCTTCGTGTCCTCGGTGAGCATCTGGGAGATCCCGATCAATCGTCGGACGGGAAGGTTGCGAATCGACGACGGCTATCTCGCCGCCATCAGCCAGTCCGGCTTCCGGTCGCTGCCACTCCTTGCCGAGCACGCCGCAGGAATCGACGAGGTCGAAGGGCTGGGCCGCCACGACCCGTTCGACAGGGTGCTGCTGTCCCAGGCCCGGATCGAGGGCCTGGACCTCGACACGTGGGACCGCGCGATCCTGGCGGCCGGACTGCCCTTCGTGCGAGACGCTCGCTTCTGACCCGGTCGAACGGCAAGGGTCAGGCCGTCGCGTCGGTCAGCCGGGAGAGCCGACCGGCCAACGCCTCGCGGCGGCGGGTGTTGGTCGGCAGGTCGAGATAGCGCCCGCCGTAGGCCGCGAGCAGGTCGTCGTCGAGTCGGCGGACCGCACCGGGCGGGTACTTGTAGCCCATCGCCGCCGTCACGGCGTCGCTGTCGACATTGCGCAGCCCGGCCGTCAGCTCGTCGAGGGAGTCGATCCCGACCTCGAGGAGCAGCCCGCCGATCCACTCGTACTGCTCGGTGCGTGACCAGCCGGCGCTCGCGTAGCGGCCGGCGAGGAAGGTGGCCAGCTCGCGTGGGCTGATCCGCGGGTCCGTGGTGTCGGCCTCCACGACGCCCACCGACAGGCCGGCCTGGAGCCGGTCCCGGATCGCGGAGAACTCGCGGTCGGCCAGCTCGAGCAGCCCGGCGGCGAGGGTGAACCGACGGTCGAGGTCGGGTACCTGCTCCGGCGGCACGGTGCCCTTGTAGCGGACGTCGTGCTCGAACTCGGCCCACGCGTGCTGCAGGACGGTCCGCAGCTGGACCGAGGCGCAGCGCAGCGGGTCGTATGAAGTGCCCTCGCCGGAGTCGCGCGACACGAGCAGGTGCCGGCTGGCGTAGCCGAACCGGCCCTCGCTGGCCGTCTCCTGGCCGAGGTCACGTTCCTCGAGCACGGTGAGCTGCTGGCGGAGCAGGTCGGCGACGGCGAGCACGTCGCCCTCGACGTAGGTGATGACGCGCAGGCCGACCTGGTCGGTGATGACGACGAGCGGGTCGAACGGCTCCTCGCGCTCGGCCGCGAGCCGGTGCACCTTGCCGGCGAACGAGGCGACCCCCTTGGCCCGCCCGGTGACGCTGAGGTAGTTGATGCCGGCGTCGTCGATGATCGAGGTCACCAGCTCGACGAACGACTCACTCGCCGTGACCAGGGAGGTCTGGCGCTCGGCATACAGTGAGACAGCGCGGTCAATGTCCTTCCGGCGCAACGTGGTTCACCCCGTCCGCTCGACCCGCAGGACTCGGAACCCGCCGGACGTCGCGTGCCTCGACACGGCATACGGGCTGCCGGTGAGGTTCGCGGTGAGCCAGGTCTGGAGGCTGTCGGCGCCGAGGTTCTTCTGCACGACGAGGTATGCCGTGCCGCCGGGTCGCAGCCTCGGGAGCCAGGTGGTCATGAGGTCGTGGACGACGGCCTTGCCGACCCTGATGGGCGGGTTGGACCAGATCAGGTCGAACCTCTGGTCCGTCGGTATGCCGTCCGGCTGGCTCGCCTGCATCCGGTCCAGCCCGAGCGAGGCGGCGTTGACTCGCGCCAGGTCAAGAGCGCGCTCGTTGACATCGACGGCCCAGACGGTGGCGTCGGGGGAGCGAAGGGCCAGAGTGAGCGCGATCGGCCCCCAGCCGCAGCCGAGGTCGAGGAAGTCGCCCGTGGGCGGCGGCGCGGGCACCTCCTCGAGCAGCACGCGAGTCCCTTTGTCGATGCCCCTGGGGCTGAAGATCCCGGAGGCAGTGACCACCTCGACCGGTCGACCGGCGAGCGCAACCCGCAGGGTGGCCCGTGCGTCCCGGCTCGCCGGTGCGGCGGTGAAGTAGTGATCTGGCATCGCGAGTGACGATAGGCCCTGCGCCGGGTATATACCGGGTATACAGTCGTCCGTGGCGGGGGAGCGACGAGGCAGCGACGAGGGAGGAAGCGCATGACGAGCCAGCCGATACCGGTGAGCCGGGGGCTGACGTTCGGGTCACCGCGTCCGCGGCGAGAGGCCAGGGTGCGCGCCGCGCGGATCGCCGTGGCCGCGCTGGTGACCGTGGGGACGGGCCCGACTGCGTGGGACGCCGTGTCGGCGCGCATCGAGCAGGCCCGAGCCGGCGCGGTGACCTCGGTCGTCGAGGGACCGTCGGCGCAGTCCGGTCCGGTGGACCCGCACGCTCCGACCGGCAGCGACGACCTGGAGGGTCTGCAGCCGAGGATGCGAGCCTCGTTCGAGGCGGCCCGCGATGCCGCCGCGGCGCAGGGCATCACCATCGAGGTGGTGTCGGCGCATCGTGACGCGGCGACCCAGCAGCAGCTCTATGACCAGGCCATCGCCCGCTACGGCTCGGCCGCGGAGGCGCGCAAGTGGGTGCTGCCACCGGATGAGTCCGAGCATGTCAAGGGTGGTGCGATCGACGTCGCTCCGCGGGCTGCCGCACAGTGGCTGGAGACCAACGGCGTCCGCTTCGGGTTGTGCCGCCGCTATGCCAACGAGTGGTGGCACTTCGAGCGGCTGGCGGGGCCCAAGGGCAGCAGGTGCCCGAAGCTCGAGCCGTATGCCGGGGCCGGCTGACCGGCATACGGGGTCACCAGGGGTGCGGCTCGAAGTTCTTCAGGAAGATGCCGTGCAGGTCCTCGCCGGCCTCGCCGCGGACGATCGGGTCGTAGACGCGGGCGGCGCCGTCGACGAGGTCCAGCGGGGCGTGCCAGCCCTCGGCGGCGATCCGCAGCTTCTCGTCGTGTGGGCGTTCGTCGGTGATCCAGCCGGTGTCGACGGCGGTCATGAGGATCCGGTCGGTTTCGTACATCTCCTGGGCGCTCGTCCGGGTGAGCATGTTGAGGGCGGCCTTGGCCATGTTGGTGTGCGGGTGGCCGGCGCCCTTGTAGCGGCGGGAGAACTGGCCCTCCATCGCCGACACGTTGACCACGTAGGTGCGCCGGGCCGTGGACGCGGCCATCGACGGGCGGAGCCGGGAGACGAGGATGAACGGCGCGGTGGAGTTGCACAGCTGGACCTCGAGCAGCTCCAGCGGGTCGACCTCCTCGACGGTCTGGGTCCAGGAGTTCGAACGCTGCAGGTCCGGCAGCAGGCCGCCGGCGTCGATGGCCGTGCCGGCGACGTGGGCCTCGAGGCTCGCGTGTCCTGCGGAGAGGGCGAGCCGGGTCATCGCGGCGGCGTCCAGGTCGGCGTGCGGGACCGGGTGCTGGGCGAGCGAGCCGAGCAGGGCGGCCGGGTGGGCCTCGCTGATCCGGTCGAAGGTGACCAGCTCGGGCAGCGGGCCGTGGGTGTCCAGCGGCTCGGACTCGCCGTTGACCAGGTGGGAGTAGGCGCCCGGGCTGCGGCGCACCGTCTGGGCCGCGTTGTTGATGAGGATGTCGAGCGGGCCGGCCGCCGCCACGTCGTCGGCGAGGGCGACGACCTGGGTGGGGTCGCGCAGGTCGATCCCGACGATCTTGAGCCGGTCGATCCACTCCGGGCTGTCGGCGAGCTCGGTGAACCGGCGCACCGCGTCCCGCGGGAACCTGGTTGTGATCGTGAGGTGCGCGCCGTCGCGCAGCAGCATGAGGGCGATGTACATGCCGATCTTGGCGCGGCCGCCGGTGAGCAGCGCGCGGCGGCCGGTGAGGTCGGTGTGCTGGTCGCGCTTGGCGTGCGACATCGCGGCGCAGTCCGGGCAGAGCCAGTGGTAGAACGCGTCGACCAGGGTGTAGTCCGCATGGCAGATGTAGCAGCCGCGGGCCTTGCTCAGCTCACCGGCATACGCGCCTCTGGAGTTCGAGACGAGAGGTATGCCGCGGGTCTCGTCGTCGATCCGCATCGGCGAGCCGGTGGCCGTGCTCGCGAGGACGGCGGCGTCGGCCTCCTGGTCCGGACGGCGGGCGTCCGCGCGGCGGGTCTTGCGGATCCGGCGGTACATCCGGCCGGTGGCCCGCTTGACGGTGTGGATGTCGGGGTGGCCGGGCGGGAGCTCGGTGAGCTCGTCCAGGACGCGAAGCGCCGTTGCCAGGTCGGCGGGGTCGATGCCGTCGACGGCGGTCCGGGCGTCGTCGGCGGCGAGGTCGCCGTCCTGCGTGGTCACCGCACGAGGGTACGGGCGGGATAAGCATTCGCCCGCATCGGCGAAGGAGTGAGACCCTAGGGGCAACATGACTGCGCCACACCACGACTACTTCACCCAACAGGCCGAGGCACTGGCCGAGGCCGAGATCGACCTCGACGGCGACCCGACCTCCCTCGACGGCGACCAGCTCGACCGCGAGGAGCGCGAGGCGCTCCGTCGCGTGGCGGGCCTCTCCACCGAGCTCGAGGACGTCACCGAGGTCGAGTACCGGCAGCTGCGCCTGGAGCGGGTCGTCCTCGCCTCGGTGTGGACCGAGGGCACCGTCGCCGACGCCGAGAACTCCCTGCGCGAGCTCGCCGCGCTCGCCGAGACCGCCGGCTCGACCGTCCTCGCCGGGCTCATGCAGCGCCGGGCCAAGCCGGACCCGGGGACCTGGATGGGTTCGGGCAAGGCCGAGGAGCTGCGCGACATCGTCATCGCCGAGGGCGCCGACACGGTGATCTGCGACAGCGAGCTCGCGCCCTCCCAGCGCCGGTCGCTGGAGGACATCGTCAAGGTCAAGGTCATCGACCGGACCGCCCTGATCCTCGACATCTTCGCCCAGCACGCCAAGAGCCGTGAGGGTCGGGCCCAGGTCGAGCTGGCCCAGCTCCAGTACCTCCTGCCGCGACTGCGTGGCTGGGGCGAGTCGATGTCCCGCCAGGCCGGTGGCCGGGTGGCCGGCGGTGAGGGCATCGGCTCCCGCGGTCCCGGTGAGACCAAGATCGAGCTCGACCGGCGCCGGATCAACACCCGGATCGCCAAGCTGCGCCGGGACATCAAGGGCATGAAGACGCACCGCGACACCAAGCGCGGGTCACGACGCGCCAACCACATCCCGTCGGTCACCATCGCGGGCTACACCAACGCCGGCAAGTCCTCGCTGCTCAACCGGCTCACCGGTGCCGGTGTCCTCGTCCAGAACCAGCTGTTCGCCACCCTCGACACGACGGTCCGGCGGGCCGAGACGCTCGACGGGCGCGACTACACGCTCACCGACACGGTCGGCTTCGTCCGGCAGCTGCCGCACGAGCTCGTCGAGGCGTTCCGCTCGACGCTGGAGGAGGTGGCCGACTCCGACCTGCTCCTCCACGTCGTCGACGGCTCACACCCGGACCCCGAGGGCCAGATCACCGCCGTCCGGGCCGTGTTGGCCGACGTCGACGCGACCGACGTCAAGGAGGTCATCGTCGTCAACAAGGCCGACATCGCCGACCCTGACGTCGTCGACCGGATCCTGCGCCACGAGAAGCACGCGATCGCCGTGTCGGCCCGGACCGGCGCGGGGATCGAGGAGCTGCAGGCGCTCATCGGGGTCGAGCTGCCGCGACCCGACGTCGACGTCGACGTCGTCGTCCCCTACGACCGTGGCGACCTGGTCAGCCGGGTCCACTCCGAGGGCGAGGTCGTGGCGAGCGAGCACCGGGCCGAGGGAACCCATCTCGTGGCCCGGGTGAACCCCGACCTGGCGGCCGAGCTCACGGCATACGTCGCCTGAGTCTTCGCCCCGGTGTGGGAGGAGATTGGTTGTAGTCATACAATGGTTGTATGCCTACAAGGAGAAGTCCCACCGCGGCGGCGGTCTGGCTGGCCCTGATGTCCCTCGTCATGGACCACAAAGGCGCCGGTCGGGAGCTGTTCGAGGGTCGGATCGGTATGCCGTGGAGCCGGTTCCGCGCCCTGCGGCGCCTTGAAGGGACCGCCCGGTCCCAACGGGAGCTGGCCGACCTGATGGGCGTCGACGCCTCGGCCATGTCCGCGATCGTCGGTGACCTGCTCCAGCGTGGGCTGGTCAGCCGCGAGACCAGCCCGGACGACGGCCGGCGCAAGATCGTCGCCATCACCGATGCCGGGCGACAGCTCATCACCGACGTGCGCGAGACGACCGACGTCGTGCCGCCGTTGGTGGCCGCGCTGGACGCGGGAGAGCGCCGTGAGCTGCTCCGGCTCGTGGACAAGATGCGTGCCGGGGCCGACGCGTGAGCGCCCTGCAGGAGTCGCCGCCGGCGGTGCAGGGCCTCACCGCCGCCCGTCGCCGGCTGATCCTCGGGATCTGCTGCCTCAGCCTGTTCGTCGTCGGCATCGACGTGCTCGGGACCAACGTCGCCCTGCCGTCGATCGGCCGGGACCTGGGCGCCAGCTCGACCCAGCTGCAGTGGGTCGTCGACGCCTTCACCGTGGTCCTGGCCAGCCTGCTCATGCTCGGCGGCTCGGTCGCGGACCGGGTCGGACGGCGCCGCGTCTTCCAGATCGGGCTAGTCGCCTTCGGTGTCGGGTCGGTCCTGTGCTCGGTGGCCCAGTCGCCCACACAGCTCATCGGGGCCCGGATGGTGCAGGCCGTCGGCGGGTCGATGCTCAACCCGGTGGCGATGTCGATCATCACCAACACCTTCCGCGAACCGCGCGAGCGGGCCCGCGCGATCGGCGTGTGGGGCGGGGTGGTCGGGCTCGGCATGGCCCTGGGTCCCGTCGTCGGCGGAGTGCTCGTCGCCTCCCTCGGCTGGCGGGCCATCTTCTGGGTCAACCTGCCTGTCGTGCTCGTCGCGCTCGTCCTCACCGCGCGGTTCGTGCCGGAGTCGCGCGCCGACCGGCCGCGCCGGCCCGACCCGCTGGCGCAGGGGCTCATCGTGCTCATGCTCGCCACGCTCACCTACGGGATCATCGAGGGTCGCAACCTGGGATGGGGGTCGCCCACCGTCGTGCTCCTCGTCGTCGCCGCCGTCGCCTCCGCGGTCGGTCTGGTCGTGGTCGAGCGGCACCGCGCCGAGCCGCTGCTCGACCCGCGCTTCTTCCGCAGCATCCCGTTCTGCGGGTCCGTTATCGGGGCCGTCCTCGGGTTCTGCGCGATGGGTGGCTTCCTCTTCCTCAACACCCTGTACCTGCAGGAGGTGCGTGGGTTCACCCCGCTGGAGGCCGGTCTGATGACCCTGCCGATGGCCGTCGCGACGGCCGTGGTGGCCCCGTTCTCCGGGCGGATCGTGGGGAGTCGCGGCCCGCGGCTGCCGCTCGTGATCGCCGGGCTGGGCGTCGGTGCCAGCGCCGTCCTGCTCCTGCGGTTGACCGGGACGACCTCGATCGCCAACCTGGGCCTGGCCTACCTGGTCTTCGGCATCGGGTTCGGCTCGCTCAACGCGCCGGTCACGAACGCGGCCGTCTCGGGTATGCCGCGGCAGCAGGCGGGCGTCGCGGCCGCGATCGCCTCGACCAGCCGCCAGGCGGGCTCCTCCCTAGGGGTGGCGATCCTGCCGGCCGTGACCTTCGCCGCGCTCACCGGGCCGCTGCGGACCTCCCTCGCCTCGGCCTCCCACGTGGGGTGGTGGGTCATGCTGGGGTGCGGGGCCGGGCTGCTCGTGCTGGCCTTCGTCGTCACCTCGCCGCGCGCGATCTCCTCCCGCGCCCGGCTGGCCCGTGAGCTCGACCAGAGCTGACCGGGTCAGAGCCGGCGGAGCGCCGTCGTCGTCAGGGCCGGCTCGCCGGCCTCGTCGCTGGCATCGAGGTCGACGGTGGCCTCGATGACCCAGTCGTGGTCCTGCGCCGGGTCGGCCAGGGTCTGGGTCACCAGCCAGCGCCGCGGCCCGTCCGCGTCCGCGGCATACGGGACGATCGTGAAGAACTGGGGGCCGCGGGCATCGGTGTCGGTGCCGATGTGGTCGTGGTCGTCCCAGTAGCCGCCCAGCGCCTCGTCCCAGGCGTCGCGGTCCATCGGGCCACCGCTCGTCTCGAGCCGGGCCAGGCCGTCGACGTCGTCGCGCCCGGCCAGCTCGACGCGTCGGAACATCGCCCCGCGGACCATCGCGCGGAAGGCTCGCTCGTTGGCGGTGACCGGCCGCGTCGAGCGCGTCGGATCATGGTGCGAGACGACCTCCGCGACCGCACCGGGGTCGGTCGGGTGGGTGAGGGCCTCCCACTCGTCGAGCAGCGAGGAGTCGGTCTGCCGCACTGTCTCGCCGAGCCACTCGATGATGTCGCCCAGCTCGTCGGTGTGGTGCGTGTCGGGGACGGTCTGCCGCAGGGTCCGGTAGGCGTCGGTGAGGTAGCGCAGGACGACTCCCTCGGACCGGGCCAGCTGGTAGCGCGCGACGAGCTCGGTGAAGGTCATCCCGGACTCCCACATCTCCCGCACGATCGACTTCGGGCCGAGGGCGTCCTCGGGGAGCCAGGGGTGGGTCTGCCGGTAGATCTCGTATGCCGCGCCGAGCAGCTCCGCGAGCGGCTGCGGCCAGGTGACGTCCTCCAGGAGCGCCATCCGCTCCTCGTACTCGATCCCGTCGGCCTTCATCTCGGCGACCGCCTCGCCGCGCGCGGCGTACTGCTGGGCCATGAGGACCGGTCGCGGCGGCTCGAGGACGGCCTCGACGACCGAGACGACATCGAGGGCGTGGGTCGGTGACTCGGTGTCCAGGACGTCGAAGGCCGCGAGCGCGAAGTGGGCCAGTGGCTGGTTGAGGGCGAAGTCCGCGGGGAGGTCGACGGTGAGGGCGACCGTGCGCCCGGTCGGGTCCGGCTCGGGTAGCCGGACGAGGACACCGGAGTCCAGGAGGCTCCGGCCCAGGCGGATCGCCCTGCGCGCCAGGCGTGCTCGCCCCGCCGGGCTGTCATCGTTGTCCCTGGTGAGGCGGGACAGGGCCGTGACGGCGTTGCCCGGGCGGGCGACGACGTTGAGGATCATCGCGTTGTCGACCTTCATCCGCGAGACGAGCGGCTCGGGGTCGGCCGTCGTCAGCTTGTCGAAGGTCTGCTCGGTCCACACGACGAAACCCTCGGCGGGCTTCACCCGCTGGACCCGCTTGACCTTGACCGGGTCGTCGCCGGCCTTGGCGAGGCGCCGGGCGTTCTCGATGGTGTGCTCGGGTGCCTGGACGACGACGTAGCCCTCTGTGTCGTAGCCCGCTCGGCCGGCGCGCCCGGCGATCTGGCGGAACTCCCGGACCCGCAGGACTCGCACCTTGGACCCGTCGAACTTGGTCAGGGCGGTGAACAGGACAGTCCGGATCGGGACGTTGATGCCCACACCGAGGGTGTCGGTGCCGCAGATGACCTTGAGCAGTCCCTCCTGTGCGAGCTGCTCGACGAGCCGCCGGTAGCGGGGCAGCATGCCGGCGTGGTGCACGCCGATTCCCTTGCGCAGCAAAGGAGACAGCGTGCGGCCGAAGCCGGCGGAGAACCGGACGTCGGCGATCCGGGCGGCGATCGCGTCGCGTTCGGCGGGCGTGACCAGCTTGGTCGTGGCGAGCGACTTGGCGTGGTCGGCGGCGGCTGCCTGGGTCTGGTGGACGACGTACATGGGCACGCGCCCCCACTCGACGAGCTCCTCGATGGTGTCCTGGAGCGGGGTCACCGCCCAGGAGAACGTCAGCGGGACCGGGCGCTCGGCGGTGTCGACGATGACCGCGTCGGTGCCGGTGCGCCGCTCGAGGTCGTCGGCGAAGCGGGTCATGTCGCCCAGGGTCGCCGACATGAGGAGGAACTGGGCGTCCGGCAGCTCGAGCAGCGGAACCTGCCAGGCCCAGCCACGGTCCGGCTCGGAGTAGTAGTGGAACTCGTCCATGACGACGAGGCCGACATCGGCGTCGCGCCCCTCGCGCAGGGCGATGTTGGCGAGAACCTCCGCCGTGCAGCAGATGATCGGGGCGTCGGCATTGACCGCGGCGTCGCCGGTGAGGAGGCCCACGTTGTCGGCACCGAACACCTCGCACATCGCGAAGAACTTCTCGCTCACGAGGGCCTTGATCGGGGCCGTGTAGAACGACACCCGGTCGGTGGACAGTGCGGCGAAGATCGCTGCCGTCGCCACGAGCGACTTCCCCGAGCCGGTCGGCGTGGCCAGGATGACGTGGTCGCCCGCGAGCAGGGAGACGATCGCCTCGTCCTGGTGCGGGTAGAGCGTCAGCCCCTGCCGCTGCACCCAGGCGGTGAAGTCGTCGTACAGGGTGTCGGCGTCGGTGTTCCCCGCCGCAACGAGTCGGCTGGGGTCGGCGGCGGGCATCACCGGTCATCCTTCCACGCCGGGCCGGCCGCCCGGATCACCCGACGAGGCGGCTCAAGCGGCCCGGTGCCTCACCACGGCCCCGGTGACCGAGGCGCCGACCAGGCCCAGGACGAGGGTGAGCATCGGGACGACGAGCAGCAGCATCATGGCCGAGCCGAGGCTGTCGCTCACGGCATACGTCGCCAGATCGGGGGCTCCGCTCGTATGGAAGTCACGAAGCAGACCGGGGTCGTAGGGGCGACCGCTGCCGGCCACCGTCTCGCCCGTCCAGACCAGGAAGCAGCCCAGTCCGGCGACGACTGCCGCGAGGGCCACGCCCCGGCGTCCGGCTGCGGAACCACCGCGCCGGGTGCCGACCGCCCCGATGGCGAGGCAGGCGAGCGGGAAGCCGACGAGCATGGGCAGGCCCCCGTATGCCGTGGCGCCGGTCGACGTGGTTGCGCCCAGGCCGACCCAGGTGAGCGCGACGACCAGGCCGCCGAGCAGGGCGGTGCGGGTCGGCTCGGTCGGGCCGCGGTGCAGGCGCCGCGCGAGGGCAGCTCCGGCGACCACGTAGAGAAGCAGGACCGCGGCGCAGGCGGCGACTGCCGCCCAGGTGCCGAAGGCGGTGCGCAGACCGGCGAAGCGAGCCAGCGCCCAGGCGACCTCGGCCGCGTCCATCACAGCCAGGCCGACCACCAGACCGACCACGCCGGGGCGACGCATGGGGAGGAACAGAGCCGTTCCGACGCAGCCGAGGGCGAAGCGCCAGCGTTCCAGACGGCCGGTGACGTGAGGGAGCTCGCCGGTCATCGCCCGGGCCCAGTCCACCTCGTCGTGGGCCAGCAGTCTGCTGGCGACTGCGACCAGAACCGACGGACCGTCTCGCCGGGTGCTCATCGGGCACCACCGAGGCGGGCTCGCCCAAGTGGCGTCCGACCCGCATTGATCACAGCCTGTCGACGAGTCGTGGCGGACCGCGCCGCAGCGACCTGCTCGGTGCCCGCCGCCGTGATCCGGTAGAGGTGGCGAGGCGGCTTGCCACCCCGAGCCTCGTCCCAGCCGGACTCCAGCAGACCGCGCTCGGCCAGCCGGATGAGCAAGGGGTAGAGGGAGCCCGACTTGAGGCCGACCTCGGCCGCCAGGTCATAGCCGTGGCGCCAACGGCCGGCGTCTGCAGCGAGAGCCCCCAGGACAGCGAGGGCTTGCTGCGACAGGGCGCGGGGACGGGGCACGGGATAACTCTACACAGGTAGATGTTTGTCGGGGACCAACTCTATCTAGATCGAGTTAGTGTCGCGAGCGGTTTCGGGCGATGGCGACGGTAGCCGCCGCGTAGCCGGCGGCGTTGAGCAGCCAGGCCGCGAAGTCGAGCGGGTGGCTGGTGATGACCACGGCCGAGACGAAGTGCAGTGGCTGGGCGATGGTCGTGGCCACCGCCGCCCACCGGGGGACACTCCGACTGCGCCACATCGCGATGCCCAGCAGCATCGTGCCGAGCACGTGGCCGACGACGAAGACGATCGACGCCGCGGTCGTGGTGGGGTGGCTCGTCGCGGCCATCGTGGCGACGGTGGCCTCCCGCGTGCCGCTGTGCTGGCCGAGCCACGGCAGGAGGTCGGTGCCGTCGAGCGTGGGCAGGGCGAGGTAGCCGGCCACGAGCAGGGTCATCGCGACGGCGGTGAGTCGGGGGGCACCGGTTCGCACCCAGCGCCCGATGGCGAGGACACCGGGCACGAGGGTGAGTGCCGACCCGAACGCCAGCCACAGCAGGAGCGACTGAGCGCCGGGGTCCGCGTAGACCTTGTGCACGATGGCGGCCGGGCCGTCGACCGTGTCGTAGGGCATGAGGAGCCGCAGGACGGCGATCGACGCCGCCCCCACGACGGCGAGCGACGCGACCAGAGGCGACGGCCCGGCATACCGACGCGTGGTGGACCCGGACGTCGGGATGACGGTGGCGGTGCTCATGATGCGACCACCACGGTGTGTGCCGGCCGGAGGACGGCGACGACGGCCGCGATGGTGAGCGCCACGAGTGCCGCGCTGATGGCCACGACCGGGGTGGGGACGGCCGACACGAAGAAGGCCGGAACCGTCGTGAGGGCCGACAGCAGCCGCAGCCCGACGACAGTGAGCAGGCCCCGGCGACTGCCGCGCACGGCCAGTACCAGGGCGATGAGCGAGACGACCCCGAGGGCGGAGTCGACGAGGGCGATGCCCATCGGCGGGGTCTTCCCGTCGGTGACGAGCGGCTCGACGACGTCGGCCAGGGACAGCAGACCGAGGACGGCGAGTCCGACCCGCTGGGTGATCGAGGTGTACATGGTTTCCTCCTGAGCAGTGATCGGGAACGACCTTTCGAGCGTGCGGGTCGGGCCACTCCCGGCACCGGGGCCAGCGGTCCTTGGAGCGGCGGGATCCTGCCCGGGCGGTCGGGAACGCATTCCCTGCCGCCGGGAACGGCGCTGCTCCACACTGAGGTCATGGCGATGGTCGCGGCGGTCGACGAGGGACGGGCTGAGCGGTGGCGGCCGGTCGCGTCGGCGGCGGGGGTCGTGCTCATCGTGCTGGCTGTCATGGTGGTCTGGCTGGCCTTCTCGGTCGGCTGGACCTGGCGGGACGCGGTCGACACCTACGTCGTGAGCAACGCCGTGCTGGGCCTGTCGTTCGGGCTCTGCGGAGCCGTCGTAGCGCGCCACCGGCCGGGCAACGCCGTGGGCTGGCTGCTCGTCGCCGACGGGCTGGGTCATCTCGCCAGTGCGGTCGCCGCGCCGACTGCCGCGCTGCTGGTGGCCCATGCTGACCCCGAGTGGCTGCAGCGGGTCGCGGTCACGGCGTTCCAGTGGTGCTGGCCCTGGTCGATCGGGCTGTGCCTGCCCCTCGCCCTGTTCCTCTTCCCCGACGGCCACCTGCCCTCGCCGCGGTGGCGGCCGGTCGCGGTGGCCATCGCCGTGACCAGCCCGCTGTTCGTCGCCGAGATGGTCCTCGACCCCTCGCCCACGCTGCCGGGCCTTCCCCTCGGCCTGCTCACCTGGTCGGGCTACGGCTCGCTGGCGCCGCTGTGGACGGTCGCCGAGGTGCGCAACCTGGTCTGTCTCGGCCTCGCCCTCGCCGCGCTGGTGCTGCGCTACCGGCGCGCCGTCGAGCCGCTGCGCAGCCAGATCCTCTGGCTCGCCTGCGCCACGGTCGTCGTCATCGGCGTGGTCACCCCGTGGGCCTTCGTCGCCGGGACACCGATCCTCGTGCTCTTCGTCATCCCGGTCGTCCCGGTGGCCATCACCGTCGCCATCGTGCGGCACCAGCTCCTCGACATCCGGCTCGTCATCTCCCGCGCGCTCACCTGGCTGCTGCTCACCCTGCTCGCCCTCGCGGCATACGTCGTGCTCGTCGCCCTCCTCGACCGCCTCGTGTCGGGATGGACCGGCCAGCCCGTCCTCGCGACCGTCGTCATCGCGCTCGCCGCCGCTCCGCTGCTGCCGAGACTGCAGCGTCTGGTCGACCGGGTCACCTACGGCGACCGCCGCGACCCCGCACGGATCGTCTCCTCCCTCGCGCCGCACCTCGCGGCCTCGGAGAGCTCGCTGGACGACGTGGCCGCATCCCTCACGAGGGCGCTGCGGATGCCGTATGCCGCGGTCCTGGCGCCGGGTGGACGGCTCCTCGGCTCGAGCGGGGAGAGCGAGGGTCGCGACGAGGTCGTGACACTGCTGCACGGCACGGAGGTGGTCGGCCTGCTCCGGCTCGGGCTGCGTCCGGGGGAGGCGACGCTGACCGGGCCGGACCGGCGGGCCCTGGACCTGGTGTCGGTCGCGCTCGCGCTCGCCCTGCACGCGACCGTGCTCACGGCTGAGGTCCAGGCCTCTCGCGAACGGATCGTCTCGGCCCGGGAGGAGGAGCGGCGGCAGCTGCGGCGTGCGCTCCACGACGGTGTCGGACCGACCCTCACCGGGTTGGCGCTCGCCGCGGACGCGGCGGCCAACCTGCGGGACACCGATCCCGCGCGAGCCGACCAGCTCGTGGGGAGAGTCCGGGTCACGGCGCGGGAGGCGGTGGACAGCGTGCGTCGTGTCGTCGACGACCTGAGGCCTGCGGCCCTGGACGAGCTCGGCCTCGTCGAAGCCATCCGGCAGCGCGCCGAGGAGCTGTCCTACCGCCCCGACGGGTCGCGGATCTCGGTCCGCGTGGTGACCGACGCACTCCCGCACCTGCCGGCGGCGCTCGAGGTCGCGGCATACCGGATCGCGACCGAGGCGCTCACCAACGTCGCCAGGCACGCCGACGCCTCGCGCGCCGAGGTGACGCTGCGCTGTGGTGACACGTTGGACGTCGAGGTCGTCGACGACGGCCGGCCGGGCGACGGCCGGCCGGGCGGCGGCCGGCCGGGCGGCGGCTGGCAGCCGGGGGTCGGGATGGGCGCGATGCGTGAGCGCGCCGCCGAGCTGGGCGGCCGGTTCGAGGCTGGCCCCACCGCTGGGGGCGGTCGCGTGCATGCCTCGCTGCCGCTCGTGCCGTCCGCCCCGACGCCGCTCTCGCTGACCGGGTCACCCGCTGGAGCCGGGCAGGCTGAGCCGTCTGGGCAGGCTGAGCCGTCTGCGCCGTCGATGTCGATCGGGGCCTCGTCGTGACGGCTGATGGGTCCGCTGACGTCCGGGTGCTCATCGCCGACGACCACCCGATCGTCCGGGACGGGCTGGTCGCGCTACTCACCTCGGTGCCCGGCTTCGACGTCGTCGCCCGGTGCGCGTCGGGTCACGAGGCCGTCCGCGAGGCTGTCCTCCAGGCGCCCGACGTCGCCATCATCGACCTCCAGATGCCCGACGGTGACGGCTTCGAGGCGACGAAGGAGCTGGCCCGGGTCGCGCCGAACGTCGCCGTCCTTGTGCTGACGATGCACGCCGACGACCGGTCGGTCTTCGCCGCCATGCGGTCCGGCGCCCGCGGCTACCTCGTCAAGGGAGCCACCCAGGACGAGATCCTCGGAGCCATCTCGGCCGTGGCGCGCGGCGAGGCGATCTTCGGGCCCGCCGTGGCTCGGCGGGTACTCGCCTTCTTCGCCTCCGGGCCGGCGGCACCCGATGCGCTGCCCTTCCCCGAGCTCACTGCGCGGGAGCGCGAGATCCTCGACCTCCTTGCGGCGGGACTGCCGAACGCGGCCATCGGCGTGCGTCTCTCGCTCGCTGCCAAGACCGTCGCCAACACCGTCTCGACGATCTTCGCCAAGCTCCAGGTCGCGGGCAGGGCCGAGGCGATCGTGCGGGCCCGGGACGCGGGGATGGGCCGCCCCGGACCGGGCTGAGGGCCTGCTCTCCGATCGTCGTCCGGCCGTCGTCCAGCCGCCGTCCAGCGCGGGCTGGCACAGTGCAGGACGTGCCCCCCGACCAGCCGAGCACCGACGCGCAGCCGGAGCCCACCACCCGACGCGTTCCACCGACGGCCGAGCACGACCGGCTGGCACAGAGCCAGGGCGACCTGTCCGCGTGGCGCCGGTGGGGCCCCTACCTCGCCGGCCGGCAGTGGGGGACGGTCCGGGAGGACTACTCGCCCGGCGGCGACGCGTGGGACTACCTCCCGTTCGACCATGCCCACGCCCGCGCCTACCGCGGGGGGGAGGACGGGCTCGCTGGCATCTGCGACCGCTACGGGTTCCTCAACCTCGCCATCGCGATGTGGAACGGGCAGGACGACCGGCTCAAGGAACGCATCTTCGGGCTGACCAACGGGCAGGGCAACCACGGCGAGGACGCCAAGGAGTACTGGTGGCACGTCGATGCGACACCGACCCACTCGTATGCCGAGTGGCTGTACCGGTACCCGCAGCGCGCCTTCCCCTACGGCCGGCTCCGCGACGAGAACGCCCGCCGCACAAGGGATGAGCCCGAGTTCGAGCTCTCCGACACCGGGATCCTCGACGAGGACCGGTTCTTCGACGTCCACGTGACGCACGCCAAGGCCGGGCCGGACCACGTGCTCGTGGAGATCACCGCGACCAACCACGGGCCCGAGGCAGCGCCGCTGGACCTCGTGCCGCAGCTGTGGTTCCGCAACACGTGGTCGTGGGGCCGGGACGACCGGCGCCCGACGGTCCAGGTCCTCGACGCGGGGGAGGGCCGGGTCGCGCTGGCAGCCGACCACGCCTACCTGGGCCGATACGTCCTGAGCGCCGAGGGTTCGCCTCGAGTTCTGTTGTGCGACAACGAGACCGACAACGAGTACTGCTTCGGCACGACCGCTGGCACGGCCGCCCACCCGAAGAACGCCATCGACACCGCCATCGTCCATGGCGACGAGTCACGGCTCGTCCCGAGCGGCGGGTCCGGCACCAAGGCGGCTCTGTGGTGGCACGTCGATGCCGTCGGGCCGGGGGAGTCCTTCACTGTCCGGCTCAGCCTTGCCAGCGACAACGCACCGACAGCCACCGGCGTGGGGCCGATCCGCGGTCTGGCCGGCTTCGAGGACTTCGCCACGACGATCGCCACGCGCAAGCAGGAGGCCGACGAGTTCTACGCCGAGGTCATCCCGGCCCACACCAGTGGGGAGGACGCGTACGTCGCCCGACGGGCCTTCGCCGGCCTGCTCTGGTGCAAGCAGCTGTACCGGTACGACGTCGAGCAGTGGCTGCAGGGCGACCCTGCGCAACCGGCGCCGCCCGAAAGCCGTTGGTACGGAAGGAACTCGGACTGGCAGAACCTCTCGCTCGCGGATGTCATCTCGATGCCGGACGAGTGGGAGTACCCGTGGTTCGCCTGCTGGGACCTCGCCTTCCACTGTGTCGCGATGGCCCACATCGACCCCACCTTCGCCAAGGACCAGCTGACCCTCATGTGCCGGGAGTGGGCGATGGCTCGCGACGGCAAGCTCCCGGCATACGAGTGGGACTTCGGCGACGTGAACCCGCCGGTCCACGCCTGGGCGACCTGGCAGGTCTACGTCCTGGACGGCGCGTGGGACCACGACTTCCTGATCCGGGTCTTCAGCAAGCTGCTCTTCAACGCCGGCTGGTGGGTCAACCGCAAGGACGCCGACGGGTCCGGGCTCTTCGAGGGCGGCTTCCTCGGGATGGACAACGTCGGCCCGTTCGACCGGAGCCAGCCGCTCCCGCAGGGCCAGCGGCTCGAGCAGTCCGACGCGACGAGCTGGATGGCGTTCTTCTTCCTCTCCATGCTTCGGATCGCCCTGGAGCTCGCGCGCGAGGACACCGCGTGGGACGAGACGGCGACGAAGTTCCTCGAGCACTTCCTCGCGATCGCCGAGGCGATGGAGAGCTTCGGGTCGGGGAAGGTGTCGCTGTGGGACGAGGTCGACTCGTTCTACTACGACGTCGTCGTCGCCGCCGACGGGAGCACCCAGCCTGTGCGGGTCCGCTCGATGGTCGGTCTGCTGCCGCTGCTCGCCGTCGCCGTGACGCCGGACTGGGTGCCGCGAGCGCTGCCGGACTTCACCGGCCGGCTCGGCTGGCTGCGCGCTCGACGTCCCGAGCTGATGGACGCAGTTGTCAGCTCCCGCAACGACGGTCGCGTCGTCACGAGCCTGTCGCTGCTCACCTCCGAGCGCCTCGAGGACCTGCTCTGCCGGCTGCTCGACGAGGACGAGTTCCTCTCGCCGCACGGCATACGCTCCCTTTCCGCGGTCTACCGCAACGGCTACTCGGTCCCGATCGACGGGGCCGACCTCCCGATCCGGTACGTGCCGGCCGAGTCCGACAGTGGGCTCTTCGGCGGCAACTCCAACTGGCGCGGCCCGGTCTGGATGCCGGTCAACGTGCTCATCATCGACGCGCTGCGGACGTATGCCGCGGGGCTTGGTTCCGCCTTGACCGTCGAGCTGCCGACGGGGTCGGGATCGCGACGCACGCTCGCCGAGGTGGCCGACGAGCTCGACGACCGGTTGATCGGGCTGTTCCGCCCGGACGCCGACGGGCGGCGGCCGAGCGACCCGGTCCACGTGGGGACGGGCCCGCTATGGGCCGACCATCCGACGTTCTCCGAGTACTTCCACGGCGACACCGGCGCCGGCCTCGGCGCGTCCCACCAGACCGGGTGGACGGCGCTGGTGGCCCACCTGATCTGCACTCGGTCGGGCACGCCGACGTCCGGGTGACCGCACGTCGCGAGCCCTCATCGACGCAGACGCAACGGGGGCTGTGGATGGCCGCCGGGGAGAGTCGGCGGCCCGGCATACGCTGAACCCCATGCCTTCCCTCGACGACCTCCTGCACGCTGCCGTTGTCGGCGTGGGCGGGGTCGAGCGTCCGGGCCAGGTCGAGATGGCGCACGCCGTCGCCGCCGCTGTCGACTCCGGCGAGCACCTGCTCGTCCAGGCCGGGACCGGCACCGGCAAGTCCCTTGCCTACCTCGTGCCGGCGGTCCAGCACGCGATGAGCGCGGGGAAGCCGGCGATCGTCGCCACCGCGACCCTGGCCCTGCAGTCCCAGATCGTCGACCGCGACATGCCCCGCCTGGCCGAGGCGATCGCGCCGGTGCTCGGGCGGACGCCGACATATGCGCTCGTCAAGGGACGGCGCAACTACCTGTGCGCCCACAAGCTCGAGGGCGGCTTCCCCGACGATGACGACGCGCTGCTGGGGATGGGCGCGGTCGACGCGGGCATCGGCCGGCTCGGCGCCGAGGTCGTCCGGCTCCGGGAGTGGGCCGAGGAGACCGAGTCCGGCGACCGCGACGAGCTCGTCCCGGGCGTCTCGGAGCGGGCCTGGCGACAGGTCTCGGTGAGTGCCCACGAGTGCCTGGGCGGCAAGTGCCCGGCCATCGCCGAGTGCTTCGTCGAGCGGTCGCGCGAGGCCGCCAAGGACGTCGACGTCATCGTCACCAACCACTCGTTCATGGCGATCGACGCGTTCGAGGGCCGGCAGATGCTGCCCGAGCACGACGTCCTGGTGATCGACGAGGGCCACGAGCTCGTCGACCGCGTCACGTCGACGATCACCGACGAGGTCACTCCGTCGATGATCTCCGCGGCCGCCAAGCGGGCCGGGCGGATGGCCGAGGCCGAGTCGCGGGAGGCGATGGAGGACTCCGCGGTCTTCCTCCAGGGCGTCCTGGACGGTGCCCCCGAGGGGCGGCTGACCGGCATACCGGACGCCCTGGCCCTCGCCCTCGCCCGGGTTCGCGACACGGCCCGCCAGGTGCAGTCCGAGCTGAAGCCGGAGGCCGGGGCCGAGGCCGACGGCGCTCGTCAGGTGGCCCGGGCCGCGGTCGACGAGGTCTTCGACAACGCCGCCCGGATCCTCGAGGAGCGTGACCTCGATGTCGTGTGGCTGTCGCGCGACCCGCGACGTGGGTCGGTGCTGCGCGTCGCGCCGATGAGCGTGGCGATGTTGTTGCGCGACAAGATCTTCGACGAGCGGACGGTCGTCCTGACGTCGGCGACCTTGGAGCTGGGCGGGTCCTTCGACGCCCTCGCCGGGACGATGGGGCTGCGCGGCGACGGGGCACCGGACTGGAAGGGAGTCGACGTCGGGAGCCCGTTCGACTACCCGGCTCAGGCGATGGCCTATGTCGCCAAGCATCTGCCCGCACCCGGCCGTGACGGCATCGGCAAGGCGACGCTCGACGAGATCGAGGCGCTGGTCCGGGCTGCCGGGGGCCGGACCCTGGGTCTGTTCTCCTCGATGCGTGCGGCCCAGGACGCGACCGAGGCGATGCGCGAACGGTTCGCCGGCACCGACATCACCTTCCTGTGCCAGGGCGAGGACCAGATCACCACGCTCGTCCGGCAGTTCGCGGAGACGGCAACCGTCTGCCTGTTCGGGACACTCACCCTGTGGCAGGGGGTCGACGTCCCCGGCTCGTCGTGCCAGCTGGTCATCATCGACCGGATCCCGTTCCCGCGGCCCGACGACCCCCTCGCCTCCGCCAGGTCCCAGGCGATCGCCCGGATGGGCGGCAACGGCTTCATGGCCGTGTCCGCGACGCACGCCGCCCTTCGGCTCGCGCAGGGCGCCGGCCGACTGGTCCGCCGGTCCGACGACCGCGGAGTCGTCGCCTTCCTCGACTCGCGGATGATGAGTGCCAGGTATGCCGGGTTCCTCCAGCGCTCGCTGCCGCCGTTCTGGCCGACGGCCGACCGGGCTCTCGTCCTCGGTGCGCTGGAGCGGCTCGACAAGGTCGCCCCGCCGGTCCTGCCCGTGGCGGCGCCCGCCCTGCGTGGTCTGACCGGGGCACTGTCCGGCACCTCGATGGGGTCCGGCGATGGGGCCGAGCACCCGCGCCCGATAGCCGACCCCCTCGCTGCCGTTGGCGTTGCCGCTGCCGGTGCCGCTGCCGCAGCAGGGACGCCCGACCTTCGGCCGGTCGCCGATCCGCCTCCGGTCCCTGACGCGTCACGCACGGCCGTCACCCAGGGACATGCCTGGGACGAGCACTCCGACGAGGAGCTGCGCGACGGGGTCGCCCTCGGTCTCACCCTCGAGGAGCTGGCGGAGAGTCTGGAGCTGGCCCAGGACGTGGTCGCCGCGCGGCTGCGTGGACTCGGTCTGGAGGCTGGCTCCCAGCCCGGTTTCGACCTGGGCTGAGGCCCGATCGGGCCGCAGGTGAGGCGGAAGGCAGGCTGACTGCATCCGCATCCGCGGTGGTTCACCCCTCGATTCACCCGAGCGGGTGGCCGGCATACGTCTGCCGGCCCGTCGGTTGGGTCACTATCGTGAGCCCATCCCACCCGCGGATCCCAGGAAGCGAGACCGAAGTGTCCGAAGTGTCCATTGACGAGAGCCTCCAGCGCATCATCGACGAGATCGTGGCGCCGCAGGCGGCCACCGTCGACGCCGAGGGTGCCTTCCCCCGAGCCGCCATCGACGCCCTCGGTGCTGCCGGGATCCTTGCCGTCACGGTCCCCGCCGAGTACGGCGGGGGCGGAGCCGGGATGGACGTGGCGGCCGACGTCGTCCGGCGCCTCGCCCAGGCCTGTGCCTCTACCGCCATGGTGGTCTGTATGCACTACTCGGCCACCGCGATGCTCGTGGCCGCTGGACACGAGCAGGCCGTGCGCGCGATCGCCTCAGGAGACCACCTGACCACCCTCGCCTTCTCCGAGCGGGGCTCGCGAAGCCACTTCTGGGCGCCGGTGAGCACCGCCGCCGCCGACGGTGACGAGGTCGTCCTCAACGCGGAGAAGAGCTGGGTGACCTCTGCGCACGAAGCCGACAGCTACGTCTGGTCCTCGACCCCGTTGGCGGCCGACGGTCCGATGACGCTCTGGTACGTCCCCACCGACACTCCGGGCCTGAGCATCCCCTCGACCTTCGACGGCCTCGGCCTGCGCGGCAACGACTCGTGCCCGGTCACGGCGGTGGACGTCCGGATCCCGGCGACCGACCTGCTCGGCACCGACGGCACCGGCCTGGACCACGCGCTCGCCGTCGTGCTCCCGTGGTTCCTGCTGCTCAACGCGTCCGCCAGCGTGGGAGCCATGCAGGCGCTGACCGCGGCCACGAGGGACCACCTCGCCGGCACCCAGCTGCAGCACCTGGGCCAGACCCTGGCCCAGCAGCTCCCCTCCCGCACCCGGCTCGCCCAGATGCAGATCCAGAGCGACCGCAGCCGGACCCTGGTCGAGGACGCACTCGCGGCGGTCGCCGCCGCCCGCCCCGAGGCGGTGCTGCTCGTGCTGGAGTCCAAGGCATCCGCCGACCAGGGGGTTGCCGAGGTGTCCGACCTGGCCATGGTGGCCTGCGGTGGCGCGGCCTTCCGCAAGGAGCTCGCCGTGGAGCGACGCTTTCGCGACTCGCGTGCGGCGCGGGTGATGGCCCCGACCACCGACGCACTGCTCGACTTCGTCGGTCGGGCCATGTGTGGGCTGCCGTTGTTGGGGGATGTGTGAGCACCCCCCTCGTGATCGGGTCGGTGGCCTACGACCCGAAGGTGGTGACGATCTGGGAGGGCTTCCGCGGGTTCCTCCGGGAGCGCGGGATCGAGACCGACTTCGTGCTGTACTCCAACTATGAACGCCAGGTGGAGGACCTCCTCGCGAACCGGATCGACCTGGCCTGGAACTCCCCGCTCGCCTGGGTCCGGGCCGACCGCCTGGCCAGGGCGCGTGGGCTGACGGTCGTCCCGCTCTTCATGCGGGACTCCGACCGTGAGCTGCGTTCGGCCGTGGTCACCCGCGCGGGGAGCGGCGCCGAGACGCTGTCCGACCTGCGCGGCAAGCGGGTCGGCGTCGGGGCGGTGGACTCACCGCAGTCGACGCTGATCCCGCTGTCGTACCTGCGGTCGCAGGGGCTCGTCCCCGGTGAGGACTTCGAGGTGGTCCGGTTCGACGTCGGTGTCGGCCTGCACGGGGACCACGTCGGCGGCGAACGCGACGCCGTGATCGCCCTGCGCGAAGGCTCCGTCGACGCGGCCTGCGTGCTCGACGCCAACCTCATCGTGTTCAGCCAGGAGGGCACCGTCCCCAGCGGCTACCTGTCGGTGCTCGGCCAGACCGAGCCCTTCGACCACTGCATGATGACCACGGCGCCGGGTGCGGACCCCGAGGCGGTGGCCACCCTGAACGACGCCTTTCTCGCCATGTCGTATGCCGACCCGACCGTCCGCCGGCTGCTCGACCTCGAAGGGCTGAAGCAGTGGCTGCCGGGTCGGACGGAGAACTACGCTGCACTGGAGCGAGCCGTCGACGAGACGGGCTTCTACGACGCGGAGGGCAACATCACCGCGGATGACTATCGACCTTGAGGACCTCGCCCTCGACGAGGGCGGCCACATCCTCCTCGAGCGCGCCCTCGCCGGGCTGCGTCCCGGGGAGCAGCTGGAGGTGCGCGGCCGGTCCGGCGGCCTGTCCCTCATGCTGGGGGCGTGGGCGCGGTCGCACGGTCATCGGCTGCTGCCGGCAGCGGATCGGCCGATGCCAGCAGCGGATCGGTTGTCGTCGGATGAGCTGAGCGACGGGCCTTCGCTGGTCCTGGAGAAGGGCGCGGCGCACGACCAGCGTTGGTCGGGCGCCGTCCGCGCGGGTGAGCCGGGTGGCGTTCTGCCCAGGGCGGACCGGACCTGGGGCCTGGCTGCGCGTGGTGCGCTCGTCGAGGCCGGTGGTCCGAAGCTCGACGTCGCCTGGGTCGAGCGGGACCACGTGTGGGCGGACATCGCGCCCACTCTGTACGCGCGCGCTGCTGCCTCGCAGTGGGACCCCAACACGATCATCGACTGGACGCCGCCGAGCGGTGTCCCCGATGACATCGAGGACGCCGTCGTCCAGATCATGACCTATCTCGTGGAGAACGAGCAGGCCGCGCTCATGATCCCGGCCAGGATGCTGGGCACATTGCACCCGCACTACCGCGAGGTGATGCAGCTGCTGGCCTCCCAGGTCGCCGACGAGGCCCGCCATGTGGAGATCTTCACCCGGCGGGCCCTCCTGACCCGGGGCCAGATGGGCCGGTCCGGCGCCGACGGCCGGGAGTCCCTGCAGACCCTGCTCAACGAGCCCGACTTCACCTTGGCCTCGTTCCTCCTGTCCGTTCTCGGCGAGGGAACCTTCGTGGACCTGCTGAAGTTCATCCACGACTTCGCGCCGGACCGGGTCACGGCCGACGTCACCCGGCTGGCAGCGCGCGACGAGGCCCGGCACGTCGCCTTCGGAGTGGCGCACACGGCATACATCGCGCACAGCGACCCGGCCTTCCTCGGCCGGCTCCGCGGCGCGGTCGAACGTCGTCACGAGGCGCTTCGCGACACCGCCGGGCTGAACCAGTCGGTCTTCGACGGGCTGGTGCTGCTCGCGGCGGGGTCCTGGGAGCCGGCTGCGATCCGGCGCGGTTGGGAGGCCGTCCAGGGCCTGCAGCGCCGGATGGACGAGGGTCGCCGCCGGCGGCTGGCCGCGATCGGCTTCCCCGATGGCGAGGCTGCGGAGCTCTCCGCGCTGCATACGAAGAACTTCATGTGACGGTGCTCGACTGTGCGCCCGGTCATCGGCTGTCCGGGGTGCGTGGCAGGCTGACGCCGTGACCGATGTCCCCGTGGATGTGATGGACGTGCCGAGGCGGGTGCCTCCCCTCGCGCTCGTCTCCGGGCCGGAGCAGGTCATCGCCGACCGGGCGGTCAAGGGCCTTCTCGAGGACCTGCGCGTCAGCCAGCCCGACCTCGAGGTCGTGCGCCTGTATGCCGCGAGCTACGCTCCGGGTGATCTGCTCGCCCAGGCCGCGCCCTCACTCTTCGGGGGCGACAAGGCAATCGTCGTCCATGACCTCGACGAGGCTCCCGACGAGCTCCAGGCCGACCTGCTGGCCTTCCTCGCGGCGCCCGAGGACGGGGTGACGCTCATCGTCCGGCACAAGAGCGGCAACCGGGGCAAGAAGGTCCTCGACGCGTTGAGGTCCGCCCGGGCGCGCGTCGTCGAGGCGCCGGCCATCAAGTCCGACCGGGACAAGACCGACTTCGCGAGCCATGAGTTCCGCGCCGCGCACCGGCGCGCCACGCCGGGCGCCGTGCGCGCGCTCGTCGAGGCGGTCGGGCAGAGCGTCAGCGAGCTCGCCTCGGCCTGCCAGCAGCTCATCGCCGACACCACCGGGACCATCGACGAGGCGGTCGTCGAGCTGTACCACGGGGGCAAGGTCGAGGCGACCGGCTTCCGCGTCGCCGACGCTGCCGTGGCCGGTGACACGAGCGAGGCGCTGCGGCTGCTGCGACACGCCATCGCGGTCGGGGTGGATCCGGTTCCGATCGTCGCCGTGCTCGCGCAACAGCTGCGTCAGCTGGTGCGGGTGGGTTCGGCGGGGCGAGGTCGCTCGGTCGACGTGGCCCGCGATCTCGGGCTGGCCCCGTGGCAGGTCGACAAGGCCCGCCGCTCCCTGAACGGCTGGACGCCTGATGCGCTCGGCCGTTCGATCCAGGCCGTCGCGGCCGCCGACTTCGACGTCAAGGGTGGCGGGCGGGACCCGGTGTATGCCGTGGAGCGGGCCGTGCTCACCATCACCCGCGAGCGCAGGGGCGGCTGACCCGGCCGTGCGGGGTGTCCAGGCGGACGCGGGAGCCGACCGACCGGCATACGGTGTTCGTGCAGGCAGCGCTGTTGGGCGTTTTGGTCGGGGGGTGGGCCCGCTGGTAGATTTGCTCCTCGCGTGCGCGCTCAGGTCGTGCGCGCACGAAGCTTCATCCAGAGCGGTTCTCTCCACGGGTGCCCCACGCCCGGTCCCGAGCCGCTTCTGCCGCCCTCTAACGGCATACCGACCTCCATCAGAAAGACGATCAGTGGCAAACATCAAGTCCCAGCTCAAGCGGATCAAGACCAACGCGGTCGCGACCGAGCGCAACAAGGCTGTCAGGTCCGAGCTCAAGACGTGGATCCGCAAGTTCCGTGCGGCCGCCGACGCCGGTCAGGTCGAGGAGGCCAAGGCCGCCCTCAAGACCGCGTCCACCAAGCTCGACAAGGCCGTGAGCAAGGGCGTCATCCACGCGAACCAGGCCGCCAACAAGAAGTCGGCCATGGCCAAGAAGGCCGCCTCACTCTGAGGTAGCCAACCCTGCGAAGGGGCCCGTCACCCGTGTGGTGACGGGCCCCTTCGTGTTTGGCGAGCGGGTGCAGCGTCGCGCGTTCGTCCCTCGGGGTGTCGGCTGTCGGCGGATGCCGGGGGTGTCGGTGCCTTGTGTTTGGGTATTTCGAAAGGGGGTACCCATGACGACATCGGTCCACGAGCTCGGTCAGTCCGGTCAACGCCCCGCCATGCTGCCCGTGCTCACCCGCGACACCGCCCGCGACGCGCCGGCCGAGGTCGTCGACGCCGTCGCGGGCTGGCTCGCCCGCGTCGACGGGTCGGCTCTGGGTGACGCCGACCGGATCACGACCGTGGCGTCGTTGGAGCGGCTCCGAGGCGCGGCGTCCGCTGCCCTGGCCCGAGTGACGGCATCCTTCGCCACCTCCACCGAGACGCTGCCACCGGCGGACGACCCACGGGCTGAGCGGGCGCGCGACCGTTCGATCGGTCAGCAGATCGGCCTGGCTCGGAGCGAGTCTCCGAGCTCGGGCGACGGGCATCTGGCTCTGGCGCGGGCCCTGACCCAGGATCTGCCGCACACCATGCGCGCCCTGACGCGAGGGGAGATCTCCGAGGAGAAGGCCGCTGCCGTCCACCGGGCCACCGCTGCGCTGTCCTCGCAGACGCGCCGCGCCGTCGACGCCCGGCTCTCGGCCGAGCTGACGACGCACAACCGGTTCCAGGTGGGCGAGCAGGCACGGCGACTCGCGGATGAGCTGGATCCCGACGCGTTGGGGCAACGGGCCAGGCACGAGGCCGGCGAGCGCCGGGTCTCCGCGCGGTCTGGCCGTGACGGCATGGGCTACCTCACGATCTATGGTCCGATGCTCGACGTCGCGGGGGCGATGACATCCCTTGGCTCGTATGCCGACTCGGCCGCCCAGGGCGCGGTGACCGACGACCCCCTGCTCGGGCGGCGCCGGGCCAACGTCATGACCGACCACGCCCTCGAGGTGCTGTCCGGTCGGAGCCCGGGTCAAGCGCAGCCGGTCGAAGTCCATGTTGTAGTGGGAGCGGCCGGGCTGTTCGGTCCGTTCGGTCCGGCCCGTCCGTTCGGTCCGGCCCGTCCGGCCCGTCCGGCCGGTCCCGGTTGGGCGGCGGGCCCCGCGAAGCCGGCAACCCCGAACCGCGGTCGACCGCCAGCCGGGTCACCGGCTGTGCCCACCGGCTCGTCATCGACCTCGTCAAGTGAGCGGGTGGGAGCGCAGGAGTCGGCCGGGACGCGGGTGCCGAGGGGGACGCGGGTGCCGAGGGGGACGCAGGAGCCGACCGGGGCGACGGTGGCGACCGGAGCGCAGGAGCCGACGCCGGAGAAGACGGCAACGAGGGAGAAGGAGACGACGCGGGAGAAGGAGACGACGAGGGAGGAGGAGACGACCCCGGCGGCTGCCAATTCCTCCAGCGACCCTGCTGCATACGGCACCGAGGCTTGCGCTGCAGGTTCCGGGAGCTCAGCTGGGCACCCAGCGAACCTGAAACCGGAGGCATCGCTCTTCACGCCCGGCGGCGGGCCGTCAGCCGTGATTCCCGGCGTGGGCACGATGTCGGCGGCAGCCCTTCGCGAGGCCGTCACCAACCAGTGGGCGCTCGACTCGGGCCCCGCGTTGCGGTGCCGCGCGGGCGATAGACCCGTGTGGGTGCGCCGCCTCTTCACGGACGCGACGGGTAGCCAGCTGATCGGTATGGAGCGACGACGGCGTCTGCTGCCGATGTCGGTGCGTACGTGGATCGCCCGATCGGCTCGAGGGACCCTGAGCGCGGGGGACGGATCGGGCGGTGTCGCCTCTGCAGTGGTTCCCGACGAGGTCGGACACTGGCTCAAGGCGTTCGACCGGCTGCCAGGGCCTGGAGAACTCGTGGCCTGGGCCAGTCCACAGCGGGGCTTCTCGGGCCTGTTGCGCCGATTCCTTGTGTTGCGCGATCTCCGATGCCGGACGCCCTTCTGCGAGGCCCCGATCCGTGACATCGACCATGTCATTCCGGTTCGGCTCGGCGGGTGCACGCACCTGGCGACGGGCAGAGGAGGCTGTCGAAGGTGCAACCTGGAAAAGGAGCAGCTTGGGTGGCTCTTCCGGGTCGATGACACCGGGATTCCGCGTGGTCCGGGCGGCCAGACCTGGGACGACGTGCTCGACGCCCTCTTGTTCGACCTGGAGAACCCGGCGCCCGACCCAGCTGGCCACCGGATGACTGTCAGGACGCCTACCGGTCATGAATACTCGAGCGTCGCTCACCCACCTCCGACCAGGGCGGAGCCGTCGGCAGAGCCCCCCTAGGTAGGCCAACGGAGCGGCCCTGGAGGGGGTCACGCAGCCGTGCCCGGTGCGTGGGCCAACTGGCCCGAGTCGGGTCGGTGGGCCAACCGGCCCGAGTCCGGTGGGTGGGCCAACCGGCCCGAGTCCGGTACGTCGGCCAACCAGGCCAAGCCCGGTACGTCGGCCAACCAGGCCAAGCCCGGTACGTCGGCCAACCGGGCCAAGCCCGGTACGTGGGGAAGGAGGCCGAGCCGTCTCTCAAGCGGCGGCTTTGAGCCGGCAGAACGGACCCAGAGCCGGTAGTTGAGCCGCGCCGGCTTGCCTACGCAGTGGGCTACCTTCGGCACCTCTGGACCGAGGCCGTCCTCGACGCCGTCCGTACGCGCCCGGGCGACCATGGCCCCCTGCTCCGACTGTGCGCGTCACCGGTGCTCACATCGCGATCGGACCGCCGGCGTCATCCGTGCTGGGCGCGAACCGCCGCGGCGACACCATCGAAGGTGTGCCGCGGCAGCACAGATCCCTCGCGACGGATACCGTGCGGGTCGACGCGCACGATCCGGTTGACCCTGACCTCGCTTGCCCGACCGCGTGCGTCCCAGCCGCCCGTTCCGATGTCGACCCATTCACGTCCGGCGCGATGCTCCTGGGCGGCGTCCAGATCGTGGTCCTTGCTCGTGAGGGGTAGGGCGAGCAGCCACGGCTCGTCCCGGCCGATGAGGAGGACCGGTCGATCCTTGCCCTTGGCGTGGTCCTCCTCGTAGGGGACCCACGTCCACACGATCTCGCCGGGGTCCGGCCGGCCGTCCGCCAGCGGCGAGTAGTCCAGGTCGGGGAGCCCGACGAAGTCTCCGGGGTACGCCGTTCGCATCAGTGCAGGGCGCTTGGAGGGCTCGGCCGGTCGGCGCGGGCGGCCAACGAGGAGGTGCAGGAGCCGGTCGAGGAGGGGACGTGGGGCCACGTCAGCAGTATGCCCACCGGGAGTCGCCGGTGCGCCCGGCCCGCGCGGCCCGCGCGGTCAACAGTGTGCCGACTGAGTGAGCACACCTGGCGACCGCGGCAGGGAGTGCGCCGACCTGAGTCGGCAAGCCTGGCCTGGACCCGTGCGAGAGCACGGTGGCGGCACCGAGCGCCCGTGTCGACGTCGCTCGAAAATTGGGCCCATGCGTCGCCATGGCCTCGTTTTCAAGCGTCGTCGACAGCCCGGAGCCGGGCGCACCCCCCTTCGAGGATCGGCAGTGCGCCAACCGGAGCGTCGGGGGCCCGGAGTTCGGAGCGCCACGGAGTGGATTTCGGACGTGGGTGCCGGGATGGGACACTGTGGGGTCTCCGTCCCCGCACCAAATTCCGTAAGGACGTCCGCACCCCGTGTCACCGATGGCCCGCGCCGCGAGCGTGCTCCAGCCGCACGCGACCCCGCCTGCCCTGATCCGCAACTTCTGCATCATCGCCCACATCGACCACGGCAAGTCGACGCTGGCCGACCGGATGTTGCAGCTCACCGGGGTCGTCGACGCGCGGGCGATGCGTGCCCAGTACCTCGACCGGATGGACATCGAGCGCGAGCGTGGCATCACGATCAAAAGCCAAGCGGTCCGTATGCCGTGGGAGAGCGACGGCGAGACGTACGCCCTCAACATGATCGACACGCCCGGACACGTCGACTTCAGCTATGAGGTCAGCCGCAGCCTGGCCGCCTGCGAGGGTGCGGTGCTCCTCGTCGACGCGGCGCAGGGCATCGAGGCGCAGACTCTGGCCAACCTGTACCTGGCGATGGAGAACGACCTCACGATCATCCCCGTGCTCAACAAGATCGACCTACCGGCGGCCCAGCCGGAGAAGTACGCCGAGGAGCTCGCCGGCCTGATCGGTGTCGAGCCAGAGGACTGCCTGCGCGTGTCGGGCAAGACCGGTGCCGGGGTGGAGCCGCTGTTGGGCGAAATCGTCCGCCAGATTCCCCACCCCGTCGGCGACGCCAACGCTCCGGCTCGCGCGATGATCTTCGACTCGGTCTACGACACCTACCGCGGCGTCGTCACCTATGTCCGCGTCATCGACGGCAACCTCAACCCGCGCGAGCGCATCGTCATGATGTCGACGAAGGCGACGCATGAGCTGCTCGAGATCGGCGTCATCAGTCCCGAGCCGGTGCCGGGCAAGGGGCTGGGCGTCGGCGAGGTCGGCTATCTCATCACCGGAGTCAAGGATGTCCGACAGTCCCGCGTCGGCGACACGGTCACCAACGCGAGCAAGCCGGCATCGACCTCCCTGGGTGGCTACCGAGACCCCAAGCCGATGGTCTTCTCGGGCCTCTACCCCTTGGACGGCTCGGACTACCCCGACCTGCGCGAGGCGCTGGACAAGC
The DNA here is from genome assembly GCA_021324575.1 of Intrasporangiaceae bacterium. Lineage (GTDB taxonomy): Bacteria > Actinomycetota > Actinomycetes > Actinomycetales > Dermatophilaceae > Nostocoides. The sequence continues at coordinate 35,167 of JAJPIW010000011.1, read as the reverse complement.
TCAAGCTGAACGACGCCGCCCTCGTCTACGAGCCGGAGACCTCCGCAGCCCTCGGCTTCGGCTTCCGGTGCGGCTTCCTCGGCCTGCTCCACCTCGAGATCGTCCGGGAGCGGCTGGAGCGCGAGTTCAACCTCGACCTGATCTCCACCCAGCCCAACGTGGTCTACGACGTGACGATGGAGGACGGCAAGGAGATCGTCGTCACCAACCCCAGTGAGTTCCCGGGCGGCAAGATCGCCGACGTCCGCGAACCCATCGTCCGGGCCACGATCCTCGCCCCCAGCGAGTTCGTCGGGGCGATCATGGAGCTGTGCCAGTCCAAGCGTGGCACCCTGCGCGGCATGGACTACCTCTCCGAGGACCGCGTGGAGATGCGCTACACGCTGCCGCTCGCCGAGATCGTCTTCGACTTCTTCGACCAGCTCAAGAGCCGGACCCGCGGCTACGCGTCCCTCGACTACGAGCCCGACGGTGACCAGACTGCCGAGCTGGTCAAGGTCGACATCCTCCTACAGGGCGAGACGGTCGACGCCTTCAGCTCGATCGTTCACCGCGACAAGGCCTACGCCTACGGCGTGATGATGGCCGGCAAGCTGAAGGACCTCATCCCGCGCCAGCAGTTCGAGGTGCCCATCCAGGCCGCGATCGGCGCGCGGATCATCGCGCGGGAGAACATCCGCGCCATCCGCAAGGACGTTCTCGCCAAGTGCTACGGCGGCGACATCACCCGCAAGCGCAAGCTCTTGGAGAAGCAGAAGGAGGGCAAGAAGCGGATGAAGATGGTCGGTCGCGTGGAAGTCCCGCAGGAGGCCTTCATCGCTGCGCTGTCCTCCGACGAGTCCGGGGCCAAGCCCAAGAAGTAGGCGCGAAGCAGACCGCAGAACTGCATCCCGTATGCCGTCCCGCGGCTGACCGCGCCCGTGCGCCGTTGGCGACGGGCGCCGTTGTGGTCGGACGCTGTCGGCGACGGGCGTCGTTGTGGTCGGACGCTGTCGGCGATGGGCGCCGTTGTGGTCGGGCGCCGTTGTGGTCGGACGCTGTCGGCGGACGCGGCTGTCGGTGGGCACCGCCGGCGAGGGGCCGTTGGCGGCGGGTGTTGTTGGAGGCAGGCGCGACTATGGTGCCGGTGCCGGTGCCGGTGCCGGTGCCGGTGCCGATGCCGATGCCGATGCCGATGCCGGTGGCGGTCGCGCGTCAGGTGTCTCACAAGGCGTCGCCGCGAAGGCTACTGATGGGTAATCTCACCGGCATGCCCGACACCTACGCCGTGTACCGACGCCTGCGCGACCTACCTGCGGGCAGGCGGGTCTTCTCCGTGTTCTTCGCCCAGGCCGCTCCCTATTTCTGGAGCGTGCGCCCGCGGGTCCGCGACGTCGGGCCAAACCACACCGAGCTGACCATCCGGAAGCGGCGGGCGGTCCAGAACCACCTCGGCACCGTCCACGCCATCGCAGTCTGCAACGGGCTTGAGGCAGCCATGGGACTGCTCGCCGAGGCCACCACGCCGATCGGACGCCGCTGGATCCCGCGCGGCATGAAGGTCGACTACCTCGCCAAGTCGACCACCGACCTGCTGTGCACGGCCGTTACCGACCCGCAGGACTGGGTCGCGCCCGGAGACGTCGACGTGCGAGTGGAGGCTCGCAGGACCGACGGCACCGTCGTCGTCCGCGGCGTGATCACGATCTACGTCAGCGAGAAGCAGACTGCCTGATCCGCCGATCCGGGAGCCACTCGAGGCGCCACGCCGCCACGCCCCAGCAGCGCCATACTGCTGCACCCGCCGGCCCGATCTGCTCGTCAGGCTCGGCACCGGCTGCCGCTCGACGCCGGTCCTCGTTGCCGCCGGTCCCGGTTGCCGCCGCTCGGCGCCGGTCCCCCTTGCCGCCGGTCCCGGTTGCCGCCGCTCGGCGCCGGTCCCCGTTGCCGCCGGCCACGGTTGCGCCGGCCACGGGCGGCCCCCCGATCGCGTGTGCCAGGCGCTCATCGGCCGAAGTGCCTGTCAGGCTCGGAGTCGGTTCCTCAGCAGGTCCACGTCGGCCTCGCGCCACCCTTGCGCGCGGAGCCAGCCGGCCGTACCGCCGAACTGCTCCGCGGCATACGCCAGGACCGCCTCCATCGCCAGCGGCTGCGGGGCCTGGTCATGGACCGTGCTCCCGCGGAGCTGCTCGGCGTATGCCGGTCGGGACAGCAGCCGGGCCATGATGGCGTCGATCCGCTCGGCGGTGGCCATGAAGTCGGCGACGATCGCCTCGTGCGGTACGCCGGCGACATCGAGGGCGAGCCCGACGACGGAGCCGGTACGGTCCTTGCCGGCTGCGCAGTGGACGATCGTGGCCCCAGATGCTCCGGCCAGGACGCGCAGGGCCGCGCTGATCGAGTCGGGTCGGCCGTGGAGGTAGCCCAGGTAGTGCCCGCCCCAGAACTCGGCCGTCGTCCGGTCGAGGTCGCGGTCGTCGTGCCAGGGCAAGGTCGTGTCGGTCTCGGCGACGATCTCGGGCGTGAAGAGCGAATGATGGTGGTGCACGAGGGAGCTGATGCTCCGAAGCGGTCCGGCGCCCTCAAGGTGGACTTCGGTCTCGGTGCGCAGGTCGACGATGTCGGTGACGCCGAGCTCGTCGACCAGTCGGGCGACGCTGGCCGGGGGGAGCTCCTGGAGGTTGTCCGAGCGGATGAGGACGCCATGGGCGACCTGGCCGCCGCCAGAGGTGGGGAGGCCGCCGAGGTCGCGCATGTTGGCGACACCGTCCAGGTCGATCCAGTTGGGGGTCATCCGTCGACCCTATGTGGCCGCTCCACGCTCCTCAGAGGAGGCCGAAGTGCCTGAGCTCGGTGTCCGTCAGCAGCCGCGACCGGATGAGGAAGCGCACGCCCTCGGGTGCCTCGAGCGAGAAGCCTGCGCCACGACCCTTCACGACGTCGATCGTCAGGTGCGTGTGCTTCCAGTACTCGAACTGGGCGCGTGACATCCAGACCGGAATGGGCTGCTCCACGCCGTCGATTGCCAGGTCGCCGAGGTGCACATCCGCCTCGCTGGTGATGAACTCCCCGGCCAGGAAGCACATGGGAGAGGAGCCGTCGCAGCACCCACCGGACTGGTGGAACATGACCGGGCCGTGCGTGCCGGTGAGGCGGCGGAGCAGGATCGCCGCCTCACCGGTGACATCGACACGAGTCGACATCAGGACGGGCTCGCAACCGCGCGGTCGGGCTCCATCAGAAGAAGCCGAGTGCGTTGGGGGAGTAGGAGACGAGGAGGTTCTTCGTCTGCTGGTAGTGGTCGAGCATCATCTTGTGGTTCTCACGCCCGATGCCCGACTGCTTGTACCCGCCGAACGCCGCGTGAGCGGGGTAGGCGTGGTAGCAGTTCGTCCAGACCCGGCCGGCCTTGATGCCGCGCCCGACCCGGAACGCGGTCGACCCGTCGCGGGTCCACACGCCGGCCCCGAGCCCGTACAGGGTGTCGTTGGCCACCTTGAGGGCGTCCGCCTCGTCACCGAAGCTGGTCAGCGCGACGACCGGGCCGAAGATCTCCTCCTGGAAGATCCGCATCGAGTTGTCGCCGGCGAAGACGGTCGGCTGGACGTAGTAGCCCTCGGCCAGGTCGCCCTCGAGGATGTTGCGCTCGCCGCCGGTGAGGACCTTGGCGCCCTCCTCACGGCCGATCTGCAGGTAGGACAGGATCTTCTCCAGCTGGTCGTTGGAGGCCTGGGCGCCCATCATGGTCGAGGTGTCCAGCGGGTTGCCCTGGATGATCTTCTCGACCCGGGCGATCGCGTCGGGGACGAAGTCGCTGTAGATCGAGTCCTGGACGAGGGCGCGCGACGGGCAGGTGCATACCTCGCCCTGGTTGAGCGCGAACATCGTGAAGCCCTCAAGAGCCTTGTCGTAGAAGGCATCCCGCTCGCGTGCGACGTCTTCGAAGAAGATGTTGGGGCTCTTGCCACCGAGCTCGAGGGTGACCGGGATGAGGTTCTGGCTGGCGTACTGCATGATCAGCCGGCCGGTCGTCGTCTCACCGGTGAAGGCCACCTTGGCCACCCGTGGCGAGGAGGCCAGCGGCTTGCCGGCCTCGACGCCGAAGCCGTTGACGATGTTCAGCACGCCGGCCGGCAGGAGGTCGCCGACCAGCTCGAGAACCTTCAGGATCGACCAGGGCGTCTGCTCGGCCGGCTTGAGGACGACGGCGTTGCCGGCCGCCAGGGCGGGGGCCAGCTTCCACACCGCCATGAGGATCGGGAAGTTCCACGGGATGATCTGGGCGACCACACCGAGCGGCTCGTGGAAGTGATAGGCGAAGGTGTCCGCGTCGATCTCGCTGACGCCGCCCTCCTGGGCGCGCAGCGCGCCGGCGAAGTAGCGGAAGTGGTCGACTGCGAGCGGCAGGTCTGCTGCCAGGGACTCCCGGACCGCCTTGCCGTTGTCCCATGTCTCGGCGACGGCGAGCATCTCCAGGTTCTGCTCGATCCGGTCGGAGATCTTGACCAGGATGTCAGCGCGGGCCGCCGGCGAGGTCCGTCCCCAGGCGTCCGCCGCGGCGTGCGCGGCGTCCAGGGCCGCCTCGATGTCCTCGGCGGTGCCGCGGGCGATCTGGGTGAACGGCTTGCCGTTGACCGGTGAGATGTTCTCGAAGTACTGGCCCTTGATGGGATCGACCCACTCGCCGCCGATGAAGTGCCCGTACCGGTCCTTCACCGTCACGAGCGAGTCGGTGGTTCCGGGAGGTGCGTAGACCGTCATGGTTGGCTCCTTTGCCTCGTATGCCGTGTGCTCGCCGAGGGCTCGGAGCGGCCCCGCGGTGGGCGTATGCCGCCACGGTAGGTCGGGCGATGTTGCATCCACGTTGCGACCGGATCGGCCGGAGGGCTGTCGCCGGGCGGCCGGTGATGTTCGAATGAGTGGGTGACCCCTCCGGCCATGCGGGCCCAAGTCGTGGAGTCCTGGTACCGAAGCGCCGCCGCCGGTGTCCGGGCCGAGACGGTCGACGCTCCCATCACGCTCCCCGAGACCGAGCTGCGGGACTACCGGGAGGCACATCCGCTTGCGTCGGTCTTTCCCCTCCTCGACGACGTCCTCGGGCAGGCCGCTCGCGACTGCGACACCGTGATGGCCGTGTCGGACGCCGAGGGCCAGCTGCTCTGGGTGTGCGGCCGCCCCAGCCTGCTGCGGGCGGCGGAGTCGATCGGCTTCGTCGAGGGCAGCAACTGGGACGAGCGGCTTGCCGGCACCAACGCGCCCGGCATGGCGCTGGCGCTGGACCAGCCGGCGAGCGTCATCGGCGCCGAGCACTTCCGGCACAGCGTTCAGCGGTGGAACTGCGCCGCCGCCCCGATCCACGACCCCGGCACCGGCTCACTGCTCGGAGTTCTCGACATCACCGGTGGTCAGCAGATCGTCGTGCCGCAGACGATGGCGATGGTGCGCGCTGCCGCGCGGATGGCCGAGGCGGAGCTGGGGCGGCAGCGGCTGAGCGGGCAGGGCCAGGCGTCGCGCGCAGCGATCGGCTCGACGCCGGCCGTGCGGTTGTCGGCGCTGGGCCGGTCAGACGCCCTGCTCGCGGTCGGCGACTCGACCCGGTCGATGCGGCTCAGCCCCCGACACAGCGAGCTCCTCGTCCTCCTCGCCTCGACGCCCAACGGGCTGTCCGGGGACGAGCTGGCCGTCCTGCTCTATGAGGAGGACTCCTCGTCCTCCACGTTGCGGGCCGAGCTGAACCGGCTCCGGTCCCTCCTCGGGGACGACCTGCTCGCCTCGCGCCCCTACCGGCTGGCCGCGGAGGTGTCGGCGGACTGGCTGGCCGTCGAGGCGGTGCTGGCTGCGGGCGACGTGGCCGGCGCCCTGGCCAGCTATCGGGGTCCGCTGCTGTCGAGGTCAGAGGCACCCGGTGTCGTTCGCCTCCGGGACGGGCTCGCCAGCTCCCTGCGCGAGGCCGTGCTGCGCAGCGGTCACCTGGACCTCATGTCCCGCTGGACGCGTTCGGGCTGGGGGAGTGAGGACTACGCGATGTGGCAGGCGCAGTCCGACCTTGTGCAGCCGTCCTCCCCGCTCGCGCCGCTCATCGCCGGCCAGCTTGCCCGGATGGACCGCGACCTCACCTGAGCCTGCCCGGGACGACCCTGCCCGGGACGAGCCTGCCCGGACGAGAACGCGACCAGTTCGACTGTGCGCCAACGGATCTCGGCCCGCGTCACCCTTCGCAGCGGGGCTGGTTCGGGCAGCACGTCGGCAGCAAAAGGTGAGGGCCTCGATCAAGTATGAGTTGATCGAGGCCCTCGACAGTTCCGGGCCGAAGCCCTTCACCGACGCTCTCACCGAGGTGATTGCGTAAGACCATTTCTAGTCCGGGCCACGGCTCTTGGCAACCCCTCTCGAGCAACTTTCTCCCGAGATTTCCGGCGTTCCGGCGTGTCGGCCCGAACACGCCGGAGCAACCGGGACGGACCGCCTCCTCGTGGTCTGCGACCATGGCGACGTGCCCAGCGCCCTGCCCGACGGTGACCCTGCGCCGGTCGACGGGACCCTTCCGAGGGCGGCCCTGACCCAGGCAGCCGGCCGACCGTTCGGCGTCTACGTCCACGTCCCGTTCTGCACCGTCCGCTGCGGCTACTGCGACTTCAACACCTACACCGCGCGCGAGCTCGGAAACGCCGGTCCACCAACCGTCGCGCACCCTGCGGGTCGCACCCTCCTCGGCGCCAGCGTCGAGACGTATGCCGGTGCCGCCCTGGCCGAGCTCGACCTCGCCCGCCAGGTGCTGCCCGAGGCCCGCCCGGTCGACACCGTCTTCTTCGGCGGCGGCACTCCGACCCTGCTCCCGGCGCGTGACCTGGTGGCCGTGCTCCACGGCATACGGGACCGGTTCGGACTGGCCGCGGACGCCGAGGTGACCACCGAGGCCAACCCCGACTCGGTCACTGTCGACGACCTGCGCGCCCTCGCCGACGGCGGCTTCACCCGGGTGTCGATCGGGATGCAGTCAGCCGTCCCGCATGTGCTGAGAACCCTTGAGCGCACTCATGATCCGGCCGGTGTCGCGCGCGCCGTCGAGGCTGCCAAGGAGGCCGGGCTCCAGGTCAGTGTCGACCTCATCTACGGCACGCCGGGGGAGTCCGTGGACGACTGGGCGGCGAGCCTGGATGCCGCGGTCGCCCTCCAGCCCGACCACGTCTCGGCGTACGCCCTTGTCGTGGAACAGGGCACCAAGCTGGCCGCGCAGGTACGTCGTGGCGAGGTGGCGATGCCCGACGACGATGACGAGGCGGCCAAGTACGAGCTCGCCGACGCGCGCCTGGCCGCCGCCGGGTTCGGCTGGTACGAGGTGAGCAACTGGGCCACCTCTCCCGCTACCCGGTGCCGCCACAACGAGCTCTACTGGCGCGGCGACACGTGGTGGGGTGTCGGGCCCGGCGCGCACAGCCACGTCGGCGGCGTGCGGTGGTGGAACGTCAAGCATCCCCGGGCGTATGCCGCGCGCCTGGCCTCGCTGGAGTCGCCGGCGGCTGCTCGGGAGACCCTCACCGCTGCCCAGCGGGCCGACGAGGCGGTGCTGCTCGGCGTGCGGCTCGTCGACGGGCTCGCCATCGACGACCTGCCCACAGCAGCAGCCGTGGCGGGGCTCATCGCCGACGGCCTCATCGACGGAGCAGCCGCCCTGCAGCGGCACCGGGTGGTGCTCACGCTGCGTGGGCGGCTGCTGGCCGATACCGTCGTGCGGCGGCTGCTCGGCTGGTGACGGCGGAGACGGTCGCTACTTGACGAAGTGCGGCGTCATCGGCGGGTTGTACCACTCGCCCTGGTTGGCCCTGATCGCCGCGACGAGGTGGACGACGAAGGCGAAGACCAGGGCGAGCCCGTACGTGGCGAAGCCGACGAGCACGAACATGAGCGGGACCGAGACGACCAGCACGATCCCGGTGATGATCTGGACGTTGAGCGAGTTGGCGGCGGCCTGACGGACGAAGGGTCCTCGGTCGCGCATCACGAAGTACATGACGAGCGACGCGACGAACCCGAGGACGCCGGCGCTGAGCACCATGGCGGCGAGCGGGATGAGGTGGCTGGCGGTGGCCCAGGTGCGCTCCTGGTCGGGTGTCATCGTGGGCGCGACCGAGCCGACCGGAGCGCCGTAGCCACTCAGTGGCTGGTCGGCATGGCGCGAGCCCGGGTCCTGCGGGTAGTTGGTCATTGGGGTCCCCTCCTTGGCGGGTGTGTGTCCACCAGTGAAGCGCATGGCGATGACCACATGTTCCGGCTTCGGGGTGCGGTCAGGGTGCGCTCAGGGCAGACCCCGAGCGGCAGATCCGGAGAGGATCCGGAGCGGATCGGGAGCGGGTCCGGAGCGGGTCCGGAGCGGGCCGGGCCCGGCTCACGCGTCTGGGGCGGTCACGAAGTCGATGAGCTCCTCGACCCGGCCGAGCAGGCTGGGCTCGAGGTCGGCGTACGTCCGGACCGTCCCGAGGATCCGCTTCCAGGCCATCGCCAGGTCGGCCTGGGTCTGGTGCGGCCAGCCGAGGTGGGCGACGATCCCCTGCTTCCACTCCACCGTGCGGGGGATCACCGGCCAGGCGGACAGCCCGAGCCGCTCCGGCCGCACCGACTGCCAGACGTCGACGTACGGGTGGCCGACGACGAGGACGTGAGCGGCATACGGTCGCATGCCGCTCGCCTCCTGCACGATCCGGCTCTCCTTGGACCCGGGCACGAGGTGGTCGACGAGCACTCCCAGCCGCCGGCCGGGTCCGGGGGCGAAGTCGCGGATCGCGGCCGCGAGGTCGTCGACGCCGTCGAGCATCTCGACGACGACGCCCTCGACCCGCAGGTCCGCGCCCCACACCTTCTCGACGAGCTCGGCGTCGTGCTTGCCCTCGACGAAGATCCGCGACCCGGAGGCGACTCGCGCCCGTTGGCCGGTGACGGCGACCGACCCCGAGGCGGTCCGGGCCGTGGCCGCACGCGCCGCGCCCAGGGCCGCCCGGGAGGCCGCCGTTGGGGGCGTGAGCGTCACCGGAGCCCCGTCGAGGAGGAACCCGGGCCCGAGACGGAAGCCCTTGGTCCGACCACGGCGGTCCTCGAGGTGGACGACCTGCATGCCGCCGGCCTTCTCGACCCGCACGACCGCCCCGACCCAGCCCGTCTCGACGTCCTCGACGACCAGGCCGGTCTCGGCCTCGACCGGCCGGGTCCGTCCGCGCGCGGGCCTGCGCCAGTCGCCGGAGAGCACGTCGGAGCCATAACGGTCGGTCACCCGGGGAGGCTATGCCGGTCCACCGCGCCCTCGGGCCATGGCACGCCGACAGTCCAGGCGTGAACACGTAGACTTGGCACTCACGGCATACGAGTGCCAGAACGATGCGCCCGGCACGCGGGTGCCCGCGACGAGGAGAGCGTGAGGGAGGCCCGATGAGCGACGACCGGCGGATGGACGTGCTGCGCGCCATCGTCCAGGACTTCGTCCGCACGAGTGAGCCGGTGGGCTCGCGGGCGCTCCTCGAACGGCACAACCTCGGCGTCTCGGCGGCCACCGTCCGCAACGACATGGCCGCGCTGGAGGATGAGGGGCTGATCACTGCACCGCACACGAGCGCCGGCCGGATCCCGACCGACCTGGGCTACCGCCGGTTCGTCGACCGGCTGGCAGCGATCAAGCCGCTCCGGTCCTCCGAGCGGGCCGCGATCGCCGAGTTCCTCAACGGCGCAGTCGATCTGGACGATGTGGTGGACCGGACCGTGCGCCTCCTCGCGTCGCTGACCCACCAGGTCGCCGTCGTCCAGTACCCCTCGCTGACCCGGTCCCAGGTCCGCCACGTCGAGCTCGTTCCCCTCGGCCAGAGTCGGCTCATGGTCGTCCTCATCCTCAACACCGGGCGGGTCGAGCAGCGCGTCATCGAGTCGCCGACCGACCTGGAGCGAACCGGCGGCGAGCAGCTGCTGTCGCGGATCCGCACGGCGGTCAACGCCGTGGTGGTCGGCCGCCCGGTCGCCGACGCCGCCGTCGGCCTGGGGGCCGTCCCCGACCAGTTCGAGCCGCACGAGCGTGACCTGGCGCGCACGGTCGCGGCGACCATCGACGACGCCCTCGTCGAGGAGCGCGAGGAGCGGGTCGTCCTCGCCGGCACCGCCAACCTGGTCCGCTCCGGTGAGTTCCAGGGCGGCATCGGCGAGGTCCTGGACGCGTTGGAACAGCACGTGGTCCTCCTGAAGCTGTTGAACACCGTGGGCCACGACGACGCGGTCGCGGTGCGGATCGGCCACGAGAACTCGTATGCCGGGCTGCACGCCGCGTCCATGGTCGCCTCGGCCTACGGCACCGGTTCGGACCTGGTCGCCGGTCTCGGCGTCATCGGCCCGACCCGGATGGACTACCCCTCGACGATGGCGGCGGTCCGGGCCGTTGCCACCTACCTGTCCCAGGTCCTCGGGGACTGAACCGCACCTGAGTCTGAACCGCACTGAGACTGAACCGCACTGACACGAGAAGGAACTCCTTGAACGACTACTACGCCGACCTGGGCGTCGCGCGTGACGCGAGCCCGGAGGACATCAAGCGGGCCTACCGCCGCAAGGCCCGTCAGCTGCACCCCGACGTCAACCCCGGCCCCGAGGTCGAGGAGGAGTTCAAGAAGGTCTCCCAGGCCTACGACGTCCTCTCCGACGCCGACAAGCGGCGCTCCTACGACATGGGCTCGGACCCCTACGGCGGCGCACACGGCGGCTTCGGCCAGGGCTTCTCGTTCAGCGACATCATGGACGCGTTCTTCGGTGGTGCTGCCGGTGGCGCGGGTCGTGGGCCGCGGTCCCGGGCGATGCGCGGCCAGGACGGGCTCGTCCGCCTCGACCTCGACCTCGAGCAGGCGGTCTTCGGCGGGGAGAGCCCGCTGACCATCGACACGGCGGTCCTCTGCGGCACCTGCCACGGCGACGGCGCCCAGCCCGGCACCGGTCGCCGGCGGTGCGACGTCTGCAACGGGCGCGGTGAGATCCAGCAGGTCCAGCGCTCGTTCCTCGGCCAGGTCATGACGACCCGCCCGTGCTCCGCCTGCCAGGGCTTCGGCGAGGTCATCACCAACCCCTGCTTCGAGTGCTCCGGCGACGGCCGCGTCCGGCAGCGGCGGACGATGACCATCAAGGTGCCGGCCGGCGTCGACACCGGCACCCGGATCCAGCTCGCCGGCGAGGGCGAGGTCGGTCCCGGTGGCGGCCCGCCCGGCGACCTCTATGTCGAGGTCAAGGTGCGGCCCCACCACCTGTTCAGCCGGCGCGGCGACGACCTGCACGCCACCCTCGAGATTCCGATGACCGCTGCTGCCCTCGGCACGACGGTCGAGCTGGAGACCTTCGACGGGTCGCGCCCGGTCGATGTGACCACCGGCACCCAGTCCGGTGAGACCAAGACCCTGCGCGGGCTCGGCGTCACCCATCTGCGCGGCGGTGGCCGGGGCGACGTCATCGTCCACATGGCCGTCTCGACGCCGCGCGGGCTCGACGCCCACCAGGAGGACCTCCTGCGTCAGCTGGCCGTCGCCCGTGGCGAGGAGCGCCCCGCCGGCCGGGTGACCGCGGCCGACCAGGGCCTGTTCGGCAAGCTGCGCGACGCCTTCAAGGGCCACTGAGAGGTTGTCGCGGTGACCGCTGTCTCGGTGACAACCACAGGTCGTATGCCGTGAGCCGTCCCGTCTTCGTCAGCGACGCCGAGCACACGGCGGGGGTGGCAGTCGGCGATGTCGTCATCCTCGACGGCCCCGAGGGCCGCCACGCGGCAACGGTCCGCCGGATCGGGCTGGGGGAGCAGGTCGACCTCGTCGACGGTGCGGGCGTCCGCCTGACCGGAGAGGTCGTCGCGGCAGGCAAGGCCGACCTCGACATCCGGGTGGACGCCGTCAGCCGTGAGGCCCCCCTCGAGCCGAGGTTCGTCCTCGTCCAGGCGCTCGCCAAGGGCGACCGCGACGACCAGGCCATCGAGGCCGCGACCGAGCTCGGCGTCGACGTCGTGGTCCCGTGGCAGGCCCAGCGCAGCATCGTCCAGTGGCGGGCCGAGCGCGGCGCCAAGGCCAGACAGCGCTGGGTCGACACGGTGCGCGCGGCCGGCAAGCAGTCGCGCCGGTCTCGCTTCCCCGAGGTGTGGGACCTCGTCGACCTGCGGGGGGTCGTGGCGCTCACCCACGGTGCGAGCGCGGCATACGTGCTGCACGAGGAGGCGACCGAACCCCTTGCGGCACAAGCGGTTCCGGCTCAGGGCGACGTCCTGCTCGTCGTCGGTCCCGAAGGCGGGATCACGCCCGCCGAGCTCGAGGCGCTGGCCGCCGCAAGCGCGAAGGTCGTCCGGCTGGGCAGCACCGTGCTCCGGTCGAGCAGTGCCGGTCCGGCCGCCCTCGCGGTCCTCTCGGCCGCAAGCCGCTGGCGCTGATCTCGGCGAACCTCACCTCACCGCGAACGTGGTGCTCACCTCGGCCGACAGCGTCCCGTCGCCCTTGGCCGAGGGCTCGAAGAGCCGAAGCGTGTAGTCGCCGGCCGGGAGGCGGTCGACCGTGAACGCGTATGCCGTGCGCGCCGGCGCCGCCTCGGCGGCCCTGGCCGAGCCGCTGGCCACCACGGCATCGCCCCGGCGGACCTCCCACGCGAACTGCGCCTCGAAGACCGATGCCAGGCCGGTGACCCTGATCGCCTGCCCGGCGGGGTAGACCTGCCCGCGATAGGGCGCGTCGACCCAGATCGGGGCCAGCACCGACGTTCCGAACGAGCTGCGGACGAAGGGGCCGACGCGGCCCAGCGGGCCGAAGGTGTGCGGGTTCAGGTCGATGGTGACCGGGAGGTTGCCCGTGATCGCACCGGCGCCCGTGGCAGCGGCGGCCTGAGCCGTGTAGGTGATGGCGGCCTCCTGGGTCGGGGTGAGCGTGATCGAGCCCGTGTCCGACGTGAGCGTGAGCTCGACTCCGGCTGACGACACCTCGTTCACCGAGGACGTGACCTGGCCCGGGCCGATCGCGGCATACGACGTGCCCTCGGCGGCCAACGCCAGGTCGACGGCGCGCTGGACCCGGGCGGCCGGACCGTCCGCACCTCCGAGAGTCGTGGGGACGAACTCCCGCAGCAGCGCGTCGGCGCCGTCGTTGCCCGCCGTATGACCGACGTAGTAGACGGGGAGCGCCACCGTGCCCGACGTCGTGGTGCCGTGGCCCGTCGTGGGGGCCGCTGAGCTGGTGCCCGGACCGCTGGCCGAGGCGCCCGTGGCCGGAGCCGTGCTGGACCCGGTCGCTCCGGGTGTGGTCGGGCGGTCGCGGTCGGTGACAGCCGCACCCACGGCGACGGCCACGACGACGGCAGCCGCGGCGGCGCCCGCTGCCAGCCAGGTGTGCCGGGCCGGCGGGGCGTCGCGCAACGCTTCGTCGACGAGGGTCGCCACCGGCGGCCGATGCGCCTCGCGCAGGATCGCGCCGAGCCGCTCGGGCGGGGAGACCCGCTCGGCGTCGCGGGCCAGGGCCCGCCGCAGGCTGTCCTCGGTCTGGGCGAGGTCGGTGCGGGCGTGGTCGCTCATCGGAGGCTCCCGTCGGTCGTGGCCGAGCGCAGCGCGAGCAGGCCGCGGTGCGCGTGGGACTTCACGGCACCGCGCGAGATCCCCAGTGCGGCAGCGATTCCGGCCTCGTCGAGGTCGACGTAGTAGCGCAGCGTGAGCACCTCGCGCTGGCGGTCGGGCAATGCCGCGAGCAGGGCCAGGACCCGGTCGTGGCGCTCGGTCACGAGGGCCTGCTCCTCGGCACTGGGGGCGGCATGGCTGCCCAGGGCGTTCCCGCCGGCGATGTCGGCGAGGTGCTGTCGACGGACGACCTTGTCGTGACGCAGCGCCGATCGGGCCCGGTTGACGACGGTCCGACGCAGGTACCCCACCGCTCGGCCCTCGTCGGCCAGCCGGTCCCACTGGCGGTGCAGCGCCACGAAGCTGTCCTGGGCGATCTCCTCGGCGACCCCCTGGTCGTGGACGAGCAGCCACGCGAGCCGGACCATCCCGGCCCAGTGCGCGGCATACAGCTCCGACACGGCCGCATCGGCGCTGCCGAGGCGCCCCGGGTCCTCGCGCGTGCCCATGAGCCCAATCGTCACGCATCATCCACGCGCGGGCGGGCCGATCGGTTTACCCGGCGGCGATAGTGTCGGCGCCATGTCGTATGCCGCGGACCCGAACTGCCTGTTCTGCAAGCTGATCGCCGGGGACATCCCGGCCGATGTCGTGCACGAGACCGAGTCGACGTTCGCCTTCCGTGACGTCCAGCCGCAGGCGCCCACCCACGTCCTCGTCATCCCGCGGCGGCACGTGCCGGACATCGCCTCCCTCGTCGCCGAGGCGCCGGAGGAGGTCGTCTCGCTCTTCTCCGCGGCCGCGGCCGTGGCCGACCAGGAGGGCCTCGCCGGCCCGGACGCCGGATACCGGATGGTCGCCAACACCGGGCCGGCCGCGCACCAGACCGTCTTCCACGCCCATGTCCACGTCCTCGGCGGCCGGTCCATGGCGTGGCCGCCCGGCTGAGCGGCCAACTAGACTGGGGGCACGATGACTGAACCTGCCGACCAGCGCCCCCCGGGTGCCGCCGAGGGCGCCGCTGACGCGGGCCCGGCCACCCGGCACCTGCCGACCCACACCGTCGTGATCCCTCCGGACGTCAACATGGTGACCCTTCTCGGTCCCCGCGACGAACTGCTGCGGACTATGGAGCGGGCGTTCCCGCGCGCCCAGATCCACGTGCGCGGCAACGAGTTCCACGTGAGCGGACCGAGCGGCGACATCGCCCTCGTCGAGCGGACCCTCGACGAGCTGCTCGCCGTCATCGAGGGTGGACAGCCGCTCAACCGGGACGCCGTCGAGCGCTCGATCCAGATGCTGCGGGCCAACTCCGTCGAACGACCCGCCGATGTGCTCACCATGAACATCGTCTCCAACCGGGGCCGGACGATCCGGCCCAAGACGCTGAACCAGAAGCACTACGTCGACGCGATCGACGACAACACCATCGTCTTCGGCATCGGCCCCGCAGGCACCGGGAAGACCTACCTGGCGATGGCCAAGGCGGTCGCGGCACTGCAGGCCAAGCAGGTCAACCGGATCATCCTGACCCGTCCTGCGGTCGAGGCGGGGGAGCGGCTCGGGTTCCTGCCCGGCACACTCAACGACAAGATCGACCCGTACCTGCGCCCGCTCTACGACGCCCTCCACGACATGGTCGACCCGGAGTCGATCCCCAAGCTGATGGCGGCGGGGACGATCGAGGTCGCACCGCTGGCATACATGCGGGGAAGGAGCCTCAACGACGCGTTCATCATCCTGGACGAGGCCCAGAACACCTCGCCGGAGCAGATGAAGATGTTCCTCACCCGGCTCGGCTTCGGCTCCAAGATGGTCGTCACCGGTGACGTGACCCAGGTCGACCTGCCCGGTGGGAACCTCTCCGGGCTACGCGTCGTCCGCGACATCCTCGCCGGTGTCGAGGACGTGCACTTCTCGATCCTCACCGCCCACGACGTCGTGCGGCACCGCCTGGTCGGCGAGATCGTCAACGCCTACGGCCGGTGGGACTCGGCCCACGGCGCCGGGACGGACGGAGTCCGGGGCGGAGGCGGGAGGGCCCACGGCGCCGGGACGGACGGAGTCCGGCGCGGTGGCGGAGAGCCAGCAGCGCGATCAGGGCGAGTCGACGTCGGGGAGGGGACCGCGTGAGCATCGACGTGCACAACGAGACTGACGTCGTCGTGGACGAGCTGGAGCTGGTGGCCTGCGCCCGCTACGTCATGGGCGAGATGCGGGTCCACCCGCAGGCCGAGCTGGCGATCACTCTCGTCGACGAGGCGGCCATGGAGACCCTCCACGTGCAGTGGATGGACCTGCCCGGCCCGACCGACGTCATGAGCTTCCCGATGGACGAGCTGCGCCCGGGCGCCGAGGGGTCCACGAGCGAGGCCGGCATGCTCGGCGACGTCGTGCTCTGCCCCACGGTGGCTGCCAAGCAGGCCGCCGCGGCCGGCCACGCCACCGAGGAGGAGCTGCTCCTCCTCACGACACACGGCATCCTGCACCTGCTCGGCTTCGACCACGCGGAGCCCGAGGAGGAGAAGGAGATGTTCGAGCTGCAACGTCAGCTCCTGCTCACCTTCCTCGCCACGCGCGGCCGCACTGCCTGATCGTCACCCCCGCACATGGTCAGCACCCTGCTCACCCTCGCCGTCGTGGCGATCATTCTGGCGTTCGCGCTCGCGGCCGTCGAGGAGGCGCTGTGGCGGGTGTCGCGGGTCCGCGCCGCCGAGCTGTTCGACGAGGGCAAGCCCGGGGCCACGGCTCTGGTGCGGATCCTCGAGGACTCCGCGGCATACCTCTCGGTGACGACGTTCGTGCGGGTCGTCTGCGAGTCCGCCGCGATGGCGATGATCACCGTCGCCGTCAAGACCCTCGTCGCGGGGACCTGGAAGCCGCTGTTCATCGCGGTGGGGGTCATGGCGCTCCTCAGCTTCGTCGTCGTGGGTGTCTCGCCCCGGACCGTGGGCCGTCAGCACGTCGACGCGGTGGCCCGGCTCGGGGCCCCCGTCGTCGTCTGGCTGCGCCGCGTCCTGGGACCGCTGGCCAGGCTCCTCGTCGCGATCGGTAATGCCGTGACCCCGGGTCGCGGCTACCGTGACGGTCCGTTCCAGAGCGAGTCCGAGCTGCGCGACCTCGTCGACCTGGCCGGTGAGAACTCGCTCATCGAGGCCGACGAGCGGGAGATGATCCACTCCGTCTTCGAGCTCGGTGACACCATCGCCCGCGAGGTCATGGTCCCGCGCACCGACATGGTGACCATCGACCACGAGCGCCTCGGCCGCCATGCCATGTCCTTGTTCCTCCGCTCCGGCTTCTCCCGGATCCCGGTCGTCGGCAACGGCTCCGACGACGTCCTCGGCCTCCTCTACTTCAAGGACGTCGCCCGCCGGCTCAACGGCGACGCGGAGGCGGGCAGCCATCCCGTCACGGCGATGATGCGCCCCATCCACTTCGTCCCGGAGTCCAAGCCGGTCGACGACCTGCTTCGTGACATGCAGCGCGAGCAGAGCCACTTCGCCCTCGTCGTCGACGAGTACGGCGGCACCGCCGGCCTGGTGACGATCGAGGACATCATCGAGGAGATCGTCGGCGAGATCGCCGACGAGTACGACCGCGAGGAGCCCGAGGTCGAGGACCTCGGCGACGGCCGCTACCGGGTCGACGCGACGATGGCCATCGAGGACCTCGGTGACCTGTTCGGCCTGGAGCTGGAGGACGACGAGGTCGCAACCGTCGGGGGCCTCATCGGCAAGACCATCGGCCAGGTGCCGATCGTCGGCTCCTCCTGCGACGTGCATGGTCTGTCGCTCGTCGCCGAACGGATGGCGGGACGTCGGCACCGGATCGCGACCGTCCTCGTCGAACGCGTTCCCGGGCCGGCACCCCACGGCGAGGCGGCGGAGGGGCAGTCCGCGGAGCCGGGGGCCGCACCGGAGGACCTCGCACCACCGGAGTCGGCAGAACCCGCCGACCCCTCACGCCACGAGGTCTCGGAGGCCACCTGAATGAGCACGTATGCCGCAGGGTTCGCCTGCCTCATCGGCCGCCCCAACGCGGGCAAGTCGACCCTCACCAACGCCCTTGTCGGCCAGAAGGTGGCCATCACCTCCTCCAAGCCGCAGACCACTCGGCACACGATTCGCGGGATCGTGACGACCGACAGCAGCCAGCTGATCCTCGTCGACACTCCCGGCCTGCACAAACCACGCACCCTCCTCGGTGAGCGGCTCAACGACCTGGTCCGGCAGACCCTCCTCGAGGTCGACGTCATCGGGTTCTGCCTGCCGGCCGACCAGCGGGTCGGGCCGGGCGACGAGTTCATCGCCGCCGAGCTGAAGGAGCTCAGCCAGGTGCGCCGCCGCCCCGTCGTCGCCATCGCGACGAAGACCGACCGGGTGGACCGGGAGCGGCTCGCCGAGCACCTCATCGCCATCGACCGGCTGGGCGACTGGGCCGACATCGTCCCGTGCTCGGCGGTGAGCGGCGAGCAGGTCGACGTCGTCGCCGGCGTCCTCGCCTCCCACCTGCCCGCCTCGCCCGGACCGCTCTACCCCGACGGGGTCCTCACCGACGAGCCGGAAGCGGTCATGATCGCCGAGCTGGTCCGCGAGGCGGCCCTCGAAGGGGTCCGCGACGAGCTGCCCCACTCCCTGGCCGTCGTCGTCGAGGAGATGCTCCCGCGGGAGGGCCGGCCGGAGGGCAAGCCCCTCCTCGACGTCCGGGTCAACGTGTTCGTCGAGCGCTCCTCGCAGAAGGCCATCGTCATCGGCAAGGGCGGGTCGCGGCTGCGCGAGGTCGGCTCCAACGCCCGTCGCGGGATCGAGGCACTGCTCGGCCAGAAGGTCTTCCTCGACCTGCACGTCAAGGTCGCCAAGGACTGGCAGCGCGACCCGAAACAGCTGCAGCGCCTGGGTTTCTGAGCCCCGTTGCGTCTGCGGATCTGAGGTGGGGGGACCTCAGATCCGCAGACGCAAGGCATCGGCTGATCGGGTGAGGGCCCCTCGTATGCCGGACTGCCGGGTCTCCCGCACGACATCCTCGGGAGGAGGGCATGCCTGTCGCGAAGGAGAGGCCATGGCGCAGACGGAGGTGGGTGCGGGCACCGGCCTGGCCGGGTTCGCTGCGCTGGGCACCGTCCCGGCCGAGGAGGTCCGGTTCTGTGTCGTCCTCAACGGAGGGGTCAGCCTCGCCGTCTGGATGGGTGGCACCGTCCTGGAGCTGGACCGGCTGATCAAGGCCGGCCAGGGGGAGACATCGCGCACGGCATACGGGCTGATGCTCGCCCTTGCCGGCGCCACCGCCCGAGCCGACGTCATCGCAGGGACCTCGGCCGGCGGCATCAACGGGGCCGCGCTCGCCCTGGCCCAGGTCAACGGGCGGGCCCGGGTCGACGCCCTGCGCGACGTTTGGATCGACCAGGGCCAGATCGAGACGCTGCTGCGCCAGCCGTTCCGAGGAGCCCCGTCCTCGCTGCTGCGGGGGGACGACTTCTTCCTCCCCGAGCTCAACGCCGCCCTGACCCAGATGGCGGCACCGCTGGACTGGCGGTCGCCGAGCGAGGCGCCGATCGACCTCACCATCGCCACGACCGTGCTCAAGGGCAACCAGCTCGTGACGACCGATGCACTGGGCCAGAGGCTGCCGCAGTCGCTGCACGCCGCACGCCTTCGCTGGAGCCGATGGCCGGTCCCCCAGATCAACCCGGCCACCGGCTTGCGCGCGGCTGATCCCTTCTCTCCCACGGCGATTCGCTTCACAGCCGCCCAGCTGGCGTTGGCGGCCAGAGCCAGTGCCAGCTTCCCGATCGCCTTCGAGCCCACCTACGTCCCGGTCGGCGAGAACCCCGCCACGTCGCCACGCAGCCGTGAGGACCAGCAGGTCCGGCCGGACATGGAGTCGGCGGTCGCCGCGTGGGGCGACGGTGCCGGAGGTCGCGACCGGTCGCGGTATGCCGTCGACGGCGGGCTCCTCGCCAACACGCCAACCGCATACGCGCTCAAGGCGATCCAGGCGATGCCCTCCGCCGGCCCGGTCCGCCGGGTCATGCTGCTCGTCTATCCGCACGCGCCCGAGCCGGGGCTGGACCCCGCCGACGACTTCACCGCGCCCCCGACGATCCGTGACACGGTGACCGGGCTGTTGGGCTCGCTCACGGCCCAGGGCGGCCGGACCTTCGTCGAGGAGGTCGAGGCACACAACCGGCTCGCCGCCGGACGGCGCGGGACCCGCAGCGACATCCTCGCGACGGTGGCCGGCCAGGGGGAGGAGGGGCTGGAGGACCTGGCCCGGACCCTCTATCCGCACTACCGCCGGCTGCGGATCTGGCGCGCCGCACGTGACCTGTCGCAGCGGATGGTCGACCTCGTGGCGGCGCTCCCGATGGCGCAGCAGGACCAGGCGGCCGGCTGGGGGTACGAGCGGATCCGGGCCGCCGCGGAGAAGGCCCAGGAGTGGCTCGACGACGGTGACGCCCGGGTCGTGCCGAACTCGCCGAACGCACCGAGGGCGCAGGGCATGGTGGTCGGCCTGCCCTATGTCCCGAGCACGATGCCCACGGGGTCTGCACCCGACACCGGGCCCGGCTGGGGCTGGGGGGTCACCGGGGCCGAGCGGATCGCCGAGGCCGTCGGCGACCTCCTGCGGCGGCTCGTCTGGGTGCTTCCCCCTGGGCCTGACTACGACATCGTCAAGGCGGCCCGCGAGACCGTCTCGGAAGCGGCCCTGCGCACCGAGGACGCGCGGATGGACACCGACGGGCCGTGGGACACCGACCCGGTGCTGCTCACCCTCGAACCCGGCCAGAGCTACTGGGCGTTCCGGCTCGGTTGTTACGCCAGCCTGATGCTCGGCCAGTCGGTCGACGGCCTGGACGACCTGCTCGCCCAGATCGTCGCGGCCGAGGGCAACCTGGTCTTCGAGCGCACCCAGAGCTGCAAGGAGCAGGACGCGCGCCGCGCCGCGGTCCAGACGGCGCTGACGTCCTGGCTGACCTCGGCGCGGGAGCGGTCCGGCTCGGCCGGCGCGACCGTGCGAGCGCAGGTCGACCAGGTCGTCGGCTGCCTGGCCACGGTCGTCCCGGTCCTCCGCCGCACCGTCGACCGGCTGGCGACCGAGGAGTCGCTCATCGTCGCCGACGCCCGGCTGGACGTGTGGCGCAACGTGCTGGCGGCCGGTGCTGACCCGATCGACGACGCCACCCTGCTCACCCGGCTGCTCCAGCTCGAGGTGGCCACGACCGCACTCGGCGACGAGGTCGCGACGGGGACGACGCTGCCGGTCGAGCTCGTCCAGCTCTCGGCCCAGACGGTCAACGGGTTCACCCGGCACACCCGCACGGCCGACGACAAGCTGGGCGGTATGTCGGTGAGCCGGTTCGGCGGCTTCCTCAAGCGCTCCTGGCGGCTCAACGACTGGATCTGGGGCCGGCTCGACGCCGCGACCGTTCTGGCCCTCACCGTCCTGGCACCGACCCGGCTGCGCCGGACCGCGGTGCTCAGCGGCTACCTCGAGGGAAGCGGGACGCCCGACAGCCGGGCAGCGGCCACCGTGCAAGGACTCGTGGCCGAGCTGTTCGCGGGGTCGACCGCCGCCGAGGACGGTCGGGTCGTCAGCCTGGCCGCCCAGGCCCGCAAGGAGCTCGCCGACTGTTTCGACGTCGACCGGGTGCCACCGGGGGACCTGCCGCCGTCGATGCCCGGGCTCGCCGGGCTCTTCGCCTGGGCAGTACACCTGCAGACGCTCCCGGTCGACGTGCCGGCGCTGGTGTCCGCGATCCGGTCCGACGCCCTGGACGGGGCGAACGAGCGGTCCCGGGGCCAGTTCTTCCTCACCCAGAACGCCGACCTGCTCACCCGGGTCACGGGAGTCGTCGAGCAGCACGGTGCCGATGCCGTCGACCCGGGCGACCGGGTACGCCTGCTCGAGGCATTCGACCGGGCCGGGGTCGGGCGGGAGCCGCTGGAGGGCGAGCTGAGCAGTGACCTGATGCTGCGGACCGCCACGACCGCCGCTGCCGTGGCCGCAACCGCCCTGGACTCGCCCCGCTCGGGCTTCGCGGCCATCCGACCGGTGACGCGTGCCATCCGCGGCTCCATGCTCGTCGTGTTCTGGGGGATGACCGGGCTCACCGCCAAGTCGGTCATCGCCCGCAGCCTGGCCCTCCTCGGGCTGGCGCTCGGGGCGGTCCTCGTCGCCCTCTCCGTCTTCGGGGCGCTGCCGAGCGCGGTCTCGGCACCGGCCTCGGCGTTCGGCCTGTCCCTGATCCTGCTCGCCTTCGCCTACGGCGCGCTCCGGGCCGGGACGATGCTCCACGGGCTCGTCCTGCTCACCCCGCTCGTGCCGCTCGTCGCCGACGCAGTCGACCGCACCCGCTCCGGAACCGGCTCGACGAGTGAGTCGACGCACGGCCTGGTCGTCGTCGGGGCGATCGTCGTGCTGAGCCTCGGACTGATGCTCCTCGGCACCCTGCCGGCGGCGACGGCCAGCCCGTATGCCGCGCTGGGCGCCCTCGCGACCAAGGTCGGCGTCCCGCCCGTCGCCCATCCCAGCCCGACCCTCTGGGGTCACCTGGCCGAGGGAATCGTGCGCCGCCTCAAGGGGATCTGGCGCTCGGTCGTCGAGCTCGGCGGGCGGATCCTCATCCTCGCGGTGCCGTTCGTCCTGGCCTGGTGGGTCGTCGCGTCCGGGTGGACGCGCATCGATGACACGCTGCACCGCCATCTCGGCTGGTGCATCGCGGTCGCGGTCGTTCTCGCGCTCGTCGGCCTGCTCGTCTCGAGCTACACCGGGTTCGCCCTGCAGTCCCTCCACGAGCAGCGCGGTGAGTCGGTCGTCACCTGGACCTTCCTCCGGGTTGCGCAGCCGGCAGGGGTCCAGGCCGGCTGGTCTGTCCTCTACGGCTGGGTCTACCTCGCCGTCGCCTGCGTGCTCGTCGCCGATCCCTACAACTGGCACGAGGCGCTCTGGGCCCGCTCGCTGTGCGCCATGGCGCTCGTCCTCGGCGTCGTCCTCACCCTCGTGGTCCCGGTCCTGGCCCCCCTGCTGGCCCTTGGTCGGGTGCGCGCCAACGAGCGGGCGCGGGCCGGCAAGCTCCCGCCCTTCGTGGCCAGCCAGGCCGACTACGACACCGAGCAGCCGGTACCGATCACGCCCGACCGCTCGTACGCCATCGACCTGGTGCACCGCGACCTGGCCTACCGCTGGTGGGTCGACGCGAAGCCGGGCGAGGTCCCGACCCTCAAGCCCCGCGGCATACGGATGCGCAAGTTCGTCGACTCGGGTCGTCCTCCCCAGGAGGGGTCCGAGCTCTGACCCGCAGGCTCAACCGGCTGCGGGGACGTCGATCTGCCAGTGGTGCCAGGTCTGGGTGACGACCATGCCGAGCCGCTCGTAGAGCGGTAGCGCGCCGGTACGGGAGTCGGTGCTCAGCTCGCTGACGGTCGCCCCGTGCGCGCGCCCGTTCGCGAACCCGTCGGCGAGCAGCGCCTGGGCCAGTCCGCGGCCGCGCTCGGCACGGCATACGGCCAGCTGGTCGACGTATGCCGTGTCGTCGGCGAGCAGGAGCGTGCAGACGCCCACGATGGTCTGGCCGGCATCGGTGACCACCCGCAGCTGCCACGGCTCGTGGCCGTCGCGGTCGGGGACGGCCGCGCGCCAGTCCTCGAAGGGGAACGGCTGCCGCTCCGGCCACTCGTTGAACGCGTCCTCGATGACTTGGTGGACCAGGGGCAGCTCCGTTGCGGCGTCGGCGTTCCGGATCGTGTAGCCGTCGGGCAGCGGCCGATCAGCGACCACCGCGTCGGCGGGCAGCTGGAGCACCCACGAGGTCCAGCCGCGGTGGTAGCCGAGGTCGGCGAACACCGCCTCGCCGACCGACCCCGCGGGCACCGTCATGCCCACGCGCGTGCCGCCGTCGGCCGCGCATACGGCCTGGGTCCAGCGGGCCAGCGCCGAGCCGATGCCGCGGCCGCGGTGCGAGGGGAGGACCGCGCCATCGGCCCGCCGGCTCCGGTAGACATCGGACCCCGCCACGAGCAGGTCCGCGTCCCAGACACCCATCGAGTGCCGAGCGAGGTCCACCGAGGGGCGGGCCCAGTCGCTGACGACGTCGGCCAGCTCGATGGCGGCCGCACCGGCGTCGTGCAGCTCGGCCGCGGCATACATGGCCGTGAATGCCTCCGCGTCGCCGGTCGCGAACGGGCGGGCCAGCAACTGCTCCGGAAGGCCGTCCAACGGCTGGGCGATCGAGGGCATGGCGTCATGGTGCACCTATCCTTGGGGCATGCGCATTGGAGTTTTCGGAGCCACCGGTCAGGTCGGCGGGGTCATGCGGACCCTGCTCGCCAAGCGGGGCTTTCCCGTCGACGACATCCGGTTCTTCGCCTCGGCGCGGTCGGCCGGCACGACCCTGCCGTGGGCCGACGGCGAGGTCCTCGTCGAGGACACCGCGACCGCCGACTTCTCCGGCCTGGACATCGCGTTGTTCTCCAACGGCGGCGCGAGCTCCAGGGAGTACGCCCCGCAGGTCGCCGCCGCCGGCGCCACCGTCATCGACAACTCCTCGGCCTGGCGCAAGGACCCCGACGTCCCACTCGTCGTCAGCGAGGTCAACCCCGGCGACCTGGACTCGATCCCCAAGGGCATCGTCGCCAACCCCAACTGCACGACGATGGCGTTCATGCCGATCCTCGCTCCACTCCACCGGCACGCCGGCCTGGTCCGGTTGCACGTCGCCTCCTACCAGGCCGTCTCCGGCTCGGGCGGCAAGGGCGTCCAGGAGCTCGACCGCCAGCTGCGCGGGGCGTATGCCGCGGGCGACCCGACCGCCCTGGCCCTGGACGGGCGGGCGGTCGCCGTCCCCGAGGCCCAGATCTATGCCGTGCCCGTCGGCTTCAACGTCGTCCCGATCGCCGGCGCCCTGGTCGACGACGGCTCGCAGGAGACCGACGAGGAGCAGAAGCTGCGCAACGAGTCGCGCAAGATCCTGCACATCCCCGACCTGCGGGTCTCCGGCACGTGCGTGCGGGTGCCCGTGTTCAGCGGTCACTCGCTGGCGATCCACGCCGAGTTCTCCGGCGATATCGCCGCCGACGAGGCCCTCGACCTGCTCAAGAACGCGCCCGGGGTCGTCGTCTCCGACGTCCCCAACCCGCTCGAGGCCACCGGTCGCGACGAGGTCTTCGTCGGGCGGGTCCGCGCCGACCAGGCCGCACCCGAGGGCAAGGGGCTGGTCCTCTTTGCCGTCGGCGACAACCTGCGCAAGGGCGCTGCACTCAACGCGGTCCAGGTGGCCGAGGCCCTCCTCGCCCGCCGCTGAGCCCGGTCGCCCCCGCCCCCGCCTGTCCTGCGCCCGGCTGTCCGGCGCCCCCGGTCGCCACGCCCCCGGTTGTCCCGCGCCCCCGGTCGCCCCGCCTCCGGTTGTGCTGGCGCAAGGCGTTTCTGCGCCCCGGCGCAACGCCCGACCGCCGGCGCAGAAATGGGTGCGCCGGCGGTCGGCGTGAGCGCCATGGCGCAGAAACCGACCTGGCACGACCCTCTCCACAGGCCTCCCCAGGAGCCCCTCAGGGTGCCTCTGGGCCTTCGGCGGCCAGGGCGATGTCGCGCGGGTCGAGGATCCGCTTGCCCTCGACCTGGAGCGAGACCGTGCCGGCGGCCACGTTGAGCATGGCCCGGCCGATCTCGCGGGTGTCGTTGACGGTGCCCGGCGCAACCAGGCGCAGGACCGGGGTGAGGACGCCGGTGACGGCGTACACCGCGGCATACCAGGCGGTCTTGGACCGGATCCCGTCGCGCGGCTGGATGAAGCCGGGCCGGAACATGACGGCGCGGGGGAAGGCTGCGAGGACCAGGTTCTCGGCCTCTCCCTTGACCCGGGCCCACATGACGCGGCCCTGCTCGGTGGAGTCGGTTCCGCCGCCCGATACGTAGAGGAAGCGCACCTCGTCTCCGCTCGCCGCCCGCACGGCGCGCACCGCCTCCTGGGTGAGGTCGACCGTCACCCGGCGGTACGCGTCCTCCTTCAGGCCCACCGACGAGACGCCCAGGCAGTAGAAGACGCCGTCGGCACCCGCCAGATCGGCCTCGACCGGGGACAGGTCGGCCAGATCCTGGCGCAGGACCTCGCAGAGCTTGGGGTGGCTGACCCGCAGGGCCCGCCGGCCGACGGACACGACCTGGGTCACCCGGTCGTCGGCCAGGCACTCGCGGAGCACGCCCTGCCCGACCATTCCGGAACCGCCGAAGAGGATGACCTTCATGACCAGCGAGTATGCCGGTCAACCGGCGCGCGCGTGGGGTGTCCGGATGGTGGGCGAAGCGAGTCGGCTGGTGGACGCGGTGGAGGCGCGCGGCATACGGTGGCTCCGTGAGTCACTCACGCCTCCTCCTTCGTTGCCGCGGCGGGGCCTGACAGAATCGGCCGCCCCTCGTCGCGGAGTTCGCTGTGTCCGGCCGACACCGAGCAGGCGAAGACCCGAACGAGTAGAGGCGAGAAGACCAGATGTTCCATCCCCAGCAGCCCAGTCGTATGCCGGTCGGCAAGTACGTGCCGTTCCAGGACCAGATCAAGGTGTCGCTCCCGGACCGGACCTGGCCCGACCAGGTGATGACCAAGGCCCCGCGCTGGTGCGCGGTCGACCTGCGCGACGGCAACCAGGCCCTCATCGACCCGATGGACGCCGAGCGCAAGATGCGGATGTTCAAGCTCCTCGTCTCGATGGGCTACAAGGAGATCGAGGTCGGCTTCCCGAGCGCCAGCCAGACCGACTTCGACTTCGTCCGGCAGCTCATCGAGGGCGGGCACATCCCAGACGACGTCACGATCCAGGTGCTGACCCAGTGCCGTGACCACCTCATCGAGCGGACCTACGACGCGATCCGTGGGGCCAAGACGGCGATCGTCCACTTCTACAACTCGACGTCGGTGCTCCAGCGCCGGGTCGTCTTCGGGATGAACGAGGACGGGATCGTCGACATCGCCCTGCAGGGCGCGCGCCTGGCCAAGAAGCTCGAGGAGACGGTTCCCGACACCGACGTCTACTACGAGTACTCGCCGGAGTCCTACACCGGGACCGAGCTGGAGTTCGCCGCGCGGGTCTGCAACGAGGTCATCGACGTCATCGACCCGACGCCGGACCACAAGATGATCATCAACCTGCCCGCCACGGTGGAGATGGCCACCCCGAACGTCTACGCCGACTCGATCGAGTGGATGTCGCGCAACATCGAGCGGCGTGAGTCGGTCGTCCTGTCGCTGCACCCGCACAACGACCGCGGCGAGGGTGTGGCGGCTGCGGAGCTGGGCTACCTCGCCGGCGCCGACCGGATCGAGGGCTGCCTCTTCGGCAACGGGGAGCGGACCGGCAACGTCTGCCTGGTGACCTTGGGGATGAACCTGTTCTCGCAGGGCATCGACCCGCAGATCGACTTCTCCGACATGGCCGGGATCCGCCGGACGGTGGAGTACTGCAACCAGCTGCCCGTCCACGAGCGGCACCCCTGGGGTGGCGACCTCGTCTACACAGCCTTCTCCGGCTCCCACCAGGACGCCATCAAGAAGGGGCTGGAGGACATGGACCGCCGGGCCGCCGCGGCCGGGTCGACGATCGACGACCTGGACTGGGGCGTCCCGTACCTGCCCATCGACCCGCACGACATCGGGCGCACCTACGAGGCCGTCGTCCGGGTCAACTCCCAGTCCGGCAAGGGCGGCTCGGCCTACCTGCTCAAGTCCGAGCACGGCCTGGACCTGCCCCGCCGGCTCCAGGTCGAGTTCAGCCAGGTCGTCCAGCGGCGCACCGACACGGTGGGCGGCGAGGTCACGGCCAAGGAGCTGTGGGCGATGTTCAAGGACGAGTACCTCCCCGCCAAGCAGGGCAAGCGCAACGACTGGGGTCGGTTCACGCCGGTCTCGCACACGCTCCTCAGCGAGGGCGACGGGCGCGACCACATCACTGCCGTCATGCTCGACCACGGCAAGGAGGTCTCGGTCGACGGCTGGGGGAACGGACCGATCGCGGCCTTCATCGACGCCCTGTCCCGGGTCGGTGTCGACGTGCGGGTGCTCGACTACTCCGAGCACGCGCTGTCCTCCGGTGGCGACGCGCGCGCCGCGGCATACGTCGAGTGCGGTGTCGGCGACCGGATCCTCTGGGGCGTCGGCATGCACTCCTCGATCGTCCGGGCCTCGCTGACCGCGATCCTCTCGGCGGTCAACCGGGCCGAGCGCACGCCGGCCTGACGTCTCGGGGTCAGGCCCCGGGATCGCCGAGGGCGAGGATCGCCTCGGTGGAGACGGTGACGACCGCGTCCAGCCAGAGCGGTACGGGACCCCCGACGTAGGGTCGCACCAGGCCGTACGGTGACGCCTGGCACGCGGTGCGGACGAGGTCGAGCCGCTTGGGAGTGGCTCGCCCGAAGCGGCGTGTGCAGGCACGTGCCATCGCCTCCAGAACGGGCTCGTTGATCGTCCGGACCTCCTCCACCAGCTCGGCCGGAGCGGACTGGACCAGGCGGGTCTGACGGTAGAGCGTCAACGCGAGCGCGACGTCGGGGTGGGCCCGGCAGAAGCGTGGGATGTGACGTGCCGCGGCCACCAGCGCGGTCCGCGGATCCTCGATGGTCAGGGCCTCGAGCAGGCCCGCGTGGAAATGACGGATCGAGCGTAGCCACAGGGCGATGAACAGGTGCTCCCTGGACGGAAACCGGTAGTACATCGAGCCCATGGGTGCGCCCACTGCGCGAGCCACGTCGGCCATGGTGGCCGCGGGACCGTGCTGCTGCACGGCGGTGAGCGCGGCGTCGAGGATCTGGTCGGTCGTGAACTTCTGCGGCCTTGCCATGGTTGGAGCATAGGCATACCTTTAGAACGTCCCAACTAGAAGCGAGGTTCTAAATGAACAGCGTCCAAGCTCAGACCTCCCCGTTGGCCCAAGCTCTGCCCGGCGCCCAGTTCGGCGAACGCCACGCGCGACGCATCCCGGCGAGCCGGGACGCCGTCTGGGATGCCCTGCACGACCTCCGGGTCCGCGACCTCACGGTGACCAAGCCGCTCAGCTGGCTCCGGGCTGGGGGACGCACCGCGACCGGCGACCAGCGTCTCCTGGACCAGCCCAGCCCTGTCGTGGTGCTCGACGAGTCACGTCCCGCGTGGATCACCGCGGGGCGCATCGCCAAGCCCTGGCAACCGCGTCCGGACATCGGGCCCGTCCCGGAGTCACTCGACGCGCTGCGCGTCTTCGACGAACCGGGCTGGCTGAAGTACGGCATGGAGTTCACGATCGAGCCGGACGGCGAGGCGGGGTCGGTCCTGCGGACCGTCACACTGTGCGAGGCGACCGACCGGGCGGCATGGCGCCGCTTCGTGCCCTACTGGGCACTCATCCGTCCCTGGAGCGGGCTCATCCGACGCGATGTCCTCGCTGCCGTGGCTCGACGGGCCACCCAGGTTTCCGAGCGGTAACACACCGAGTGGCGGTGCTTGCTCCGGCGAGCATGTCCTGTCACTCTCGGCGGATGGACAGCGGGCCGGCAACGGAGCCGGAGAGCCTTCGGGCCCTCGGGGTGCGTCCGTCTGCCGCGCTGTACCTCACCGAGCCGCTCCGCGGCGTCATCGACCGGGCCATCCTGCCGGTCGCCACCCCGTGGCTGCGCTCGGCGCCACCCGGCGACGGCCACGGCGTGCTGGTTCTGCCCGGCCTGCTCGCCTCCGACGCGAGCACCCGGCCGTTGCGGTCGTTCCTCCGCGGCCGGGGCTACTACGTCCGTGGCTGGCGCCTCGGTCGCAACCTCGGCCCGACCGAGGCGATCCTCGACGGTATGCCGGGTGGCCTGCGGGACCTCGCGGAGCGCACCGGCGGGCCGGTGTCGGTCATCGGGTGGAGCCTGGGCGGGATCTATGCCCGGTACCTCGCCATGGAGCACACGGCATACGTCCGACAGGTCATCACCCTGGGGTCGCCGTTCGGGGTGGCCCATGGGCACCGAACCCATGCCGACGCGACGTTCGACCGGCTGATGGCGCTGCATGCCCGGCCGACCCGGTTCCCGACCCCCTCGCACTGGACCGATCCGGTGCCGGTGCCGACGACGTCGGTCTACTCCCGGTTCGATGGGATCGTGGCTTGGCGGGCCTGTCTCGGCGATGTGGAGCCGACCCACCAGAACGTCGAGGTCCGGTGCAGCCACCTCGGGTTCGGCTACGACCCGGCGACCCTGTGGGTGGTCGCCGACCGGCTGGCCCGTCCGGTGGCGGACTGGGCCCCGTTCGCGCCGCCGCGCCTGCTTCGTCCCTTCTACGGCGACCTGTCCGGGCCGTCGGGGGACTAGGTTGCGATCATGCAACGGCTGACCGGGCTCGACTCCGCCTTCCTCGCTCTGGAGACCCCACGCTCGACCGGACACGTCGCCGGTCTGTCCATCCTCGACCCGTCCACCGCGCCCGAGCCGCTCGACCTGGCCCGGCTCACCGAGGTGATTGCCGAGCGGCTGCCCCTCGTGCCGGTCATGCGCCGACGCCTGCACCACGTGCCGCTCGGCCTGGACCAGCCGTACTGGGTCGACGACGAGAACTTCGACATCGAGTACCACGTCCGGGAGCTCGCGCTGCCGCGCCCCGGGTCGGATGCCCAGCTGGCCGAGCAGGTGGCTCGGCTGCACGCGCGGCCGCTCGACCGGACCCGCCCGCTCTGGGAGAGCTACCTGATCACCGGGCTCGCCAAGAAGCGGGTGGCGATCTACACCAAGGTCCACCACGCGGCCATCGACGGCGTCTCGGGTGCCGAGCTGATGACCGTGCTCATGGACCTGTCGCCGGAGGGTCGACCGGTGCAGCCGTTCGAGCCGTTCCGTCCATCGGCCGCGCCGAGCCGGCTCGGCCTCGGGATCCAGGCGGTGGCGCGACTGGCGCTCCGCCCCGTGCAGGCGACCAAGCTGGCAACCGATGCCCTGCGCGCCCTGCCCGCACTCGCGCCGGCCCTCCTTCCGGTCGTGAGCGGCCTCGTCGGTCGGGGAAGCAGCGCCGACGGCGAGGTGATCAAGAGCGGACCCTTGATCGCGCCGACGACGCCGCTCAACACCCAAATCACGGCCCACCGCAAGTTCGCGTTCATCAGCCTTCCCCTCGATGAGGTCAAGACGGTCAAGAACGCCTTCGGGGTGTCGGTCAACGACGTCGTCATGGCCATGTGCGCCGGGGCGCTGCGTCGCTGGCTGATCGCGCGCAACGCCCTTCCGGCCGGGCCTCTGGTGGCGATGGTCCCGGTGAGCATCCGGGACGAGAGCGGCAAGGGTGCCATGGGCAACAAGGTCTCGGCGATGCTGGCCGTCCTGCCGACCCACATCGAGGACCCCGCCGAGCGGCTGATCGTGGCCAGCCAGGCGACCAAGGTCGCCAAGGCCCAGCAGGCCGTCATCCCGCAAGGGCTCGTCGACGACATCTCCGACTTCGCGCCACCGGCCCTGACCGCCCGCGCTGCCCGGGTCGTCCTGAGCAGCTCGATCCTGTCGCGGCTGCCCCCGTTCAACGTCGTCGTCTCCAACGTGCCGGGCCCCAACGTGCCGGTCTACATGGGCGGTGCCAAGCTCCTCGCGCACTATCCGCTGTCGGTCGTACTCGACGGGCAGGGCATGAACTTCACCCTCATCGGCTACCTCGGCCAGCTCCACTTCGGCCTCGTCGCCGCCCGCGAGGTCATGCCCGACATCGACGACGTCGCCAAGTCGCTGCGCCTCGAGCTCGACGACCTGCTCAAGGCCGCCCGCGCCGTCGCCGGGTGACCCGGCTGCCGTCGGTGACCCTCTCGACTGCGTGGACGGCCCGCCGACGCTGGCCGATGCGCCACCTCACCTCCCCGCACGTGCGGGGTTGTTCACGTCCGATGGCGTTTGGGAGCTGAACAACCCCGCACGTGCGTGGATAGGCGGGGCCCGGGCAGGCGCCTGGGCAGGCCGGGAGGCGGACAGGCAGGCTGGGAGGCGGGCAGGGTGGTGCGGCCGGGGATCAGCGGACGCCGCGCGGCCGGAACTGGACCGAGATGCGCGGGCCGACGGGCTGAGCCGTCTTGGGGATGCAGTGGTCCCAGGTCCGCTGGCAGGACCCGCCCATGACGACGAGGTCGCCGTGACCCAGCGGGTAGCGCCGGGCCGTCCCGCCGCCCCGCGGACGGAGCATGAGGTTGCGCCGTGAGCCGAGGGAGATGATCGCGACCATGGTGTCGGCGTCACGGCCACGCCCGATCCGGTCACCGTGCCAGGCCACCGAGTCGCGGCCGTCACGGTAGAGGCACAGCCCGGCCGTCACGAACGGCTCACCCAGCCCCCCGGCATACCGCCGGTTGAGAGCGGCCAGCGCGTCGTCGAGGGCGGGGTGGGGGAGTGGGTCGCCCTCGCCGTAGAACGCGAGCAGCCGGGGGACATCGACGACGTTGTCCCACATCTGCCGACGCTCGGCCTGCCACGGCACGTCGGTCAAGAGTCCGCGGTATGCCGCATCGGCGGCTCCCAGCCAGCCCGGGCACACATCGACCCACGCGCCCCGGTCGAGGTGGTCGCGGCGCACCGGGGCGGACGTGCGGACCGGGCCGTCGTCGGCCACGTCGAAGAGCGAGCCCTGGAGGGCCAGGTCGAGATCCACCGCTGCGGACATGTGTTCGACGATAGCACCGAGTGGACAGATGTGCGAGGAACACGGCGCCCGACCTGCGCGGCGGCGGGGCGGCCGCATAGGAGAATGGACCGGTGCCCCTCTACCGCGACGAAGCCATCGTGCTGCGCACCCAGAAGCTGGGCGAAGCCGACCGGATCGTCACCCTCCTCACTCGCACCCGCGGCAAGGTGCGGGTGGTCGGCAAGGGCGTGCGGCGGACCAAGAGCCGGTTCGGGTCGCGGCTCGAGCCGGGCATGCACATCGACCTCCAGTGCTACGAGGGCCGCAACCTGGATACGGTGACCCAGGTCGAGACCCTCGACGCCTGGGGCGACACCATCTCCCGCGACTACCCGGCCTACACGGCACAAGGCGCGATCGTCGAGACGTGCGACCGGCTCACCGAGGAGCACGCACCCGCGATCCAGCAGTACCTCCTCCTCGGGGGCGCGCTCCGGTCCCTCGCGGGTGCCGAGCACGACCCGGGTCTGGTCCTGGACGCCTACCTCCTGCGGGCGCTCGCGGTCGCCGGCTGGGCGCCGAGCTTCCACGACTGCGCCAGGTGCGGCGACCCGGGGCCGCACCGCGGGTTCAACATCCAGGCCGGTGGGGCGGTCTGCTCGGTATGCCGGCCGCCCGGCTCGGCTGCACCGGCGCCGGAGACGCTCGTCCTCCTCGCCGCACTCCTGACCGGTGACTGGGTGATCGCCGACGCCTCGGCCGACCGCCACCGGCGCGAGGGCAACGGCCTGGTCAGCGCCTTCCTCCAGTGGCACCTGGAGAAGCAGGTCCGGTCGCTGCGGATGGTCGAACGCGTATGAGCACAGGGCACCCGGCATACGAGAGACCGTTCGGGCACCCTTCTGGTGCAACGGCGCCCGTCATCCCGCGGGCCGCGCTACCGCGCCATGTCGCGGTCGTCATGGACGGCAACGGACGGTGGGCCAACGCGCGGGGCCTGCCGCGGACCGTCGGCCATGAGGCCGGGGAGGCCTCGCTGCTCGACGTCGTCGCCGGCGCGATCGAGGTGGGCGTCACGCACCTGTCGGCCTATGCGTTCTCGACCGAGAACTGGCGCCGGTCGCCGGACGAGGTCCGCTTCCTCATGGGGTTCAACCGCGACGTCATCCGCCGCCGGCGCGACCAGCTCAACGCCTGGGGCGTGCGGATGCGGTGGGTCGGTCGGCGGCCTCGCCTGTGGTCGTCGGTCATCAAGGAGCTCGAGATCGCCCAGGAGATGACGAGGCACAACACCGGGCTCACACTGTACTTCTGCGTCAACTACGGCGGGCGGGCCGAGATCGCCGATGCCGTCCGGGCGATCGCCGAGGACGTCAAGCGCGGCCGGCTCAAGCCGAGCGGGGTCGACGAGCACACGATCACCCGGTACCTCAACGAGCCGGACATGCCCGACGTCGACCTGTTCGTCCGGTCCTCGGGGGAACAGCGGACGAGCAACTTCCTGCTGTGGCAGAGCGCGTACGCCGAGATGGTGTTCCAGGACCGGTTGTGGCCCGACTACGACCGGCGCGACCTGTGGGCCGCGATCGAGACGTATGTCGCCCGGGACCGCCGGTACGGCGGAGCGGTCGACCAGTCGGCCGTGGCGGAGCGGTCAGCTGAGCCGGGCTCCGGCGCGTAGCACGGCGACCCGCGCCAGGTCGTCGCCGACGACGACGAGGTCGGCCCGGTCGCCGACTCGCAGCGAGCCGGCCGGGAGGGAGAGGGCCGCGGCCGGAGCGGCGGTGGCAGCGGTCACGGCATCGGCGAGGGGTACGCCCGCGACGGTCACGCACCAGCGGACGACGTCGAGCAGGCTCGCCGTGCCGCCGGCTATCGAGTCACCGTCGGTGAGCCGGGCCACCCCGCTCACGACCCGGACCTCGAGATCACCGAGGCGATAGTCGCCGTCGGACATGCCGCAGGCACCCATCGCGTCGGAGACCAGGGCGATGTTGTCCGGCCCGACGGTCTCGAAGACCATCCGGACCGTCTCCGGGGCGAGGTGGACGCCGTCGCCGATGAGCTCGAGCACCGCGTCACCGCGGGCCGCCGCGGTGAGCGCGGCGGCCACCGGACCGGGGGAGCGGTGGTGGAGCGGCGGCATGCCGTTGAACAGGTGGGTGACGAGAGGGCGCAGCCCCCGCGGCGCGACCTCCGCGGCGGCGGCGAGGGTGCGGGCGGTGAGCGCTGCGTCGGCGTCGGTGTGCCCGATAGCGGTGACGACCTCTGCGTCAGCGAGCAGTGCCGGGAGCAGCCTGCGTGGGTCGCGCTCGGGTGCGTGGGTCATCTGGACGAGGGCACCCGGGCCGGCCGCGGCGACGAGCGCGGCGACGAGGTCGGGGTCGACGTCGCGCAGGGCTGCGGGGTTCTGGGCGCCTCGGCGGACCGTGGAGAGGAACGGCCCCTCCAGGTGGATCCCGCCGACGACTCCGTCCGCGACGAGCGTGGAGCACGCCTGGACCGCTCGCACGAGCCGGTCGGGGACGCGGGAGGCAATGCTGGCGACGACGGTCGTCGTTCCCGCCGCCTGGTGGTGGGCCGCCGCGCGCGCCCCCTCGTCGGCGGACTCGCCGAACTCGCCGCCTGCGGCCCCGTGACAGTGGATGTCGACGAGGCCGGGCAGGAGGGTCAGACCGTCGCGCCAGTAGTCGGGGACCGGTGCCGTGGCCAGGTGGGCCGGCAGGTCGCGGGACGGTCCGGCATACGCGACGGTGTCGCCGACCACGACCACGCTGGCCTCCGGGAGGACACGGCCGTCGTCGACGAGCCGTTCTATGCGCATTACCTCGCAACGACCGGTCTCGAGCACCCGATGCGCGACGAGGTGATCCGCTCGCAGCCGACCGACTGGCGCGAGGTCGCCGACGCGCTCGTCGGCCCGGCGCCGGGAGAGAAGCCGGTCTGGTACCAGAAGCACATGACGCACCACATGGTGGACGGCTTCGGGCGCGACTGGATCGACGCCT
>JAJPIW010000078.1 GCA_021324575.1 Intrasporangiaceae bacterium | reverse complement strand
GTCGACCCAGCCCTCGATCGGCACCGGGATGCCCCAGTCCAGGTCGCGCGTCATGGCCCGCGGGCGGAGGTCGTCGAGCAGGTTGAGGCTGAACTTGATGACGTTGGGTCGCCAGGTGCCGGTCGCCTCGCGGCCCTCGAGGTAGGTGCGCAGGGCATCGGCGAGCGCGGGCAGGTCGAGGAAGAAGTGCTGCGTCTCGCGCCACTCCGGCGTCTCCCCGTTGATCCGGCTGCGCGGGTTGATCAGCTCGGTCGGGTCGAGCTGGTTGCCGCAGTTGTCGCACTGGTCACCGCGGGCATCGGGGTAGCCGCAGATCGGGCAGGTGCCCTCGATGAACCGGTCGGGCAGGGTACGCCCGGTCGACGGCGAGATGGCGCCGCGGGTCGTCTCCTCGACCATGTAGCCGTTCTTCCAGCACTGGGTGAACAGCTCCTGGGCGACGGCGTAGTGGTTGGCCGTCGTCGTCCGGGTGAACAGGTCGTAGGAGCAGCCGAGGTCGGCCAGCTCGCCCGCGACGATCGCGTGGTTCTGGTCGACGAACGCCCGCGGCGTCACGCCCTCGGCGTCGGCCTGGACGAGGATCGGCGTGCCGTGCTCGTCGGACCCGCTGACCATGAGCACGTCGTGGCCGGCCATCCGCATGTAGCGGCTGAACACGTCGGAGGGCACACCGAACCCGGCCACGTGGCCGATGTGGCGCGGCCCGTTGGCGTACGGCCAGGCGACGGCGGACAAGACCTTGCTCATGCCGGCAATCCTATGGTGGTGCCGCCACCTGTTTTCCCGCGGTTTGGCCGGCCCGGAACTGGTCGAGCAGCCCGGGCAGCGCCGTGTCGGCCAGGGTCGCTGCGGTCTCTTCGGACAGGTCGTATGCCGCATACGCGCCTCTCCCCCCGGCCGTCGTCGCGACGAGCGAGACGAGGCCGGCTCGGCGCTGGAAGAACGAGGAGGAGAAGTTCCAGCCGATGATCCCGTCCCGCTCGAGCACGTCACGCCGGCGCGAGAGCGACCCGGACCGGACCACGAGGTAGCTGTTGGTGAGGGCGTGGCCGAGCCCGGCATACCGGTCCCTGGCGAGCGGGACGACGGTCACGAGCGCGAGGACCGCGACGGCGAACAGCCAAGCGGGCCAATGGAACCGGAGGACGACGACGGCGATGACCACGGTGAGGATGCCAGCCGGGACCAAGGCCCGTGTCCAGCGTCGACGCCTCGCGGCGGGGCCGTGCTGGACGAGCGGGATGGTGATCGGCCCCGGCTCGTCGAGGACGTCCATGCCCACCCGGTCGACGATCCCG
The DNA here is from genome assembly GCA_021324575.1 of Intrasporangiaceae bacterium. Lineage (GTDB taxonomy): Bacteria > Actinomycetota > Actinomycetes > Actinomycetales > Dermatophilaceae > Nostocoides. The sequence goes on along the minus strand of JAJPIW010000078.1, from coordinate 6,489 downwards.
GCCGGAGCTGGCGGCACGAGGGTCGAGCTGGACCGGTCCTTCTTGTTGAGGCCGGTGACGATGACGGCCAGACGCGCCCCGTGGGCCAGCCGCAGCCCGAGCGGTTCGCCGAGCTCGACACCACGGATCCGGTCGTCGTCGATGCTCGTCTCGCGGGTCGTGAGCAGCCCCCGGCGCAGGTGGTAGGAGTGGCCGACCGGGTTGTGCGAGACGGTCAGACCCCAGTTCGTGAGCAGGTAGCCCAGGATGGCGAGGACCGAGACCAGCACGAGCGCGGCGAGCAGACCGGTCCCGGCCAGCAGCGGCCAGGGCACCGAGACCGACTGGGCCCGGTCGGCGATCGAGCCCCACAGGTTGTTGCCGACCTGGTTGATCCCGTTGGCGAGGAAGCCCAGGGCGGCCGCCGCGGTGATGACGCCGGACATGGTTAGCGGGGCGTAGCGGACCCAGCCGGGGTCGAGCCGGACGAACACCCGGTCCGCCCCCTCGGTTCCGCTGCTTGCGTCTGCGGATCTGAGGGTCGGGGCCCCCGGATCCGCAGACGCAACGGTGGCAGCGGGAGGGGCGGCGGGCCCGGCGTGGCCGCGATGGAGAAGCTCGGCCCGGAGCGCCCGGGCGGCGGGGGCGCGCAGGCTGTCGAGCTGGAGGCGCTCCTCGCGACCGACCGATGCGGTGCCGGTGCCGATGACGACCTTGGCCAGCCCGAGGATGCGGTGGATCGGCGAGGACGTGAGGTCGACGGTCCGCACCCGGTCCAGGCGGGCCGACAGGATGTGCCGGTTGACGAAGCCCTTGCGCACCTGGACCTGCTCGGGCGTGATCCGGTAGGTCGTCGTGAGATAGCGGAGCAGGCCGAGGGCGACGACGACGACCAGGGCTCCGTAGTGCCACCACCGGCTGCCGTCCTCGGGCCCGCTGGACCGGCCGAAGATGAACAGCGCAGCGAGCGCGGGCAGGAAGCGGATCAGCTCGGTGACGGGGTGGACGAGCAGCATCCGGCGGTCCAGCCGCCGCCACTCGCCGCTCGGGGCCACCTCGGCCTCAACCTCCGGCCCGACCTCCGGGCCGACCTCCGGGCCTGCCTCCGGGCCTGCCTCCGGACCGGCGGCTGGGTCGGGGGGCCTGTCAGCCAGGTCATCGGGGGTCCCGAGGTCGCTCACGTCGCGTCACTCGTCTCGCGCTCCGTGCGCGAGGTCACGTCGTCGACGATCCGGGCCGCCAGCGCCGCGTCGAGGCCCTCGATCTTCAGGGCACCGGCCGAGGACGCGGTCGTGACGGTCACCGTCGAGAGCCCGAAGACCTGGGAGATCGGGCCCCGATGGACGTCGACGGTCTGGACCCGGGACAGCGGGGCGATCCGACGTTCGATGTCGAACCACCCGCGCTGGGTGTAGACCGCGGTGTCGGTGACCTCCCACCGGTGCACCCGGTAGCGCCAGCGCGGCATACCGATGACGAAGCCGAGCAGCACGACGCAGATCGGCACGAACCACCACAGGTGGAACCCGAACCACTGCCACGGCCCGGAGACCAGGAGGGAGATGCCGACAGCGACGCCCGCCTCGAGGACGGCCTCGATCGTCCACAGCCAGCGGGCGCGCGGGCTGACCCGCTCGGTGGGCTCGCGGAGGCGGGTCACCGGGCCGTCACCGGAGCCGGCCGGCGGCGGAACCGCCGTCAGTCCCCCGTCGTTGACCTCGGCGCCTGCACCGGATCCCGGCTGGCCCGCGACATTCTCGGTCACGACACCGAGACTACGTGAGGCCGGCCGGGGGCCGAGTGACGGTAGACATGTCCTCACACCTTGGAGGTGCCATGATCGCCGCCCTGACCGGCATGGGGCTGTCGGCGGCCGCCGGCCTCAACGCCTACATCCCGTTCCTCCTCGTCGGACTCCTCGCGCGGTTCACCGACGTCATCACGCTGCCCGCGTCGTACACGTGGATCGAGAGCTGGTGGGCGCTCGGCATCGGGGCCGTCCTGCTCCTCGCGGAGATGGTTCTCGACAAGATCCCGGCGGTCGACTCGGTCAACGACGCGGTGCAGACCTTCATCCGGCCCTCGATGGGTGGCCTGATGGGCGCGGCCACGGCGTCGGCCGGGGCCCTGGACAGCTCCCCGTGGATGGCCCAGCACCAGTGGGTCGGCATCGGGCTCGGTGTCATCGTCTCCGGGCTGGTCCACTCCGGGAAGATGGCGGCCCGACCGGTCATCAACGCCGGCACCCTCGGGGCCGGCGCACCCCTGGTGTCCACCGCTGAGGACGGGACGTCGATCGGGCTCAGCCTGATCGCGGTGTTCGTCCCCGTGCTCGTCATCGCCGCCCTGGTCGTGCTGGCGGGCGTGCTCGCCTGGGTCGTGGTCCAGTTCCGCAGGTGGCGCCGGCGAAGAGACCCCAGTCGCCCCGTCCTGGCCTGACCTCCGTCATGCAGCTACCTCTCCCCGGAGCGGGAGCTGCAGGACGGGGCAGCTACCCGCCCGGCTCGTATGCCGCGAGCGAGGCCAGGACCATCGACCCGGTCCGTCGCAGGTATGCCGGTCGCTCGGCCTCGGGCTGGAGCAGCGAGGACGTGAGCACCCCCTCGAGTGCGGCGACGACGGCCCGCGCGCGCCCCTCGGGGTCGTCGCGGCCGTGGGCGCGGATCGTCGCCTCGACGAGGGCCACGAGACCGTCCCGCCAGGGTCGGTACGCGGCCATCAGCTCGGGCTGCCGCATCGCCTCGAGCATGAGCTCGGCGCGAACCACCATGAGCTCGGGTTGCTCGGTCCAGCGGACCAGCAGGTTGACGACGCACGCGTTGACATCGGCCGGCTGGGCGTCGTCGGCGAGATGGGCGGTGGTGGCGGCCAGGTCAGCCTGCAGGGTCCGCGACACGTGCTCGACGAGAGCGGTGAGCAGGGCCAGCCGGGTGCGCAGGTAGGCCGACGCGCTCCCCTCGGGCAGCCCCGCCTCGGCGTCGACGGCGCGGTGGGTCAGCCCCCGCAGCCCGCCTCGCGCGACCACGCGGATGGCCGCGTCGACGAGCTGCTGCCGGCGGGGCGAGAGCTCGGCGTCGGCGGGCGGCATACGAGTCATTGTGTCGGTCCCCGGGCCGAACGACCGGCTTGACGCCTTCGTTTCTACAGATGTAGAGTCACAGACATTGCAGTTCTACATCTGTAGTAAGGACAGGGATCATGAGCTTCGCTCTCGGCAACATCGACGCGTTCGTCGCCTTCATCGCCATCATCGCCGCGCTCACCGTCGTGGCCCTCGGCGCGGCCGTGGCCATCGTGGCCCGCGACTTCCGCCCCGCGCGGGTCGCCCGGACCGCCCGGCGCACGCACCGCATCGGCCGCCTCGCCCACACGCACTGACCGACCCCGGTCCGTCCAGCCGGCTTCCAGCGGATGGCCAGCGCCGCGGCATACGGTGGGCTCGTGACGGCGATCGTTGACCAGCCCCCGGCGCCGCCGGTCCGCCGCGCGTGGGTGACCGAGACCTTCCTCGTGCTCGGGGTGTCCCTCGGGGCCAGCGGGATCTACTCGGTCCTGTCCATCATCGACCGGCTGACCGTCCACCGGGCCCTGTCCGCGCAGACCTCCACGCTCAACAACTCGGTCACGCCCGACCGACCGTGGCTCGACCTCGCCTACCAGCTCGTCGGGATCGGCCTCGGCGTCGTCCCCGCCCTCCTGGCCGTCCACCTCCTATCCCGGGACGAACCCGGAGCTCGGCAGGCGATCGGCTTCGACGTCCGAAAACCGTTGCAGGACTTGGGTCGCGGCGCTCTGCTCGCCGCCGCGGTGGGGGTCCCGGGGCTCGGACTGTATGCCGCGGCACGAGCTCTCGGGCTGAACACGACGGTCGCCGCCGCCAACCTCACCGACCACTGGTGGGCGGTCCCGGTGCTCGTCCTGGCCGCCGCGCAGAACGCGGTGCTGGAGGAGGTCGTCATGGTCGGCTACCTCTACCGCCGCTGGCTCGGCGCCGGCTGGATGCTGCCACGGGTGATGATCACCTCGGCCCTCATCCGCGGGTCGTACCACCTCTACCAGGGCTTCGGTGGCTTCCTCGGCAACGCGGTGATGGGGCTGGTCTTCGGCTTTGTCTACACGCGGACGAAGCGGGTCGGGCCGCTCGTCGTGGCGCACACCCTCCTGGACGTGGTCGCCTTCGTGGGCTACACGCTGCTCAAGGGCCACCTGTCCTGGATCTGACCCTCGGACAGCTTCAGCACCCGGGCTGATGGCCGGTCCTGAAGGTGTGACTCACGGGACGTAAGGGGCACCGTCATCGTCGGGTCCCGATAAACTCCGGAACGGCTGGCGATGACGCGGCTGACCCCGATGCTGAGGAGTCCAGGGATGGCCCAGACCGACGTCGGTGGCAGCGCACCCGATACGGCGTCCGGGGTCGGCTCCCCGACACGAGCGAGGATCGCCGCTCGAACGCTGCGGACCGACCGGTGGTGGGTCGAGCCGGCCCTCACGTTCACGCTGCTGTGCCTGTGGCTGCTCTACGCACTCATCCGGACCGCCTCGCAGCGGGCCTACTTCGTGGCGGAGTACCACTACCTCTCGCCGTTCTCCTCGCCCTGCCTGACGGCGTCCTGCGACCCGGCGGCGCGCGACTTCGGGACGTGGTTCGGCAAGTTCCCGCCGTTCGTCCCCTTCGGCCTGCTCGTCCTGCCGTTCCTCCTGGGCTTCCGGCTGACCTGTTACTACTACCGCAAGGCCTACTACCGGTCGTTCTGGCTGTCCCCGCCCGCGTGCGCGGTGGCCGAGCCGCACGCGACGTACACCGGCGAGACCAAGTTCCCGCTGATCATGCAGAACCTGCACCGGTACTTCTTCTTCGCGGCGATCATCGTCTCGCTCGTCAACACCTTCGACGCGGTCAAGGCCTTCCACGGCAAGGACGGCGGGTTCGGCATCGGCCTCGGGACGATCATCATGGTCGCCAACGTCGTTCTCCTGTGGGCCTACACGGCGAGCTGCCACTCCTGCCGCCACCTCATCGGTGGCCGGCTGCGGCACTTCTCCAAGCACCCGGTCCGCTACAAGCTGTGGACCCAGGTGTCCAGGCTCAACACGCGGCACATGCAGCTCGCCTGGACGACGCTGGCGAGCCTGCTCGTCACCGACGCCTACATCGGACTCGTGGCTTCGGGGCACCTCACCGACCTGCGGCTGTTCAACTGACGGCTGTCCAACCGACCTCACTCCTCGACCGAAACTGGCTGGTGAACTGAACGCATGACCGAGATGGAGCACCACGACTACGACGTCCTCGTCATCGGGGCCGGGGGCGCGGGCCTGCGGGCCGCGATCGCCGCGCGCGAGGCCGGGCAGTCGGTGGCCGTGATCTGCAAGTCCCTGTTCGGCAAGGCCCACACCGTGATGGCCGAGGGCGGCATCGCGGCCAGCATGGGCAACGTCAACAGCCACGACAGCTGGATGGTCCACTTCCGCGACACCATGCGGGGCGGCAAGTTCCTCAACTCCTGGCGGATGGCCGAGCTGCACGCCAAGGAGGCACCGGACCGGGTCTGGGAGCTGGAGACCTACGGCGCGCTGTTCGACCGCACCCCGGACGGCAAGATCAGCCAGCGGAACTTCGGCGGTCACGAGTACCCCCGTCTGGCTCACGTCGGTGACCGCACCGGGCTGGAGCTGATCCGCACGATGCAGCAGAAGATCGTGTCGCTGCAGCAGGAGGACGAGCGGGACACCGGCGACCCCGAGAGCCGGCTGAGGGTGTACGCCGAGGTGACCGTCACCGACCTCCTGTGCGCCGATGACGGTGCGATCGCCGGCGCCTTCGCCTACAGCCGCGAGCTGGGCCGGTTCATCCGCTTCAACGCCCCCGCCGTGATCCTGGCGACCGGCGGGATCGGCAAGTCCTTCAAGGTGACGTCGAACTCGTGGGAGTACACGGGCGACGGGCACGCCCTCGCGCTGCGCGCCGGCTCGACCCTGATCAACATGGAGTTCGTCCAGTTCCACCCGACCGGCATGGTCTGGCCGCCGTCGGTCAAGGGGATCCTCGTCACCGAGTCGGTCCGCGGCGACGGCGGAGTGCTGAAGAACTCCGAGGGCAAGCGGTTCATGTTCGACTACGTCCCCGATGTCTTCCGCGGCCAGTACGCCGAGACCGAGGAGGAAGGGGACCGGTGGTACACCGACCCCGACCACAACAAGCGACCACCCGAGCTGCTGCCCCGTGACGAGGTCGCTCGGGCGATCAACTCCGAGGTCAAGGCCGGTCGCAGCTCACCCCATGGCGGGGTCTTCCTCGACATCGCCTCGCGGCGCGCCCCCGCCGAGATCCTGAAGCGGCTGCCGTCGATGCACCACCAGTTCAAGGAGCTGGCCGACGTCGACATCACGACCGAGCCGATGGAAGTCGGCCCGACCTGCCACTACGTCATGGGCGGTGTCGAGGTCGACCCGGACACCGGTGCTGCGGCTCGGGTTCCGGGCCTGTATGCCGCGGGCGAGTGCTCG
>JAJPIW010000077.1 GCA_021324575.1 Intrasporangiaceae bacterium | reverse complement strand
GTTACCGTGCCGAAAGTGTTGTGGTCGCAACACTTTCGGTCGGGTAGGCCGTCGGGTAACCCGCACTCACCATCGGGCTCGTCTCGAGCCGGTGCCCGGAGAGCGGCGCCGGACTGGCAACACCAGTGGTAGCCAAGGCCGGCCAGTCAACCAGGGGTCGACTCGCCGGCGGAGTGTGCGATGGCCAGTGGTAGCGAAGGCCGGCCAGTGGGCCACCCCGACGAGCCGGACCGTGTGCCGGCTGGGTCAGCGACCGCGCTGGGATGGACGGGGCTGGCGACGCCGGTTACCGAACTGGTTACCGTGCCGAAAGTGTTGTGGTCACGGCACTTTCGGTCGGGTAGGCCGTCGGGTAACCCGCACTCACCATCGGGCTCGCCTCGAGCCCGCTCCCGCAGACCGGCGCCGGACTGGCAACACCTGCCGATCACTGGCCAGCGGAGTGTGCGATGGCCAGTGGTAGCCAAGGCCGGCCAGTCAACGAGGGGTCGACGGGCCAGCGGAGCGTTCGGCGGCCAGTAGTAGCCAAGGCCGGCCAGTCAACCAGGGGTCGACTCGCCAGCGGACACCTCAGCGACCAGCGGTAGCCGGGGCCGACCAGTGGGCTACCCCGACGAGCCGGACCGTGTGCCGCCTGGGTCAGCGACCGCGCCGGGAGCTGGCGCGTGAGCCGGCCGAGAAGGCCGCAGCGCCACCGGAGGACGGGGTCGAGGTCGTATAGGTGCGACCGCCGCCCTGGCGGGAGGACTGGCTCGAGCGAGCCGAGCCACCGGAGCCACCGTTGCCGCCGCGCGCCGAACCGGTGCTGGCGCCACGGCCACCGCGACCGCCCGCCGTGCCGTGTCCGGAACCCGCAGGACGGCCGGACTCGCCGACGCCACGGGCGGACTGGCCGCCGCGACCACCACGACCGCCGGCGGAGGAGGATCGCGGCGCGGAGCCGGACTGCTCGCCCCGGGCACGGCCACGGCCGCCGCCCTGGCCCGGACGGCGACCCGCGCCACGGCCGGAGTCACGTGACTCCTCGGCCGGAGCGGCGAAGCCGCCGGTGAAGGCGCGCTCACCGGGAGCGAGCTCCTGGAGCAGCGGGTGTGTCGCGTGGACGCGGGTGGTCGTGGGCGCGATGCCGGCCTTGCGGGTCAGGTCGCGCACGTCGCGCACCTGGTCGTCGGTCATCAGGGTGACGACAGTGCCGGCAGCACCGGCCCGGGCGGTGCGTCCGGAGCGGTGGAGATAGGCCTTGTGCTCGACCGGCGGGTCGGCGTGGATGACCAGCCCCACGTCGTCGACGTGGATGCCCCGCGCGGCGATGTCGGTCGCGACGAGGGTCTGCGCGGCGCCGGAGTGGAAGGCGTCCATGGTCCGGGTCCGGGCGTTCTGGGAGAGGTTGCCGTGCAGCTCGACGGCCGGGACGCCCGACGCGTTGAGCTGACGGGCGAGCTTCTTGGCGCGGTGCTTGGTCCGGGTGAACACTACGGTCCGGCCGGGCGCGGCGGTGAGGTCGAGCAGCACCGGCAGGTGGGTGTCCGGGGTGACGTGCAGGACGTGGTGACTCATGGCCGAGACCGGGGACTGCGCCGAATCTGCCTCGTGCTTCACGGGATTGGTGAGGTAGCGCTTGACGATGACGTTGACGCCGGCGTCGAGCGTGGCCGAGAACAGCATCCGCTGACCGCTCTGCGGAGTCCGGTCGAGGATCCGACGGACACCGGGCAGGAAGCCGAGATCGGCCATGTGGTCGGCCTCGTCCAGGATGGTGACCTCGACGGCCGACAGGTCGACGTGACCCTGGCCGATGAGGTCCTCGAGCCGCCCCGGGCAGGCGACGACGACGTCGACACCGCGACGGATCGCGGTGACCTGCGGGTTCTGGCCGACACCGCCGAAGACGGTGCGCGAGGTGAGACCCGCGACAGCAGCGAGGGGCGCGAGCGCCTCGTCGATCTGCAGAGCCAGCTCCCGGGTCGGGGCGAGGATCAGCGCACGCGGGCGACCCGGCATACGGCGTCGACCGCTCGTCATGAGGCGCGCGACCAACGGGAGGAGGAAGGCGTAGGTCTTGCCCGATCCGGTGCGGCCGCGGCCGAGCACGTCGCGCCCGGCGAGGGAGTCCGGCAGGGTCGCTGCCTGGATCGGGGTGGGGGAGGTGATGTCGCGCGCGGCGAGCACAGCGACAAGGGAAGCGGGCACGCCGAGCGTGCCGAAGGTGTCAACAGACATGGGTGAAGGAAACTCCGAAAGAAAGATGATGCGGGTCGTTCTGCCCGGCGCGGCCGGTGAATCGGGCCGCGGCGCAAGGACATCGACATCAGATGGCATCGACTGGAAAAAGCTGGCCCGAGGCAGAACTGGGCGGGCCGCTACTCACCAGTCTACCGGCCCGTCGGGGCCGGCATGACCACCCCCGCGCCTCGGCCGCACCGGGGTGGAATGATCGCGCCATGAGTGAGTCGACGACCCCAGGCAGCAACGACGGCACCGGCAACGGCCTGGAGGGAGTCGTGGCCATGGACGAGGCGGCGGTTCGCGCCGCCGACCGGGCCCACGTCTTCCACTCCTGGAGCGCCCAGGCCCTCATCGACCCGCTGCCCATCGCCAGCGCGCTCGGCTCGTACTTCACCGACTACTCCGGCAAGCGCTACCTGGACTTCTCCAGCCAGCTGGTCAACGTCAACATCGGCTACCAGCACCCGCGTCTCGTGGCCGCCATCCAGGAGCAGGCGGCCCGGTTGACGACGATCAGCCCCGCGTTCGCCAACGACGCACGCTCCGAGGCGGCCCGGCTCATCGTCGAGGCAGCGCGCCACAACTCACCGCAGATGGACAAGGTCTTCTTCACCAACGGCGGGGCCGACGCGACCGAGAACGCCATCCGGATGGCCCGCCTCCATACCGGGCGGCACAAGATCCTGGCCACCTACCGGAGCTACCACGGGGCCACGGCCGGGGCGATCACGATGACCGGCGACCCGCGCCGCTGGGGGAGCGAGCCGGGCGTGCCCGGGGTCGTGCACTTCTGGGGCCCGTACCCCTACCGCAGCCCGTTCCACTCCGAGAACGCCGAGCAGGAGGGCGAGCGTGCGCTCCAGCACCTGCGGGACGTGCTCATGGTCGAGGGGGCCACCAACGTCGCCGCGATCATCCTGGAGTCCGTCGTCGGGACCAACGGGATCCTCGTCCCGCCGGACGGCTACCTGGCCGGTGTCCGGGCGCTCTGCGACGAGCACGGGATCATCCTCGTCGCCGACGAGGTGATGAGCGGCTTCGCCCGCGCGGGCGAGTGGTTCGCCATCGACCACTGGGGCGTCGCACCCGACCTGATCACCTTCGCCAAGGGGGTCAACTCCGGCTACCTGCCGCTGGGTGGAGTGATCATCTCCCGAGCCGTGGCGGCGAGCTTCGACCACCGCGCCTTCCCCGGCGGGCTCACCTACTCCGGGCACCCTCTGGCCTGCGCCAGTGCCGTGGCGAGCATCAACATCTTCAAGGACGAGCGCATCGTCGAGCATGCCCGCGACCTCGGCGAGGTGATCGGCCCGGAGCTGGAGGCGCTCGCCGCCGACCACCCGAGCATCGGCGAGGTCCGCGGGCTCGGGGTCTTCTGGGCCCTGGAGCTGGTCAAGGACCGGCAGACCCGCGAGCCGCTCGTCCCGTTCAACGCCTCCGGCGCCGCCGCCGGCCCGATGAACGAGTTCTCCGCTGCCTGCAAGGAGCGCGGTCTGTGGCCCTTCGTCCACTTCAACCGCACCCACATCGTCCCGCCCTGCACCACCACCGAGGCCGAGGTCCGCGAAGGCCTGGCCATCCTGGACGAGGCGCTCAAGGTCGCCGACCAGTACACGACCGGTCAATAGCCCGTATGCCGGTCAGTCCCGGCCCGCGTCGGAGGCGCACCTTCCGCTTCGAGCGGGTCTGGCGGGTGCCGGCCGCACCGGACCGGGTGTTCGAGGCGTTGCATGACCTGGGCGCCTACCCCATCTGGTGGCCACAGATTCGTGAGGTCACCCGGCATACGGAGGACTCCGGGGTCGCCCGGATCCGCAGCGCGCTGCCCTACAGCCTGGCCGTCGGCGTGTCCCGTGAGGTCGTCGACGCCGCGAACGGGCGGCTGCGCGTCGGGCTGTCCGGCGACCTGGTGGGGTGGGCGGCGTTCGCCGTCGAGCCGGGGAAGGGCGGGGGGACGGTCGCAGCGTTCACCGAGCAGGTCCAGGTGGGGATCGGCTGGCTGAGCCGGCTCGACCGGGTCCTGGAGCCGGTCCTGCGGGCCAACCACGAGGTGATGATGCGATCGGGGGAACGGGGTCTGCGGAGGCTCCTGGTGCCAAAATCGTGACCTGTTCGTGACCAACCACGAACGCCTGATCGAAACTTTCCGCCGGTCTGGGAAAAGACATGAATGTCATTCTGTTAATGACAAGAGTGTAATTCTGCAAATACCAGAATGACGCGTGGGATTGGTGTGACGCCTGTTTCCCAAAGTGACAAACGGCAATAGTCTCGGGCCGCTGAATTCGCCACCCCTGAAGTCACGCCCTGCCGGAGGTCTCCTCGTGTTCGATCGCCCCACCCCGGGTGCCTGGCCCCTCGCCGCGCGCCTGACCCTTGGCGGCCTCTGCGCACTCGCGCTGGCCACGGGCCCGATCGCGAGCGCCACAGCCAAGCCGGACCCTGTCTTCCCGTCCCAGAAGCAGGTCGACACGGCCAAGGCCAAGGTGGTCACGACGCAGGACCAGGTCGCCGCCCTGACCGCGCAGTACCAAGCCGCCTCGGCGCAGCTGGACAGCGTCCAGGAGGCCGCGTCGGCGGCGGGCGAGGCCTACAACGGTGCCAAGCTGCTGCTCGACCAGCGCACCGCCGCGGCAGCCCGGGCCGCCGAGGCCGCGGCGCAGGCACGATCGGCCTCCGATGACGCGGAGAAGGCGATCCGTCAGTTCGCCGCCCTGGCCTACCAGCAGGACGGCTCGCTCGGGAACGTGTCGGCGTTCATGTCGGCCAGCGGTCCACAGGACATGGTCGACCGAGCCACCGCCCTGGACACCATGGGCGAGCTGCGCACCGCGGCATACGCCAAGGCCGATGCCGCATCTCAGAACGCCGCCGCCGCCCAGCGCAACGCCACCCTGGCCGCCGGGCAGCAGCAGCAGGCCTCGGACCAGGCGGCCAAGGCCTTGGCCGACGCGCAGGCGCAGGCCACGCAGGCCGCTGCCGCGGCGACCCAGATCCAGGGTCAGCAGACCCAGATGGCCAGCGAGCTGGCTTCTCTGCAGAAGACCTCTGTGGAGGTGGAGCAGGCCCGGCAGGCGGGGTTGCGGGCCGAGGCGATTGCCCGGGCCGCCGCCGAGGAAGCCGCCCGCCAGGCCCGCATCGCCGCCGAGAAGGCCCAGCGGGAACGCACCCGCAAGGCCGCCGAGGAAGCTGCCCGGGCCAAGGCCGCAGCGGAGCTGGCCGCCAAGCAGGCAGCCCAGGCCAAGCGGGTCGCGGACGCCGCCACAGCCGCCGCGCGCAAGAAGCGGAGCCAGGGCCACAGCGGCGGCAGCTCGACGTCGCGGCCGCCGAGCAAGCCGTCCCAGCCGGCGCCTTCGCCCAGGGGCGGCGTCTCCGCCGTCCTCGCCTACGCCCGCGCCCAGGTCGGCAAGTGGTACGTGTGGGGTGCGGCCGGCCCGAACACCTTCGACTGCTCCGGGCTGACGATGATGGCGTGGCGGCAGGCCGGGGTCTACATCGACCACTACACCGGCTCGCAGTACAACGAGACCAGACGGGTGGCCATCTCCGACCTCCAGCCCGGTGACCTCGTCTTCTACGGCGACAGCGGCCCGACCAGCCACCACGTCGGGCTGTACATCGGCGGCGGCCAGATGATCGAGGCCCCGCACACCGGCGCCCAGGTCCGCTACGCCTCGATCTACCGCTCCGACCTGCTCCCCTATGGCGGACGCCCCTGATCGCGGGGGCGGTCAGGCTGGGCCGGCGGGGTCAGGCCGGGTCGACCAGGATGCTGCCTGCTGGGTCGGTCGTACCCATGGCCGCGTTGTGGGCGGTCTGGATGACCATGGCCATGGCGACGGCCCCGGGGTCGAGGACCCCGCGGGAGACTTCGCCGACATAGGCGGCGCGGCCGCGGCGGGCGGTGATGGCGGCCGTGGAGCGGGCGCCGTCGACGGCGGCTGCGGCGGCTGTGGCGAGGGGGTCTGGGTGGCCGTCCTTCACGGCCTGGCCCATGGCCAGGGCCGCCGGGGCCAGGGCGTCGACCATCGTCTTGTGGCCGACCTTGGCCTTGCCGTACCTCTGGACCGTAGCCAGCCCGTTGGCCAAGCCATCGGCGAGCTCGGACGCCGTCGGAGCTGAGCTGGTGGTGCATCGGGCCAGTTCGCGGAAGAACATCCCGAACAGGGGGCCGCTGGTGCCCCCCGTTCCGAGGAAGCCCCGGGAGACGGTGGTGAGCCACTCGGAGTAGGACTCGGGCTGAGCCTTGCGTGCCTCCTCCCGGGCACGGCGGTAGGCCGAGGAGATGTTCGTTCCGAAGTCGCCGTCGCCGGCCTGTCGGTCCAGCTCGCCGAGGTCGGCGGCCTGGGCGTCGAACGTGGCCAGCATCGAGGCGACCCAGCGCTCGCCGAACTGGTCGTCGAAGGTGGTCATCTGGTTCCTCCCCAGGTGAGAGCGGGTGTGTGGACGGGGGCGTCCCAGTGGGACAGCAGGGTGTCGTCTGCGCGGACCAGGGTGACCGATATGCCGTGCATGTCCAGGGAGGTGACGTAGGGCCCGACCAGGCTGCGGGCGACGGTGACACCGCGGGCGGCGAGCTGCCGGTGGACGGCGCGGGCGGCGACGTATGTCTCGAGAGGGTAGGCCGAGCCGAGATTGTTGACGATCGCGATCACCTCGGTCCCGCGTCGGAGGTCGAGGGCATCTGCGAGCGGTCCGACCAGGTGGGCGACCAGGTCGTCGGCCGGCGCGAACCCGATCCGGGACGTTCCGCGTTCACCGTGGATGCCGACGCCGAACTCGACCTCGGACGGGTCGAGGTCGAACGCTGCACGGCTCTGGCCGGGGTGGGTTCCGGCCTCAAGGGCGAAGGCCATCGTGGATGAGCGGGCCACCACGTCACTTCCCAGCTCGGCGAGCTCATCCAGTGGGGCTCCGGCTTCGGCGGCCGCGCCGCAGATCTTCTCCAGGGCGACGACGGCCGCAGTGCCGCGACGCCCGGGGTGTCCCTCGTCCTCGTCGCCGTCGGCGCCACCGGTGATGTCGGTGGCCAGGTCGTCGTCGACGAGGACGGCGGCGGTCCGGATGCCGTTCTCGTCGGCAAGCTCTCGGGCGATGGTGAAGTTGAGGACATCGCCGGTGTAGTTCTTGACGATGTGCAGAACGCCACAGCCGGAGTCTGCCGCCAGGGTGCCGTCGTGCAGCTGCAGCGCGGTCGGGCTGGCGAACACCGCACCCGGTACTGCCACATCGAGCATGCCCACGCCGACGAAGCCGGCGTGCAACGGCTCGTGGCCGGAGCCTCCGCCGGACAGCAGCCCGACCTTGCCGGCCGCTGGGTGAGCGCGGGTCACGATCTGATGCTCGGGGTCGTAGGCCACCACCTGTGGATGGCTGAGGACGAGCCCCTCGAGTGCCTCGTGGACCATCTGGCCGGGCTCATTGACGACTTGTCGCCGCACGACGTACTCCCTTGTTCGCAGTGGCTCTTGCCTGCCCCACGATGACACTGAAACCGCTCATCACCGACCAGCTGCCGCTCGGCAGCTATCGCGAGGCCGTCGAGAGCGCCAGGTCGCCCCACAGCATCAAAGTCCAGGTCGTTACGCCCTAAGGGTCCGGGGCTGACCGGGTCGGTGCCCCTCGCCGTGCTCTCGCCCTGATCAGGCGTTCTTGAACTTCTCGGCCTCTTCCGAGCCGCCGGTGGCGTTGCCCTCGGTGTAGGAGTGCGCGCCGACACCGGCCAGCGCGCCGCCCTGGACGATGAGGTACTCGTCGCGGATCGGTGTGCCGTCGAAGAAGGACTCGAGGATCTCCCGTATGCCTGCGGCATACCGGGTCTGGGCCGACAGCGACGTGCCGGAGATGTGCGGCGTCATCGCGTTGTGCGGAGCGAGGCGCCAGGGGTGGTCCTTCGGTGCGGGCTGCGGGAACCAGACATCACCGCCGTAGCCGGCGAGCTGGCCGCTCTCCAGCGCCCGGACGACGGCGTCCCGGTCGGTCAGCTTGCCGCGGGCCGTGTTGACCAGGTAGGCGCCACGCTTGAACAGCTTGAGCGTCTCGTCGTTGATCATCTCCTCGGTCTCTGGGTGCAGCGGGCAGTTGAGCGTGACCACGTCGACGAACGGGTACATGGCCTCCGGGGACTCGTGGTAGGTCAGGTCCAGCTCCTCCTCGACCTCGAGCGGCAGGCGGTGCTTGTCGTAGTAGTGCAGGTGCGTGCCGAACGGCTTGAGCCGACGGAGCACGGCCACGCCGATCCGACCGGCCGCGACGGTACCGACATGCATGCCCTCGAGGTCGTAGGAGCGGGTGACGCAGTCGGCGATGTTCCAGCCGCCCTGGACCGCCCACTCGTGCGACGGCACGAGGTTGCGCACGAGGTCCAGGATCGTCATCACCACGTGCTCGGCGACGCTGATCGAGTTGCAGAAGGTGACCTCGGCGACCGTGATGTTCCGGTCGATCGCGGCCTGCAGGTCGACGTGGTCCGAGCCGATGCCGGCGGTCAGCGCCAGCTTGAGGTTCTGCGCCTTCGGGATCCGCTCGGGCGTCAGGTATGCCGGCCAGAACGGCTGGGAGATCACGATGTCGGCGTCCACCAGCTCGCGCTCGAACTCGGAGTCCGGGCCGTCCTTGTCCGACGTCACGACGAGGGTGTGGCCGTTGGACTCCAGGTAGTCGCGCAGCCCGAGCTCGCCGGACACGCTGCCCAGCAGGGTGCCGGGTACGAAGTCGATCGCCTTCGGCGTGGGCAGGGTCTGTCCGTCGCCGTAGCCCTCGATGACGGGCAGGTCATCGCGGGCGTAGGACATCGGCATACCGTCCACCGGGTCGTCGTAGAGAACGCAGAGCACCTTTGCCATGAGAGTTCCTTTTCGTTGGGCGCCGATCCGCTGAGTGCGACGGGCTGCGAAGGCCCGAGTCGAGTGGGGCCGTTCGCAGAGTCTTGACCGGCGGAGAGGGGGGCGTCCAAGACGTGGTTCCGACCGATCCATAGGCCGTGCCGATGGTCTCGTCAGGTGGTCGCAGTCGGCTCGGCGTTCGCGTCGGGGGCGTGGTCGAAGAGGTCGTCGATGCGCAGCCGCCGCGCGGTCTCGACCAGGGTGCGGGCGAGGACGGACCCCGGGTCCTCGTCGATGGTCACCAGCACGATCCGGGACTGGACGGTCGGCTGGTCGAGTCTGAGCACGCGGATTCCGGGCGGTGGTCGCAGCGTTCGGGTCCAGGGTTGCGGGACGATGCTGGCCCATCGGCCGGTGCCCACTGCGCGTACAGGGCGGCGACCGAGTCGGTCTCCAGCTGCGGGGTGGCGACGAGCCCGTGCTCGGCCATGGCGGCGTCGAGGGTCTGTCGGCCCCGCATACCCTGGTTGAGCAGGCACAACGGCAGCTCGAACGCCTCGGGCCAGCTGAGCGAGGGGCTCCGCCCGGGGAGCAGGTCGGTGCTGGCGATGAGCACCTGACGCTCCATGTACAGGGGTGTCACCAGGAGCCCGTCGGTGTCCTGACCGTCCAGGTAGATGATGCCGCCGTCGAGCTCGTAGCGGCGCTGCTGCTCCACGACCGCGGCCGAGCGAAGGCTGGTCACCAGGCCGACCTGAGCCAGCGGGTGCGCCGCGCAGAACGGGTCCACGAGCAGCGCTGCCGTCGTCGATGCCGCCCGCACCACCCCCAGCCGGAGCCGACCGGTGAGGCCGGACTGCAGCGCGGTCACCTCCTGTTTGAGGGCATCGCGGTCGGCCAGGATCCGCCGAGCCCACAGCACGAGGGGCTCACCCTCGGGGGGTGAGCCCCTCGAAGGCATGACCGCGCCGGACGGGGGGCACGTTGAGCTCGTGCTCGAGCTTGCGGATCGCCTCCGACAGGGCCGGCTGGTAGACGTAGCAGGCGGTGGCGGCCCGGGCGAAGTGTCGTTCTCGCGCCAACGCGACGAAGTACTCCAACTGACGGGACAACACTGTCCGGCCTCCAGGGTCCAGCCTCGGGTCCCTCCCTGCGTCACACGACAAACGCGAGTGTCACAGGCCGCCCCAGTCCGTGACACCCGCGTTGCAATGCGTCTTTCGGATCACCCGATAAGGGCAAGCGCCCTCCTACTTGACGTCGCTGAGCGGCTTCTCCTTGGTGGCGAGCCGCTCGGCCAGCCGAGCGCCTTCCTCGCTCGAGGGGGCCGGACCCTCGACCATGTTGTGCTCCACGTCCTCGTGTCCGGGCATCCGCCAGCGTTGGGTCGACAGGCCCGCCTCCTTGGCGCGGGCGATCGAGTCGCGGACGCACTGCTCGGCCTCCTCGCGGCCGGCCCAGTGGGCGCCCTCGACCGACTTGCCGGGCTCGAGGTCCTTGTAGGTCTCGAAGAAGTGCTGGATCTCCAGCCGGTCGAACTCGTTGATGTCCTCGAGCTCGACGATGGCCGACTTGCGCGGGTCACCGGCGGGGACGCAGAGGATCTTGTCGTCGCCACCCGCCTCGTCGCGCATGTGGAACATGCCGATCGGCCGGGCCCGGACGAGGCACCCGGGCCAGGTCGGCTCGTCGAGCAGGACGAGCGCGTCCAGCGGGTCGCCGTCCTCGCCGAGGCTGTCCTCGACGTAGCCGTAGTCGGCCGGGTAGCGGGTCGAGGTGAAGAGCAGCCGGTCCAGGCGGATCCGCCCGCTCGCGTGGTCGACCTCGTACTTGTTGCGGCTGCCCTGGGGGATCTCGATCGTGACGTCGAACTCCATTGCTTGGCGTCCCTTCCCTGCAATCGTGGTGACCTAGGCTTGCGGTCCGTTGACCTGCACGCAGCCTAGTGGCGAAGGGGGAGTTGGTGCGCCGCGTTCTGGCCGCCCTTGCGGTGCTCCTCAGCCTTGTTCTGGCGTATGCCGTGGGCGACGTCTTCGACGTCGTGCCGGGCATCCTCACCCGCGACAAGCCGATCGCCATCCCCTCGACCCAGCCGGCGTCCGGAACACCGGGAGTCGCCCTGCCGACTGTGGCCCCGTCGGTGGCGCCGCTCACCCAGGTGGGCCTGACCGGTCCGGCCCCTACCAGGGCTGGACTCGCCGCCTTGATGACCCACGCGCTCGCCGACCCGGCGCTGGGCCGGTCGGTCGGTGTCGAGGTCAGGGACGCCCTCTCCGGGACCGCCATCTACACCCACGAGGCGACCACCCAACGGCTCGCGGCCTCGACCCAGAAGATGCTCGCCGCCGCGGCGATCACCTCGACGACGGACCTGACCAGGACCATGCAGACCAAGGTCGTCCGCGAGGGTCCGGGCCGGATCGCGCTGGTCGCCGGCGGCGACACGATGCTATCCCGGAGGGCCGGCGACCCGGTCCAGACACCCGGCCGGGCCGGCCTCGGCGACCTCGCCGGGCAGGTCGCCGGCGCGCTCCGGGCCGCCGGCCAGTCCAAGGTCTCGCTGCGGCTCGACCTCTCGTATGCCGCAGGCCCGGCCTACGCGCCGGCGTGGCAGCTGGCCGACGTGTACTCCGGGGCCACCCAGGGCGTGTTCATGATCGGGTTCGCCGACGAGCGACCGGAGATCGGTCACGCGTCCCCCCTCGACCCGCCGACCTCGGTGGCCAAGGCCTTCGTCAAGGACCTGGCCGCCTCCGGCGTCACCGCGACCCTCACGCCGCGCAAGAGCTGGTCGGCGGCCGCACCCGCGGGAGCCGCCGTCCTCGGCACCGTCTCCTCGGCGCCGATCGGCCAGGTCCTCTCCACCGCCCTCGATGACAGCGACAACGCCCTCACCGAGAACCTCACCCGTCAGGCGGCCGTCGCCAGAGGTGAGCCGGGAACCTTCGCCGGCGCGACGGCATACGTGCTGGCCTCGCTCCGGGCACTGAAGGTCGACACGACCGGGGTCGTCCTGACCGACGCGAGCGGGCTGTCCCGCACCCAGCACGTCACCGTCCGCGCCATCGCCGACGCGCTCGCGCTCGGGACCACCGCTCGGGTGCCCGGGATGCAGGAGGTCGTCGCCGACCTGCCGGTCGCCGGGCTGACCGGAACTCTGCACGACCGGTTCGAGGGGGTCGGCGCGCGCCAGGTGGCCGGCGTCCCGCGGTCCAAGACCGGCACGCTCATCGGGTCGTCCGGGATGGCCGGCACCACCGTCGACAAGGACGGCCGGCTGCTCTCCTACGTCGTCGTCGCCGACCACGTACCGTCGAGCCAGGGAACCCTGGCCGCCCGGGCGGCGTTGGACCGTCTCGTGGCGGGCCTCACGGCGTGTGGGTGCCAGTCCTAGGAGGCCAGACATGGAGATCCGCCAGTGAGTTCCGAGACGACCCCCGCCACCGCGGCACGGGGCGGGCCGGCATACGTCGACTGGGAGTTCGCCAAGGCCACCGGCCGGCGACTCGTCCCGGCCGGACCGGTGATCTCCCGGAGCGAGGCCGCCGCTGAGGTCGGCGCCATCCGCGCGGCCGCCGTGGCGGCCCGGGGGCCGGTCGCCGAGACTTCGCGGCTGCACACGCCCGGCGACCTGCCCGATGCCGTCGTCCTCGACCGCCCGGCGTGGATCGCCGCCAACGCCGACTCGATGGCCTCGCTCATGGACCCCGTCCTCGCGTCGATCATGGCCAAGGCGGCGGCGCGCAAGGGCGGTGGCCCGCCCCCGGCCGCGATCGGGGCCATCGGCGGGAAGGTGACCGGGGCCGAGGCGGGTTCGCTGCTCGCCTTCATGGCCAGCAAGGTCCTCGGTCAGTACGACCTGGCCCCCGACGGCACCCCCAAGCTGCTGCTCGTCGCTCCCAACCTCCTGCAGGCCCAGCGCGAGCTCGAGGTCGACGCCGCGGACTTCCGGGCCTGGGTGTGCATGCACGAGGAGACCCACCGGGTCCAGTTCACGGCGGTGCCGTGGCTGCGGGACCACATGCTGACCACGACCCGGGCGCTGGCGCTCGACCTCGCTCCCGACCCGGCCAAGCTCGCCGAGACCGCCGGACAGCTCGTCCAGCGGTTGCCGGCGGTCTTCGGCTCCGGTGGCGGCGGGATCGCGGACCTCTTCACCACGCCCGAGCAGCGTGACCAGGTCGCTCGGGTGACGGCGATCATGTCGCTGCTCGAGGGCCACGCCGACGTCGTCATGGACGAGGTCGGACCATCGGTCATCCCGACCGTCGCGACCATCCGGGCCAGGTTCACCGAACGCCGCAAGGGCGCCGGAGCGGTCGACCGGGTGCTCCGGCGGCTCCTCGGGCTGGAGGCCAAGATGCGCCAGTACCGTGACGGGGCGGTCTTCGTCCGTGGCGTCATCGACCAGGTGGGTTGGGACGACTTCAACGCCATCTGGACCTCGCCGGAGACACTGCCGAGCCCGCAGGAGATCGAGGACCCGGCAGCCTGGGTCGCCCGCGTCCACGGCTGACCTCGCCCCCCGAAACCCAGCTTCTGCTAGCAGAAGGTAGGTCACTCAGCACAGGTTGCACCTTCTGCTGAGTGAACCAAGCTCTGCTAGCAGAGGTTAGGAATTCGGCTGGGAGAGAGGGGGATTCGTCCGGGGGAGCTGGGTACTCGGGCCGGGGCGCCAGAATGTGCCGTATGCCGGGACCCTCGCCTGCCGTCGCGGCGGTCCGGTATGCCGTCCGCTCGGCCCTGGCCGACCTCGACCCCGGCGCGGTGGTCCTCGTCGCCTGCAGCGGCGGGGCCGACTCGCTCGCCCTGGCGGCCGCCACGGCCGTGGAGGGACCCGGGCTCGCGCTGCGAGCCGGGGCCGTCGTCGTCGACCACGGCCTACAGGCGGGGTCGGCACAGGTGGCCGCCCGGGCCGCCGAGCAGTGCCGTGCCCTCGGCCTGGACCCCGTCGAGGTGGTCGCCGTCGAGGTCGCGACGGGAACCGGCGGGGTCGAGGCGTCGGCCCGCGACGCCCGGCACGCCGCCCTCGCGGCCGCCGCCGCGCAGCACGGTGCGGTGCGGCTGTTCCTCGGCCACACCCTCGACGACCAGGCCGAGCAGGTGCTCCTCGGTCTCGCCCGCGGGTCCGGCGCCCGGTCACTGTCCGGTATGCCGGCCGCTCGGGGTCTCCTGCGCCGGCCGCTGCTCGGGATCACCCGGGAGCAGACCCGGCAGGCCTGTCGGGACGAGGGGATCGCCTGGTGGGACGACCCGATGAACGAGGACCCGGCATACGCCCGGGTCCGGGCCCGTCGGGCGGTCACTGATCTGGACCGCGACCTGGGTCCCGGCATCGCCGCCGCCCTGGCCCGCAGCGCGGACCAGCTGCGTGCTGACGCCGACCTCCTCGAGGCCCTTGCCGACGCGGCGACCGCCGACCTCGGGCCTGGGCCGTGGCCGGTCGCGGCGCTCGTCGCCAACGCCCCGGCTCTTCGCTCACGGGTGTGGCGCAGACTCCTCGTCGGCGCCGGTGCGCCGCCAGGTCAGGTGAGCACCCGGCATACCGACGCCTGTGACCGGCTGCTCACCGACTGGCACGGCCAGCGGTCGCTGCACGTCCCCGGCCCGCTGCTCGTGACCCGGGCCGACGGGCTGGTCACCATCGCCGCCCGACCTCCGGTTGAATAGGCACACCGACCCCGCTTAGACCGACCGACTGGAGTGCTGCCGTGGATGCCAGCCACATGGGCGCCGACCTCGAACACGTCCTGCTCACCGAGGACCAGATCCAGACCCGGCTGGAGGAGCTCGCCGCCGAGATCGCCGGGACCTACGAGGGACAGGACCTCCTCCTCGTCGGCGTGCTCAAGGGCGCGATCATGGTGATGGCCGACCTGATGCGGGCCCTGCCGTTCACGGCACCGGTCGACTGGATGGCGGTGTCGTCCTACGGGTCGGGCACCAAGTCCTCCGGCGTGGTGCGGATCCTCAAGGACCTCGACACCGACATCACCGGCAAGCACGTCCTCATCGTCGAGGACATCGTCGACTCCGGCCTGACGCTGTCCTGGATCAAGGCCAACCTGGAGTCCCGCAGCCCCGCCTCGGTCGAGATCTGCACCCTCCTGCGCAAGCCCGAGGCCGCCAAGGTCGAGATCGACGTCAAGTGGGTCGGCTTCGACATCCCGAACGAGTTCGTCGTCGGCTACGGCCTCGACTACGACGAGGCCTACCGCGGCCTGCGCGTCGTCGGCACGCTGGCCCCGCACGTCTACAGCTGAGGCGAGCACCCGGCATACGCAGGTTCGGAACACCGGGCCCGGGTCCGTCGTTGCCCTGACGGGGCACCTCATGCACCGCCGACCGGCGGTACCGTGGTGGCCCAACGCCCCGTGGTCACTCGACCGCGAGGCTCACTGATCGAGCAGGAGGATCGGGGCACGGCCCCGTGGGTTCATGGACATGTCGCGTTTCCGCCGATCGTGGATCTTCTGGGTCCTCGGGCTGGCTGCCATCTCACTCCTGCTGTACTCCTTCGTCGGCGGCAGCACCTTCGCCCGGATCGACACCTCGGCTGCCCAGACGCTGATCAGCCAGGGCAAGGTCCAACGCGCCGAGATGACGAGCGACAACGTCCTCAACCTGACCCTCAAAAGCGGGCAGACGTACTCCTCGTCCGACGGCACGGTCAAGAACGCCTCCAAGGTGCGCACCGAGTACGTCAACGCACAGGAGGCCGGGCTGGTCGCGGCCCTGGACAAGGCCAAGCCGGCCGACGGGTTCAACTCGACCGTCGCCCGGAGCAACCCGCTCCTGTCGATCCTCGGCAGCTTCATCCCCTTCCTCATCATCGTCGGCCTCTTCTGGTTCATGATGAGCCAGGCCCAGGGCGGTGGCTCCCGGGTCATGCAGTTCGGCAAGTCGCGGGCCAAGCTCGCCAACAAGGACACCCCCAAGGTGACCTTCGCCGACGTCGCCGGGGCCGACGAGGCCGTCGAGGAGCTCAAGGAGATCCGCGACTTCCTGTCCGAGCCGGCCAAGTTCCTCGCGGTCGGCGCCAAGATCCCCAAGGGGGTCCTGCTCTACGGCAACCCCGGCACCGGCAAGACCCTCCTCGCGCGCGCCGTCGCCGGCGAGGCGGGCGTGCCGTTCTACTCGATCTCCGGGTCGGACTTCGTCGAGATGTTCGTCGGTGTCGGTGCCTCCCGGGTCCGTGACCTCTTCGAGCAGGCCAAGGCCAACGCGCCGGCCATAATCTTCGTCGACGAGATCGACGCCGTCGGCCGGCACCGTGGCGCCGGGCTCGGCGGCGGCCACGACGAGCGCGAGCAGACCCTCAACCAGCTGCTCGTCGAGATGGACGGCTTCGACGTCAAGACCAACGTCATCCTCATCGCGGCCACCAACCGGCCCGACATCCTCGACCCGGCGCTGCTGCGCCCGGGCCGCTTCGACCGCCAGATCGCCGTCGACGCACCCGACATGATCGGCCGCCACCGGATCCTGCAGGTCCACGCCCAGGGCAAGCCGATGGCTTCCGGGGTCGACCTGCTCGCCGTCGCGCGCCGTACGCCGGGCTTCACCGGTGCCGACCTGGCCAACGTCCTCAACGAGGCAGCGCTGCTCACCGCTCGTGGCGACAAGAAGCTCATCGACGACACCGTGCTCGACGAGGCGATCGACCGGGTCGTCGCCGGCCCCCAGAAGAAGACGCGGATCATGAGCGCCAAGGAGCGCAAGATCACCGCCTACCACGAGGGTGGCCACGCGCTCGTCGCCGCGGCGATGAACCACACCGACCCGGTCACCAAGGTGACGATCCTGCCGCGCGGCCGGGCCCTCGGCTACACCATGGTCATGCCGCTGGACGACAAGTACTCCACGACCCGCAACGAGATCCTCGACCAGCTCGCCTATGCCCTCGGTGGGCGGGTCGCGGAGGAGATCATCTTCCACGACCCCACCACCGGCGCCGCCAACGACATCGAGAAGGCCACCGGCATGGCCCGCAAGATGGTCACCGAGTACGGCATGAGCGAGCGGGTCGGCGCGATCAAACTGGGCCAGTCCCAGGGCGAGGTCTTCCTCGGCCGCGACATGGGCCACCAGCGCGACTACTCCGAGGAGGTCGCTGCCGTCGTCGACGAGGAGGTCCGCCGGCTGGTCGACGCGGCCCACGACGAGGCATGGCACGTCATCAACGACAACCGTGACGTCCTGGACACCCTGGTCCTGGAGCTCCTGGAGAAGGAGACGCTCAACGCCAAGGAGCTGGCCGAGATCTTCTCCCGCATCGTCAAGCGTCCCGAGCGCCCGACCTGGCTGTCCTCGGAGACCCGGCTGCTGTCCGACCGACCGCCGGTCCTCACCCCCGCCGAGTCGGCCGCGCTCAACGGCTCCGGCTCCGGCATGAACGGCTCCGGCCCCAACGGAGCCCTCCCTGCGGCGGGCAACCCGGCTACGGTCGAGGCGATCGACCAGGCCGCCAAGGTCGGCGCCAACCCGCACCCCGAGGAGCACCCGTTGACGGAGATCGTCGAGGTTCCGGAGGGTGGCAGTGTCGACACCGACACAGGAAGCTACTGAGCCCGAGGCATCCCAGGGACCAGACTCGGGGAGCAAGTCGGTCGACCTGCCCCGCGCCGAGGCCGCCATCCGGGAGTTCCTCGCCGCGATCGGCGAGGACCCCACCCGCGAGGGACTGCTCGACACCCCCAAGCGGGTCGCCAGGGCGGCCGCCGAGCTGTATGCCGGCCTGGGCCGGACGCCCGACGACATCCTCGCGACGCAGTTCCAGATCGACCACGACGAGATGATCATCGTGCGCGACATCGAGGTGTACTCGACCTGCGAGCACCACCTGCTGCCCTTCCACGGTGTTGCACACGTCGGCTACATCCCGGCCACCGATGGCAAGGTCACCGGCCTGTCCAAGCTGGCCCGGCTCGTCGACCTGTATGCCCGACGCCCCCAGGTGCAGGAGCGGATCACGACCCAGGTCGCCGATGCGCTCGTCGACCACCTCCAGGCCCGCGGGGTGATCGTCGTCGTCGAGGCGGAGCACCTGTGCATGTCGATGCGGGGGGTGCGCAAACCGGGCTCGCGGACGATCACGTCAGCGGTGCGTGGCCAGCTGCGTGACCCGGCCACCCGAGCGGAGGCCATGGCCCTGCTGCTCGGTGGCAAGAGATGACCGGGCCGGCCAACTCCGTTCCCGCGGTCGCTCCCGGGCCCACCGACACACCCGGCCCGCTCCTCGCCTTCGCCGCGCGCTTCCTGCAGCAGTCCCGAGCGCCCCGCTGGATCGGCAACCTCACCTATCTCATCGGCTTCCTCAACATCATCACCGGCTCCCTGCACCGGTGGCGTGAGCGGCTGCATCCGGTGACCGAGTGGGTTCCGGGCGCCTTCTCCGACGCGGCTGCCGCCGGCACCGTCGTCGCGGGCATCATGCTGATCCTGCTCGCGCACTCGCTCAAACGGCGCAAGAAGCGGGCCTGGTTTGCAGCCGTCGTCCTCCTCGTGATCTCGGTCGGCTTCCACGTCGTCCACGGCCCCGCCCGCGAGCCCGTCGGCCTCGGCCTGGCGATCGCCGCCCTCGCCCTCCTCGTCGCCTATCGACGCCAGTTCTACGCCCTGGGTGACCCGACGACACGGTGGCGGGCCGTCTGGGCGCTGCTCGCCCTGGTCGTACTCTCGCTGACCGTCGGCGTCCTCGTCATCGCCGCCAACCAACGAGCCTTCGTCGGTGGCTGGCCGGGGTTGTGGCCGGCCATCACGTATGCCGCCAAGGGCATGGTCGGTGTCGGCGGCGCCCTCTCGGTGGAGGCCGCGCACGACCGGACCGGTGACCTCGTCAACGCGATCCTGCTCGGTCTCGGCCTGATGACCGCTCTCGTCACGGCATACCTCGCCCTTCGGGCTCCCCATCGACAGGCGCCGCTCACGCCCGAGGAGGACGAGCGGGTCCGCTGCCTGCTCGCCAAGCACCCGGACTCGCTGGGCTACTTCACCACCCGCCAGGACAAGCAGGTGATCTGGTCGGAGTCGGGCAAGTCGTGCATCGGCTACCGCGTCGTCAACGGCGTCATGCTCGCGGCAGGCGACCCGCTCGGCGACCCCGAGGCATGGCCGGGTGCCATCAAGGCCTATCTCACCGAGGCCGACCGGTACGGCTGGACGCCAGCCGTCCTCGGCTGCTCGGAGTCCGGTGGGACGGCGTGGACCCGGGAGACGGGGTTCTCGGCCCTCGAGCTCGGCGACGAGGCGATCATCGACACGACGACGTTCTCGCTCGAGGGTCGGCCGATGCGCAACGTGCGGCAGATGGTCAACCGGATCCGGCGCCTGGGCTACACGACCGAGATCATGCGGGTTCGGGACACCCCGCCGGAGGTTCGGATCCACGCCCTGGGCGACGCCGACTCCTGGCGGGTCGGCGCCACCGAGCGCGGCTTCTCGATGGCGACCAGCCGGGTCATGGACGTCCAGCGCGACCCCGACGCGGTCGTCGTGCTCGCCCGCAAGGACGGCCGCGTCGAGGGGATGCTCCAGTTCGTGCCGTGGGGCTCGGACGGGATGTCCCTCGACCTGATGCGCCGCAACCCGCAGGCCGACCCGGGCATCAACGAGCTGCTCATCGTCGACGCGCTGACTCGCTCGTCCGAGCTCGGGATCACCCGGGTGTCGCTCAACTTCGCGACCTTCCGGTCGACCTTCGAGCGCGGTGAGAAGCTCGGTGCCGGGCCGGTCCTCCGGTTCTGGCGCAAGCTGCTCGTCGTCGGCAACCGCTGGTTCCAGCTGGAGAGCCTCTACCGGTTCAACGCCAAGTTCCAGCCGACCTGGTACCCGCGCTACATCGTCTATCCCACGACTCGCTCGCTCGTTCGGGTCGGGATCGCGATGGGCGAGGCCGAGGCGTTCATCGTCTGGCCCAAGCTGCGCTGGCTGGCAGCGGGGAGCGGCCGATGACCCCCCGACCGCTCGTCATGGGCGTCGTCAACGTCACCCCCGACTCGTTCAGCGACGGCGGGGAGTGGCTGCAGCCTGAGGCGGCCGTCACCCACGCGCGGCTCCTCGTCAGCCAGGGTGCCGACCTGGTCGACGTGGGTGGGGAGTCCACCCGCCCGGGGGCCGAACGCCCGAGCGTCGAGGAGGAGCTGCGCAGAGTGCTGCCGGTGGTCTCCGCGCTGGCCACGGCCGGGGTCACGGTGTCGGTCGACACCATGCGTGCATCGGTGGCTGCCGCCGCGCTCGACGCAGGAGCCTCGATCGTCAACGACGTGAGCGGCGGGCTTGCGGACCCCGACATGGTCGGGCTGGTTGCCGACCGCGGGGTGGACTACATCGCCATGCACTGGCGCGGTCACAGCGCCGACATGCAGTCCCGGGCGATCTACGACGACGTGGTCGGCGACGTGTGCAGCGCGCTCGTCGACCGGGCGGCGGCCCTCGCTGCCGGTGGGATCGCACCCGAGCGGGTGGTCCTGGATCCCGGGTTCGGCTTCGCCAAGACCGCCGAGCACAACTGGGCACTCCTGCGGTCGCTCGACCTGCTCGTCGGCCTCGGGCACCGGCTCCTCGTCGGGACGTCGCGCAAGACGTTCCTCGGCAGGGTCGGGCGCGCCCCAGGGGCGGAGCGCTCGCCTCTCGACCGAGATGTGGTCACCGCTGTGACGACTGCGTATGCCGCGCTCGCCGGGGTCTGGTGCGTGCGGGTCCACGACGTGCCGACGACCGTCGACGCCCTTGACGTGGCTGCCGCCCTGGCTGGCCCCACCGGGCCGGCCGGCGGGTCCGGCTCGGCCGGCCCGATCGGCCCGATAGGCCCGGCCAGCCCTGAGGAGGAGCTTCGATGAGCGGTGACCTGATCCGGCTCCTCGGCGTGCGCGCGAGGGGGCACCACGGGTTCTTCGACTTCGAGAAGCGCGAGGGGCAGGAGTTCGTCGTCGACGTGGAGCTGTCGGTCGACCTGACTCGGGCGGGAGCCACGGACGCGCTCGCCCACACCGTCCACTACGGCGAGATCGCTGCCGATGTTGTCGCGCGCATCGAGGGGGAGCCGTTCGACCTCATCGAGAAGCTCGCTGCCGTCATCGCGCGGGACTGCGTCGCCAGGCCCCTTGTCGAAGCCGCCACCGTGACCGTTCACAAGCCGCAGGCCCCCGTCGGGGTCGCGTTCGGGGACGTCCAGGTCGTCGTCCATCGCGAGGCGACACGGGTGCCGGTCGTCATCGCGCTCGGCGCCAACCTCGGCAACCGCGAGGACACCCTGGACGACGCCATCAACGCCCTGGTCTTCGACGCGGGGCTGCACGCTGTCCGCTGGTCCGACTACGTGGAGACCGACCCGGTCGGGGGACCGGACCAACCGGCATACCTCAACGCCGTCCTCCTCGGTGCGACGTCGCTGGCACCGCACCACCTGCTCCGTCGGCTCCACGAGATCGAGGCCGAGCACGGGCGGACACGTGAGATCCATTGGGGCGCAAGGACTTTGGACCTCGATCTCATTCAGTACGGTGTGCCGGGTGAGCTCTCCGAGGCGCTCAGCGACGACGCCGACCTGATGCTGCCGCACCCCCGCGCCCACGAGCGGTCCTTCGTGCTCGTCCCTTGGCTTGAGGTCGACCCGGGAGCCGTCGTGCGCGCGCCGGACGGCCTGCGATCGGTGGCCGAGGTGCTCGGGGCCCTCGGGAGCGACGGGGTCCGACCCTGGCCCGATGCCACCAAGGAGCGCGAGTGAGCGACGAACCACGTGGGGTCACGGCCCGGCAGGTGACGCTGGTCGGGTTGGCCCTGACCGCGGGCAGCCTGTTCATCTGGCTACTCAACCGGCGGTCGGGCGGGATCGTGCCGCCGACCTCGTGGCTGGCCATCGCGCTGCTCGTCCTCATCGCCGGTCTCGTCGTCAGCGCGACCTGGCCGGTTCGGAACTACCTGCGCGGCAACAGCTCTCGGCCGCTCGACCCGCTCCGGGCCGCCCGCGCGCTCACCATCGCCCAGAGTGCGTCACTCGCCGGCAGCGGTGCCTTCGGCTGGTACTTCGGCCAGGTCCTGGCCAGCCTCGCGGACCTGAACCTGACGGTGGTCCGGGGCCGGATGCTCGGCCTGGGAGTCGCGTTGCTCGCGTCGGCGCTGCTCACCGGCTGCGGCCTGTGGGCCCAGGCCATGTGTCGGGTCGACCCCCCCGACGACGACCGCCGCTGAGCCGATCAGGCCGGCGTCGGGACGACGGAGCGATCGCCTCAACTGTGCAGTAGATGCAACTTTCGAACCCGAGAGCTGCATCTGCTGCACACTCGACGTCACCGGGTGGGAGCCCACGACGCCCGTCGCGGCTACTTGTCGATGTCGCCGACGACGAAGAACATCGAGCCGAGGATGGCCACCATGTCGGCAATGAGGTGGCCGGGGAGCAGCTCACTCAACACCGAGACGTTGTTGAACGACGCCGAGCGCAGCTTGAGCCGCCACGGGGTCTTCTCGCCGCGGCTTACGAGGTAGTAGCCGTTGAAGCCGAGCGGGTTCTCCGTCGCGGTGTAGATCTCACCCTCGGGCACCTTGAGCACCTTGGGCAGCCGGACGTTGATCGGGCCCTGCGGCAGGGACGCCAGGACGTCGAGGCAGTGCTCGGCGAGGTCGAGGCTGACGTGGGTCTGCTCGAGGAGGACCTCCAGCCGGGCCAGGCAGTCGCCGTCGGTCCGGGTCACGACCCGGCCCGGACCGCCCTCGCCGAAGAGACCGGCATACGCGAGGTAGGGCGCATCGCGCCGCAAGTCGATGTTGAGCCCGCTGGCTCGGGCGATGGGGCCCGAAACTCCGTATGCCGCAACGGTTTCGGGTGTGAGAACCCCGACGCCGCGGGTGCGGGCGCGGAGGATCTCGTTGCCGACGATGAGCGACTCGAGGTCAGGCATCCGGCTGCGCACCGCGGCGATCGCGTGCGCGACGCGGCCCAGCCAGCCCGCCGGGAGGTCCTCCTTGAGGCCGCCGACCCGGTTGAACATGTAGTGCATCCGCCCGCCGGAGGCCTCCTCCATGACGGCCTGGAGCTCCTCCCGCTCACGGAACGCGTAGAAGACCGGTGTGATCGCGCCCAGCTCGAGGGGGTAGGAGCCGAGGAACATGAGGTGGTTGAGGACCCTGTTCAGCTCGGCGAGGAGGGTGCGGGCCCAGACCGCGCGCTCGGGCACCTCCATGCCCAGCATCGACTCGACACTGAGCACGACGCCGAGCTCGCTGGAGAAGGCGCTCAGCCAGTCGTGCCGGTTGGCGAGGACGACGATCTGGCGGTAGTCGCGGACCTCGAAGAGCTTCTCGGCGCCGCGGTGCATGTAGCCGATGATCGGCTCGGCGCTGACGATCCGCTCGCCGTCGACGACGATCCGCAGCCGGAGCACGCCATGAGTGGCCGGGTGCTGAGGCCCGATGTTGAGGACCATGTCGGCGGTGGCGAGCCCACCTGCACCGACCCCGACGGTCAGCTCGCGGTTGGTCGTCGGCTGGGCCATGCCTCGAGTATGCCGTGCAGGCCCGGCTGCCGCCGTCGCTGCCCAACGTCTGCGGATCTGCGGGCTCCGACCCTCAGATCCGCAGACGCTGCGGCGGGGCGTTGTCGCTGTGTCTGCGGTGAAGCCCCTCAGATCCGCAGACGCTGCGGGGCGGGCGGCCGTCAGGCGGCCGCGGGGCAGTCGACGCAGGGGGCGTTCCGGCGTGCTGTTGCCGGCTCGGACCCGCGCAGCGACTGCGCGACGTGGGAGGCGTGGGTCCGCGCGCCGACGAGCGCGGCGCGGTGGCGGTCGAGCAGGTGGTGGGTGGTGCGGGCGACGGCGGTGTTCGCTGACATGGGAAGTCCCTTCGACCGGGTGGGAGGCATCGTCGCCCGATCAAACGGAGGGCAACTCCGATTAATTCCCGGGCACCCGGACGATCGCCCAGACGAAGGCGCCCAGTCCGCGCGGGTCCGCCAGCTCGGTGACGGCCGACGCGCGGATCAGACCCCGGAGATAGGCAGCGGGATCAGCCAGTGACAACGCGTGATCCGGCGTGGTCGCCCGGATGCCGAGCCTGCGCAACACGTCGGCCTGGTGGATCGCGTCGTCGTGCACGAGTGAGTCGATCATCACGTGGGCCGTGAGGTCGCAGGAGCCGTCGGGGACAGCGGCGGTCTGGACGCCGTTGCGGTATGCCGTGAAGGTGTCCTCGGACTGCCCGCCGTGCCCAGCCTGGGCGTAGTCGATGGCCACCAGGGTTCCCTGGTCGACGCGCCCGACCAGGTCCTCCCAGGCGTCGTCGCGGGTGTCGCCGATCTCAAGTCGGTCGCCGGGTCCTCGGTCGCCCCACCAGCGGTTGACCCAGTCCAGCTCCCACCCAGTGACTGGCCCGCCCAGTGACTCGACTCCGCCGGAGTCGACCAGAACTTCGCGGAGCACGTCGTCACGGTCGACCTCGGCGATGGTGCAGGGCACGACGTCGAGCCACTCGTGCGCAACGACGAGCGCCCCGACCAGACCCTTCAGCTCCGCAGGCAGGCTCGGGCCGCCAGGGGAGACGAGCCAGTCGACGGCGTCGGGCAGGTCGGCCGGGCGGTCGACGATGTCCACTCCCATGAGGCGCAGGTCGGGCCGCAGGACGGCCAGCTGTCCGAGCAGCTCCCCGCGGCCGGCGCCGACGTCGACGACGAGGTCGCACCCCTCGCGGTCGGCCAACGTCGCGATCGCCTCCGCGAACACGACGCCGAGCGGGCCTTGGGTCGAGGTGGTGAAGTGTCCAGCCGGCCCCTCGGGCCGGCGGTAGAAGCCATCGGGACCGTAGAGGGCGTCCTGCCACGCGTCGCGCCAGGGCCGCGCGGTCGAGCCGGTCATCGGTAGGCTTGCTGCTGGATCGCGTACAGCTCGCTGTAGGGACCGCCACGGCGCATCAGCTCCTCGTGGGAACCCACCTCAGCCACCCCAGACCCGTCGAGGACGACGATGAGGTCGGCCATCCGCACCGTCGAGAACCGGTGCGAGACGAGCACCGTGATCCCGCCGGGCGCGCGGTCGGCCGCCGACGCGGCATACCGCTCGAAGAGGTCGTGCTCGGTCTCGGCGTCCAGGGCCGCGGTCGGCTCGTCGAGGACGAGGAGCAAAGGGCTGGCCCGCATGAAGCCGCGGGCGAGGGCGAGCTTCTGCCACTGGCCGAAGCTGACATCGACTCCGCCGGGCCAGACCGGTCCGAGCTGGGTGTCCAGGCCCAGTGGGAGCTGGAGGACCACGTCGGACGCGCCAGCCTTCGCGGCCGCCGAGCTGACGGCATCGCCGTCGTCGAGCTGCGGGAGGTCGCCCAGACCCACGCTGGTCCGGGCGGCGAACTCGAAGCGGTGGAAGTCCTGGAAGGCCCCCGACATCCGAGCCCGCCAGGACTCGGTGCGGATCCGGCGCAGCGGTCGCCCGTCGAGGAGGATCTCGCCGGACTCGGGTTCGTAGAACTTGGCGAGCAGCTTGACCAGCGTCGACTTGCCCGCGCCGTTCTCGCCGACGATCGCGACGACGGCACCGGCCGGCAGCGTGAGGGTGACGTGGTCCAGGGCCGGTCGGTCCGATCCGGGGTAGGTGAACGTGACGTCACGCAGCTCGATCCCCTGGGCCAGCGACGAGGGTGCCTCCAGGTCGCCCGCCGCGCGCAGTGCCTCCGCATAGTCCTCCAGCCAGGCCAGCCGTTGCGCGCCGTAGAGCCACACCCCGCGCAGGAAGCCGATCTCGCTGACCGTCGACGCGACGTAGGCCGACAGTCGGGAACCCGCCATCAGGATGAGCAGGACGTCGCCGGAGCTGCGGTGGAGGTGGACCGCCACGAACCACACCGCCCCGACGAAGCCCGCCCCGAACACCGTCCAGGCCAGGGCGTGCCACAGAGCCGTCGCCGCACGGGCCCGGTGCACCGGTCCGTACCAAAGCTCCCACTCCGCCCGCCGGGCGCCGACCAGCCACGGCCCGATGCCGGTGACCCGGACCTCCTTGCCCGCCGAGGCGGTCGTGGCGGTCTGGAAGAGGTGGTCGGCGAGCCGTTGATGGACCGCAGCGGCCTCCTCGACCGCGCGCTCCTGGGTCGGGCGCCACGACGAGCTGAGGACCGTCGGGATGGCGAAGAGGGCCAGCAGCAGGAGCATCGGGCTGATCGACGCCAGCAGGGCCAACGTGATGGTCAGCCGGACCAGCCAGGACAGGGTGGACAGGACGGAGAGGTACATGTGGTCGAGCACGAAGATCTGGTTGCGCAGGACCGCCAGCCGGTCGAGGTAGTCGGCCCGCTCGTGGTGGGCGATGGTCTCGATCGAGGCCTGCAGCCTGGCCACGTGCCCCTCCAGGGCGATGGTCACCTTGTCGCGGAAGCGTCGGGTCATCCGGCTCTGGACGACAGTGAGCAGCCAGTTGAAGGTCACGGCCACGGCCAGACCGCCCATCGCGTATGCCGCCCGCGCACCACTCCCGTCCTGGACGGCGTCGGCGAGCACCTTGAGCAGCAGTGCGATGAGCGCGTCGGGCACCGCCGAGACGACGGTGACCGCGACGGCGAAGACGAGCAGTCCCGGCTCATGGGTGTAGCCGAGCCGGAACAGCCGCCACATCGACGAGAGGGCACCGGGCACCGGCACCTCGGTGGCCACTGACGGGGCCGGCCCGTCAGTCGAGGAGCTCATAGCTCACCCCCTCGTCGTCCATGGCGTCGAAGCGGGAGGCCTGCAAACCGAACATCGCGGCATACCGGCCGCCGAGTGCCAAGAGCTCCTCGTGGGTGCCGAGCTCGGTGACCCGCCCCTGCTCGAGGACCGCGATCCGGTCTGCCATCCGTACCGTCGAGAACCGGTGGCTGACCAGGATGCGGGTCGCGCCTCGCGTGGCGTCGAGGAGCCGCTGGAAGATGACGGCCTCTCCGCGGACGTCGAGCCCGGCTGTCGGTTCGTCGAGGAGGACGAGCCGTGACCCGGTCGTCACCGCGCACAGCGCACGGGCGAGGGCGACCCGCTGCCACTGCCCGCCGGAGAGGTCGGTGCCCCCCGGGTAGCCCTTGGCCAACGGGGTGTCGAGGGCCGCGAGGTGGTCCGCCCCGGCCTCGACGAGGGCGGCCCGCACCTGGTCGTCGGTCGCGCGGTGGCCGGGGTCGACGTTGTCGCGCAGGCTCAGGTCGAGTCGCAGGAAGTCCTGGAAGACGGCGGTGACCGAGGTGCGCCAGGCGTCGACGTCGAGGTCGCGCAGGTCGATGTCGTCGGCCGTGACCGCGCCGGACGTGGGGTCGTAGAAGCGGCACAGCAGCTTGGCCAAGGTCGTCTTGCCTGCCCCGTTGGAGCCGACGATCGCGAGTGCCTCACCGGGCCGGATGTCGAGGTCGAGCCCGGCGTAGATCGGGCGCTCGGTCCGGGGGTAGGTGAAGTGGAGGTCGCGGATCGTGAGGGCTACGCCGTGGTTGCCGGGACCGGCATCGGGCAGGGTCGAGCCGGCGCCGGAGGCGAGTGCGCCCGCGGCCCCGACCCGGGATCCGAGGCGGGCGATGGCGACGACCGGTGCCGCGGCGCCGTCCATGGCCCAGTTGAGCCCGCCGAACGCGACGGCCGAGACCCCGAGCGCGAGCTGCGCCGCCGTGACGACGGTGCCGAGCGGCGTACCTCCCGCTGTGGCCGCCCGAGCCAGCCACAGGAAGACGGCGAGGTTGGCGACCACGACGATGGCGAGGGCTCCGAGGACGGAACGCTCACGCAGCCGGGTCGCTTCGTACTGGAGGGTGAACAGGTGGCGGCGGACGGTGGCGAAGCGGTCGAGCACCCAGTCCTCGAGCCCGAACAGCCGCACCTCCTTTGCCGGGGGCGGCGAGACGGCGAGCTGGAAGGCGTAGTCGGCGTGCTGCTGGGCCTGCTTGACCTCGTCGGTCTGCCGGTCGCGCCACACCCCGCTCTCGCGGAGCAGCCAGTGGGTCGCGCCCCAGCCCGCGAGGAGCACGATCGGTGCCCACCACACGTAGCGGACCAGGGCCAGCGCTGAGACGACCCCCGCCACGAGCAGGGTGAGGCTGCCGGCGATGAAGTCCATGTTGATGTACATCGGTGGTCCGGTCATCCCGCGGTCGAACTCGCGAGCCGTCGTCAGGTCGGCCGCGAGCTCGGGGTCCTCGAGGTGCCCGATCCCCTTCGGCGCCGTGGTCAGCTCGGCCAGCCGGTCGAAGAGGTGCGCGGCGACGCGCGAGCCGAGGTTGAGGCTGACCGCCGTGTGCGCCGGGGGGAGAACCTGCAGGAGGACGAAGGCGATCCCCGCTGTTGCCAGGGGAGCGGTGAGGCTCGTATGCCGCGCGACGGCGGCCACGAGTGCCCCGGTCCCGACGGCCAGGACTGCGGGCAGCACGGCTCGGAGCCCGAGCACCGTCCACCACAGTGCGGCGAGCCCCCGGTCAGCGCGCGGCAGCACCGCGAAGAACTGCCACGGCGCAGAGTGCCTGAGCCGGTCCATGGAGATGCAGTCTGCCGCGCGCCGCCGACAGGCAACACCACGGAGCGACTTGATGCGTGTGATGCTCCTGGACTGATGCAACAGATGTAGCTGGGGGACATGCGCACCACGATCGCGATCGATGACCACCTGCTCGCGCAGGCCAAGGCGCGCGCGGCCGAGCGCCGGATCACTCTGGGCCGCTATGTGGAGGAGGCCCTTGCGTTGCGTTTGGTGTCGCCGGAGGATCGCCCTCGCCGGGCAGTTCCGGTCTTCCGAGGTGGCACGGGGCCCGCTCCTGGTGTCGACGCCACGAGCAATCGTTCGATGCTGGACGCCATCGACGAGGACTGACGTGATCGTCCTTGACGTCAACGCGATGGTTGCGTCTCTTCGTGACGACCATGTGCATCACGTCCCGGTCCGATCCTGGCTCGATGAGCTGATCCTGGGAGATGAGCCCTTCGCCATCCCCGGACTGGTCGCAGTCGGGATGGTCATGGAGCAGCGTGCGTACACCGAGAGCCCACACGGCAGCGATGTGCATGAGGTCTTCCGGTCGATCTGCCTGAGCGGGCAGGTCGGCGGAAACCTCGTGACGGACGCTTGGATTGCCGCCTGTGCTCTTTCGGTGGGCGCGTCCGTCGCGACGATGGACCGCGACTTCCGAAGGTTCGATGCCTTACGGATCGTCGACCCGAGCTCGAAGGCCAGGCCCGGACGGTGACGGCGGTCCGGCGCGGGTAGCGTCATCCCTCGTGGATGGCATCGAGCGCCCCGCCCGGCTGACCGTCGGGGTCGTCGGCACCGGCCGCGTCGGGTCCGTCCTGGGCGCCGCCCTCCAGCGCGCCGGGCACCACGTCGTGGCTGTCTCTGCCGTGAGCGACGCCTCCCGGGAGCGCGCGGCCAGGCTGCTCCCCGACGCCGCCATCGGCGACATCCCCGATGTCGTCGACACCGCCGAGCTCGTCGTCCTCGCCGTCCCCGACGATGCCCTCGGCCCGCTCGTCCAAGGCCTTGCGACGACCGGGCACTGGCGACGCAGCCAGCTCGTCGTCCACACGAGCGGCCGGCACGGCCTCGCGGTCCTCGAGCCCGCGGCATACGAGGGGGTTGTTCCTCTTGCCCTGCATCCGGCCATGACGTTCACCGGCTCGGCGGCCGACCTGGACCGGATCGTCGAGTGCTGCTTCGGGGTGACCGCGCCCGAGGAGTACCGCGCGGTCGCCGAGGCCGTCGTCCTGGAGATCGGCGCCGAGCCGGTGTGGATCGCCGAGGCCGACCGGGCGACCTACCACGCGGCCCTCGCCCACGGGTCCAACCACCTCGTCACGCTCATCGCCCAGGCCATGCAGGTCCTCGCGAGCACCGGCGTGCCACAGCCGGACCGGATGCTCCGACCGCTGGTCGAGGCTGCCCTCGACAACGCCCTCCGCTCGGGTGACGCGGCACTCACCGGTCCGGTCGCCCGCGGCGACGTGGGTACGGTTGAGGTCCATCTCGACCAGCTCCGTCGACAGGAACCGGACGTTCTCATGGCCTATCGAGCACTGGCGCTCGCCACCGCCCAGCGTGCCGTCGCGTCCGGCCGGCTCCGCGAGGACCTCGCGCTGCCCATCATCGACGCCCTCCAGGAGTGACCCGTGACGACCACTGAACCCGCGACGATCACCTCTCCCTCGGGTCGCTCTCACACCCCCGTCGTATGCCGGTCGCGCGACGAGCTGCGCTCTGCACGGAAGGCGCTCGGCGGCGACGTCGCGGTCGTCATGACGATGGGCGCGCTGCACGAAGGGCACGCGACGCTCATCCACCGCGCCCGTGAGAGGGCGCAGAACGTCATCGTGACGATCTTCCTCAACCCGCTCCAGTTCGGGCCCAAGGAGGACCTGTCGCGCTACCCCCGAACCTTCGACGCCGACATGGAGATCTGCACGGCGGAGGGCGTCGACGTCGTCTTCGCGCCGACCCCTGACGTCATCTACCCCGAGGGCGACCCGGGGGTGCGGATCTCCGCCGGGCCACTCGGCAACGTGTTGGAGGGACAGTCCCGGCCCGGCCACTTCGACGGGATGCTCACCGTGGTCGCCAAGCTCATGCACCTCACCGGCGGGACGTCGTTCTACTACGGCCAGAAGGACGCCCAGCAGCTGCTCCTCATCCGCCGGATGGTCCGCGACATCGACTTCCCGGCCGAGGTCGTGTCCGTGCCGACGGTCCGGGAGAGCGACGGGCTGGCCATGAGCAGCCGCAACATGTACCTCACCGACAGCGACCGCGAGGTGGCTCTGTGCCTGTCCCGAGCGCTCCGGGCGGGCGCGGCGGAAGCGGCGGGCGGGCCGTCGGCGATCCGGCGTGCCGCCCGCGCGGTCCTCGTCCGGGAGCCGCTCGCCCTGGCCGACTACCTGGTGCTCGTGCACCCGCAGACCCTCCAGGACGTGCCGGAGTGGTACCGCGGCGAGGCGCTCCTCGCTGTGGCCGCCCGTGTCGGGACGACGCGACTCATCGACAACACCCCGGTCGCCGTCGGTCCGGGCGGAGGCGCCCTCGACGTCTTCAGCGACGTACCCCACGCCTGAGGAGGGCCCACCGTGACTGATCCCTCGCCCGGGTTGCCGGCGCCCAGGCCGGTCGACCTGCCGGCCGACTGGCCGGCCCTGCGCATCCCTCGACGCCTGACGGCGGCCGAACCCGGGTGGTCGACCTCGGCCGATGTGATCGTCGTGGGGTCGGGGATCGCGGGCCTGACCTGTGCACTGCGGCTGCGACGGCGGGTGGACCGCGTCCTGCTCGTGACCAAGACCGTCCTGTCCGAAGGCTCGACACAGTGGGCCCAGGGCGGCATCGCCGCGGCACTCGCACCGGAGGACTCACCCGAGGACCACCTCCACGACACGCTCATCGCCGGCGCGGAGGTGTGCGACGTCGACGCCGTGCGGGTCCTCGTCACCGAGGGCGCCCAACGGGTGCGTGAGCTCGTCGCCCTCGGCGCCGAGTTCGACCGGACCGCGTCGGGCGAGATCTCGCTGACCCGCGAGGGCGGGCACCACCGTGACCGCATCGCGCACGCGGGCGGGGACGCGACCGGAGCCGAGATCTCCCGCGCCCTCATCGCCGCGCTCCGCCGGGTCATCGACGACCCCGGCATCGAGGTCGTCGAGCACGCGATGGTCGTGGACCTGTTGCAGGACAACGACTCCCGCGTTGTCGGCGTGACGCTCCACGTCCTCGGCGAGGGCCAGGTCGACGGCGTCGGCGCGGCATACGGACGGGCTGTCGTCCTGGCCACCGGCGGCCTGGGGCAGATCTACTCCTCGACGACGAACCCATCAGTAGCGACCGGCGACGGGATGGCGGCGGCGCTGCGCGCCGGGGCCGTCATGCGTGACGTCGAGTTCGTCCAGTTCCACCCGACCGTCCTGTGGCTCGGCGAGGGCTCGCACGGGCAGCAGCCGCTCATCTCCGAAGCAGTCCGTGGTGAGGGCGCGTTCCTCGTCGACGGGGACGGTGTGCGGTTCATGACCGGCATCCACCCACTGGCCGACCTCGCGCCGCGCGATGTCGTGGCGCGGGCCATCGTGGCCCGGATGCAGGCGACAGGCACCGACCACGTCTGCCTCGACGCCCGGCACCTCGGCGCCGAGTTCCTCGAGAGGCGCTTCCCGTCGATCGTCGCCAGCTGTCGAGACCTCGGCTTCGACCCCGCGACCGATCTGCTCCCGGTCGCGCCCGCTCAGCACTACGCCTCGGGCGGCGTGCACACCGATCTGGCCGGCCGGTCCTCGCTGCGTGGTCTCTATGCCTGTGGTGAAACGTCGTGCACGGGCGTCCACGGCGCCAACCGGCTCGCCTCGAACTCCCTTCTCGAGGGGCTCGTCTATGCCCACCGGATCGCCGATGACATCACCGACCGGCTCGGTGGTGGCGGGCTGCCCGCGGTGCCCGATCCCGTTGCGGTGGTTGTCGACTCGACGGACACCGCGCTGCTCGGGAGTGCGCAGCGGATCGACCTGCAGCGGGCGATGACCGCCGGCTCGGGCACCGTCCGCACCTCGGAGTCGACCCGGGCCACAGCGGCTGTCCTGGCCGACCTCGCCGAGGGCGCGAACCACGACGCGCCCGGACCGCAGTCCTGGGAGACCACCAACCTGCTCCAGCTCGGGCAGCTGCTCACGGCGATGGCGCACGTCCGTGAGGAGACCCGCGGTGGCCACATGCGCACGGACTTCCCCGCGCAGGACGATGCCAGCTGGCGCGGCAACACCTCGGCCGTGCGGGCTGCCGACGGCTCGGTCGGCCTGACCTTCGCGTATGCCGCTGAGGCCGCTGCCGTGCGGGAGACGAGCGACCCCACCGTGGCCGAGGCGGCCGACCTGATCGAGGAGGACGCGTGAGCGACCACGACTTCCCCGCGGCGGCGGCTCTCGCCGTCGTCCGCGGCGCCCTGGACGAGGACCTCGGCGGCAACCCGGGCGTCGACGTCACCGTCGACTCGACGATCCCGCGGGACCAGGTCGCGACGGCTCGGGTGGTGGCACGCGCCGACGGCGTCGTGGCTGGGATCCCTGTCATTGCAACGGTTTTCGACCAGGTGTCGCACCGTCTGGGCCTGCCGACGGTCACCGGTCACGCCCACGTCGCGGATGGTGACCGGGTCACGCGCGGTGATGTCATCGCCACCCTCCACGGCCCGGTGCAGAGCCTGCTGATCGGCGAGCGGACCATGCTCAACATCCTGTGCAGGCTCTCCGGCGAGGCCACGCACACCCGGCATTGGGCCGACGCGCTCGCCGGCTCGGGGGCGATGGTCCTGGACACCCGCAAGACGACACCCGGCCTGCGCGCCCTGGAGAAGTACGCCGTCCGGTGCGGCGGCGGCACCAACAAGCGGATGGGCCTCTTCGACGTCGCGATGATCAAGGACAACCACAAGATCGCCGCCGGAAGTCTCACCGCGGCATACGACGCCGTTCGGGCCAAGCACCCCCAGGTGCCGGTCCAGGTCGAGGTGACGACGACGGCCGAGGCGCTGGAGTCGGTGGCCTCCGGGGCGCGTTTCCTGTTGTGCGACAACATGTCCGTCGACCTGCTCCGCGCCACGGTCGAGGCGGTCCGGGCCACCGGCGAGCAGGTCGAGCTCGAGGCGACCGGGGGGCTGACCCTCGACGTGGCCGCGGCCTACGCCGCCACCGGCGTCGACTACC
The DNA here is from genome assembly GCA_021324575.1 of Intrasporangiaceae bacterium. Taxonomy (GTDB): domain Bacteria; phylum Actinomycetota; class Actinomycetes; order Actinomycetales; family Dermatophilaceae; genus Nostocoides. The sequence goes on along the minus strand of JAJPIW010000077.1, from coordinate 44,206 downwards.
TCTCGGTCGGTGGGCTCACCCACTCCTCGCCGATCCTCGACATCGCCCTCGACCTCGACTCACCCTGACCCCAGCGGCCCGGCCTGCGGACCGGCAACGGCGCCATCCGCCCGTCGTCGGCCATGCTCCATCGTGGGCGAGCCAGCGGCTCATGCAGATTCCTCTCCGTGGAGCGGCAACTGCATGACGCGTTGCTTGGGCGGCTTGTCGTGATGGGATGAGCCGTATGCCGGTGGAGCAGCTGACCGCGCCCGAGGGGCTCCTCGTGGTGCCCGACGACCGCCCACCGCGGGGTGCCGTGCTCGTCCTGTCGGGCAGCAGCGGCCGCGTCCAGACCGACCGGTGCCGGGTGCTCGCCGACCACGGCCTGGCCGCCTTGTCCATCCGCTGGTTCGGCGCGGCGCCGCAGCCGGCCACGCTGGGGGAGGTGCCGGTCGAGTCCTTCGCCCCGCACCTGGACCGGCTCGCCGGGATCTCCGACCGGCTCGGCGTTGTGGGCACCTCCTTCGGCGCTCTCGCAGCGCTCCTGCTCGGCATCGCCGACGAACGCCTCCACACAGTCGTCGCCCTCGCCCCGAGCCACGTGGTCTGGGCCACCCCGACGCTGACCGAGGACGACCGGCCCATCGAGCGCAGCTCCTTCGCCTGGCGCGGCGACCCGCTCCACTTCATGCCGTTCGTCGACCAAACCTGTTGGCAGGGACCGGAGTTCACCACGCCGCGGCAGGTCTACGAGGCCAGCCTGCGGACCTTCCCGGCCCGCGAGCCGGCAGCCACGATCGCCGTCGAGCAGATCACCGCCGACCTGGTCCTCGCGTCCGGCGGTGACGACGCGGTCTGGCCGAGCGCGGCCTTCGCCCAGCTGATCAGGGCCAGGCGCGCGGCATACGGGATGGACACGACGGTCCTGCACGAACCCGCCGCGGGGCACCGCGTCATCCTGCCGGACGAGCCGCCCGCCCAGCCGACCCAGGGTTATGGGTACGGAGGCACCGAGGACGCTGACCGGAGGCTGGGAAACCGGGTACTCGACGCCCTGCTTGCCTCGTTACCCTTGGCCGGGTGAGCGACACCCCCACCGAGCCGCAGGCCGACGTCCCGGAGCAGATGCGGATCCGCCGCGCCAAGCGCGATCGGATCCTCGCCGAGGGCGGTCAGGCCTACCCGGTGACGGTCGGCCGGACCCACACTCTGGCGGAGGTGCGCGAGCAGTGGGGGCAGCTGGCCACCGGCGAGGAGACCGACGACGTTGTGACCGTCGCGGGTCGGGTCGTGTTCATCCGCAACACCGGCAGGCTGTGCTTCGCGACCCTCCAGGAGGGCATCGGCACGCGGTTGCAGGTCATGCTGAGCCTGGCCGAGGTGGGGGAGGACGCCCTCGCCGCGTGGAAGGCCGACGTCGACCTCGGAGACCACGTCGCCGTCACCGGCCGGGTCATCTCGAGCAGGCGCGGTGAGCTGTCCGTCATGGCCACGACCTGGCAGCTGGCGTCCAAGGCGCTCCGCCCGCTGCCCGTCCTGCACAAGGAGCTGTCCGAGGAGAGCCGGGTCCGGCAGCGGTATGCCGATCTCATCGTCCGCCAGGAAGCCCGCGACATGGTCCGGAACCGGGCCGCGATCCTCCGCTCGGTTCGCGACACCCTCCACGGGTTCGGCTTCGTCGAGGTCGAGACGCCCACCCTGCAGCTCATCCACGGCGGCGCCGCGGCCCGCCCGTTCGAGACGCACCTCAACGCCTTCGACCAGGACATGACGCTGCGGATCGCCATCGAGCTGTACCTCAAGCGGGCGGTCGTGGGCGGCATCGACCGGGTCTACGAGATCGGCAAGAACTTCCGCAACGAGGGCATCGACTCCACCCACTCCGCCGAGTTCACCATGCTGGAGTTCTACGAGGCCTACGGCGACCAGTTCAGCGTCGCGGACAAGACGCGCGCCATCGTCCAGAACGCGGCCGCCGCCATCGGTGTCGGCCCGGTCGTCACCGACTACAAGGGCCAGGAGATCGACCTCAGCGGCGAATGGACCTGGCTGCCGATCGTCGACGCCGTCGCCGACGCGCTCGGTGAGGCGGTCAGCGCCGAGGAGACGGCCGAGAACGCGGCGATCCTGCGCAAGCACGCCGACAGCCGCGGCATCGCGACCAACCCCGCGTGGGGCGCCGGCGCGCTCATCGTCGAGCTCTATGAGCAGCTCGTCGAGGACACCCTCGTCCAGCCCACCTTTGTCTGCGACTACCCCGAGTCGGTCAAGCCGCTCGCCCGGGCGCACCGCTCCAAGCCCGGCCTGGTCGAGGCGTGGGACCTCATCATCGGTGGCGTCGAGCTGGCCCCCAGCTACTCCGAGCTGGTCGACCCGGTCATCCAGCGCGACCGGCTGACGGCCCAGTCGCTGCTCGCGGCGGCCGGTGACGCCGAGGCGATGTCACTCGACGAGGACTTCCTCCGTGCCCTCGAGTACGGAGCCCCGCCCATGGGTGGCACCGGCCTGGGGATCGATCGGCTCGTCATGCTCCTCACCGGAGTCGGTATCCGCGAGACCATCCTGTTTCCCCTCCTCAAGCCCGAGGTGTCGTCATGATCCACACCATCTGGCCGTATGCCGCGGCGCTCATTCCGTTCCTCGGCGCGGCATTCATCTTCTACGTGATCATGAAGGGCGTACTCGAGGGGGATCGACGCGAACGACTCGCCCAGCGCAAGTGGGATGCCGAACACGGAGAGGCTGACCAATTGTCAAGCAAAGAGAATGGTTGACGCCTAATAGCCATTGAAGTTCTGCCATGGCGTAGTTTGGTTGAACACCGAACGACCAGCAAAGGAATTTCCATGGCAAAACGCGTCTCAGTCACTCTCGTCGACGACACCGACGGGACCGACGCCGACGAAACCGTGAGTTTCGCCCTCGACGGGGTCAGCTACGAGATCGACCTCTCCTCGAGCAATGCCGACCAGCTGCGCAACGGCCTGGCGACCTGGATCGGTTTCGCCACCCGTTCCGGTGGCCGCAAGGCGACCAAGGCGGTCCCCAGCAAGAGCGGCGGCCGTCGCGATGTCAGCGCGGTCCGCGAGTGGGCCCGGGCCAACGGCTATGCCGTCAGCGAGCGCGGCCGGATCGCGGCCGACGTGCAGGCGGCATACGACAAGGCCGGCGCCTGACCCCAGTGCGACCTGTCGTCCCCGGATCCCTGCCGATCCGGGGATGACCCGTTTGTGCGACGCCTCACAGCTCATGCGTCCCGGCCCTCACATGTCGCCGGTCACCGGCTCGCTCTTCAGGTCTTGTTCTTCTCGTGCTGAGGTCTGGCTTGCTGCGGCACTGCGCGGACGCAGGACGCCCCATCCGACCAGCGCTGTTGCCGCAACAGTGAGCGCGAGGCCCGCGACCATGACGGCCCGTTCGAACTCCGACGCTTGATGCCTGCTCCAGCTGGAGGCGGCGATGCTGCCGGTGAAGAACGCCGCCAGGATGGTGCCGGCCACGGCAATGCCCACGCCGGAGGCGACCTCGGTGGCAGTGTCGACGAGGGCTGCACCGATCGAGGTCCGGTTCTCGGGCAGGCCGCGAGCACGTTGGTGCCGGCGACGACACCGTTGACGCGCATCCCGGCCGCCACGAGGACGAGCGCGATGGCGACCCACGCGTAGCCGGAGCTGCCGAGCAGGCTGTAGATGGCCAGCCCGCACACGACCGCTGCCGCGCTGCTCCAGGCGGCGTTCTCGAACCCGACACGTTCCACGTACCGGTTGACGAAGGGGCCGGCTGCAAGCAGGACGACGACCTGGGGAAGCAGGCCGATGGCGGCGTGTGCGGGCGACGATCCCCAGTCGAGCTGCAGCTGCAGGGTCACCAGGTAGCCGAGCCCTGCGGTGGACAGGCCGGCTGCGGCCTTGTAGGCCAGGCCGCTGGAGACCAGGGGACCAGCCACCAGGGCGAGGTCGATGAGCGGCTGACGCGTCGAGCGCTCGCGCCGGACGAAGAGGATCGCCAGCACGATCGCTGCCGCAGCGGCCGACCATGGCACCCAGGAGCCGGAGCCTTCCTCGACGAACCCGGTGGGTGCGACGAGGGCGGTCACGATCGTCGCGGTGCCCAGGAGTGCGCCGATGACATCCAGGGGGTCGGTGTGGAGGTCGGTCGCGACGTCGGCGGCAATGCCGGTCCGCACGCCGATGAACGCAAGTGCCGCAATCGGCACGTTGACCAGCAGCAGGACCTGCCAGGGGGCAACGGCCAGCACAAAGCCACCCACGGTCGGGCCGATGGCCAGCCCGACCAGGCCCACGGTGGAGACCAGGGTCAGCGCCCGCACCCGCAGGCTGTCCTCGTCGAACAGCCGGAAGGACAGCGCCATCGACAGGGGAGTCGTCATGGCGGCCGCAAGGCCCATGGCCATCCGGACGGCAACGAGCTGTCCGGCGTTCGTGAAGAACGCGGTGGCAAGGCTCGACAGGCCGAGCAGGACCAACCCGATGAGCATGATCCGTCGCCGACCGTACCGGTCGGCGATCGCGCCGAACACCAGCATCACCCCGCCGAACGCCACGGCATACGCGCCCGTCACCCATTGCAGCGCGGTTGTCGAGGCGTGCAGATCCCTCCCGATCGTGGGAAGCGCGACGTTCAGGATCGAGTTGTCGAGCATCTCGAAGAGAAAGACCGCGCTGAGCCCGGACAGGGCAATCCACGCTTCTCGCAAGGTCTGAGGTGAAGAAGCTCGAGACCTGGGCCGGTTGTCGTCGGCTTTTCAATTCTGATTGTTGTCGTCCACGCGCGCACTCCTTCTGGTCAAAGAAGTGGCGGTGCAGGTGCATCCGCTTGCGCGCGTCCGGTTCTCCTGACACGTGTCTGGGAACTCGACGTTTTTCCTTCTGCTCCCAGCATATCGACAATCGAGAACCCGCGGCGCCGACGGCCTGTGACACCTGCTCGGCCCGGACGGCATGACCGAAGCCACACAACCTCCGCTTGCGTAACCTACCCTTCCGTAGGTTACGCTTCCGTAGGTGAGCACATCGACTCTGACCCGACCGACCCCGCCGTGGCGCCTGCGCGTCCGTGACGGCCTCGTCGGTCTCGCCGAGGCCCTCACCACACCCCTCGTCCCCGGCGACTACCTGGACCTGATCAGCCCGCTGCGCGCCGGCGCCGACCTCCGCGCCAGGATCGTCTCGATCACCTCCGAAACCGCCGACGCGGCAACCATCACCCTCCGCCCGAGCCGCGCCTGGCGCGGCCACCGCCCCGGCCAGTACATCCGGGTCGGCATCGACATCGACGGCGTCCGCAACTGGCGCGCCTACTCCCTCACCCATGCCCCGACCGCCGATGGCACGATCAGCATCACCACCAAGGCCATCCCGGAGGGCAAGGTGAGCAACCACCTCGTGCGCGACGCGCGCCCCGGCACCATGGTCATGCTCGACCAGGCGACCGGAGACTTCACCCTGCCGGCGCCGCTGCCGGAGAAGGTCCTCTTCCTCACGGCCGGGTCGGGCATCACGCCGGTCATGGGCATGCTGCGTCACTACCTCGGCGACCTCGCCGACGTCGTGCACGTCCACGCGGCGCCCACCCGCTCGGCCGTCATCTTCGGGGGCGAGCTGCGGTCGTATGCCGCAGCCGGCCGGATCCGCTTCCACGAGCACCACGACGACGTCGACGGCATCCTTGACCTGGCCGACCTGGACCGGATCGTCCCGGACTGGCACGAACGCGAGGTCTGGACCTGCGGGCCGACCGGTCTGCTCGACGCCGCCGAGGCGCACTGGGCCGCGGCCGGCCTGGCCGACCGCCACCACGTCGAGCGCTTCCGGCCCACCGTGATCGAGCCCGGCGAAGGCGGCACCGTCACCTTCGACCGCTCCGCCCGCACCATCGACGCCGATGGCGGCACCCCGATCCTCGACGCAGGCGAGGATGCCGGCCTCCTCATGCCCAGTGGCTGCCGGATGGGCATCTGCTTCGGCTGCGTCGTCACGCTGCGCGAGGGCGCCGTCCGCGACCTGCGGACCGGCGACCTCACCATCGCCGAGCCGGGCGACGACCTGCCCATCCAGACCTGTGTCAACGCCGCCGCCGGCGCCTGCCACCTCGACCTCTGACCGCCGCCCTCTGACTTCCGAAGGACCTGCCTCATGACCCTCGCACCCGAGCGCCCGGCCACCGCGCCCACCACCCCGACCCGCGCCGTCAACTCCCGCCTCTCGGTCGAGAGCGCCACCGACCGTCCCCAGCGCGCGCCGAAGACCTCCTCCAGCCTGCCCGCCAACCCGGCTGCCCACCTCACTCCCGAGCAGATCGAGGAGATCGGGCGCGAGCTCGACGCGATCCGCGCCGAGGTGATGGACTCCCGCGGAGCCAAGGACGCGGCATACATCCGCAAGGTCATCAAGACCCAGCGCTACCTGGAGATGGGCAGCCGGGCCGTGCTGCTCTTCTCGGGGGTCAAGGTGAAGGGCTTCCGGCCGGCGTGGTGGCTCGGCACGGCCGGCCTCTCGGCGGCCAAGATCCTGGAGAACATGGAGATCGGCCACAACGTCATGCACGGCCAGTGGGACTGGATGCGTGACCCCAAGATCCACTCGACCCAGTGGGAGTGGGACAACGCCAGCCCGAGCAAGCAGTGGAAGCACTCGCACAACGAGCTGCACCACACCTTCACCAACGTCCTCGGCCGCGACAACGACCTCGGCTACGGCATCCTGCGCGTCGACGAGGACCAGCCGTGGACCCTCTTCTACCTCTTCCAGCCGGTCTGGCACGTCGGCAACGCGCTGCTCTTCGAGTACGGCATCGCGGCATACGACCTCGAGCTGGGCGGCTACCTCGCCAAACGCAAGCGGATGAGCGCCGAGGACAAGGCGGCCTGGCGCACGGAGGCCATGGAGGTCGTCGCGAAGGTCAAGCGTCAGGTGACCCGTGACTACGTCGTCCATCCGGCGATGTCCCTGCCGACGGGCTCGGCGCGCACGACGATCACGGCCAACCTGGTCGCCAACCTGGTCCGCAACGTCTGGACCAACACGGTCATCATCTGCGGGCACTTCCCGCCCGGCATCGCCGTCTTCGAGAAGACCTCGATCGAGGGGGAGACCCGCGGCGAGTGGTACCTGCGCCAGATGCTCGGGTCGGGCAACCTGACCGGCTCCAAGGCGATGCACGTCATGACCGGCAACCTGTCCCACCAGATCGAGCACCACCTGTTCCCCGACATGCCGAGCAACCGGTATGCCGAGATCGCGCCGAGGATCCGCGACCTCATGGACCGCTACGACCTGCCCTACGTGACCGGGTCGCTCGCCAAGCAGTCGGCGTCGGTGTACTGGAAGGTCGTCCAGCTCTCGCTGCCCAACAAGGTCGAGGGCCGGCGTCGTCGTGACGTGGTGCTCAAGGCCGCGCGGCACTTCGCCAGGACCGGCAACCTCGGCCGCCGCTACTGACCGCCGCTGCGGACTCCGCTCCCCACCCCCACCCGTCACTGAGTGACCCAATTGTTCCGGTAGTCACGCGCCCCGGACGGTGACTACCGGAACAATTGGGTCAGCTCGTCACGGGAGGTCCGCGATGAGGTCCCCGTACTCATCGATCCGGTCCAGGACCGCGTCCCACTGGAACTGACCGATCGCGTCGGCGTCGTCGGCCCCGGCGGACACCTCGTCCCACGTCACGGGGGTCGCCACGGTCGGCAGCTCCTTGCCGCGCAGCGAGTACGGGCTGATCGTCGTCTTCGCGCCGACGTTCTGGCTCCAGTCGAGGAACACCTTGCCCGGCCGCAGCGACTTGGTCATCTTCCACAGGATCAGGTCGGGGTGCTTCTTGGTGAGCTCCTGCGCCAGCTGCTGGGCCAGGTCACGCACCTGGTCGCTGCTGAGGTCACCGCCGAGACCGGCATACAGCTGCATGCCTTTGCTCCCACTGGTGACCGGGAAGAGGTCCAGACCGAGCGCTGACAGCCGGTCGCGCACGATGAGGGCGACCTGGCAGCACTCGTGCAGTCCGGCGGGGGCGCCCGGGTCGAGGTCGATGACCAGCCGGTTGGGGTTGTGGAACCCGCCGTCGGACCAGGTCCATTGCGGCACGTGCAGCTCGAGGGAGTTGAGGTTGACCAGGAAGGTCAGGTCGGCAAGGTCCTCGATGAGCGGGTACGTCACGTCGTCGACCGCGACCCGCGGTAGCCAGCTGGGCGCCCCGGACGGCAGGTTCTTCTCGAAGAAGAAGCTCTGGTCGGCCGTGCCGTGCGGCCACCGCACCCTCGTCACCGGGCGGTTCGCCAGGTGCGGCAGCAGGATCGGCGCGACCCGCGCGTAGTAGTGGAGCACCTCTCCCTTGGTCGTCTCGGTCGCGGGGTACATCACCTTGGCCAGGCTGGTCAGCTTCAGCTTGCGGCCCGCCACCTCGACTCGGGTCACCTCCGGGACGTAGCGCTCAGGCATCGGCGTCCTGCGCCTCCAGCAGGTCCGACGGCCTCAGGTCGTGTCGTATGCCGAGGAACGCCGGGTGTCGCATCCGGGACTGCTCGGCCCCACCAAGGGTCTTCAGCTCGACGACGATCCGCGGCTCGACCCACGTCGTCCCGTCTGCGTCGATGGCCGGCACCTCGTCGACGAAGGGAGAGTCCTTGCGGTGCAACGGTTCCAGGGTCTTCTGGAGGTTGGTGGCCGCTCGCCCGGTGAGGCCCGAACCCATCCGGCCGGCATACCGCCAGCCACCACCCGGAGCCGGCAGCCCGACGAGCACGGCACCGAGCCGGTGCGTCGTCCCGGTCTCCGGGCGCCAGCCGCCGACGACCGCCGACAGGGTCGTGCGGTGCGAGGTCTTGCGCCAGTCCGCGGACCGCCGCGACACGGCATACGGGCTGGTCCGTCGCTTGCTGACGATCCCCTCGAGGCCGTTGTCGCGGGTGGCTTCCCAGAGCTCGAGCCCGTCGTCGTAGACCGGTGGGACCTGCCAGTGTCGCCCGCCGAGGTCGAGCCGGTCGAGCAGCTCGCGTCGGGCCTCCCACGGCTGGGTCGTGAGGTCGGCGCCGAACAGGCGGAGCAGGTCGAAGACCATGAAGGTCACCGGGCGGGTCGCGGCCAGCCGCTCCGCCTTGCGACGGTCCCGCACGTGCATCCGCTCGGCGAGCGCGCCGAAGCTCGGGCGGCCCCCGTCGAGGGCGACCACCTCACCGTCGAGCAGGACGTCGTCGTATGCCGTGCCGAGACCCTCGAGCTCGGGGAAGCTCACGGTGACGTCGTTCTCGGCCCGCGAGGTGAGCCGCAGGCGCCCGTCGCGGACGTCGGCGAGGACCCGCATCCCGTCCCACTTGACCTCGTGCACCCACTCCGGACCGACCGGGATCGTGCCGGCGACGGTGGCGAGCATCGGTTTCACGCCCCCATCCTCACCCACCGGTTCGGCCTGGGCACCGGACACGCCGCGCGAGCGGCGGGCCGGTCCCACCGGGCCTTACGCTCGGGCCCATGACGACCGACGGGACCACTTCGACCCTCACCCTGAGCGACGGGCGCGAGCTCGCGTATGCCGTCTCCGGGCCGCCGGGTGCCGTGCCCGTCCTCTTCCACCACGGCACGCCGGGCTGCCTGCTCCAGTGGCGGGCCATGGCGGTCGCCTGCGCCGAGCGGGGTCTTCGCCTGCTCACCTACACCAGGGCCGGGGCGCAGGGTTCGACCCGGCGCCCGGGCCGGTCGGTCGCGGACGTCGTCGGCGACATGGCCGAGCTGCTCGACCACCTCGACGTCCCGCGCGTGCTGGTCATCGGCCAGTCCGGTGGCGGCCCGCACGCGCTCGCGACGGCGGCCGGCCTGCCGCGCCGGGTCGTGGCCGCGGCCTCGGTCGCCGGTGTCATGCCGTATGCCGCAGACGGGTTCCTCGACGGGATGGGCGCGGACAACATCGAGGAGTTCGGCCTGGCCCTGCGCGGCGAGGCCGCGCTGCGCCCGTGGATCGAGCGCGAGGCGGTCGGCCTGCACGCAGCGGACGCGGCCGAGATGGTCGTCCAGCTGGCGTCGATCCTGCCGCCGGTCGACCGGGCCGTCCTCGTCGACCCGACCGTCGGGGTGGACCTCGTCGAGGGGCTGCGCGGGGGCGTCGCCGTCGTCGACGGGTGGGTCGACGACGACCTCGCCTTCACCAGGGACTGGGGTTTCGCCCTCGACGACATCAGCGTCCCGGTCTCGGTCTGGCAGGGCGACGCGGACCTGATGGTGCCGTTCCACCACGGTCAGTGGCTGGCCGACCACATCCCTGGTGCGGTTGCCCACCTCGAGCCGGGCGAGGGGCACATCTCGATTGCGGTGGCCCGGCTGGGTGACGTCCTCGACGAGCTCGCCGCCCGGCTCTGACCGTCGCGGGCCTCTGCCCGTGTTCGTTTGTCGCAGGAGTGTTCGACATGTCGGCCACTCCTGCGACAAACGAACACGGCGCGAGTTCAGTCCGCTCTGCCACCCACCCCAGGATCCGCTCCGACCCGGGGTCGGACGCGGGCACACGGCATACGCTGGAGTCATGCGCGCGATCTGGAAGGGTGCCGTCTCCTTCGGCCTGGTCAACGTCCCCGTGCGGCTCTACTCCGCGACCGAGAACCACGACGTGCAGTTCCGGCAGGTGCACCGGGAGGACGGCGGGCGGATCAAGTACAAGCGGACCTGTGCCATCGACGGCGCGGAGGTCAGCTTCGACGACATCGCCAAGGGCTACGAGACCGAGGACGGCGAGATGGTCGTCCTCACCGACGAGGACTTGGCCGACCTGCCGAGCAGGTCGTCCAAGGAGATCGGCGTCACCAAGTTCGTGCCGACGGACCAGATCGACCCGATGTGGCTGGACAAGTCCTACTACCTCGAACCCGACAAGTCGGCGACCAAGCCCTACATCCTGCTGCGCGACGCATTGGAGTCCGAGAAGCGGGTCGCCATCGTCACCGTCTCGATCCGGACCCGGATGACGATGGCCGTGCTGCGCGTCCGCGACGGCGTCATCGTCATGCAGACGATGCTGTGGCCCGACGAGATCCGCAACCCCGACTTCGCCAACCTGGGCGAGGAGTCGCACGCATCCAAGCAGGAGATGGCGATGGCCAAGATGCTCATCGACCAGCTGGCCGGCGACTACGACGCCGACGAGTACGAGGACGACTACTCCATCTCCCTCAAGGAGCTGGTCCGGGCCAAGGTCGAGGGCGGCGAGATCAAGCACGCACCCGAGGCCGCCGACGAGGCGGGCGAGGTGGTGGATCTGCTTGCGGCACTGGCGAAGTCGGTCGAGAAGGCCAAAGCCGCGCGCGGCGAGGAGTCCGGGTCCTCGGCGTCTGCGCCGGCCAAGAAGGCGGCCCCCGCCAAGAAGTCCGCTGCCAAGAAGAAGGCCAGCTGACCGGTATGCCGTCTCGTCTCGTTCCGTGGCTTCCGCATGCCTGAGGGCCATACGCTGCACCGGTTGGCGTCCGCGCTCGACCGCGCGTTCGCCGGGACGCGACCCTCGGTCTCCTCACCCCAGGGGCGCTTCGTCGAGGGCGCCGCGCTCCTGTCGGGGCGGCTCGTCGAGCGCGCCGAGGCATGGGGCAAGCACCTCTTCGTCACCTTCGAGGGCGACCGGATCCTCAACGTCCACCTCGGGTTGATCGGCGTCTTCGACGTCGCCCCGTATGCCGGTGGGCTGGGTTCCGAACCGCCGCCTGTCGGCGCGGTGCGGGTCCGGCTGCTCAACGAGACGCATGTCGCCGACCTACGCGGGGCGACCGTCTGTGACGTGATCTCGCCGGAGCAGCTGGACGCGATCGTGGCGCGGCTCGGGCCGGATCCGTTGCGGGCCGGGCAGATCGGCAACGACCCGGCCCGGGCCTGGGCCAAGCTGGCCAAGTCCGGGCGCCCGTTCGCCGAGCTGCTCATGGACCAGTCGGTCCTCGCCGGTGTCGGCAACGTCTATCGCTCCGAGGTCCTCTTCCGGCACCGTGTCGACCCGTTCCGGCCGGGTCGCGAGATCCGCCCGGCGACCTGGCGGGCGATCTGGGAGGACCTCGTCGAGCTCATGCCCATTGGTGTCGCGTTCGGGCAGATCATCACTCTTGACGAACAGCTCACGCTCGCACGGGAGCTGCGCGCGACAGGCGCCCCCGCGGCATACGCCGTCTCCTGGCAGGGCGGGCTCGAGGGTGAGTCCCGCCGCGCCCGGCGACCGGCATACGAGAGCGAGAGTTCGTTCCCTCGCGCCTACGCCGTGTACAAGCGGGCTGGCGAGGACTGCCCGACGTGCGGGTCGCGGGTGCGGACCCAGGTGGTGGCGGGGCGCAACCTGTTCTGGTGCGGCCGCTGCCAGCGCCGTCGGTGACCCTCGTCTGAGGTCCGCGCGAAAACCGTTGGCGCGCGTGGTTGTTCGTCGGGCATCCTTGTCCACGGACAGCGGCGGGGAAGCGGCCGGAGCGGCGTGCCGTATGCCGGTTCCGCGCATCGCCCCGTCGTCATGGCTCCAGCCCTGCAAAGGCACCAGGCAACGGACCTGTTCAGTCCTCGGAGTTCGACTCTCCAACCGGCGTCGTCGGGTGGGGCAAACGGCCTCGGTCGCTCTGTGGCCCGGCACCGCCAGCACGTGGGTGTCGACGCCCCGCGACCGGTGCCGTCCACCCGGCGGTGTCGCCACGCAGCGCCAAAACCATTGTCCACCAACCGAACCCACCACCAACGGCCTTGCGAAGGAGGTCAGATCATGTCCCTGTTCACCATCACCGTCGCGCCCCGGACGGCGTGTGTCGAGTACCGGCGTGGAGTGCTCGCGCGCGTCCTGACCTCCGGCCGACACCGGCGCGCGCGGGGCGCCCGCTACGTGGCTATCGACCTGCGCGAGGCACCGCTGGCCGTGGCTCCGCAGGAGGTCCTGACCGCCGACGGGGTCCAGGTGCGCACGTCGGCGACCGTCCGCTACGCGGTGTCCGACCCGGTCACGTGGCTGGAGCGCACTGCCGACCCCCTCGGGACGGTCTACCTCGCGACCCAGGTCGCGCTCCGGGACGCTCTCGGGGCGCTCCAGGTGACCGACCTGATCCGGCGCGGGGCGGGCCTGCCGGGTGCGGCGCTGACTGCATCGGTCGCCGCTGTGGCGGTCGAGGTCGGCGTCGAGGTCATCGAGGTCGTCGTCAAGGACGTCATCCTCCCGGCCGAGCTGCGGTCCGCGACGCTCGAGCTGGCGACGGCTCGGCAGCGTGGTGCGGCGCAGCTGGAGATGGCGCGGGCCGAGACGGCGGCGCTCCGGTCGCTCGCGAACGGCGCCAAGCTGCTCGACGAGCACCCGGCGCTCGCGGATCCGGCTGCTCCAGGCCGCCCCGATGGGTACGCGGCTCGTCCTCACCGTCAACGACGGCACCGGCGAGACAGCTACTCCGCGACGGTGACCATCGCGGAGTAGCTGCGCCCCCGCACCACCAGCCAGCACGTGCGGGGTTGTTCAGGTCAAATCGGCCAACGTGACCTGAACAACCCCGCACGTGCGGGGAAGCGCAGCTGGGTGGGTGCGGGGGGCCTGAACAACCCCGCACGTGCGGGGAAGCGAGGGTGGGCGGGTGCCGGGGCTCTGAACAACCCCGCACGTGCGGGGAAGCGCGGGTGGTGGGCGGCCGGGGCTCTGAACAACCCCGCACGTGCGGGGCCGGCGCGTGTTCGCCCACGGCATACGGGCCTTGTCGTCGACGTGTAATCGTGTAATCGTCGTTACATGACTACACAACGCACAACCGCGGAGGCCTGGCTGGCCGGCCGCATCCCGCAGGACTGGTTCACCGGACCCGTCGAGGTCCGCCGTGACAAGGACGAGCTGCTCATCGTCGGCGCCCTCAACGAGCCCGACCTCGGCGAGGACGCCGGCGCCGTCGCCCCGAGGACCGCGCCATCGCGGCCCAAGGCCGGATCCGGCAGTTCCGCGAGGACACCCGCCAGCGCCGCATCGAGATCGCCCTCGAGCTCGAGCGCGGCTCCGGCAAGAAGGTGAGCTGGGGCGTCACCGTCGGTGACACCGAGGCGATCTTCACCCAGCTCGCTGCCCCCGTCATGACCCGGCTGCGGCAGCCCGAGCGCCAGGTCCTCGACACCCTCGTCGACGCCGGCGTGGCGCGCAGCCGCTCCGAGGCGGTCGCCTGGTGCGTCCGGCTCGTCGGCGAGCACTCCGAGACCTGGCTGGGCGACCTGCGCGAGGCGATGGCGCACGTCGACGAGGTCCGCAAGAAGGGCCCGGCGGCCTGAGGGAGACCCGGGCGCGCGGCATACGGGATCCGCTGTCGGCGAACATGAGCCCACCGGACTCAAAGCCGGGAACACCTCAGCCCGTATGCCGCGTTGGACGCCACGAAGAGATGTCGCCTGTCGCGACGGCCCGGTAACCGAAATGGAACATCCGGCTGACAGGCTCGACAAGTAGCATCGAGGTGACTCGACAAGTAGGGAGCCAAGTCAATGTTCGAACGGTTCACGGATCGCGCCCGTCGGGTGGTCGTGCTCGCCCAGGAAGAGGCGCGCATGCTCAACCACAACTACATCGGGACCGAGCACATCCTGCTCGGGTTGATCCACGAGGGGGAGGGTGTCGCCTCCAAGGCGCTGGAGAGCCTCGGCATCTCACTGGAGTCCGTGCGCGAGCAGGTCCAGGAGATCATCGGCCAGGGCCAGCAGGCGCCCTCCGGGCACATCCCGTTCACCCCGCGGGCCAAGAAGGTCCTCGAGCTGAGCCTGCGCGAGGCGCTGCAGCTCGGCCACAACTACATCGGCACCGAGCACATCCTGCTCGGGCTCATCCGCGAGGGTGAGGGCGTTGCCGCGCAGGTCCTCGTCAAGCTCGGGGCCGACCTCAACCGGGTGCGCCAGCAGGTCATCCAGCTGATCTCGGGCTACCAGGGCAAGGAGGGCGCCGCGGGTGCCCCAACCGGCAGCCAGGGCGCGCCCGCCGAGGGCACCCCCGCCGGGTCGCTCGTGCTCGACCAGTTCGGTCGAAATCTGACCCAGGCCGCCCGCGAGGGCAAGCTCGACCCGGTCATCGGGCGCGAGAAGGAGATCGAGCGGGTCATGCAGGTGCTGTCCCGCCGCACCAAGAACAACCCTGTCCTCATCGGCGAGCCCGGCGTCGGCAAGACCGCCGTCGTCGAGGGTCTGGCCCAGGACATCGTCAAGGGCGAGGTGCCCGAGACCCTCAAGGACAAGCAGCTCTACACCCTCGACCTCGGCGCGCTCGTGGCCGGCAGCCGCTACCGCGGTGACTTCGAGGAGCGGCTGAAGAAGGTCCTCAAGGAGATCCGCACCCGCGGCGACATCATCCTGTTCATCGACGAGATCCACACCCTCGTGGGTGCCGGTGCCGCCGAGGGTGCCATCGACGCCGCGAGCATCCTCAAGCCGATGCTGGCTCGTGGTGAGCTCCAGACGATCGGTGCGACGACTCTCGACGAGTACCGCAAGTACATCGAGAAGGACTCCGCGCTCGAGCGCCGCTTCCAGCCGATTCAGGTGATGGAGCCGACCCTGGCCCACACCATCGAGATCCTCAAGGGGCTGCGCGACCGCTACGAGGCCCACCACCGGGTCTCGATCACCGACGCCGCCCTGGTGTCTGCAGCCGCCCTCGCCGACCGTTACATCAACGACCGGTTCCTTCCGGACAAGGCGATCGACCTCATCGACGAGGCGGGCGCGCGACTGCGCATCCGCCGGATGACCGCGCCGCCGGACCTGCGCGAGTTCGACGAGAAGATCTCCGCGCTCGTGCGGGAGAAGGAGTCGGCCATCGACGGCCAGGACTTCGAGAAGGCCGCGCGCCTGCGCGACGACGAGAAGAGGCTGCGTGCCGACAAGGCCACCCGGGAGACCGAGTGGAAGTCCGGCGACATGGACGTCATCGCCGAGGTCGACGAGGAGCTCATTGCCGAGGTCCTCGCGGCGAGCACCGGCATCCCGGTCTTCAAGCTCACCGAGGAGGAGTCCAGCCGGCTGCTCCACATGGAGGACGAGCTGCACAAGCGGGTCGTCGGCATGGACGACGCCATCAAGGCCCTGTCCCAGGCGATCCGGCGCACCCGGGCCGGCCTGAAGGACCCGCGCCGTCCCGGTGGGTCGTTCATCTTCGCCGGGCCGACCGGCGTCGGCAAGACCGAGCTGGCCAAGACGCTGGCCGAGTTCCTCTTCGGAGACGAGGACGCGCTCATCCAGCTCGACATGTCCGAGTACTCCGAGAAGCACACGGTGTCGCGGCTCTTCGGTTCGCCTCCCGGCTACGTCGGCTACGAAGAGGGCGGTCAGCTGACCGAGAAGGTCCGCCGTCGCCCGTTCTCCGTGGTCCTCTTCGACGAGGTCGAGAAGGCCCACCCGGAGATCTTCAACAGCCTGCTGCAGGTTCTCGAGGACGGCCGGCTCACCGACTCCCAGGGTCGGATGGTCGACTTCAAGAACACCGTCATCATCATGACGACCAACCTCGGCACCCGCGACATCTCCAAGGGTGCCCTGGGCTTCACGTCAGGTCCGGACACCCGCAGCGGCTACGAGCGGATGAAGAACAAGGTCATCGACGAGCTCAAGCAGCACTTCCGGCCCGAGTTCCTCAACCGCGTCGACGACACCATCGTCTTCCCGCAGCTCACCCAGGAGGAGATCGTCCAGATCGTCGACCTCGAGATCGCCAAGCTCGACAAGCGGCTCAAGGACAAGGACATGGGCATCGAGCTCACCCTCGCGGCCAAGAACCTCCTGGCCACCCGTGGCTACGACCCGGTCCTCGGCGCGCGTCCGCTCCGTCGCACCATCCAGCGCGAGATCGAGGACGTCCTGTCCGAGAAGATCCTGTTCGGCGAGCTCAAGGCCGGCGAGATCGTCGCGGTCGGGGTCGACGGTGAGGGCAAGGAAGCCATCTTCACCTTCGAGGGCACACCGCACGCCCGCGCGATCGAGGTGCCGCTCGTCGGCACCGGGACCGCGACGGGCCCCGGCGAGACGGCGACCGCCTGACCGTTCGGGCACGACCATCCTGTATGCCGTGGGGCCGGGTCCCGGAGATCATCTCCGGACCCGGCCCCGCGGCATACGTGCGTCTGGTCCCGTCACTAGGCTTTCCGGCGTGACTCCCGCCAGCCCTCCCAGCCCGGGCGCCCCCGACGTGAGCGCGCCGACCGACGTCGTCGTGCGGTCTGCCCGGGCAGCGGACGTGCGGGCGATCCGCGAGCTGGTGCGGCCGCTTGCCGAGGCGAGAGTCCTGCTCAACAAGGAGGCGGTGGCGTTCTACGAGGCGCTACCGGAGTTCCGGGTCGCCGAGGTGGATGGCCGGATCGTCGGCTGTGGTGCCCTGCACGTGCTGTGGGAGGACCTCGGCGAGGTGCGCACCCTCGCCGTCGACGCCGACCACCACGGGCTGGGTGTCGGTGCGCGGATCCTCGACCGGCTGGTCGCCGACGCGCTCGCCCTCGGCCTGGAGCGGTTGTTCTGCCTGACCTTCGAGACCGACTTCTTCGGCCGGCACGGCTTCGCGCCCATCGAGGGGCAGGCCGTGGAGCCCGCGGTCTACGCCGAGCTGCTGCGGTCCTATGACGAGGGGGTCGCCGAGTTCCTCGACCTGGAGCGGGTCAAGCCCAACACCCTGGGCAACACCCGGATGCTGCGCGTCCTGCACCCCGACGGCTGACGCCCGGGTCGCACGCCGACGCCGCAGGCGGGCCACCACGCGCCGCGCGAGCAGCCCGAGGGCGGCGACCAGGAGCAGCCCGCCGACGAGGACCCCCAGGCCCACGAGGGTGGCCCGACCGGCGTTGTCCCGTGCGGCCTTCGCCGCGCGGGTCGCGGCGGCGTAGTGCCCGCCGGCCAGGTCCTGAGCGGCCGCGGCGGTCGAGCTGTCGAGGGAGGTCACCGAGGCGCCGAGTCGGGCCAGCGGGTTGGTAGCCCCCTTCGTGGCCGCCTCTGCAGCGCCCACGGCCGTGACCGCCGACGCCGCCTGTGGCAGGTCGGTGGCGAGCGTGGTCAAGGCGCCGACGTCGCTGGCGTCCTCGTAGGAGGACCGGATGACCGACGGCACCGGGACGTGGGCCGCCACGGCGGCTGACTGGATGGCGCGGGCCTGCCTGGCCAGCTGCTGGATCCTGGTGAACAGGGCACCCACGTCGTCGAAGGACCACCCGGACATGTCCCGCCGCAGGGCGACCGGCGGCTGCCATGCCCCGTCGGCCTCGTCGATCGCGGCATACGTCGCGCGAGCGGCACTGCGGGCGGGGAGCTGGGCGATGTCGGCGGCCGGGAGGACCCACTGCTTGAAGAGCGCATCGGCCGCGGGGTTGCCGCCTCGGTTGTCGAGCAGGTCGAGCAGGCTGTGCGTCGTCGTGAGGGCGCCGGAGACGTTCTCGCCCCCGGGCCGGTCGTAGGGGTCCTCGGACCGGACGATGCCACCCACGATGGCTCGGAACTGGTCCGGCGTCGTGCCGGCGAGAGCGGCAGTGAGCACCTTGTGGGAGGCCGGGTAGGCGTAGGCGTCATCGGCGCCCGACCGGCCGTCGGCCGGGTTGGTCCAGGTGTCGAGGACGATCGCGCCCTTGGCCGTGCGGGCAACCTTCGGGGCCGCGTCGACCTTGCCGCCGACGGCGGCTGTGGTGCGGTCGGCCAACACCTGGGCCAGGCCCTCGTAGACCCACCGCGGTTGGATGTGGGCCTGGGAGCTCCACGCGTGGGACAGCTCGTGGAACAGCAGGGTCTGGTCCAGGTCCTCACCGACGACGATCTCGGCGGAGGCCGCTTCGTACCAGCCGTCGTAGCCGTAGACGTTGACCTTGCTGTCCTCGCGGATGGTCAACAGGCCCCCCGGCCACGGCTGGCCGACGAGCTTCTCCAGCGCGGGGAAGCCGGCCTTGAGGTTCTTGTCGGCGAAGGTCGACCAGGCCGGGTCGTCGGGGAAGGGCACGACGGTGAAGGTCGTCCCGCCGGCCCGGACCGGATGACCCTTGGCGATGGCCTTGTCCCGGGCGGACACGATCGCCCAGATCTCGCCGTTGTAGTTGTTCTTCGTCGCGACCAGCCAGCGCTGCCCGTTCGAGGTGGTCTGGATGAAGTCGTCGCTCGTGCTGTCCCAGGTCATCGTCGAGGGCAGGTCGACCTCGACTCTTGTCCGCCCCGGGTCGCCGACCCCGTCGACGGCGAACGTCGCGTGCCCCGGTCCTATCCTCGTCTGGTTCTTGGACCGGGGCGCCGCACCGGACACGGTGAAGGTGACCGTGATGGACCGGGTCTGGCCGTAGTACAGGTGTGACGGGAAGGCCAGCCGGGCGAACTTCGTGCTCGGGTCCTTGCTGGCAAGGTAGGACACGCCCAGCCGCGAGCCGCCGGACATCGCGACCACGTCCTTGGCACCGGCCGGCACGGGCACGGTGAACCCGACGTAGTAGTAGCGGCGGGTGCCCTGGCTGCTCGACTGGTCGGGGGTGTCGTTGGACAGGGTGATCCGCAGCGTGCCCTTGACCCGTGAGTGCGCGGGGTCGACGACGTAGCGGTTGTCGGACCGGATGCCCAGCCCGTTGTCGGCGTATGCCGGTGTGCTGGCTCCGAGGACCACGGCGGCGGCGACCGTCGCGACTGTCATCGTGGCCGCGCGACCGGCCACGACGGCCCCAGGTGTCCCCCGCATGCGCATATTCTGCACGCGCCGCTCGGTGTGCCGCGGGAGGCGGGGAATGGGCGGTGCGTACCGGTCGCCGCCGGTGGGTCACCGGCATACAGTCGGATCATGACTGGTCCGACGCAGGGCAGGCACGAACCCGATGTCGTGATCGTGATGGGCGTCTCGGGGGTGGGCAAGTCGACCGTCGCCAAGGGCCTGTCGACGATCATGGGATGGCAGTTCGCGGAGGGCGACGCCTTCCATCCCGAGGCCAACATCGCCAAGATGCACGCCGGCACACCGCTCACCGACGAGGACCGTTGGCCCTGGCTGCGCCTCCTGCGCGACTGGATGGCCGAGGAGATCGCGGCCGGACACAGCTCGGTGGTGACCTGCTCGGCCTTGAAGGTCGTCTATCGCGACCTGCTCCGCGAAGCCGGGCCGGAGGTTCGGTTCCTCCACCTCATCGCGCCGGAGTCGCTCGTCGGCGACCGGATGGGCCACCGCGAGGGCCACTTCATGCCGAGCTCGTTGCTGCACAGCCAGTTCGAGACCCTTGAGCCTCTGGCTCCCGAAGAGCTGGCCCGGGGCAGCGTCGTCGTCTCGGTCGAGGGCAGCGCCCCCGAGGTCCTCGCCCGCGTCCTGGCGGCTCTCTCCCTCGCCGACCCCTCCGACGTCCAGGAAGGACATCGCGCATGAGCGCCCAACTCGCCCACCCGGTGGCGCAGCTCGCCGGGGACGCCCGTGCCGTCGGTGCCACCGGCGTTGCCGCTGCCGACAAGATCACCACGGCCGGCAACACCCAGTTGCTCCTCGCGGCCGTCATCGGCATCGCCGCCGTGGTCCTGCTCATCACCTGGGCCAAGTTCCACGCCTTCCTGGCCCTGATGATCGGCGCGGCGGTCATGGGGGCGGTGGCGGCCGTGGCGCCGGAGGCGATCCTGACCAGCTTCGTCAAGGGGTTCGGCAACACCTCGGGCTCGGTGGGTCTGCTCATCGCCCTCGGCGCGATGATCGGCAAGCTGCTCACCGACAGCGGCGGGGCCGAGCAGATCGTGGACAAGATCGTGGGCAGCGTCGGCAAGAACAAGCTGCCGTGGGCGATGGCGCTCATCGCCGCGATCATCGGCATCCCGCTCTTCTTCGAGATCGGCGTCGTCCTGCTCGTCCCGGTCGTCATCATGGTGGCCCGCAAGTTCGACATCTCGATCATGAAGGTCGGCATCCCGGCCCTCGCCGGTCTCTCGGTGCTCCACGGGTTCATCCCGCCCCACCCCGGCCCGCTCGCCGCGATCGCCAACCTCAACGCCGACGTCGGCCTCGTGCTCCTGTTCGGGCTGATCGTCGCCATCCCCACGCTGATCATCGCCGGCCCGCTGCTGGCCCGGTTCATCGACGTGTGGGTCCCGGTCCACGCTCCCGGCGCCGCCGGTTCGGCTCCGGCCGGGGGCCTCGTGGGCACCCAGGGCATCGCCTCGGACGCGCCGCGCCTTACCAAGCGGGCCGGCTTCGGCGCGGCGATCTTCTGCATCACGCTGCCGGTTCTGCTCATGCTGGCGCGCACCGTCGCCGAGCTCACGCTCGATGAGAAGAGCGGCGTCCGGACCTTCTTCACCTGGCTCGGCGAGCCGGCGATCGCGCTGCTTCTCGCGGTCCTCGTGGCCATGGCTCTGCTCGGTGCAGGGTCGGGCATGAAGAAGAACCAGATCGAGAAGACCGTGGGCGGCGCCCTGCCCGGCATCGCCGGCATCATGCTCATCGTCGCTGCCGGCGGTGGCTTCAAGCAGATGCTCGTCGACGCCGGTGTCGGCAACGTGATCGGCGACATGGCCAAGAGCGCGGGCATCTCGGCGCTCGTGCTCGGGTGGCTCGTCGCCGTCGGGATCCGGCTGGCGACGGGGTCGGCGACCGTCGCGACGATCACCGCGGCCGGCATCGTGGCGCCACTGTCGACCTCGCTCGACAAGCCGCACCTCGCCCTGCTGGTGCTCGCGATCGGCGCCGGGTCGCTGTTCTTCAGCCACGTCAACGACGCCGGCTTCTGGCTGGTCAAGGAGTACTTCGGGCTCACCGTGGGCCAGACGATCAAGTCGTGGTCGGTCATGGAGACGGTGATCTCGGTCGTCGGGCTGGCCTGCGTGCTGCTGCTCAACCTCGTCGTCTAGCCGGCCACCCGCCCGCCGGCGGCTGCCGGAGGGAGAGCTCAGGCCGGGAGGCGGAAGCGGGAGCGCGCGAGCGGCTCGACGAGCCCGTCGGCCACCAGCCCGTCGAGGCAGCGGTCGACGGTTCCCGACTCCGGCGCGCAGCCGTCGAACTCGCTGCGCGACAAGGGTTTCGTGGCCTCGCGAAGCAGGGCGAGGATCCGGCCGCGCACCTGCCGGTCGGTGCCTTCGTAGCCCTGTCCGCGTCGCGGTGGTCCGTCGTATGCCGGTCGCCCGGCTGCCAGCCACGCGCACCGGTCCGCGATCGGGCAGGCCTCGCACCGCGGCATACGGGCGGTGCAGACCAGGGCGCCGAGCTCCATGACGGCGACGTTCCAGACCGCGGAGGCGGCACGGCCGGACGGCACCGCCGACTCGGCGAGGTCGCGCTCGTACGCCGTCAGCGAGGGCGCCGCCTGGGCTTCGCCGTCCAGCGCCCGGACGAGGACGCGTCGGACGTTGGTGTCGACCACCGTCGTGCGCAGCCCGAACGCGAACGCGGCGACCGCGGCGGCGGTGTAGGCGCCCACCCCGGGCAGCGCGCGCAGGCCGGCCTCGGTATCGGGTACCTCGCCACCGTGGTCACGAACCATGGCCACCGCTGCGGCGTGCAGGCGCAATGCCCGTCTCGGGTAGCCGAGCCGGCCCCAGTGCCGGACCGCCTCACCGGGCGGGGCGGCCGCGAGCGCCGCCGGCGTCGGCCATCGCTCCATCCACTCACGCCACAGCGGCTCGACCCGGGAGAGCGGGGTCTGCTGGGCCATGATCTCGGAGACGAAGACGCCCCACGGTGAGCAGTCGGGTCGGCGCCACGGCAGGTCGCGCGCGTTCGCGGCATACCAGGCCAGGATCGGTTCGTGCAGGGTCGCCGGACCCGAGGGGTGGGACGAGCGGAGGGCGCGGCTCAGACGTACCGCTCCAGGATGCTCGTCTCGGCCAGGCGGGACAGGCCCTCGCGGACCAGACGGGCGCGCCCCTCACCGACGCCGTCGACGTCCATGAGGTCGTCGACGCCGGCTGCCAACAGCTTCTGGAGGCCGCCGAAGTGCTCCACGAGACGGTCCACGATGGCGCCCGGCAGCCGGGGAACCTTGGAGAGCAGCCGGTAGCCGAGAGGGGAGACCGTCGCGTCGAGGGCGTCGCCGATCACCGTGAAGCCGAGCGCCTTGGCGCCGGCCGCGAGGTCGAGCAGCTCGGCGGAGTCGAGCGCCTGGAGGCTGGCGATCGCGCCCTCGACCGTGACGCCGCGCCCCTCGGTGACGTAGTCGCGGATGACCCAGGCCAGGTCGTCGGTGAGCCCGCCGGTGAGCTCCTCGAGCTGGAGGCTGAGCAACCGGCCGTCGACGCCGAGCTGGAGGACGTAGTCGGCGATCTCCTCCTTGATCCGGCGGACCATCTCCAGCCGCTGCAGGACGCTCGCGACATCTCGGACGCTGACCAGGTCCTCGATCTCCAGGGCCGAGAGGGTGCCGGTCACCTCGTCGAGGCGGGCCTTGTAGCGCTCGAGGGTCTGCAGGGCCTGGTTGCCGCGCGACAGGATCTGGCTGGAGTCCTCCAGGACGACCCGGCGGCCGCCGACGTAGAGGGCGACGATCCGCATCGACTGGCTCACCGAGACGACGGGGTAGCCGGTCTGCTTGGCGACCCGCTCGGCGGTGCGGTGCCGGGTGCCGGACTCGCTCGTCTCGATGCTCGGGTCGGGGAGCAGCTGGGTCGCGGCGCGGACGATGCGGGTCACGTCGCGGTCGGTGACGACGGCGCCGTCCATCTTGGCCAGCTCGCGCAGCCGGGTCGCCGAGAACTCGATGTCGAGCGGGAAACCACCGGTGGCGATCTGGTCGACGAGCTTGTCCTGGCCGAGGACGATGAGGGCGCCGGTGCGGCCCCGGAGGATGCGTGCGAGCCCGTCGCGCAGCTCGGTGCCAGGGGCGACGGCTGCGAGGGTGTGCCGGAGCAACTCGTCGTCGCTGTGCTGCACTCGGTCCGCCTTGGTCGTCGTCGGGTGGTGGCCCGAGTCTAACGGGGGGAGTGCGCCCCGATCGCGTGCCGAACCGCGGTGGATACGTCGGGCACCTCGACCACCTCCATCCCGGTGGGGACCGGCCCGGCACCGAGAACGCCGACCGGCACGTATGCCGTGGTGAAGCCGAGCCGGGCGGCCTCACCGAGCCGCCGGTGCGGTCCGGTGACCGGCCGCACGTCTCCGGCGAGCCCGACCTCGCCGAAGGCGAACGACGTGGTGGCGACCGGCCGGTCGAGGATCGCCGAGGCGAGGGACAGGGCGATGGCCAGGTCGGCGGCCGGCTCGGTGACGCGGACCCCGCCGACTGTCGACAGGTAGGCCTCCTGCCCGGTGAGCGGGGCGTGGGCCCGGCGGGTGAGGACGGCGATCACCATCGCGACCCGGGACGCGTCCAGGCCGTGCGTGGCTCGCTTGGGGGTCTGGGCCGGGCTCGGGGCGACGAGGGCCTGGATCTCGGTCGGCAGCGGGCGGCGCCCCTCCAGGGTCACCGTCACGCAGGACCCGGCGACCTCGCGGGTCCGGCTGGAGAGGAACAGCCCGCTCGGGTCGTCGAGCCCGACGATGCCGATGTCGGACAGGTCGAAGCAGCCGACCTCGTCGGTCGGGCCGTAGCGGTTCTTGACGGCCCGGACGAGCCGCAGTCGCGAGTGCCGGTCGCCCTCGAAGGCGACGACGACGTCGACGAGGTGCTCCAGGACGCGCGGGCCGGCGATCGAGCCGTCCTTGGTCACGTGGCCGACGAGGAGCACCGCGATGCCGCGCGACTTGGCGACCTGGATGAGCGACGCCGCCACCTCGCGGACCTGGGTGACGTTGCCGGCGGAGCCGTCGACCTCGCCGCTGGCGATGGTCTGGACCGAGTCGACGATGACGAGCTCGGGTTGGATGGCCTCGATCTGGCCGAGC
This sequence comes from Intrasporangiaceae bacterium, assembly GCA_021324575.1. Classification (GTDB taxonomy): domain Bacteria; phylum Actinomycetota; class Actinomycetes; order Actinomycetales; family Dermatophilaceae; genus Nostocoides. The sequence continues at coordinate 19,474 of JAJPIW010000077.1, read as the reverse complement.
ACGGTCGCCAGGTCGGTCTCGGCGGCAAGGTAGAGAGTGCGGGCCATGGCCTCGATCCGCTCAGCCCGGGCGCGGACCTGGGCGGCCGACTCCTCGCCGCTCACGTAGAGGACGCGCCGGCCCTCGCCGGAGCGCGCGGCCCGGGCGGCCACGTCGAGGAGCAGCGTGGACTTGCCGATGCCGGGCTCGCCGGCGACGAGGACGACGGCACCGGGCACGAGCCCGCCGCCGACCACCCGGTCGAACTCCGAGACGCCGGTCGAGCGGGCCACGGCGTGCGTGGCGTCGACCTCCCCGATCGGCACCGCGGGACGGGCCACCGCGGCCGCCGCGGTCGTGCGCGCCGCGGTGGGGCCGCCCACCTCACCGACGGTGCCCCAGGCCTGGCACTCACCGCAGCGGCCGACCCACTTGACCGTGGTCCAGCCGCACTCGGCGCACCGATAGCCGGTCGGTCGGGGTGTCTTGGTCGCCATGGCCAGAACAGTAGGTGCGTCCACCGACAGTTGGCCTCGGCCGCCCAGTCACCGTGTCGAGTGGCCAGAACGCGCCGCCTCAACCGACCGGCATACGGCGTGTTCTGGCCACTCGATGGACCAGCGCACCCTGTAACCCAGCATATCTGCCCGATTCCGGGCAGATGTTTGGATTTCGCAGGCCGGTCGCGCATCATGGACGAGTGCCCGACCCGGATCTTGTGGAACGCATCGTCGCCTCGACCGGCCTGTCGCCCGGCGTCGCGGCGCGCGTCATCGACGACGTCGTCGCCTTTCACCGCGAGCCGGTCGAGGACTACGTCCGGCGCCGGCACGCGCACCTGCAGACCCATGGGCGCCGCAACGAGGAGATCTTCGACCAGCTCGCCGCCGAACTGGCCGGCCGCGTCGTCGCCGCGCCCGACCTCACCGCCCGCCAGCTGCGCCGGATCGTCTACGGCTGACCCGGCCACCCGGCATACGAGCTCGTCCGAAGCACCCCACGAAGGAGACCACCACATGTGCGGAATCGTCGGCTACGTCGGCTCCCAACCCGCCGCCCCGATCGTCATCGAGGGCCTGCAACGACTGGAGTACCGCGGCTACGACTCCGCCGGTCTCGCCGTCCTCGGCCGCTCCGGGATCAAGGTCGTCCGGCAGGTCGGCCGGGTCCGTGACCTGGAGGCGGCCCTGCCCAAGCGCCTCGCCGGGACGGTCGGCATCGGCCACACCCGCTGGGCCACCCACGGGGTGCCGGCCGTGCGCAACGCGCACCCGCATGCCTCGGCCGACGGGCGGGTCCAGGTGGTGCACAACGGGATCATCGACAACGCAGCCGAGCTGCGGGCCCGGCTGACCGCTGCGGGCGTGGACCTCGCGAGCGACACCGACACCGAGGTCCTCGCCCATCTCGTCGCGCGAGCCGCTGCCGACTCGGGTGCCGAGTCGCTCGAGGACGCCGTCGTCTCGGCGCTGGGTCAGGTGACCGGGACGTATGCCGTGGCCGTCCTGTCCGCGGACCACCCGGACCGAATCGTGGTGGCGCGCAACGGCTCTCCGCTCATCCTCGGAGTCGGCGACCGTGAGATGTTCGTCGCGAGCGACGCCTCCGCCCTCGTCCGGCATACGTCGTCGGTCGTCCACCTCGACGACGGCGACCTCGCGACGGTGACGGCAACCGGGTACCGGACCTTCACCGCGGCGGGGGAGCGGACCGACCGGCCCCCGGTGACCGTGGACCTCACCGTCGAGGAGCTCGCGCTCGGCGGGCACGACCACTTCATGCACAAGGAGATCCACGAGCAGCCGGCGTCGGTCGAGCGGATGCTCACCGGGCGGCTCGACGACCGCTTCGGGACGGCCCGTCTGGACGGGCTCAACCTCGACCCGCGGGAGCTGCGTGGCTTCCGCCGGGTGAAGATCCTCGGCTGCGGATCGGCCTACTACGTGGGCGAGCTGGGCGCCGGGCTGATCGAGGACCTGGCCCGCGTGCCGGCGTCGGCGGAGGCTGCGTCGGAGTTCCGGTACCGCAACCCGGTCATCGAGCCGGACACCCTCTACGTTGCGGTGAGCCAGTCCGGCGAGACCGCTGACACCCTGTTCGCGGTCCGTGAGGTCAAGCGCAAGGGCGGCCGGGTGGTCGGGGTCGTCAACGTCGTGGGCTCCTCGATCGCCCGCGAGTGCGACGGTGGGATCTACCTGCACGCCGGCCCCGAGGTCGCCGTCGCCTCGACCAAGGCGCTGACCCACATGGGAGTTGCCTTCGCGCTCCTCGCACTCGCCCTCGGCCGGGTCCACGACCTGTCCCACGCCGACGGTTCGCGGCTCGTCGCGGGGCTGCGCAGCCTGCCGGGACTCATCGAGAAGGCGCTCGCCGACGAGGAGTCGTATGCCGCGGCCGGCCGCGCCCTGGCCCCGGCGGAGAGCCTGTTCTTCATCGGCCGGGTGCGGGGCTACCCCGTGGCGCGGGAAGGCGCGCAGAAGTTCAAGGAGATCACCTACCGGCACGCGGAGGCCTACCAGAGCAGCGAGCTCAAGCACGGCCCGCTCGCCCTGATCAACCCCTCGATGCCGACCGTCGCGATCGTCCCGGACGACGACCTCGTCGCCCGCAACATCGGCGCCGTCCACGAGGTCGCCGCCCGTGGTGGGCACGTCGTCGCGGTGACCCACCCCGACGTGGACCTGGGAGAGGTGGGCGAGGGCGGCATACTCACTCGCGTCGTCGCCCCGAAGGCCGAGCCCGAGCTGGACCCGATCATCCTCACGATCCCGTTGCAGCTGATGGCCTACCACGCGGCGGTGGCGCTCGGCGAGGACGTCGACCGCCCGCGCAACCTGGCCAAGTCGGTGACCGTCGAGTAGCCGGTCGGGCTTGGCAAGGGAAGCTCCAGCTTCGCCAGGGTTGGGTTCCCTTGCGAAGCCGACTTTCCCGGATGGGGCGGGAAAGCTGAGGTGGGCCGGGGTCAGCCGGTGATGGTGGGCTTGCGGGTCGGCTGGCGCCGGACGCTGGGCCGACCCGGCCCGCCGGCCGCCAGCGTCGCCGGGTGGACCAGCAGCGGCAGCAGCTGGCGCTTGCCGGCCCGGCGGGCGGACCGCACCGTCTCCAGGTGGGCCTCACAGCGGATCACCAGCTCGTCGTATGCCGGCTGGCCCATCAGCTCGACCAGTTCGCCCCGGCTGCTCCGGTAGACCGGCTCGCGGCCGACGTGGGCCTCGGGGTTGGAGGAGCAGTACCAGTCCAGGTCGTGGCCGCCCGGCCCCCAGCCGCGGCGGTCGTACTCGGTGACCGAGATCTCCAGGTAGCTGGTCTCGTCGGGCAGCTCCACCGTCCGGTAGGTGCGTCGGATGGGCAGCTGCCAGCAGACGTCGGGCTTGAGGGTGTGCGGCTCGACCCCGGTGAGGACGGCGTGCTGGTGCAGGGCGCACCCCGCGCCGGCGGGGAAGCCGGGCCGGTTGAGGAAGATGCAGGCGCCGTCGACGACCTTGGTCTTGGTGGCGTCGTCCTCCGGCTCGGTCCAGGCCTTGGTCTTGGTCGAGCCCGGGTGGTACTGCCACTCGTCGGGGCCGAGCTCCTTGACCGCCTTCTTGACCCGGTCGATGTCGTCCTGGTCGGTGAAGTGCGCACCGAGGGTGCAGCAGCCGTCGTCGGGCCGGTCGGCGTAGATCCCCTGGCAGCCGCTGCCGTAGATGCACGTCCAGCTCGACGTCAGCCAGGTGAGGTCGCAGCGGAACCGCTGCCCCTCGTCGGCCGGGTCGGTGAACTCGACCCAGATCCGCGGCGCGTCGAGCGGCGTCTCGGGAGAGTTCGCGGGCGGGGGGGTCGGCACCCGCCAACCCTAATAGGTTGTGCTCATGCGCCTCGGAGTCATCGATGTTGGTTCCAACACGGTCCACCTGCTGGTGGTTGATGCCCACCCGGGGGCCCGGCCCCTGCCAGCGAGCTCCCACAAGCGCCTGCTGCGCCTCTCCGAACATGTCGGGGACGACGGGGCGATCGCCGACGAGGGCGCACGTCAGCTCCAGCGGTTCGTCGGGGAGTGCCTCGAGATCGCCGAGGACCAGGGCGTCGAGGACCTGATGGCCTTTGTCACCAGTGCGATCCGCGAGGCCCCCAACGGCGACGCAGTCCTCGCCCGGGTCCGGGAGGCGACGGGGGTCTCCCTCACGGTCCTGTCCGGGGAGGAGGAGGCCCGCGCGACCTTCCTGGCAACCCGTCGCTGGTACGGCTGGTCGGCCGGCACCCTCCTGGTCGTGGACATCGGCGGCGGCTCGCTCGAGCTGGCCCAGGGGATGGACGAGGAGCCCGACGTTGCTCTGTCGCTGCCGCTCGGAGCCGGTCGCGTGACCCGGATGTACCTGCCCGGTGACCCGCCCAAGGCCAGTGACATCCGCGAGGCCCGTCGACGGGCGCGTGCCGACATCGCGTCCTCGGTGCGGCCCCTTGCCAAGGCGGGCACCCCGGACCACATCGTCGGTACCTCCAAGACGATCCGGTCCCTCGCTCGGCTCGCCGGGGCGGCGCCGAGCGCCGAGGGCCCGTATGCCGTGCGCCTCCTGCGCCGCGACGACCTCGCCGACATCGTCCAGCGGCTGGGGAAGAAGTCCGTCGCCGCGCGGGCGTCCCTCCCGGGAGTGTCCGCCTCCCGGGCCGGTCAGCTGCTCGGCGGTGCGATCGTCATCGAGGCGGTCATGGACCTGCTCGGCATCGAGGTCCTCGAAGTGTGCCCGTGGGCCCTGCGTGAGGGCCTCATCCTGCGCCGCCTGGACGGTTTGACCTGACCGGTCAGCGCCCGGTGAGGAAGGACACCGCCTCGTCCAGCGCCGCGTCGGTGAGTGCCGGGTCGTGCCGGGCGCCGACATCGCGCATGAACGCGTGCTCGCCACCGGCATAGATGTGCAGCTCCAGGTCCTCCGACCCGGCGGCATACAGGGCCGAGATGATCTGCAGCCGCGCCGCTGCGGGGACGTGCGGGTCTGCCGAGCCGAAGACCATCATCATCCGGCCGGCGACGTCTGCGGCTCTCTCCAGGGTGCCGCTGTCAGCGTCGGCGCCGAGCTTCCCGTCCTGCAGGCCGGTGGCGTAGAAGCACACGGTCGCGGCGACTCGCTCGTCCAGGGCGGCGCGGAAGGCGAGGTGACCGCCGATGCAGAAGCCGACGCAGTACAGCTCGCCCACGTCGGGACGACCGGCCAGGTGGTCCAGGACTGCGATCCGGTCGGAGTCGAACTGGGCGGTCGTGGTTGCCGCCGCTCCGGCCAGACCGGCCGCCTTCCCCTCGTCGTCGAACTCCAGCGCCACCCCGGCCAGCACGCGGGGGTAGATCTCCGGCACCCACACGGCGAAGCCCCGCGAGGCGAGTCGACGCGCGGTGCGGAGGGTGGACTCGGTGAGCTGGAAGATGTCGCTGTAGAAGAGCACGGCCGGCCACCGTCCGTCGCCGACCGGCCGGATCAGGGTCGAACGGATCTCACAGTCCGGCGCGGGGATCCGCACCTGCTCCTCGCGCAGCTTCATGGTGAAGGACCCTAGTCCGACTTCGGCTGATGACGTCCCGACCGGGACCGAGGGCAGGGCTCGTTAGTCTGGACGGCATGGTCAGGGTAGGCAGGCGGCGCGCTCCAGCGGCCGCCGACAGCCCCGCCCCGACCACCGTTCCGGTGGCGTTGTCGACCGCGTCGGTCTACCCCGAGTCCTGTGCGGCGGCCTTCGACATCGCCGCCCGCCTCGGCTACGACGGCGTCGAGGTCATGGTGTGGACCGACCCGGTGACCCAGGAGGCCGGCGCGCTGGCCCGGCTCGCCGAGCACCACGGCATACCGATCACCTCGATCCATGCACCGACGCTCCTGCTGACCCAGCGGGTCTGGGGCACCGACCCCTGGGACAAGATCGACCGCTCGATCGACGTCGCCCGGGAGGTGGGCGCCTCCACGGTGGTGCTGCATCCGCCGTTCCGCTGGCAGCGGGAGTATGCCGCGGGTTTCGCCGATGGCGTCGCGATGCGGGAGGCCGACTCGGGCATCACGCTCGCCGTCGAGAACATGTACCCCTGGCGCGCCCGCAACCGCGAGATCGAGGCCTACCTGCCGCACTGGGACCCGGTCCCGCAGCCCTACGACCACGTCACCCTCGACCTCTCGCACACGGCGACCGCTGGGTCCGATGCCATGGGCATGGTCCGCGATCTCGGCCCCAGGCTCCGGCACCTGCACCTCGCCGACGGCTCGGGCTCGATCAAGGACGAGCACCTCGTCCCCGGGCACGGAGGTCAGCCGTGTGCTGAGGTGTTGGAAACCATTGCCGCACAGGGGTTCCCGGGCATCGTCGTCGTCGAGGTGGGCACCCGCAAGCTCGACGCGGAGCAGCGTGAGTCGGCCCTCGCCGAGGCGCTGAGCTTTGCCCGGCTCCACCTCGAGGCGCGGACGACCGACGATGCGCCGCTCGACCAGCCGGCCCACTCCTCGGTGCGCTCGCGGCGACGTCGGGCGACCCCGTGAGCCCGCGCGGGCGCCGACCGGCCAGCGCCGACACCCGGGGTGCCATTGTTGAGGCGGCCCGGGCCGAGTTCGCCGAATCCGGTTATGACGCAACGTCATTGCGCGGTGTCGCCCGGCGGGCCGGCGTCGACCCGGCCCTGCTCCACCACTACTTCGACGGCAAGCCGGGCCTCTTCGCCGAGGTGCTCCAGGTTCCCGCCAACCCCGATGCCCTGATCCGGTCGGTCGCCGAGGGGCCGGTGGCGGAGGTGGGGGAGCGGATGGCCCGAACCTTCCTCGCCGTCTGGGATGCGCCCGAGGGCCGAGCGCGTTTCCAGGTCCTCATCCGCTCGGCCGTGTCGCACGACGACGCCGCCCGGATGCTGCGCGAGTTCGTCGTCGGCGCGATCTTCTCCAACCTGATCCGGCAGATCTCGTTGCGGCACAAGGAGCTCGCGGCGGAGGAGATCGACGTCAGGGCATCGCTGGCGGCCGCCCAGATGGTGGGCGTCGGCATGCTCCGCTACGTCATCGAGCTCCCGGCGATGGTCGACGCGACCCCGGAGGAGCTCGTGGCCCACCTGGCTCCCACCCTCCAGCGTTACCTCGCCGGGCCCGCGGTCTGAGCCCTGCGGCATACGGCCCGATTCTCCGGAAGGCTCTTGCCGGTACCCTGCTCTCGACGTATATTTCATCACATGGTGAATAACTCGTATGCCGTGGAGGTCGACCACCTGCGCGTCACCCGTGGCGGCCGGCTCGTCATCCCGGACCTGTCGGTCCGGATCCCCACCGGCCAGGTCGTCGGCCTGCTCGGCCCCAGCGGTGGCGGGAAGTCGACGTTCATCCGTGCCGTCGTGGGCGTGCAGGTCGTCGAGTCGGGGACCGTGACCGTTCTCGGTGAGCCGGCAGGGTCGCAGGGGCTGCGCCACCGCGTCGGGTACGTGACCCAGAGCCCCAGCGTGTACGCCGACCTGACGGTCGCCGACAACGTCCGCTACTTCGGCCGGATCGCCGGGGTGGACGAGGCGGCCGTGCAGGAGGCGATCGCGCTGGTCGACCTCCCCTCGCACGCGACCGCCCGAGTGGAGAACCTCTCCGGCGGGCAGCACTCGCGGGCCTCGCTCGCGTGCGCGCTCGTCGGGCGGCCGGACCTCCTCGTCCTCGACGAACCGACCGTCGGGCTCGACCCGGTGCTGCGCCGCGACCTGTGGAACCTCTTCGGCCGGCTCGCGGCCGCCGGGACCTCGCTGCTCGTGTCGAGCCACGTCATGGACGAGGCCACCCGCTGCGACCGGCTGCTCCTCATGCGCGAGGGCGAGTTCCTCGCCGACACCACGCCTGCGCAGCTGCTCGCCGAGACCGGCGCCCCGGACGCCGAGGCCGCGTTCCTCGCGCTCATCGACCGGGCGGCATCGACGGCGGCACGGTCCGGTGGCGCAGGGGGGAGTGCGGCATGAACCTCCGCCTGACCCTCCTCACCGCCGGCCGGGTGCTGCGCCAGATCCGCGGCGACCACCGGACCGTGGCGCTCATGATCGTCGTGCCGTGCGTGCTCATCGGCCTGCTCGCGTGGATCTTCAACGCCACCCCGTTCGTCTTCGACCACATCGGCCCGGCTCTGCTCGGCGTCTTCCCGTTCGTCGTCATGTTCATCGTGACCTCGGTCGCGACGTTGCGTGAGCGCACGTCCGGCACGTTGGAGCGGCTGCTCACGACGCGCATCGGCAAGGGCGACTTCATGGCCGGCTATGCGTTGGCGTTCGGCTTCATGGCCGTCGTGCAGGCCCTCGTCGCAACGGGTTTCGCCGTCTGGGTCTGCGGACTCGACGTAGCCGGGCCGATCTGGCTGCTCGTCGTCGTCGCGGTGGCCGACGCCGTCCTCGGGACCGCGCTGGGGCTCCTCGCCTCGGGCTTCGCGCGGACCGAGTTCCAGGCCGTCCAGTTCATGCCTGCGTTCGTCCTGCCCCAGTTCCTCCTCTGCGGCCTGCTCGTCGCCCGCGACGCACTGCCCGATGTCCTCCGCTGGGTCTCGGACGCCCTTCCCCTCTCGTATGCCGTGGACGCGATGAAGACCATCACCGCGACCTCCGATGCGCTCGGGGACGTCGGGAAGGACCTCGTCGTCATCGTCGGGTGGATCGCGCTGGCCCTGGTCCTGGGATCGCTCACCCTGCGTCGCCGCACGCCCTGACCGGACCGGTGCGCGGCCATCGGGTGGAGGTGGACCGACGCGCCTGGGCGCGTCCGATCACCTCCACTGAGCGCGGCTGCCGGCCTGTCCCGTGGATCTTTCACCCATCAGAGGCAGATGCCCGGTCCCGGCGATACCCTGCGGTCCATGGATGCCAGTGACCTGTTGCGCAACGGCCTGCTGTGGCTCGCCGACTCCGGGACCATTCGCCACGCCGTCGAGAAGGCGCCGGTCAGCCGATCGGTCGTCAAGCGGTTCGTCGCCGGCGACGCGGTCGATGACGCGGTCGAGGTGACGGGCGAGCTGCGCGAGACGGCGCGCATGGTCACCATCGACTATCTGGGCGAGGACACGCTCGACCGCTCGCAGGCCGACGCGACCCGCGACACCTACATCAAGCTGCTGAACGCGTTGCAGGACAAGGGTTTCACCGAGGGCGGCAAGGCCGAGGTGTCGGTCAAGCTGAGCGCCTGCGGCCAGAAGCTGCCCACCGACGGCGAGAAGATCGCCCTGGAGCACGCCCGAGACATCTGTGTCGCCGCGGCAGCCGCCGGCACGACGGTGACCCTCGACATGGAGGACCACACGACGACCGACTCGACCCTCGGGATCCTCGCCGAGCTGCGCAAGGACTTCCCCTCGACCGGGGCGGTCCTCCAGGCCTACCTCCACCGCACCGAGGCCGACTGCCGGGACCTCGCGTATGCCGGGAGCCGGGTCCGTCTGTGCAAGGGCGCCTACAAGGAGCCGGAGTCGGTCGCCTACCAGGCCAAGGAGGACGTCGACACGGCATACGTCCGCTGTCTGAAGGTCCTGCTCGCCGGCAAGGGCTACCCGATGATCGCCAGCCATGACCCGCGGCTGCTCGACATCGCTCGGGCGCTGGCCGCGCACCACGGGCGCAGCCCCGACTCCTTCGAGTACCAGATGCTCCTCGGCATCCGGCCCAACGAGCAGCGCCGGATCGCCGACCGGGGCGACCAGATGCGGGTCTACCTGCCGTTCGGCGACGAGTGGTACGGCTACCTCATGCGACGGATGGCCGAGAAGCCGGCCAACACCGTCTTCTTCCTGCGCGGGTTGGCCGGCAAGAACTGAGAGTCACCGGTTGACTGTCAAGGTAGTTGACAGTCAACGAACATGATCAGATGGTCGACGGATGGCCGACCTCCCTGCCCCGAACCTCGATCCCGATGCCTGGCACCAGAGCCTCGTCATGAGCCCGCTGCTCCAGGCGGCGCGCAACACCTACATCGCGGCCGTCCGCCGAGCCCTCGGCGACGCCGGCCTCGAGGACCTTCCGCGACGCGGACCGTTCGTCCTGGGTGCCGTCGCCAACCAGGGCAGCACCCTGGCCGACGCCGTCGCGGGCCTGCACGTCACCAAGCAGGCTGCGAGCCAGCTCGTCGACACCCTGGTGATGCGCGGCTACCTCGAGCGCACTCCTGACCCCGACGACCGGCGCCGGATCACCGTGACCCTCACCGACCGAGGTCGGGCCGCCGCCGTCGAGACGAGGGACGCGATCGCGGGCGTCGATGCGGCGCTCGTCGAGCGGGTCGGCCCCGAGGCGGTCGCGACGATGCGGGCCGCCCTCGGCGCCCTCGTCGAGCTCGGCGACGAGTCGCACGTCGACGAGTGATCACGACACGCGGGCCTTCACCAAGGACGTGCCGCGTGTCGTGATCACTCGACTCGGTCGGGGCGCAGCCGGCGGGCGCGAAACCCCCGAGCGGGCGGTGAGCGCACGGCATACGATCGCGCCATGGGAACAGTCGCGATCTTCGGTGCCGGTGTCATGGGCGAGACCCTCCTGTCCGGCCTGCTGCGGTCGGGTCACCCGGTCGCGGACCTCGTCGTCACCGAGCGGCGTGCCGACCGGGCCGCGGAGCTGACCGAGAAGTACGGCATCACCGTCCTCGGCAACACCGACGCCGCGGAGCGGGCCGACACGATCGTCCTGGTCGTCAAGCCGCAGGACATGGGCAGCCTGCTCGACGAGATCGCCGACCGGGTCCGGCCCGGCAACGTCGTCGTGTCCCTCGCGGCCGGCATCACCACCGACTTCCTCGAGTCACGGCTGCCCGAGGGCTCGAGCGTCGTCCGGGTCATGCCCAACACGCCGGCCCTCGTCGACGAGGGGATGGCAGCCCTGTCTCCGGGCAAGCACTGCACCGACGACCACCTCGCCATCGCCTCGGGCCTGCTCGCCTCGTGCGGCAAGGTCACCCAGGTCCCCGAGAAGCTGATGGACGCGGTCACGGCGATCTCCGGCAGTGGCCCCGCCTACATCTTCTACGTCGTCGAGGCGATGATCGAGGCCGGGGTCGTCCTCGGTATGCCGCGCACGACGGCCACCGAGCTCGTCGTCCAGACCCTCTACGGCGCCGCGACCATGATCAAGGAGACCGGCCAGCACCCCTCGATCCTGCGCGAGCAGGTCACCTCTCCCGGCGGAACCACCGCGGCCGCGCTCCGCGAGCTGGACGACCACAAGGTGCGGGCGGCGTTCATCACGGCGATGGAGGCGGCGGCAGCCCGGTCTCGCGAGCTGGCATCCGGCGCGCAGTGACGTCGGTCCGGGTCGTCCGGGTCGGCGAGGACAGCTGGCAGACCTACCGCGACGTCCGGCTCGCCATGCTGGGCGACAGTCCTCGTTCCTTCGGCTCCACGCTGGCCGAGACCTCTCGGCGCAGCGACGAGGACTGGCGCGCGTTCGCCACGAGCGCCTGGCTGTGGCTGGCGTATGCCGGTGAGCCGGCCTCCGCGAGCACGTCCATCGACGGCACGGTCGGGTCGATCGGCATGTACCCGAATCCCGAGCTTCCTTCTGGCACAACGTATCTGGTCGGGATGTGGGTCCACCCTGAGCACCGGGGGAGCGGGGTCGCAGACGCCCTCGTGCGGGCGGTGGTCGAGACGGCATCCGCCCAGGGGTTCGACCGGATCGTCCTGGAGGTGGCCGACGAGAACGACCGTGCCGTGCGGTTCTACGAGCGTCAGGGCTTCACCCCGACCGGGGTGACGGGCAGCATCCCCTGGGACGAGACGATCACCGAGACCCAGCTGGAGCTCCGGATCCGCTGAGTCGGCCCACCTGGCCCCAAATCCCCCGGCGCGTGCGAGAGTTGGCTCATGGCAGACATCTCCGTGCGTGCGCTCACCGAGGACGACTGGCAGGCCTACCGCTCGGTTCGGTTGGCCGCCCTCGTGGAGTCGCCGGAGGCGTTCGTCGCCACGGCGCCGGACGAGGAGGCCTTCCCCGAGAGCGAGTGGCGCGACCGGATGAAACGGTCCCACCGGCTGCTCGCCGAGGTCGACGGGGCGGCGGCCGGGGTCGCGAGCGTCGGCGACATCCCAGAAGCCGACTCGCCGACCGTCGCCCAGCTCTTCGGGCTCTGGGTCCGCCCCTCGTCACGAGGGACCGGTGTGGCCTCCGCCCTGGTCCGCGCCGGCGCCGAGACGGCCCGCGACAACGGCAAGACCCACCTTGCCTACTGGGTCGGCACGGACAACGGTCGAGCGGTGGCGTTCGCCAGCGGCTTCGGCTTCCGGCCGACCGACAGCCGGCGGCCGATGCGGGTCGTCAGCGCGGACGACGGCGAGGAGGAGATCTGCATGGTCCTCCCGCTCGGCGTCGACCGGGCCTGAGGCGCAGCCCGCACCCCGCGTCTTCCCCGGGCTCAGGGGCGCGAGGCGAGCCGCTCGATGAGCTCGACCGGTCCGCTGACGATGAGCGTGTCCTGGCCGCTCACCTTGGTCTGCGGCACGGCATACGTGAAGTCCTGCCCGGGTGCCTTGACCCCCACGACCGTCACGCCGTACTTGCTGCGGATCGCGCTCTGCTCGAGGGTGAACCCGATCGTCTCCTGCGGCGGCCGCATCTTGACGATCGCGAACCCGTCGTCGAACTCGATGTAGTCCTCGAGCTTGCCGTTGACGAGGTGTGCCACGCGGTAGCCGCTGTCGCGCTCGGGCCGCACCACGTGGGTGACGCCGATCCGGGTGAGGATGCGCGCGTGCTCGGCCGACTTGGCCTTGGCCCAGATCGACGGGATCCCCGCGTCCACGAGGTTCGCGGCGGCGAGGACCGAGCTCTCCACCGACGAGCCGATGCCGACGACGGCGAGCCGGAAGTCGCGGGCCCGGATCTTCTCGATGATGGCCGGCGACGACGCGTCGGCCTGGACGACCTTGCTCAGCCGCCCCACGAACGCCTCGGCCCGGCCCGGGTCACGCTCGACGGCACTGACCCGGTGCCCGAGCCGTTGCAGCCCCAGCGCCGCTGCTGCGCCGAACCTCCCGAGTCCGATGACGAGGACGTCGTCCTCGTAGAGCCGGTTGCGGGCCATCCATCCTCCGTATGCCGCGTGCTCACCCGGGTGCTGACGTCACCGGGCGTGGAGGTGAGACTACGGCTCACCCGACAGGTCCGCAGAGTAGCGTTCACGGCCATGGGGACTACGGCAGTCGTCTGGGACGAGAGTTTCACGGCATACGACTTCGGCCCGGGACACCCCATGGGCCCGGCCCGCCTCGACCTCACCGCCCGGCTCGCCCGGTCACTCGGCGTGCTGGACGACGTGCAGATCGTGAACCCCGAGATCGCCACCGACGAGGTGCTCGAGACGGTGCACTCGGCCGACTACATCGCGGCCGTGCGTGCGGCCTCCGACGACCCCGAGGCCGTCGACGGGCGATGGGGCATCGGCACCGAGGACGACCCGGCCTTCAAGGGGATGCACGACGCGAGCGCCCGGATCGTCGAGGGGACCCGCCGCGTGTGCGAGAGCGTCTGGACCGGCGAGATGGAGCACGGCGTCAACTTCTGCGGCGGGTTGCACCACGCGATGCGGGACGCGGCGTCGGGATTCTGCGTCTACAACGACATCGCGGTCGGCATCCAGTGGCTCCTCGACCACGGGGCCGAGCGCGTGGCCTACGTCGACATCGACGTCCACCACGGCGACGGTGTGGAGCGGATCTTCTGGGACGACCCCAGGGTGCTCACCATCTCCCTCCACGAGAGCGGACGCGCGCTCTTTCCGGGGACCGGCTGGCCCACCGAGATCGGTGGCCCGGAGGCGGAGGGGTATGCCGTCAACGTCGCCCTTCCGCCGGGGACGGGCGACTCGGCCTGGTTGCGGGCGCTCAACTCGGTGGCGCTGCCGCTGGTCCGGGCCTTCCGGCCCGACGTCCTGGTCAGCCAGCACGGATGTGACACCCACTTCGACGACCCGCTCGCCCATCTGGCGATCACCGTCGACGCGCACCGGTATGCCGCCGAGGCACTCCACCGCCTCGCCCACGACGCCGCAGGGGGCAAGTGGGTGGCGCTCGGTGGTGGGGGCTACGCCCTCGTCGACGTCGTGCCCCGGTCGTGGACCCACCTGACGGCGATTGCCGCCCACCGTCCGGTCGGTGTCGACACACCCGTGCCCCAGTCGTGGCGGGACCATGTCCAGCGGGTGTTCGGCCGCCCGGGGCCGGCCCGGATGGGCGACCTGCCCCCGGCGAACCTGCCCATCTGGGTCCAGCCGTGGTCGATGGGCTACAACCCCGAGGGCGGGGTGGACCGGGCGATCATGGCGACCCGGGAGGCCGTGTTCCCGCACCACGGCCTGGACGCCTTCTTCGACTGAGGTGAGGGTCGCACCCGGAGGGCGCCAGGGGGAGCGGCATACGAGAATTCCGCCCCACGTCCAGCGTGTCGGCTTTACAAGCGGCTCGACTTTGCTCCCCGGGCTTCCCCATTGGTCACATCTGCCCCTATGGTTGCTTCTTGCATCCGCGTAGGTGTCCGTCGGCGGGGAAGTCGACGATGCGCGGGGGCAGAAGATCGGGGTCAGCCCATGACGGAGCGCCAGCTCGCCGAGGTCCGGTTCCTCACCGTGGCCGAGGTCGCCTCGATCATGCGCGTGTCGAAGATGACGGTTTATCGCATGGTGCACGCCGGCGAGCTGCCGGCCATCAGGGTCGGTCGGTCGTTCCGGGTGCCGGAGGACGCCGTGCACAAGTACCTGCGCACGTCCTTCGTCGACACGGCGTGATGCCGCAAGGCAGCGACAGCCAGTGAGGGCACCGACCACGGTCGGTGCCCTCACTGCGTGGTCGACGCGGGGGGTTCGTGGGTTCGTTCGTTAGCCTGCTCAGGTGACGGAGACGACCAACGCCGACCCACGCGCCGAGCGCGTCCGGGCAGCGGTCGCCACGTGGACCAAGCACCTGGTCGACCTCGGCGGCCGCAACACCCTGCTCTGGTACCGCGACCTGCCCACGGGCACCCTCGACCTCACGACCGCGCACCCCGGCGGCCTGGCCAAGCTGATGTCCGGCGCGCCCACCAAGCTGTCCGAGCTGGTCCGCGAGCCGGCCGCCCTCGAGGAGGCCCGACGCCGGGCCCGGGCGATCGCCGGCAAGACCCGCGAGCTGCAGGAGGAGCGGGGCATCGCCACCGGGTTCATCGCGATCGGGATGGCGACCTGGACCCTGCCCAAGGTCAACCGGTCGCCCGCGGCGCCGGTCCTGCTGCGCAGCTGCGTCCTCAAGGCCACCGGAGCCGCCCAGGACGACTTCGTCGTCGACCTCGGTCAGGACATCGAGTTCAACCCCGTGCTGAAGCACTACCTCGCCAGCGAGCGGGGCATCACCCTCGACGACGAGTCGCTCGAGGACATGGCCACCGTGACCGGCAGCTTCGACGCCTATCCGGTCTTCGCCACGCTTGCGACCCTGTGCGTCGACCTGCTGGACTTCGAGGTCCAGCCTCGGCTCGTCATCGGGAACTTCTCCTACGCCAAGCTGCCGATGGTTGCCGACCTCGCCGTGCAGGGCGATGCCCTGGCCGACCACGACGTCATCGCCGCCCTCGCCGGCGACGCCGCGGCGCTCGGCTCGGTCCGGGCCCAGTTGCCGGCCGAGTCCCCGCACGACGTCGACCCCGACCGCGAGCTCCTCATCCTCGACGCCGACGCGACCCAGGTGGCGGCCATCGACGCGGTCCGCTCCGGCGCGCACCTCGTCATCAAGGGGCCGCCCGGCACCGGCAAGAGCCAGACCATCGCCAACCTCGTCGCGACGCTCACCGGCGAGGGCAAGCGCGTCCTCTTCGTCGCCGAGAAGCGTGCCGCCATCGACGCCGTCCTGGACCGGCTCGAGGGCGCCGGCCTCGCCGACCTGGTCCTCGACCTGCACGACGGCACGACCTCGCGCCGCCGGATCGCGGCCGACATCGGGGGCAGCCTCGAGCGACTCGGCGCGGCAACCGCGCCCGACGACGCCGCAGCCCGGCGCGAGCTCATCGCCCGCCGGACCACGCTGACCGACCACGTCACCGCCCTGCACCGGACCCGCGAACCCTGGGGTGTCACGGCATACGAGGCCCAGGAGGCGATCAGCCGGCTCGGCTCCCAGGCGGCCCCGCCCCGGTCCCGGGTCCGTCTGCGTGGCGAGGTGCTGCAGGCGCTGTCCCGCGACGACGTCACCCAGCTCGCACGGGACCTGACGTCCGTCGGGACCCTCGGCGCCTGGGACAGCGAGTCCGGCGACGACCCCTGGTATGCCGCGCGGGTCACCTCCGCCGAAGAGGCGGTCCAGGCACGCGATGTCACCGCCCGGTTGGCGGGTGGCGGGATCGACGCGATGGGCCGCACGATGGGGGAGGTCTTCGCGTCGATCCGCCTGCCCGTGGCCGAGACGGTCGCCGACTGGGGCCGGACCCTGGCGGCGGTCAGCAGGGTCCGCGACACCCTGGAGGTGTTCCGCCCGGAGGTCTTCGACATCCCCCTCGACGACCTCGTCGCGGCAACCGGCACCGCTGCCCAGCGGCAGGAGGCGGGCAGCAGCCTGGGCTTCTGGGAGCGCCGTCGGTTCCGCAGGCAGGCTCGCTCCCTGCTGCGGCCGGGCTCGCCACCGGCCGACCTGCACGCCGCGCTCGTCGAGGCCGGCGCCCAGCGCACGGTCTGGCGTTCGATGGCCGGCGGCGGCGGTCGCCCGGAGATCCCTGCCGACCTCGACGTCGCCGAGTCGGCGTACGCCGCGCTCGAGCGTGACCTCACCTGGCTCGGCCAGCGACTGGCCAGCACGGCGGCCGGTGGCGACCTCCTGCAGACCCCGTTGCCGGAGCTGCGGAACCGGATCGCGGCTCTCGACGCCCGTCCGGAGCGGCTCTCGGTCATCCCCACGGTCATCGGCACCCTCGACGAGCTGCGAACCGCAGGGCTCCAGGCGTTCATCGACGACCTCGCGGAGCGGGCGGTCGACCCGGAGCGGGTCACCGACGAGCTCGACTTCGTCTGGTGGACCTCGGTCGTGGAGGACCTGGCGCTGCGCGACCCGGCATACGGCGCCCACACCGGCGACGGCCTGCGGACGGCCGAGGCGGCCTACGCCGTCGCCGACCGGCAGCACCTCGCCGACACCGCTGTCCGGGTTCGGGCCGCCGTCGGCGACCGGCTGCGGCAGGTCCTGCAGGACCACCCCCAGCAGGAGTCCCTGGTCCGGGCCGAGGCGACCAAGTCGCGTCGGCACCGCTCGCTGCGCGACCTGCTGGTCGTGGCCGGGCCGGTGCTCACCGCGGCCAAGCCGTGCTGGGCGATGAGCCCGCTCGTCGTCGCCTCAGCGCTCCCTCCTGGCCAGCACTTCGATGTGGTCATCTTCGACGAGGCCTCACAGATCCCGCCCGCCCAAGCCATCTCGGCGATCTCCCGTGCCCGGCAGGTCGTCGTGGCCGGCGACGAGCACCAGCTGCCCCCGACCTCGTTCTTCACCACCACGCCGGGTGACGATGACACCGTCGTTGACGACGGGCTCACCGAAGGCTTCGAGTCGATCCTCGACGTCCTCTCGGCGACGCTTCCCGCGCGCCAGCTCTCGTGGCACTACCGGTCGCGGGACGAGCGGCTCATCGCCTTCGCCAATGACGAGGTGTATGCCGGCAGCCTGGTGACCTTCCCCGGCGCCTCGTCGGGTCCGGTGCTCGACCTGGTCACGGTGGACGGCGAGGGGGTCATGGCCGAGGGCGACGACGGTGTCGAGACGACGACGGCCGAGGTGGACAAGGTGGTCGAGCTCGTGCTCGCGCACGCCCGGACACGCTCCACCGAGTCGCTCGGCGTCATCGCCCTGGGTATCAAGCACGCGCAGCGCCTCGAGGACGCGGTCCGCCGCGCCGTGGGCCGGTCCGACGCCGCCGACGTCGCCGACTTCTTCGACGAGGACGCCCCGCAGCGGTTCTTCGTCAAGAACCTCGAACGGGTGCAGGGCGACGAGCGCGACGCGATCATCCTGTCGGTCGGCTACGGCAAGACCCCCCACGGTCGGGTCCTGCACCGCTTCGGCCCGCTCAACCTCGAGGGCGGGGAGCGTCGCCTCAACGTCGCGGTCACCCGGGCGCGCCAGCGGATGACCGTCGTCTCCTCCCTCACGGCCGAGGACCTGGACCCGACCCGACTCAAGGCCCGTGGCGCGATGATGCTGCGCGACTACCTTGCGTATGCCGCGTCCGGCGGAGCCGCCCCGGCCGCGGCGGCCGCACCGGTCGGTGCCGACGGGTCGGCTGGGTCGTCCGCCGGGGTAGTCATGGCCGAGTTCGCCCGCCGGCTCCGGGAGGCAGGGCTGGTCGTCCACGAGGGCTACGGCTCCTCGGGGCACCGGATCGACCTGGCCGTCGAGGATCCCGGTCACCGCGGACACCTGGCCCTGGCGGTCGAAGGCGACGGCCCGGCATACGCCGCCCTCACGACGACCCGGGACCGGGACCGGCTCCGGCCCGAGCAGCTGGCCCGGCTGGGCTGGCGACCGATGCGGGTGTGGACGACCGGCCTGTTCCGGGACCCGGCGCGCGATGTGGCGCGGATCGTGTCGGCGGTCCAGTCCCCGGCCGCCCCCGAGCCACGCCCGCAACCGGCAGCCGAGGTGCCGTCAGAGACCAGCGAGGCGCACGACACCGACCGAGGCGCGGACGATGGCGACTGAGCCCGACGACGACGCGACGGACCCGGACGCCGACACCGAGGCGGCCGTCGACCTGCCGGTGACGGCGCCTCGGGTGCGTCCGGAGCAGACCCGGGACGACACCGACGCCGGCTGGGGGGAGCGCCGTGACGAGAGCGGCCACGACCGCTGGCTCCGGGAGCAGCGTCCCCCGCACTGGGAGTAGCCGGGGCACCACGAACGTCACTGCGCCCCGGCGCTGGTCGCGACCGCCGGCGCAGACATCGCGACACCCCTGGTCCGCCCTTGCGCCGTCGCGCAGGAACGACCTGGGCGCTCATGACGAAGGGCGGCCTCCCGGTGGGGAGACCGCCCTTCGCGGTGCTGCTGAGCTGCTGGTCCGTGCTGGTTGGATCAGGCGCGGGTGCGAAGCGCGTCCCGGATCTCGGTGAGCAGCACGACGGACTGGTCGGGAGCCTCCTCCTCGGCCGGGCCGGCGGTACGGGCCTGGTAGGCCTCGTAGGGCTTGACGATGAAGAAGTACACGACGAAGGCCAAGATCAGGAACGCGACGAGCGCCGTCAGGAACGGGCCCACCGACTGCAGGCCGCCGGGCTTGAACGCGTCGAAGTTGGGCGAACCCCCTGCCTTGGCGAGGAGCTCGATGACGATCTTGGTGAATGCGGTCACCACGGTGGCGAAGGCGCTACCGATGATGAAGGCGACGGCAAGCTCAACGAGGTTGCCTCGCATGACGAAGTCCTTGAAGCCCTTCATGAGGGTCAATCCTTTACTGTTCAGGTTCTCTGACGGAGTACTGCGACACAGGACGGTACCGGTGGAAACGCTTCCGCAGTGGGACCGGCACCCCCAATAATCAGTAAACGAGCGG
>JAJPIW010000060.1 GCA_021324575.1 Intrasporangiaceae bacterium | reverse complement strand
GGGGTCGGTCCAGTCCATCGAGGCGTCGGGGTTGAGGCGGACCTGCCAGCCGGGTCGTTGTTTGATCCGGTGGTGGCGTCGGCACAGGCAGGCCAGGTTGGTCGGGTTGGTGGGGCCGAGGGGCCAGGGGCGGACGTGGTCGAGGTCGGTGAAGTAGGCCGCGGCGGTACACCCCGGGAAGCGACACCGCTGATCCCGGGCTTTCACATAGGCGTAGCAGGCTTTGGTGCGGGTGCCCTGGCCATGCCCCCGTCGTACTCCTGTACACGAACATACGTCCAGCTCCGGACATAGCCAATTTCGCTGCAGCGCAAACGAACTCGCTCGGGACAGGGCGCCAGGTACGTCGACTCGTGGGAGGGTCTCGGACGCGGGCCGGGTCTGCTGCATCCGTCCTTTATGATGATCCCGGCACCCCGTGTGGTGGTACCTCACTGAACTCCCCCAGGGCAGGAATGCAGCAAGGGCAGGTGAGCTCTTCCAGGTACGCGGGGTGTCTTCGTGCCCGGAGTCGTCCGAGCGGCCGGATTCCTCGCCGAAGCCCGGTCAGCCCCGTATGCCCAGGACTACTCGGCTCTCCTTGAGCGCGAGCCACCATCGGCCTCTGTTGCGGTGCCGCGTCCCGGGTCGGGCCTGACGGCGCCAGCGGCGGCGACCGGTTACCGAGCCGGCTACCGAACCCAAGGTGTTGTGGCCGCAACACTTCCGGTCGGGTAACACGTGCAGTAACCGGTACGGGTGCTCGGCAGCAGCTCAGACCCGGTGGGCCTCGGCGAGGGCTCGTGCCCGGGACAGGCCGATGATGACCAGGGACCACCCGGCGCCGATGCCGAAGACCCAAGGGGTGAGCGTTCCACCTGCGACGGCGGCCGTGAGCAGCCCACCGACAACGGCGGCGATGATCATCGGCAGCCCGATCCACCCGGCGAGCAGCCAGGGCGACCGCATCCCGGAGAGGCCCTGGGGAGGAATGCCCCGGAACGCCGCGAGCAGGTGGCAGCCGGCGAGGACCGCGGCCAGTGGAAGGGACCACAACCCAGCCCGTATGCCGGCCGCCCACCCCTCCCCGTGGCCCGCCGTGGCCACGAGGAGACCGACCACGCCGGCGACGACGACGAAGAGGGCCGTCGGGACGACGAGGTGGGCCCGGGCCTCGTGGCGGGTGTCCAGGCCGATGAGCGGCGGCGTCCCGGCGTTGTCGCCCTGCAGCCGAAGCCCCTCCGCCCACGCGCCGTAGCCGAGGTAGCAGGCGGCGAGCCCGAGGCAGGGAAAGAGCGGCGGCACCGTGGTGTCGCTCGACGCCCACCCGACGACCGCGCCACCCAGTGCGGTGAGGGCGGCACCGGAGACGAGACCACCCGGCATACGACGCAGTCCGAGCAGGTCGCGCCGGGCGACGACGACGGTGGGTCGCCCCGACCGGAGACGGAGCGAGCGGCCTCGGGTGACGGGCGCGGAGAGCTCGAGTCGGAGGGCGCGAACGTCGGCGAGCAGGACCGCGCCACCGAGGCGGGTGGACCGCGCTGCCTGGCGGCGCAGGTCGTCAATCGTCAAGCGCCGCAATGCTTTTCGTGGAGTAGTGGTGGGGGTTGCCTGGCCGGGAGACAGGGAGGTCTGGCCCGCCAGCCAGGAGGCCAGGACGAGGACGGCGGCGACGAGGCCGGTGCCCACACCGCCGGCGAGCCACGCGGGTCCACCGACGTGGGCGATCCAGAGCCCGCCCCCGAGGACCCCGCCGAGGACGACGCCGCCGGTCAGTGCGCCGGTGAGGGCGACGCCCCACCAGCGGCGCAGGGTGAGGGCCCGGTCGAGCGGGCTCGCCGCGACCAGGTCGATCCACGGCATCGGCGGGACGACGGGTCCACGAGATCGGCCGGCCCGGTGCGCGACGGCGACACCCAGCACGACGGCGGCGAGGACGGAGAGGGCCACCGGCCACGAAACGAGCTCGTCCCGGAGTCGGCCGGGCTCGGCGGTGAGGAAGAGGGCCCGCGCTACGGTCAGCCCGTAGGTGAGGCCGAGGAGGACGGTGACGTAGACGGCATACAGGCTCTGCCGGATCGCGTGGCTGCCCTCGCCGAGGACGTGCCGGGCGTCGTCGAGCCGCTCGAGGTCGTCGGCGCGCCAGGGGTCAGGCATCGGGCGGGCCCCCGACGTCCAGGACGGCGTCGGCGATGGTCTTGGTCATCGCCGGGTCGTGGCAGGCGACGACAATCGTTGTGCCAGAACGTTTTCGGGCCACGAGCAGGTCGGCCACGAGAGCCCGCTTGTCGGTGTCGAGGCGCTGCTCCGGCTCGTCGAGGATGAGTACGGTGGCCGGCCGGAAGAGGGTGAGCGCGAGCCGGAACAGCTGGCTCTGCCCCGAGCTCAGCTCGTGCGGGAAGCGGTCGTGGAGGTGCTCGATCTCCAGCGCGGCCAGCCCCGCAGTCACCCGCTCGTCGCAGGTGTCGGGGTCGCGGCCCCACGTCGCGTCGATGAGGGTCAGGTGGTCGGCCAGGGTGAGGTCGCGGTATGCCGTGGGCGCGCCGAGCAGGGCGGCGACGGTCGCGCGGATGACCCGGTCGCGCTCGTCGGCCTTGCGTCCGTCGATGGTCGCCTCGCCCGTCGTCGGGTCGAGGGTGCCGGCGAGGATCTTCAGGAGGGTGGTCTTGCCCGCACCGTTGGGGCCGCGCAGGACGAGGGCCGTTCCCGGGGCGACGTCGAGGCTGGTCTCCGGCAGGAGGGTGACCGGGCCGATCGTCTTGGAGACGCCCTCGGCGCGCAGCGCGGGTGGGGCGTCCGGGGCGTCGGGAGTGGTCGTCACGTCGCCCATCCTCGCGCGACTTGCTCATCGGAGGCCCCTCGCCCCCGAGAGCCAACCTCTGCTAACAGGGGTTTGGCTCTCTCAGCAGAGGGTGCAACCTGCGCTGGGTGAACCAAGCTCTGCTGAGTTGCGGATGGCCGACAGGCCCGGCGGGTCGGGTGTTCCGGCGATCGAGTCCGAGTTCGTATGCCGCGTGCTCGCCTTGCCCGTCGTTCCCCGCGTCGCCGCTTCGTCATGGTGGCCCTCGCGGCTGACGTGGGCGGAGTGTTCGTTTGTCGCAGGACTGTTCGACATGTCGGCCACTCCTGCGACAGTCGAACACCCTCCCGACGGGGGGAGAGTCCGGCTCGCCCTTGTGAGGTGAGCACTCGCCGGCGGCGGGTCGGGTGGAACCGTCTCCCGAGCGGGTGAGTCTGATTCGCGTGCCGCGACGTCGCCTCATCCGTGTCGTGCTCGTCGCCGTCGTCATCGGGGCGGCCGGGCTCGGCCGCTGGTGGCTCGCTAGGTCCGACCGGCCGACGGCAGGCGCTGGTCGGCCACAGCCGGTGACGGTGGCGACGGTGCCCGCGTCGACACCGACAGGGTCGGGCCTGTGTGTGAGCCCTCTCGCCGCCAACGGTCCGGACACGAAGCTCGCCGGGCTGGTCTGGCTCGACCAGGACCCGACCAGTGCCGACCTCGTGTGGGCCGTCACCGACCAGACGACAGGCGTGACCTGTCGCACGTCCGTCACGCACGCCGGCGCGGCCGACGCGCAGCGCCTGGCCCGCGACGTCGATGCGGGAACGGTGGTCGTTGACGGCACTTACAGCTGCCCCATGGACGACGGGTCGTGGATGGGCATCTACTCGCACACCGCTCGCGGGACCCAGGTGGCCGTCGTCCGACTGAGCGGCTGCCGGTTCATCGCCGGACCCGGCCGGAAGGCCCGCTTCGGGACCGACCAGCTCTGGTCGGACCTGGCCCGGTTGGCCCCGGCCTTCGTCGCGCCGCGACTTGACGGATGAAGTGGGCACACGGCATACAGAGGAGCCGTGGCGGAGTGTTCGCATCTCGCAGGAGTGTTCGACATGTCGGCCGCCGGTGCAACGGACGAACACGAACCTGACCCGGCCGGCCCGGCCGCCGGATGAGGTGGGCACACGGCAACGGGATGTCGTGGGCGGCGGCTAGGGTTCCGAAGGTGAGTACCGCCCTGTACCGCCGCTACCGGCCCGAGACGTTCGCCGACGTCATCGGGCAGGAGCACGTGACCGGGCCGCTCATGCAGGCGCTGCGCACCGGACGGGTCAACCACGCCTATCTCTTCAGCGGCCCACGCGGCTGCGGCAAGACGACCAGCGCAAGGATCCTGGCCCGCTGCCTGAACTGCGAGAAGGGCCCGACGCCGACCCCGTGTGGCGAGTGCGTCTCGTGCGTGGCGCTGTCCCGCGGGGGGGCCGGGAGCGTCGACGTCATCGAGATCGACGCGGCCAGCCATGGTGGTGTCGACGACGCGCGCGACCTGCGCGAGAAGGCGAGCTACGGGCCGGCGCAGAGCCGCTACAAGGTCTACATCATCGACGAGGCGCACATGGTGACGCCGCAGGGCTTCAACGCCCTGCTCAAGATCGTCGAGGAGCCGCCGGAGCACGTGAAGTTCATCTTCGCGACGACCGAGCCGGAGAAGGTCATCGGCACGATCCGCTCGCGCACGCACCACTACCCCTTCCGGCTGGTGCCACCCGCGCGCCTGTCGGACTACCTGGCCGAGCTGTGCGAGCGCGAGGGCGTGGCGGTGGCGCCGGGGGTGCTGTCGTTCGTCGTCCGAGCGGGTGGCGGGTCGGTGCGTGACTCGCTCTCCATCCTCGACCAGCTCATCGCCGGGTCCGGTCCCGAGGGGCTCACCTACGAGGGTGCGGCGGCGCTGCTCGGGTTCACCGACGGCGAGCTGCTCGATGCCGTGGTCAACGCCTTCGCGGCAGCCGATGCTGCGACCGTCTTCGCCTCCATCGACAAGGTCATCGAGACCGGCCAGGACCCGCGACGGTTCGTCGAGGACGTCCTGGAGCGCCTCCGCGACCTCATCGTCGTCGCGGCGGTCCCCGATGGCGCCTCCTCGGTGCTCCGCGGGCTGCCCGAGGACCAGGTCGAGCGGATGCGCACCCAGGCGACGGCGTTCGGTGCGGGTTCCCTCTCCCGGGCCGCTGACATCGTCAACGCCGGGCTCACCGAGATGACCGGCGCCACCGCGCCCCGCCTCCAGCTGGAGCTGATCGCCGCGCGCGTCCTCCTGCCCGGGGCCGCGGGGGAGAGCGGGTATGCCGCGCGCCTGGACCGCCTCGAACGTCGCCTCGACGTCGGTGGAGTCCCGAGCAGCGCCCGTATGCCGGTCGCCTCCCCTCCTGTGCCTGCGCCCCTGACGTCGGCACCGGATCGCTACCCCACCCCGTCGCCCTCGGCCGGGCCGGTTCCGTCCGGTCTACCCGCCCCGTCGGCTCCGGCGGCCGCGTCTGCGCCCGTCCAATCGGCTCCCGCTGCCCCCGGCGCAGGGGCCGAGGCGCCTGCTGCTCGGACCGAGGCTCCGGACTCGCGGCCGAGGGCCGTGGACGCGTCCGAGCCGCCGGATGTGGAGCAGCCGTTCGACGAGCCGCCGTTCGACGATGCCGCCGACCGGCACCTCGACCCCCACCGAGACCGAGACCGGGACCGCGCCGCGCCTGCCGCGTCGACGCCTGCCGCGTCGACGCCGGCGGAGGGGCCACCGGCGCCCGCGCCGAGCGTGGGTCCTGGCGGCATCGACGTCGCCGCGATCCGCCGGTCGTGGCCTGACGTGCTCGCCAAGATCTTCGCCCTCAAACGGACCACCTGGACCCTGCTCTCGGCCCACGCCCAGGTGCATGCCTATGACGGGCAGCGTCTCACTCTCACCCTGCCGACCGCCGGCCTGCTCACCGCGTTCAGCACCGGCCCGCACGCCGAGCTCGTCCGCCAGGCCCTGATCGACGTGCTGGGAGTCGACGCCCGGGTGGACGGGGTCATCGCCGAGCCGGGCAGTGCTGGGGTGGCCAGGGGAGGTTCGGCGGCCGCCCCCACTCCGGGTCTCCCCGGGCCCGGCACGGGTGCTCACGAGGCGACCGGCCGGGCCATGGGCTCCGGTTCGCGCGGCGAGCCAGGCGCAGGCGCCGACCCCTCCGGGCTGTCGACATCCTCCGCACCGTCCGACGGCTCCAGCCGCCCGCGAGGCGCGTCCGGCCCGGCCGGCGCCGGCGGTGACCCGTCGGCCACGGCCTCCGGTCTGGGATGGTCGCCGGACAGCTCGTCCCGCACGCGTGACACCGGCGTTGGCGACTGGGCCACGGCGGCGCCGCCCGCTGCCACGGCGCCGTCCTGGGCAACCGCCGACGTCGCAGATCTCGGCCCGGGGTCCACGGCAGGGTCCACCCAGGGTGCCGACGAGCAGACGGACGCCGCCCGCACTCCCGCGTCGAGCCCCTCGCCCGGTGGCGGCCGGCACCTGGCCGCGGTGCCCGATGCCCCGGCGACCCCACGGGCTCCCTCACCGCTGGACGACCTGCCCGACGAGGACCTCGTCAGCGACGACGACGAGGCGGTCGACGAGGCCGCAGAGTCCGGTCGGTCGGTCGTCGAGCGGCTCCTCGGCGGCACCGTCATCGACGAGATCGACGACTGAGCTGACGCCTGGGCCGGGCGACATCGGACGCCACCTGCGAGCCGTCGTCGAGCCGGGGGCACGGGGCGACTACCGTCAAGCCATGCTCTATCGCGCCATCCATGGCGTGCTGCGCCCCCTCACCCACGCGGCATACCGGCCCACCATCACGGGGACCGACAATGTGCCGCGCCGCGGCGGGGTGCTCCTCGCGAGCAACCACCTCTCGTTCATCGACTCCTTCGCCATCCCGCTGGCGACCCCGCGCAAGGTGGCCTTCCTCGCCAAGTCCGACTACTTCACCGGGTCCGGCCTCAGCGGGAAGATGTTGTGCGAGCTGATGGAGGGGATGGGTGCGATCCCCGTCGACCGGCTCAGCCCGAGCGCCGCGCAGGACTCCCTCGAGTCCGCTCTGGAGGTACTCAACGCCGGGGAGGCCTTCGGCATCTACCCCGAGGGCACCCGGTCCCGCGACGGTCGCCTCTACCGTGGCCGCACCGGTGTCGCGTGGCTCGCGCTCAAGGCACAGGTGCCCGTCGTCCCGGTCGGCCTCCTCGGCACCGACAAGATCCAGCCGATCGGGTCCCGGTTCCCGACCCTGGCCAAGGTCACGGTGCGGTTCGGCGCGCCGATCAGCCCCACGGCATACGCCGATCTGCCCCGGGGCAGAGCGCGCCGCAAGATGACCGACGACGTCATGGACGCGATCGCCGAGCTGTCGGGTCAGGAGCGCGTTGATGGCTACAACGAGCTGCCCGGCGCGTCGGAAGGCGGAGCCATCGGGATCTGATCCCGGCCGATCATGTCCGCGTTCTTCACGACGTTGCTCCAGCTCTCGGGCTGGCCCGTGTATGCCGTGGTGGCAGTTGTCATCTTCTGCGAGACGGCCGTGTTCGCCGGGCTCGTGCTGCCCGGCGAGACGGTTCTCGTCCTCGCGTCGGTGCTCGCGGCTCGCGGCAACGTCTCGTGGTGGCTGCTGGCGATCATCGCGTTCGTGGCCGCCGTGGGGGGTGACTCGACCGGCTACTTCCTCGGCCGTCGGTTCGGACCCCGGTTCGAGGCGAGCCGGCTGGGGCGCCGCCGGAGTCCGGAGCGGTGGGCCAAGGCCCACGACCGGATCGCGCGACGGGGCGCCCGAGCGGTTCGGACCGGCCGGTGGGTCGGCTTCGTCCGGTCCTTCGTCCCGTGGATCGCCGGGATGGGCGGTATGCCGTTCCGCTCGTTCATCGTCGCGGACCTCATCGGCGCGTCGACCTGGGTGGCCGCGTGCGTGGCGCTCGGGTTCGTCGCGCGAGGGTCGGTCGTCCGGGCTCGAGAGCTCGCCTCGGACGCCTCGATCGTGGTCCTCGTGCTGGTGTTCGCAGCCGTCGTGGCCACCGTGCTGGTCCGCCGTCGCCGACGAGCCCGAGCCCGCGCCCGGGACCGGGCAGTGGACGCCCGCGCCGGCCACTGACCGGCCCATCCTGGGTGTTGGAGCCTCGTGTGCAGCGCGCCGAGGGGCCCGGTGTGAGCACGATCCGGGCTGCCGCACACGCGACACAGCGCTGGGCGGATGGTCAGGACACACGTCATACGGCGCGGAGGGCGCATACTGAACCCAATGACACCCCGACCAGCAGCCGAGCCGCGATACTCCGCGCGGAGTCCCTTCCGCGCGCGTCCCGTCCCCGAGATCGAGCAGTTCGCGGTCGGGGACCGAGTGACGCACGACAAGTTCGGGCTCGGCCGGGTCACCGCTGAGGAGGACCAGGCGGTGGTCGTCGACTTCGGATCGCAGCGGGTGCGCGTCACCAGCCCCTTCCGCAGCCTGACCAAACTGTAGGCACGCAAACCGGTCGCCCATCGGATCTGGTCGCCGGGCCTCGACCGGATCTACTCTGAATCAGTGCTCGACCTGGCGAAGCTCGATCTCGAAGAGATCGCGATGGCGTTGTCCGACCAGACTGAGTACGAGCATCGGTGGATGATCGATCCGGGCACCGGCGAGATCGCCGTCTGGACGTCTGACACCGGCATCGACGGTGAGAACCCGGTCGAGGTCGACGAGCTGGATCTACTTGTCATCAACCCCCTGCCGTCCTGGGTCTGGTACCAGGACATGGCCGACTTCGCCGAAGGCGTGAGCGACGAGACAGCAGGGCGCCAGGCTGGCTCGGGCAATCCAGTGGTTGCTCGACGAGGGGGCTCGTCGCCGGTGACGATGCCCAGCAGGTGCTGGACCAACATCCGGACCCACGACTGCCCTGAGCGGCCGAGTCAGACCTCAGCGCGGCATACGGGCCAGCTCCGCGGCCCGGTGACTTGATGCGGCCTCGGCCGCCAGTTCGTGCGCGACCGCGCTCTCGGCTCCGGTCAGCTGCCACGGCACGCTGATCACCATGACGCCGGCGAGCAGGCGGAGCCGCAGCTTGAGCCGTAGCGCCGACTGGTTGTGCAGGATCGACTCCCACCAGTGGCCGACGACGTACTCCGGCACGTAGACGGCGACGAGGTCGCGCGGCCGGTCCTGCCGGATCTCGACGATGTACGACACCAAGGGATCGGTGATCTCGCGGAACGGCGAGTGGAGCACCGTGAGCGGCACGGGCAGGTCGGCAGCCAGCCAGGCCTGCTCCAGGGCCGCGGTCTCGGCCGGGTTGACCTGGACGGTGAGGGCGGTGAGGGTCGAGGGCCGGGTGGCCCGGGCATACGCCAGCGCCCGCAGCGCCGGCTGGTGCAGCTGGGAGACGAGCACGATGGCGTGGACCCGGCTGGGCAGGAACCTGGCGTCGTCGCGTGGCGCCAGCTCGGTGGCCACCTCGGCGTAGTGCCGCCCGACGCCGCGCATGAGCAGCCACAGCAGGGGCACCGCGATGACCACGAGGTAGGCACCACCGGTGAACTTGGTCAGCAGCACGATGACCAGCACCAGTGCGGTGAGGACGGCGCCAAAACCGTTGACAACACGAGAAACTCGGATGTTGCGTCGGACGCCGGCCGCGGTGACGCGCCGCAGCTCGTCGTTCCAGTGCCGCACCATCCCGATCTGGCTCAGCGTGAACGACGTGAAGACGCCGAGGATGTACAGCTGGATCAGCCGGGTCACCGAGGCCTGGTAGGCGACGAGCAGCCCGCCGGCGATGACGGCCAACGCGATGATCCCGTTGCTGTAGGTGAGCCGGTCCCCTCGCGTCTGCAGCTGGGTCGGCATCAGCCGGTCGCGGGCGAGGATCGACATGAGCATCGGGAACCCGTTGTATGCCGTGTTGGCGGCGAGGACGAGCACCAACGCCGTCGTCGCCTGGATGAAGTAGAACATCGGGCTCGTCGGGCCACCGAAGACCGATGACGCCAGCTGCGCGATGACCGTCCGCTGCGGGTCGCTGGCGCAGTTGCCGGCGAATCCGACCAGGTCGCAGGTGTTTTCGGTGACCCTGACGTGGGCGATGATCGCCAGCGCGGTGATCCCGCCGAACATGCTCACGGCGATGATCCCCATCGCGGCGAGGGTGCGCGCGGCGTTGCGGGCCTTCGGTGGGCGGAACGCCGGAACCCCGTTGCTGATCGCCTCGACACCGGTGAGTGCCGTGCAGCCCGACGAGAACGCCCGCAGGGCAAGGAAGAGCAGCCCGAGGCCGGTGAGCCCCACGTGCTCGGGCCGGATCCCGTACGCCGCGCTCTCGGCGACCGGGGTGTGTCCGAGCAGCGTCTGGCCGAGCCCCACGGCGATCATCGTGAGGATGCCGCCGACGAACAGGTAGGTGGGCACGGCGAAGGCCCGTCCGGACTCCCTGACACCGCGCAGGTTCATGAGGGTGAGGACCGCGACGCAGCCCACGGCAAGGACGACCCGGTGCGGGTTGAGCGACGGCACCGCGGAGATGACGTTGTCGACACCGGCCGCGACCGACACGGCGACGGTCATGATGTAGTCCACGAGCAGCGCCGCCGCCACGACCATCCCGGCGCTACGTCCGAGGTTCTGGGTGACGACCTCGTACGACCCGCCACCTCCCGGGTAGGCATGCACGACCTGTCGGTAGGACACGACGACGACACCCATGAGGACGACGACGGCGACGGCGATCCACGGCGTGAGGTACAGGTAGGCCAGGGCCCCGAGGGTGAGGACCTTGACGATCTCCTCGGTGGCGTACGCGACGGACGACAACGGGTCGGACGCGAAGACCGGCAAGGCGATCCGCTTGGGCAGCAGCGTCTCACCGAGCCGCTCGCTGTCCATCGGCCGACCGACGAGGAGACGCTTGACGACGGACACTTCACGGAACATGTCTTCGACGCTAGGTCGACGCGCGTGAGGACGGTGTTGGGATCTGGGCCTGCGCTGCAAGGATCCTGTGAGGGTTTCCCGGGGCGCCCCAGTCTCCCGTGCCGCAGTGGAGCCGACCGTGGGTCCGCCCGAGGAGAAGGAGTCCGTATGCCGCGTGCTCGCCGCGTCGCCGGGCTCCTCCTCGCGCTCGCCCTCCCGGCGCTCGTCACGGTCATCGTGCATCTCGTCGGCACCTCGGTGGGGCTCACCGTCGAGTGCCTGCTGTTCGTCGCGGCCATCGTGGTCACGGCGGTCGTGGGCGGCTTCTGGCCGGCCATCGTCTCGGCGGTCGCCGGTGACCTGCTCCTCAACTACTTCTTCATCGAGCCGATCCACACCTTTCGGGTCGAGGACCCGAACAGCGTGGCGACCCTCGTCATCCTGCTCGGTGTCGGTGCGCTCGTCAGCGCGGTCGTCAACCGGGCCGCCACCATGACCGCCGAGGCCGACCGGGCCGCTCGCGAGTCGCGCACGCTCTCCTTGCTGGCCAGCAGCACGGTCCACGGCTCCGATGCGCTGCCCTACCTCGTCGAGCAGGCGCGGGCGGCGTTCGGCATGACGTCGGCGGCGCTCCTGCACCGCTCTGCAGCGCCCCGAACCGGACCGGCAGCGGAGGCGACCGGTCGAGCGGCTGGTGAGCACCCGGCATACCCACCGTCGCTGGGAACCCGGCCGTCGGGCTGGGTGACGGTCCACGCGACCGGGGTCGAGCCGCCGGGCACGCCGGGGGAGGCCGACGCGCAGGTGGGTGTGGCCGACGGCTACGTCCTGGCGCTCTCCGGACGGCGGCTGCCGGGCAGCGACCGGGCGGTGCTGGACGCGTTCGGAGCCCAGACCGCTGCCCTGCTCGAGCGCGACCGGCTCAGCGAGCAGGCTGCTGTCGCGGCCCGGTTGGAGGCGACCGAGCGGCTGCGCGACGCGCTCCTCGCGGCCGTGGGTCACGACCTGCGGACGCCGCTGGCCGCCGCGACGGCCGCCGTGTCGAGCCTACGCAGCACCGATGTCACCTGGTCTGCCGAAGAGCGCGGCGAGCTGCTCGAGACGGCCGACGTCTCGCTGCACCGGCTCGGCCGGCTCGTCGCCGACGTCCTGGACCTGTCCCGGCTGCGGGCCGGCGCACTCAGCGTCACGGTCGGCCCGATGTGGCTCGACGACGTCGTCTCGCCCGCGCTGGACGAGCTCGGGGAGCCGGCGCGAGACGTCCGGGTCGACCTGCCCGACGACCTGCCTCCGGCGCTCGGCGACCCCGCGCTCGTGACCCGGGCCGTCGTCAACATCCTCGCCAACGCGCTCCGCTTCGCCCCGGCCGGGCGGCCGCCGTTCGTCACCGGGCGGGCCGATGACGACGGCGTCGAGCTCCGGGTGGTCGATGCGGGGCCGGGGGTCTCGGCGGCCGACCGGGACCGGGTCTTCCTGCCGTTCCAGCGGCTGGGCGACACCGACAACACGACCGGGCTGGGGCTGGGCCTGGCCCTGTCACGTGGCCTGGTCGAGGCGATGGCCGGGACGGTGACCATCGAGGAGACGCCCGGCGGCGGGCTGACCATGGTGCTGCGCCTGCCGCCCGCGCCGTTCGAGGATCCGTCGTGACCCGCGTCCTCGTTGTCGACGACGAGCCCCAGCTGCTGCGGGCTCTGCGAGTCAACCTCAGGGCCCGCGACTACGACGTCCACACCGCGTCCACCGGCGCCGAGGCGCTCCGTCTCGCCGCGGCATACCCGCCCGATGTCGTCGTCCTCGACCTCGGCCTGCCCGACCTGGACGGGGTGGAGGTCGTCCACGGTCTGCGCGGGTGGACCGACGTGCCGATCATCGTGCTGTCCGGCCGGACGGGCGGGCCGGACAAGGTCGCCGCGCTCGACGCCGGGGCCGACGACTACGTGACCAAGCCGTTCGGGATGGAGGAGCTGCTCGCCCGGATCCGGGCGGTGACCCGGCGGGCAGCGTCGACCGACGCGGCGGCGGCTGCCGACGAGCCGAGCGTGCGGATCGGGGACGTCACGGTCGACCTCGCGGACAAGGTCGTCACCGGTCCGGGCGGGCCGATCCGGCTCACCCCGACCGAGTGGCACCTGCTCGAGGTCCTCGTCCGCCACCCGGGCGCCCTGTTGTCCCAGCGGTTCCTCCTCGCCCAGGTGTGGGGTGCGGCCTACGTCAACCAGCCGGCCAACGTCCGCCTCTACATCGCCCAGCTCCGCCGCAAGCTGGAGCCCGACCCGAGCCGCCCGCGCTACCTGCTCACCGAGCCGGGCATGGGCTACCGCTTCCAACCCGGCGACTGAGGTCCTCGGCCGCCCGTGCGGCCTCCCTGTGACCTGCGGGATGCCGATCGGGCCGTATGCCGCCCGCTCGGCATCCCCGGAACGTCCGGGATGCCGTTCGGGCACCGTGGAGCGGGCTGGTCAGGGCCCAGCGAACCAACCGCTCGCCGGCAGATCCGGTGGTGGCGGGCAGCTGCGGTCGACCGGCTGCCACGGCCACAGCTCGACCACACCTGCCACGGCTGCGGCCAAGGGGTCCGCGGTCGTGGCCACGGTCGTCTCCGGCAGGCCCGCGGCAGGCCACAGCACGACGAACGTGAGCGGCCCCGGGGGTGGCACCGGCGAGAGGAAGAACTCGGCCTCGGCTCGGCGGTCGCTGCTCCCGCCGCCACCCATCGTGAGGGCGGGACCGTCGTCATCGTCCCGGTCGACGGCGTCCAGCCATGTGCGCCCGGCCGTCGTCGCACGGCGACCGTCGGAGTACTCGACGCCGAGGAGGAGGCCGTGACTGCCGTCGCGGCGTCGCGGATGGTGGCCGAAGAAGTCGAGGTAGGTCGAGGTCCGGCTCACGGCCAGCAGCTGGAACGCGACGCCGTTGCGGTAGACCATCGCGGCTCCGATACCGAGCGCCACGTCGTCGTTCCGGGCCAGGGTCAGGTCGAGGGCGACGGTCACCGGCATCTCGTTGTCCGGACGCGTCCGTCGCCGGAGCAGCTGCTCCATCCGCTCCCGCTCGGCGTCCGTCGGCTCCTCGCCGATACCCCCCATGCTCCACATGGTGACCAGCATGCGCCCCAGATCGGCCGGCGCGCCAGCCTCGTGGCTGCCGGTGCGCCGGCCCCGGAACGTCCGGGATGCCGATCAGGCGGGTTACCGAACCTGTTACCGAACGGGAGTGGTTGGGACCACGACCATGCCGGTTCGGTAACCAGCCCGGTAACCGGTGGCCCCAGGGACTCGCCGGACCGACAGCGGCCGTGGCCGAGGACTGCGGACGGGGGCGCGCGGCATACGGGCTGGTCGTCGGACCGAGGGCATAGGCTGACCGGGTGTACGAAGGCGTGGTCCAGGACCTCATCGACGAGCTCGGCAGATTGCCGGGCGTCGGTCCCAAGAGCGCGCAGCGGATCGCCTTCCACGTCCTGCAGTCCGACTCGGTCGACGTGGCCCGGCTCGCCGACGCGTTGACCCAGGTCAAGCTGCGCGTGAAGTTCTGCACGATCTGCGGCAACGTCGCCGAGGGCGACACCTGCCGGATCTGCGCCGACCCACGGCGTGACCTGGCGAGCATCTGCGTCGTCGAGGAGCCCAAGGATGTCGTGGCCATCGAGCGGACCCGGGAGTTCCGCGGGCGCTACCACGTGCTCGGCGGGGCCATCTCGCCGATCGACGGGATCGGGCCGAGCGACCTGCGCTTCACCGAGCTCATGACCCGCCTCGCCGACGGCGTCGTCACCGAGATCATCATCGCCACCGACCCCAACCTGGAGGGTGAGGCGACGGCGACCTACTTGTCAAGACTGTTGAAGGACATGGGAATTCGGGTGACCCGGCTCGCGTCGGGGCTACCCGTGGGCGGCGACCTCGAGTACGCCGACGAGGTCACCCTGGGGCGCGCCTTCGAGGGACGGAGACTGCTCGATGCCTGACCACGACCTGCAGGTTCTCGCTGATGCGTGTGCCGAGGAGGCCCGCCACTACCTCGACACGGTCACCGAGATCGCGTCCGGCTCGGCCCCCGAGGCGGCCCTGCCGATGGGTCTGCTCGCCGTCTCCCAGGTCCTCGCGATGGGTGCGCGCCTGGGCGCCGTCGAGGACTTCGTGCCGGTCGAGCGCTACGAGGCCGACGCCGGCCCGGAACCCGAGCTCAGCCCGCTTCGCACCGGGATCGCCAACCTCTTCGAGGGTCTCGACGAGTACGCCGACCTCATCGACCCGATCACCTCCCTGGAGGTGACGACCGGCTCCCTCTCCAACGACCTGGCCGTCATCGCCGACGCGCTGGCCCACGGCCTGCGCCACTACGAGGCCGGCCGGGTCACCGAGGCCCTGTGGTGGTGGCAGTTCAGCTACCTGTCCGACTGGGGCGAGCGCGGCGCGTCAGCCCTGCGGGTGTTCCAGTCGCTGCTCGCCCACGTCCGGCTCGATGCCGACGAGGAGATCGTCTCCGAGGCGGAGTTCGACGCCCTGCACCCCTGAGCGCGGGCGCGCGGCATACGGGGGCCGGTTCGCGCGGCATACGGGATGGACTTCGCAAGGGAAACCGCATCTTCGCAAGGCATGCCAACCCTTGCGATGATGACTTTCCCGGATGGGGCGGGAAGTTGAGGCGGGCAGAGGGCCTCAGGCGATGCGGGTCCCGTTGGGGAGCCGGGTCACCGGGGTACGGGTGCGCCGGATGGCCAGCCAGGTCGCGCCCGCGCCGAGGGCGAGGTAGAACGCCAGGCCGTAGGGATAGATCGGCCCGGACTGCAGCGGCGGCAGCTCGGCCGGGTCGCCCGGGTTGCCGAAGTTGCACTCCTGCCGCTCCCGGGGGTCGGCGCCGGCCCGCGCAGCGCGGGCACCGATGCTGATCTCCCGCATCGGCTGGAACCCGGTGTAGACGTCCCGGTTGGTCAGCACACGGCCCGGGGCCGCGTCGGCGACGACGACGAACGGGTTCATCGGGAGCAGCCACCAGATCCGCTCGGTGTGGATGACGTTCTCCTCCCGGGTGAGGTGGCGGCAGTCGCCGACCGTGGGGACCACGGCGTCGGGGGAGGGCGAGCCGTCGGCGTTGGTGGGCTGGGACTGCCAGAACGAGTCGGGGATCCCGTAGTAGCGGACCTGCTCGCGGTTCTGGACGAGGAAGAAGGACATGAAGAAGACGATCACGGTCCCGAAGACCAGCCCCGCCATCCCCAGGTACGTCAGCACGGCCGAGGCGACCGTCCGCGCCGTGAGCGTGGAGAACGCCAGCCCGATCGCGCAGGTCACCGCGAGGACGAACGCGAGCACGAGCAGCGACCCGACCACCTGCCCGAAGCCGATGCCCCCGGCGATCCACGCCCAGATGAGGAACGGTGAGGAGACGCCGAGGAAGACCAGGGCGATGGCCCACGACGACACCAGCTTGCCCACGATGATGTCGGCCGGCGTGAGCAGCGTGGTCTGCAGGGTCGCGAGCACGCCGGCCTCGCGGTCACCGTTGACCGAGGTCGCGGTGAGCGACGGCACGACGAGCATCGACAGGCCGAGGACGAGGAACGTGGTCACGTCGTAGAGCGTCGGTCCGGCCTTGATCGCCGCGGTGTTGAGCGCCTTGTACGACAGGAACGTCACTCCGGCGACGAAGAGGAACCAGAGGAGCAGCACGATCGGCCACCGCGAGGTCCGGGCCCGCTGCTTGAGCTCGAGGCCGGCGACGGTGCGGATCCCGTGGAGGCTCACTGTCGGTCCTCCGTCGCGGCGAGATAGGCGGCTTCCAGCGCACCCTGGCTGGGGGCGAAGGCCGTGATGCGTATGCCGTCCGCGACGAGATCCGCCAGGAGGCGCGCGGCCTGTTCGTCGCCCCCGACCTCGACCTCGACGGCGGCCAGCTCGGCCCGCCACGGGACGTGGTGGTCGTGCAGCCAGGACCGGAGCCGGTCCGGGTCGAGGCTGGTGATCCGCCAGCTGCCGACGGTGGTCGCGAGCTCGACGGCGTCCAGGGTCTGGCTCTCGGTCGTCCGGCCGCGCGCGACGATCACCGCCCGGTCGGCGACCTCCTGCAGCTCGGTGAGGATGTGGCTGGAGACGAGGATCGTCTTGCCCTCGGCGGCCATCGAGCGCAGCACGTCGCGCAGCTCGATCCGGCTGCGCGGGTCCAGTCCGGACGCCGGCTCGTCGAGGAGCAGCACGCTCGGGTCGTGGATGAGGGCCCGCGCGAGGCCGAGCCGTTGCTTCTGCCCGCGGGACAGAACGCGCGCCCGGCGGTCGGCGAGGTCCCCGAGGTGGAGCAGCTCGAGGATCGCCTCGGTCCTGGCCCGCGCCTCGACCGGACCCATCCGGTATGCCGCGGCAATGGTGTGCAGGACCTCGCGCACCGTGAGTGCGTCCCAGGTCCCGAAGCCGTCCGGCATCCAGCCGATCCGCGCCCGCACCTCACCCGGCTGGGTCACCGGGTCGAAGCCGTCGATCCGGATCGTGCCGTGGTCGGGCACGAGGAGCGTGGCCAGCATGAGGAGGAGCGTGGTCTTGCCGGCACCGTTCGGTCCGACCAGTGCGGTCACCTCGCCCGGTCGCGCGGTGAGGCTGATGTCGTCGACGGCGAGCACGCTGCCGAACGCCCGGCGCACACTCGCGACCTCGATGCCACCCACGGCAGTGGCGGTCCCCCCGGATGCCGGCTGCTGTGCCGACTGGTCCCCTGTCATGACGTGACGATACGTGCCGGGTGCCCCGATCCCTCGGTCATTCGGTCATTCCGAGCGAGAGACCGGCGAGTCGTCGGCGGAGCAGTCGCCGCTCGGCCGGGGTGGGCGCGAGGGTGATGGCGGCACGCAGGCTGATGGCTGCGGCGGCCGGATCGCCGAGCCGGGTGTGGAAGTCGGCGAGAGTCGCATGGAACAGGTGGTAGGCCCCCAGGTCTCCCTCGAGCGGTGCGGCCAGGGCTAGTCCCGCGGCCGGCCCATCGACCATGGCGACCGCCACAGCCCGGTTGAGCTCGGTCACAGGCGTGGCCGGCAGGAGCGAGTAGAGAGCAGCGATGGTGGCCCAGTCGGTGTCCTCCGGTCGCTCAGACAGGTTGTGGCACAACGCGATTCGTGACTGCACGGCATACGGGCCGGTGTGTCCGCTGCTTCCCCTGAGGAGGAGCTCGGCCTCGCGGGTCCTGCTCGCGTCCCACAGAGCCCGGTCCTGGTCCGGGAGGGGGACGATCTCCCCGTCGCGGAGGCGGGCTGCCCGCCGGGCGTCGGTGAGCAGGAGGAGTGCGAGCAGGGCCGTCGCCTCGTCGGCGGTGGGCAGCAGCCCATGGACCAGTCGGGCGAGCCGGATCGCCTCGGTCGTCAGGTCCACCCGGAGCAGCGACTCGCCCGAGGATGCGGCATACCCCTCGTTGAAGAGGAGGTAGACGACGGCGAGCACCCCGTCGAGGCGCTCCGGGAGCAGTTCGGAGGGTGGGACGCGGTAGGGGATCGCGGCCTGCCGGATCTTGGCGCGGGCGCGGACGAGGCGTTTGTCCATCGTCGGCTCGGTGACGAGGAACGCCCGCGCGATCTCGGCGCTGGTCAGGCCGCAGAGGGTGCGCAGGGTGAGGGCGATCCGGGCCGGCATCGGCAGCGCCGGGTGGCAGCAGGTGAAGATGAGGCGGAGCCGGTCGTCGGCGATCTCCGGGTCGTCGACGCCGCCGGTCCCGACCTCCGCGGGTGGTTGCACGGCCTGGTCGATGAGCCGGGCGAGGGCGTCGTGCCGAGCGGATTCGGTTGTGCGTCGCCGGATTCGGTCTCGCGCGCGGTTCCGGGCGACCGTCGTCAGCCAGGCCATCGGGCGGTCCGGCCTGCCGTCGCGGGGCCAGGCGACGACTGCGGCGGCGAAGGCCTCCGCGGCGCACTCCTCGGCGAGGTCCCAGTCGCCGCACCAGCCGATCAGCCCGGCCACGAGTCGCCCCCACTCCTCACCGAAGGCGAGGGCGACGTCGTCGGTCATCGGGCGCTGGTCTCTGGTCGGTCGCCGGGTCAGGATGCCCAGAGCGGCCGGACCTCGACGGTGCCGAAGCTCGCCACCGGGTGGGCGGCGGCTGCCGCCAGGGCCTCGTCGAGGTCGGTGCACTCGAGCAGGTCGTAGCCGGCGATCTGCTCCTTGGTCTCGGCGAACGGGCCGTCCACCGTCATCGTCCGGCCGTTCGGTCGGCTCACGGTCACCGCGGTCGAGGGGTGCTGGAGCGGCCAGCCGAACAGCCGGACGCCGCGGGAGTCCAGGTCATCGACCCAACGGTCGATGTCCTCGTCGTCGTCCTGGTCGGAGTCGTGGCCCGGGTGGCCCGGGTCGTGGCCGGGGTCGCGGTCGGCGTGCGCAGCGTCCTCGACGGGAGCCGCACCCATGGCGGCGCAGATGAGCAGCAGGTAGCGCTGCCTGGCCGGGTCGGGCTCCGGCAGGTCGACCGTCGGCGCGCCGTCCTCCAACGGGCGCACCTCGATCGAGCCAACCGCCGTCGTCGGGTGGGCGGCGGCGACGGCGATCGCCTCGTCGAGGTCGCGGCACTCGAGCAGGTCGTAGCCGGCCACCTGCTCCTTGGTCTCGGCGAACGGACCGTCGACGACGAGGGTCCGGCCGTCCCGGCGCCGGACAGACGTCGCCGAGGAGACCGGGTGCAGCCGGGCGCCGTCGAGCTCGATCCCGCGGCCGACCATCTCGGTGGCCCAGGACTCGAGCTCGACCGGGACGCCGCACTCCTCCTCGTTCGGGAACGCGGACTCGTCGAGGGTGTGGATGAGCATGAACTTCATGGGGTCTCCGTTCGGCTGGTGCCATCTCAGCACGGCCGTGGTGCCGCACTCACCCTGATGACGCAGCGGATCGGCCCAGGAGGACATGTTCGCGAGACGAGCTTCCGGCATCCGCCGGGGTGCCGGTTCACATCCCGGGGAGGGGCAGGCTCTCGTAGACGTCGATCGTGCCGCCCATGGCGGTGTGCGGGTGACCCTCGAGCAGGGCCTGGACGGCGGCGGCCGAGTCCGCCTCGAGGACCGAGTAGCCACCCAGGCCGGGGTCGGCGCCCGCGGAGGCCGCGGACAGGGGCGTGCCGAGGTCGACGAGTGCGTCGCCGGCCCGCTGCGCCCAGGCCATCCACTGCTGCATACCGGCTGCCTGCTGCTCGGGGGTGCCGGCGCTCATCCGGTCAGCGGCCGGCTGGTCGCCGGTATAGAGAACGAGGAATCGGGACATGGTGGGTCTCCTTAGGTGGTGGTGGGTTCGGGTTTGGTTACGTCTGCGGATCTGGGGGTCAGGGGCCCCAGATCCGCAGACGCAAGGGTCGGGGGCGGGGGGAGCTGGCAGCAGGTCAGGCCGCGGCGGGCACGGTGCGACCGGCGAAGGCCGCGAGCATCTCGAGCTTGCTGGCGCCCGCCGGTGCCGGCTGCGCGGCCTTGAAGGACCCGTTGCCGCGCGCTCCGGGGACGACCTGCTCGGCGAGGCCCTGGACATAGTCGACGAGACCGTCGGCGACGACGACCTGTTGGCCGGAGGCCTGGGCGAAGTCCCACGCGTGGAGCAGGAACTCGAGGGTGAGGATGGTCGGGGCAAGGGAGACCGGCGCCCCGCCGTGGCCGCCCGGGCCGGGCGCGGTGCCCTCGAGCCCTCGAGCCCGAAAGGCGGTGAGAGCCTGGTCGGCCATCACCGAGACCTGGTTCTCCAGCGAGCCCAGGCCGGCGTTGACGATCTCGATCCCGCCCATCGTGCCCACGCCGATGATCGCGCCGAACAGGTGCACCGCGAGGTCGTGACAGGTGAAGTCGTCGCACGGGGTCTGCTTGACCTTGTCCTCATTGGTCAGCCCGCGCAGGACCGGCTGCAGGACGGCGAGGGTGGCCTCGGCGGCGGTGATCGGGTTGAGGTCGGCCGGGACCGCGGCCCATTCGTCGGGGCCGGCGTCGCCGGTGGCGGCGATCTTCTCCAGCCGGTCGAGGTAGTGCTCCCAACCCTCCGCGTGACCCGACACGAGCTCGGGCGTCGGCAGACCGGTGTGGGTGATCGTGACCCGGCTGCCCGTCTCGGCGGGCTCGATCGTCACCGTGACCGTCGAGGCGTCGGGGCCGAGCTCGTCGCTGTCGGTCCAGCCCCAGCCGAACACGAGCCGCCTGCCCGGCTCGACCTCCTGGTAGGTGCCGGCCGCGACGTGCCCGGGGGTGACCGTCCAGCGGTACTCGCCGCCGGCGCGCAGGTCGACGGTCGCTGACACGGTCTGCCAACGGCGCAGCCGCTCGGGCTCGGTGATGAGGGCGAAGGCCTCGTCGGGGGAGATGGGCAGGTCGCGGGACGTGGTGAACACGGCGGCCCGGGCTTCGGCTGGTGCGGACATCGGTGGCATCGCTTTCGGTTCGGTGGGATCGGTAGGGATCGGTGGTGGGGGTTCGGAGGTCTGGTGGGGCGGTCACACCCGACTGGCCGCCAGGTGCTCGGCGTCGCGGGCCAGCAGGTCCAGCTCGCCGGTCCAGAACGAGTTGATCTCCTGCTGCAGCCGCGCCAGGCCGTCGGGCCGCACCGAGTAGATGCGGTTGCGGCCGTTCTTGACGACGTCGACGAGGCCGGCGCCGATGAGGACGGCGAGGTGCTGGCTGGTGGCCGACCGGGTCGAGGTGAACTCGGCGGCCAGCTCGCCGGCGGTCCTGGGACCGGAGGCGAGCAGCTGGAGGATCCGGCGACGTGCAGGCTCCGCGGCTGCGGAGAGTGCGTCGGCCGGTGCTGTCACGAGAAATACGTTAGTCGTGACTAACGCATTTGGTCAAGACCGCCGTGACCACCGGAACAGCTGGGTCACTCAGCCACGGGGAGAGGTGCGGGATCTCGTATGCCGCGCGTCCGGCATACGGGCCCGGTGTCCGAGGACTGGACCCGCGGATAAACTGACGGCTCCGCCCAGCCACCTTCGATCCGGAGAACACGCGTGCCCATCGTCGTCCAGAAGTACGGCGGCTCCTCGCTCGCCGACGCCGAGAGCATCAAGCGGGTCGCCCGGCGGATCACCGAGACGAAGAAGGCCGGCAACGACGTCGTCGTCGCCGTGTCGGCGATGGGCGACACGACCGACGAGCTGCTCGACCTGGCGACCGAGGTCAGCCCGCTGCCGCC
>JAJPIW010000084.1 GCA_021324575.1 Intrasporangiaceae bacterium | reverse complement strand
CCCTCAGCTCGGGTGCGTGGAGCAGCGTCGGCTTCCTCTACGGGGCTGGTGGTGGCTGCAGCGACATCTTCGACCAGCCGGCCTATCAGAAGGGCACGACCAACTGCGCCACGCGCGGCGTGCCCGACGTGGCCATGGACGCTGACCCGACGACCGGCATGCTGATCGGCGAGACGCAGGACTTCGGTGACGCCACCACCGAGTTCGGCACCGGCGTCAGCTACGGCGAGTACCGCATCGGCGGCACGAGCCTCGCGTCCCCGCTCATGGCCGGCCTCAACGCGGTCGCCCAGCAGGGTCGGATGCGGATCGGCTTCGCCAACCCGTCGATCTACTACCTCAACAAGAAGACCCGCCCGTTCTACGACGTGACCCACCAGGGTGACGCCGGCAACGTGCGCGTCGACTACGTGAACGGGCTCAACGCGAGCGACGGTCTCGTCTCGAGCGTCCGGACGTTCGACGACGACGCCAGCCTGAGCACCAAGTACGGCTGGGACCAGGTAACGGGCGTCGGGTCGCCGACGGCCGCCTACATCCGGTCGCTGCACCGCCTCTGACCAGAGCATCCTGACCAGAGCACCCTGACCTAGGAGGTCCGGTCGCCACGTCGGCGGCCGGGCCTCCTCGGCGTCCATGGCCGGCGCGCCCGTCACTCCTCTGTTCGTTTGTCGCAACCGTGGCCGAAAGGTCGAACACTGTTGCGACAAGCGAACACCGGGCCCCTCGCGCGTCGTCGCGCGCCCGTCTCAGTCGAGCGTCATCGAGCGCTCGAAGATGCCCGCCAGGTCCTCGGCCCGCACCGGCTTGGGCGCCGTGGCAAGCAGCCGCTGCTGTTGGAGTGACCCCGCCACCAGGTCGTCGATGTCACCGTGGCCGTAGCCGACCGCGGTGAGGCCGTCCGGCATACCGACGTCGTGCAGGAGGGCGGTGAGCACCCGGGGGAGGGCGTCCACGTCGTCGACCCGGCCGTCGAC
This sequence comes from Intrasporangiaceae bacterium, assembly GCA_021324575.1. Lineage (GTDB taxonomy): Bacteria > Actinomycetota > Actinomycetes > Actinomycetales > Dermatophilaceae > Nostocoides. The sequence continues at coordinate 38,895 of JAJPIW010000084.1, read as the reverse complement.
GCTCCCGTCGAGCAGCTGCGCGGCGCGGATGTGCCGGGCCGGGTTGGCGTCGTAGGTGAAGGCGAAGGAGGCCGGAGCCGTGAGCGCAACGGCCATGCCGTGCGGGACCATCGGCTCGTCCTGCGGGTACCCGAGGGGGCGAAAGCCCTTGACCCGCCCTGCAATCGGGTAGGCGTTGGCATGGGGGACGTGGACGCCCGCGTTGCCGAACCCCATCCCGGCGAAGGTCGCGGCCAGCGCCATCTGCTCGCGTGCCGCCTCGTCCGACCCGTCGCGGACCGCCGTCCGGAACGCACCGGCGAGCAGGGTCATCGCCTTCTCCGCCCACATGTCGGCGATCGGGTTCGCACCGCAGTAGGGCACCCGCTGGTCGGCCGCCTTTCGTTCGTATGCCGTGTACGGCCGGGCCGTCCAGCTCTCCAGGGCGTGACAGAGGATGTCCAGGCCGGCGGCGGCCGTGACCCCGGCGGGCTGGCTGAGGGTGAGCAGCGGGTCGACGACGGCGAGGGTGGGTCGGAGGCGGAGGTGGCTGATGCCGGTCTTCACCTTGAGGGACAGGACGTCGAGGACGCAGATCGTCGTGCTCTCCGACCCGGTGCCGGTCGTCGTCGGGACGGCGACGAGCGGCTTGAGCGGCACGGTCGGGGCGCGGCCACCGCCCACCGGCGCGTTGACGTAGTCCATGAGGTCGCCGGGATTGGTCGTGAGCAGGTTGACCGCCTTGGCGGTGTCGATCGACGAGCCGCCGCCGACGGCGACGAACGCGTCCCATGGGCCGCGCTCTGCGGCATACGCGATCGCCGCTCGGATGCTGTCATCGGTGGGCTCGATGTGCACTCCGTCGAAGACGACTACCTGGATCCCTTGAGCCGCAAGGGAATCCGCCACTCGTGCGGGTGCGCCGGTCGCCGCCACTCCGGCGTCGGTGATGACGAGAACCCGGCGCGCACCCATCGCGGCGACGTCGTGGCCGATCTCGTCAACCGCTCCGCGGCCGAACTTCAGCGCGGGCGCTCCATAGGTGAAGACGGACTCGGGGTTCGCTGGCGCGTCGTGGTGCGGCATACGCCCATCCTGTCCCAGGGCGGCCGTGTCCTCAGGCCACAGGCTGTTGGGACTCGGCCACGGTCAGGAGCACATCGCGGAAGACTGAGTACCGCTCGGCGCCGACCCGCTCGGCCCAGGTGGACTCGACGTCGGCGATGCGGGCCTGGACCCGACGGATCAGCCGGGTGCCCTTGGCTGTGCGGCGGACGATCCGCGAGCGGCGGTCGGACGGGTCGGGAACGGTGCGCAGGTGCCCGCTGTCGGTGAGCTGGGCGACGAACTGGCCGCACCCCTGTTTGGTCATCCGGACCCGCCCACTCAGCTCGGTGATCGAGATGCCGTCGTCCGGGACCGCCTCGATGACGCGGAAGTGCGAGGTCCGCAGCCCCTGCCAGTCGTCGACCGCGAGGGCACGGCGGATCTCGTCGAAGGCGGCGCCCATCAGCCGGGCGACATGCGGGTCATCCGTTTGGGAAACCTTGTTGACCAAAGTCATAAACCGACTTTACCATCGACGCAACTGAAGTGTTTCCCGGGACGCCGTGACTGGAGGGCCACATGTCCGATCGATCGCTCCTCGGCCCGGCCGATGTCCCCGACGAGACACTGCTCGCGTATGCCGTGGAGCAGCTCGGCCTCGACCCGCTCACCTCCACGCTGGTCGGCTCGTCGGTCGAGGTCGTCGACTACGCGCTCGACGCCATCACGACCGGCGGTCGCTGGTGGGTCACCGCCCACGTCGGGACCCCCGGGGGAGCGCGGGCGGTGCGCTTCTTCGTCAAGCTCGTCCAGTCCTGGAGCCGCTCACCGTTCTTCGAGCAGGTCCCGCCGGAGTTCCGGGAGATGGCCGAGCGCGGGGTGCCCTGGCGCACCGAGCCGCTCGTCTACCAGTCCGACCTCGCCGACCGGCTGCCGGCGGGCCTCACCATGGCGCGAGCCGTCGACGTGCGCTACCTCGACGAGCTCTCCGCGGTGGTCTGGCTCCCGGAGGTACCGGTCCTTCCCTCCGACTGGCCGGTCGAGCAGCTGGCCGGGGCGGCCAGACTGCTCGGCCGGCTGGCCGCCAGCTCGCGGGTCCGGTCACTCGCCGCGATCGGCGAGGAGGACGGGCGCCGGGGTGTCCGGTCGTATGCCGAGGGCCGGCTCGGGGTGCAGATCGCACCGATGCTTCGCGCCGACGACCTGTGGCGGCATCCCGCTCTCGACGCGGCCTTCGGGCCCGGGCTGCGCGGCCGCCTCCTCGACCACCTGGACCTGGTGCCTGGCTACGTCGACTGGCTGGAGTCCCTGCCGGAGGGCGCGGCACACGGTGATGCCTGCCCCAACAACCTTCTCCTGCAACCGGAATCGTCAGACATCGTGCTCATCGACTACGGCTTCTGGAGCACCCAGCCGCTGGGCTTCGACCTGAGCCAGCTCATCGTGGGCGACGTCCAGGTCGGTCGCCGACCGGCCGCGGATCTCGCCGCGATGGAGGCGGCCTGCACCCCGGCATACGTGGAGGGTCTGCGGGCCGAAGGGTGCGACGTCCCGCTCGACGTCGTCCGACGCGCGCACGCCCTGCAGCTGCTCATCTTCACCGGGCTCTCGTCGTTCTTCTTCCCCGAGCTGCAGGGACCGCCGACTCCGCAGGTCCACGCGATGGCCGCCGAGCGGGCAGCCATCACCAGGTTCGCCGTCGACTTCGCGGATGCGACGGCCTGACGGCCGAGGAGCCGAGGGCCGGCTCCTCGTTCGCTCGGTCGGACGGACCCGGTCGGGCAGGATGGCTGCGTGCTGCTCACAATGACGTCGACCGCGTCTTCCGCGACCGACCTGGGGTTCGTGCTGCACAAGCACCCTGACCGCGTGCAGACCTTCGACCTCGCCGCCGGTCGGGCGCACGTCTTCTACCCCGAGGCGACCCCCGAACGGTGCACTGTGGCGCTCCTCGTCGAGACCGACCCGGTGGCTCTCGTCCGCGGCAAGCAGGGCGGCAGACCGGCCTTCAGCCTCGGCGAGTACGTCAACGACCGGCCGTATGCCGGGGGCTCGCACCTCGCGCAGGCGCTCGGTCGCGTCTTCCGCTCCGCCCTCGCGGGGAGCTGCCCGCACCGCCCCGAGCTCGTCGACCGGGTGGTCCCGCTCGACATCCGGGTCGCCTCGGTGCCGGCCCCCGGGGGTCTGGACCGGGTCGTGCGGCTCTTCGCACCGCTCGGCTGGTCCGTGGACGCCACCCCGATGGCGCTGGATCCGGAGGTCCCCCGGTGGGGCGAGGCGGCGTACGTCGACCTCACCCTGACCGGCGCGATGACGGTCCGCGCAGCCCTCCAGCACCTCTATGTGTTGCTTCCGGTCCTGGCCGGGTCCAAGCACTACTGGGTCTCCTCGGACGAGGTCGACAAGCTGCTCCGGGCCGGCAGTGAATGGCTCCCTGCACACCCGGAGCGGGAGTGGATCACCCATCGCTATCTGGCCCGCAAGCGGGAGTCCGTCGACGATGCCCTGGCGCGCCTCATCGCGCTCGACGACGCGGTGAGCGAGGACGAGGACGAGGGCGGGGGCGGGGGCGGGGGCGAGCAGCGTGAGGACCGCCCGGTCCCGCTGGCGGTGTGCCGCCGAGCTGCGGTCCTGGCGGAGCTGCGCGCGCTCGACGCCCATCACGTGGTCGACCTCGGCTGCGGCCCGGGCGCGCTCCTGCGCGACCTGTTGGCCGATGCGTCGTTCACGAGGATCGTCGGCGCCGACGTCTCGGCCGGTGCCCTCGACGCGGCCGCCCGACGGCTGCGGCTGGCCCGGATGCCGGACTCCCAGCGCGCCCGGCTCGAGCTGCTGCACTCCTCGGTGACCTACCGGGACCCGCGGCTGGACGGGGCCGATGCCATCGTGCTCATGGAGGTCGTCGAGCACGTCGATCCCGAACGGCTGCCGACCCTGGCGCGAACCGTCTTCGGCTCGGCTCGCCCACGAGCGGTCATCGTCACCACCCCCAACGTCGAGTTCAACGTCCGGTACGAAGGTCTCGCGCCGGGTGCCTTCCGACACCCGGACCACCGCTTCGAGTGGACCCGGGCGGAGTTCGAGGACTGGTGCCAGTCGGTGGGTGCGGCATACGGGTATGCCGTGCGGCTGGCACCGGTCGGCGAGGTCGACCCCGAGGTCGGACCGTCCACCCAGATGGCCGTCTTCACCCGCGCCGACTCCGCCCTGGCACAGGGGAGTGAAGCAGAGGGGAGTGGAGGATGACTGACGACCGTGTGCTCACCCTCCCGGAGGTCTGTCTCGTCGTCCTCATCGGGATCTCCGGTTCGGGGAAGTCGACCTTCGCCGAACGGGTCTTCGGCGAGTTCGAGACCGTGTCCAGCGACTACTGCCGGGGGATCGTCGCTGACGACGTCAACGACCAGGCGGCCACCCCGGACGCCTTCGCGCTCCTGCACCACATCGTCGGGGCGCGCCTGCGGCGTGGGCGGCTGACCGTGGTCGATGCCACCAACGTGCAGCGGGACGCGCGCGCCCAGCTCGTCGCGTTGGCCCGTGAGCACGACGTGCTACCCGTGGCCATCGTCCTCAACGTCCCCGAATCCGTTGCACGCGAACGGAACCGAACCCGCGCCGACCGCGACTTCGGCGACCACGTGACCCGACGTCAGCACGACCAGCTGCGCCGTTCGCTGCGGGGTCTGCAGCGTGAAGGGTTCCGTGGGGTCCACATCCTGACCACACCCGAGCAGATCGACACCGTCGCGATCCATCGCGAACGCCTGCTCAACGACTACCGCGACGAGCACGGCCCCTTCGACGTGATCGGCGACGTCCACGGCTGCCGGTCCGAGCTGGAGACCCTGCTCGTACGGCTCGGGTATGAGATCACCCGAGACGAGTCGGGTCGGCCGGTGGACGCGGTGCACCCCGCCGGGCGGCGGGCCGTCTTCGTCGGCGACCTCGTCGACCGGGGACCGGACTCACCCGGGGTGCTCCGGCTCGTCATGGGCCTGACCGCAGCCGGCCACGGTTTCTGCGTGCCGGGGAACCACGAGAACAAGCTCGTTCGTGCCCTCGACGGTCGCCAGGTCCAGGTCAGCCATGGCCTGGCGGAGACGCTCGAGCAGCTCGCCGCCGAGGGCGACGACTTCACCGTGACGGTGCGGGAGTGGTGTAGGGGGCTGGTCTCGCACCTCGTCCTCGACGACGGCCGGCTCGTCGTCGCCCACGCCGGGCTCAAGGAGGCATACCACGGCCGCGCCTCGGGGCGGGTCCGCTCGTTCGCGCTCTACGGTGACACGACTGGGGAGACCGACGAGTTCGGGCTGCCCGTCCGCTACCCGTGGGCGGGCGACTATCGCGGTCGCGCGATGGTGCTCTACGGGCACACCCCGACCCCAGTCCCCGAGTGGGTCAACAACACGATGTGCCTCGACACCGGATGTGTCTTCGGCGGACACCTCACTGCCCTCCGCTACCCGGAGAAGGAGGTCGTCCAGGTCCCCGCCGAGCAGGTCTGGTACGAGTCGGTCAAGCCCTTCCCCACAGTTGCCGAGGACGCGCGACGCGCTCGAGCAGGTGACGAGCTCGACCTCGCCGATGTCATGGGAGCCCGGGTCGTCCAGACCGGCCACCACGGCCGGGTCACGGTTCGCGCCGAGAACGCCGCCGGCGCACTGGAGGTCATGAGCCGCTTCGCGATCCACCCGCGCTGGCTGCCCTACCTTCCGCCGACGATGTCGCCCGTTGCCACCTCCACCCGGCCGGACCTCCTCGAGCACCCCGACGAGGCCTTCGGCGCGTATGCCGCGGACGGCGTCACCGAGGTCGTGTGCGAGGAGAAACACATGGGGTCTCGCGGCGTGGTCCTCGTATGCCGCGACGAGGCCGTCGCGGCCACTCGCTTCGGTGCCTCGCCCGGGGAGACCGGAGCCTTGTACACACGGACCGGGCGTTCGTTCTTCGGCCCTGACCTCACCGAGCAGGCGTTGGCTCGGCTGCGGGCTGCCGCCGAGTCCGCGGGCCTCTTCGATGGGCTGGACACCGGTTGGCTGCTTCTCGATGCCGAGGTGGTGCCGTGGTCGGTGAAGGCCGAGGGCCTCCTTCGCGAGCAGTATGCCGCGGTCGGTGCGGCCGCCCGTGGGGCACTGCCGGCTGCCCTGGACATCCTGGCGGCGGCGACCGAACGCGGCCTCGACGTCGCTCCGCTCCTACAGCGGACGAGGGAGAGGTGGGCCGATGCGGAGGCCTACGGCGCGGCATACCGGCGCTACTGCTGGGAGGTCGACGGGCTGACCGGAGTGCAGGTCGCACCCTTCCAGGTCCTCGCCACCGAGGGACGGGCCTCGCAGGACAAGGACCACCTCTGGCACCTCGGGATCGCGGACCGGCTCGTGGCGGGAGACCCTGAGTTCGTCCGTCCGACAAGGCGGTTCGTCGTCGACCTCGCGTCCGAGGCGGCTCGGGCGGCTGGCACGAGCTGGTGGGAGGACCTCACGGCGGCCGGCGGGGAGGGAATGGTCGTCAAGCCGCTGGCCAACCTGGTCCGCTCGCCTAAGCAGCTCGTCCAGCCGGGCTTGAAGGTCCGCGGCCGCGAGTACCTGCGGATCATCTACGACCCGGACTACACGATGCCGGACAATCTCGACCGGCTGTGTCAGCGAGGACTTGGGCACAAGCGGTCGCTCGCCCTGCGTGAGTACGCCCTCGGCCTCGAGGCCCTCGAGCGGCTGGCGGCTGGTGAGCCGTTGTGGCGGGTCCACGAACCCGTCTTCGCGGTCCTGGCCCTCGAGTCCGAGCCCGTCGACCCACGCCTGTAGACGCCGGCGAGACTCGCGTCAGACGTAGCACCTCCGGATCGCCAGGATGCTGGTCGCGGTCTCGGCCCTTCACCCGCCAGCTCGCGGACTCCCAATGTTGGAGCTCCACGAGTCGGTTGACGACCTCGAACCACGTCTCGCCGGCGATGTACTGCACTCGGCGCACCACCCGATCCGGTCAGCTAGAGGTCGGCGAGCTCGGCGGGGTGGAGGTAGGGGGGTTCGTTGTCGAACAGGTCGCGCAGGTGGTCGTAGTGGAGCTGTTCGTCGCGGTCCAGGGGGCGACCTTCATCGAGGTGGTGTTGCCATCGAGCCAGCAGTGACTCTTGGTCGCCTAGATAGTAGGCCGAGCCCGGTGGCGGGTGGTGGGTGCCGATCCCAGCGATGGGTGGGGCGTGGGTCTCGAAAGTGGCTCCGGTGGGGGTGCGGACCTGACGGGTGTGCGGGCCGTGGCCGTTCAGGCCGTCGTTGGTGACGGTGACCTGCCAGCCGGCTTCCTTGTCCAGGTTGTGCCGGGCGCAGCCAGCCACGCCGTCGGTGGCGGTGGTGGTTCCGCCAGCGGCGACCGGAGTGGTGTGGTCGAGGTGCCGGCTGGGGGCGTCGCAGAACGCCATGGTGCAGGTGTGCTGGTCGCGCAGCAGGACGAACTGGCGCAGGGCTCCGGTGAAGAACCGTCGCCGGGAGTCCATGGCGATCAGGTCGCGTCCGTCGTGGGAGGTGAACAGCCGCCGCAGCCACACCCTGGCCGGCGGGTGGTCGTCGCCGGGGTGGGTGCCTTGGCGCAGCCAGTCGCGGACCAGACGGGCGGGGACGGGCCCGAACCCGACGACCTCGGCCGGGGCGTCGGGTCGCGCCCAGTCCGTGCTGTTGTCCCACGGGTCCAGGTCGTCGAGGTCAAGGCCGAGCCCGTCGAGGTCGCGGTCGTCCGCGGGTCTGTCCTCAGCGTCCGCGGGATCGGCGTGAGGTGGGGTTCGGTAGAAGCTCTTGTCGCCCTGACCGGTCCGGAGGGGCTGGGCGCTGTCGACGACATCGGGGTCGAACAGCGCGCCGGCGGGCATCACCAGGTAGATCTCCATCGGGACCGGCTCACCGGGAGCCAGCCCGGTCAACCGCTGGGACGCCAGGTCGGCCATGATCTGGGTCTTGGACCGTCCGGCCGGGTCCTGATCGCCGTGCCCGGCCAGGATCGCCCCGGCATCCCGGCCGAGCGCCGCGAACGCCGACACCATCTCGGCCAGCGGGCCCAGCACGGTCAGGTACGCGATCCCACCCGGCGCCGGCCGGATGGTCACGCGCCGGGCCCGAGCGGCACGCTCCCGAGCCCGCACCACCGCGGCCGCGTCCAGCTCGGCGGCCACCCGGTCAGCAGCCTTCCGGGCCTGCCGGGCGGTCAGGGGGGCCAGGTCCGGCGCCAGCCGGGCATCGGCCAACCGCCGATCCGGCAGGGTCAGCGTCGCCGTCCCGGCACACACGGCGACCGCGACCTCCTCACTGATCCGGCCCAGGGTGAGCATGGCCATCGTCTCGGGCAGCTCGCCCACCAACGCCTTGGCCAACCCCACATGCAGGTCCCCCCGGGAGGGGTTCTCCCGACGCGCCAGGACGCCGCCCGCCGCGCCACCCGCTCGGCCCGGGCCCGCTCGAACGTCCCACCACCACTGGCGGCAGCGACCTCGGCGGCACGCGCGGCGTCGCGGGCCTCGATGAACCCCGAGGTCACCCGGGCCTGCGCCGCCGACACCGCCCCCTTGACCTCCTCCGCGGCGGTCAAGAAGTCCAGCTGATCCTGCGCCGACAAGCCTGCCCCGGACTCCGCCGCAAGCTCTCCGATCAGGGCACGCAACCGCTGCGCCGGCGTCTGCCCGACCGTCGACTCGAGTGTCCGTCCCATGTCATAATCATACACCCGTTCGACTTCGTGCCCAAGCCCTGCGGCGGACGAATTCCCATATTTGCCAAGTCGATCCGGTCAAGTCTCGCCTCTCGACCTAAACCACAGGAGACTCCGGATCGAGCGGGCGGCTGGGGCCCAGACGTCGCGCGATCGTGGACGACCCTCGCGCGCGCGGAGCCGTTGTGCCACGGTTGTCCCCGTCAGGGCCCAACGAAGGGACGGTGTGATGGCAGACGACGACCTCAGCCCACAGGACAGGGCCAAGCGGGCCGTGGCGTACGCAGCGGTGGAGCGGTACGTCAAGCCGGGGATGCTCCTCGGCCTCGGCACCGGCAGCACCATGGCCTGGGTCGTCCGAGCGGTGGCCGACCTGGTCGCCACCGGGGCCGACATCAAGGGCGTGCCCACTTCGACCCGGACGAGGGACCAGGCCCTCGAGCTCGGGGTACCCCTCATCGGCTTCGACGAGTTCGACCAGCTCGACCTGGTGATCGACGGCGCCGACGAGGTCGACCACGCCGGCACCATGGTCAAGGGCGGAGGCGCCGCGCTGCTCTGGGAGCGGATCGTCGCCGACTCCGGCACGTCGTTCCTCTGCGTCGCCGACACGAGCAAGCTCGTCGACACCCTCGGCGCGTTCCCGCTGCCGATCGAGGTCGTCCAGTTCGGCTGGCAGGCGACCGAGCGGGCCATCCGCAGGTTCCTCGTCGAGCAGTGCTACCCCGAGGACGTGGCGCTCGTCGTCCGGACCACCAGCTCCGGCGAACCCCTGGTCACCGACTCCGGCAACCTCATCATCGACGCGCACCTGCAGGCGATCCCCGACCCGTTCGTCCTGGACCGGGAGCTGGTCTGGATCCCCGGCGTCGTCGAGCACGGCCTGTTCAGCGGGATCTGCGACCGGGTGCTGTTCGCCGACCCGGACGGGGCGATCACCGTGCTGGAGACGGGCGACACCCCGCCGGCGCGGCCGTCGACCACGGTCCGTGGGCGGCGGCAAGCCGCGGGCTGAGAAGACGGGCCGGGCTCCAGGCCCACGGGCCTCCCTCACTCGACGAGGGCGGCAACCACCTCGCGGAAGATCTCGGTATGCCGGTCGACGTCGCCCACCGTCGTCATCGGGCACATGAGTGCCATGTTGTGGAACGGCGTCATCAGGATGCCCCGGTTGCACATCGCCAGGTGCATGTACGCGTCCAGCTCCTCGTCGGCGGCCGCAGCCGACTCCTCGCCGGTCCGCGGCGCCGGGCGCGCGAACCGGTACTCCGTTCGAGCGCCGAGCTGGCTGACCGACCAAGGCAGGTCCAGCTCGTCGAGGGTCTCCTGGACGCCGAGGGTGAAGCGCGTCGCCAGCGCGATCATCCGCGTGAACGCCTCCTCGGTGAGCACCGAGGACAGCGTCGCGCGCATGGCCGCCGTGGACAATGCGTTCCCGGCGAGCGTCCCGCCGACTCCGCCCACGTCGACGATGTCCGCATCGCCGGCTTCGGTATGCCGGGTGACCGCCTCCGCTACCCCGGTGGAGATGCCGTAGGCGCCACAGGCGATCCCACCACCGATCGACTTGCCGATCACGACGATGTCGGGAGACAGCCCCCACGCGCGGGTCGCCCCACCCCACCCCGCCGAGAACGTGTGCGTCTCGTCGATCATGAGCAGGGCGCCGTACTCCGTGGCGAGCGTGCGCAACCCGTCCAGGAAACCAGGCTCGGGCAGGACGATCCCGATGTTGGTCAGGGCCGGCTCGGTGAGGATGGCCGCGACGTCGCCGTGAGCGAGCTGCGCCTCGACCGAGGCGAGGTCGTTCCACGTCGCGGCTCTCGTCGTCTCGGACAACGGGACCGGGGGAGCGACGTTGCCCGGTCGCGACACCGTCGTCCCGTCCGGACCCGGAAGGGCAAAGGTCTCGTCCACCGAGCCGTGGTAGCAGTACCCGAACACGAGGACCTTCGAACGACCAGTTGCCAAGCGGGCCAACCGAATCGCCCAGCGGTTGGCATCGGTCGCCGAGAGCGTGAACGACCAGAGCGGCATACCGAACCGCCTGGTCAGCTCCGCACCGACCCACTGAGCGTCCTCGGTCGGGAGCATCGCCGTCAGCCCGCCGAGGTCGCCCATCCGTCGTTGCACCGCGGCCACGGTCGCCGCGGGCGAGTGCCCGGCCATCGCCCCGGTGTCACCGAGGGCGAAGTCGATGTAGGAATGCCCGTCGACGTCGTGGATCCGGTTGCCCGTGGCCAGGTCGAGGTAGAGCGGGAAGCCGCCACTCCACATGTTCATCCAGGTCATCGGCACGCGGCCGAACAGGTTGGTTGCGGCGGCATACGCGGCTCGGCTGCGTGGGTTCCGCTCCTCGTATGCCGCCTGCTCGGTCGCGAGGAGGGACGCAAGTCGGGTGCGGTCGATGACGGTCATGTCGCACGACGCTAGCGCCAGCCCCAAGGGCTCGTCCGGCACTCGACCCGACACCGGCTTGCGCGGCATACGGTGGGCTCCATGGCGAAGTCTCCCGTGGTTCCCCTCGCCCCCGGTATCTGGCGCATCCCGTTGCTCGGCGACTTCGTCAACGGCTTCGTCTTCCGCGACGACGACGGCCAGGTGACCCTCCTCGACATGGGGATCAAGGCGAGCGGGCCCAAGGTGATGGCCGGGCTGGCAGCGATCGGCTCGGCCCCGCAGGACGTCACCCGGCTGCTGCTCACCCACGCCCACCCCGACCACGCCGGGGGAGCGGCCCGCGTGGCGCTGGAGACCGGCCGGGCGTTCGGGATCCACGCCGAGGACGCGGCATACGCCCGCGCGGGGGTGTCACCGCCACGGGACGAGTCGTTCCGGCTCGGTCGCTTCCTCAACCGCTACGTGAGGCAGGGCTTCGACAAGGTTCCGGTCGAGGAGGAGCTGTCCGACGGCCAGGTGCTGCCGGTGGCCGGAGGGCTTCGCGCCGTGCACACGCCCGGCCACTCCCCGGGCCACTGCTCCTTCCTCCACGAGGGGAGCGGTGTCCTCGTGACCGGCGATGCGATCTTCAACGTGCGTGGGCTGCGGTGGCCGATCAAGACCTTCTGCACCAACTTCGTCATGACGACGCAGACTGCTCACCGACTCGCCGACCTCGACTACTCCGTGGCAGCCTTCACCCACGGTCCCGAGCTGCGCGACAACCCGCGCACGCACATCGGTCGGTTCCTCGCCAAGGCCGGCGTCGGACGAGGGAGCCGACCCTCCGAGCCGCTCTTCTAGAGTTGCCCCCATGGCCCCTCAACGCGTCCCCGAGGGCCCGCCCCCCGCCCCGGCCGTCCAGAAGCTGCGGATCCGCTACGCCAAGCGCGGGCGGCTCCGGTTCTCCTCTACCCGTGACTTCTCCCGGGCGATCGAGCGGGCGTTGCGCCGGGCCGGCGTGCCGATGGCCTTCAGCGCGGGCTTCCACCCGCACCCCAAGATCTCGTATGCCAACGGGGCACCGACCGGGGCCGCGAGCGAGGCCGAGTACTTCGAGATCTCCGTCGTCGAGCGGGTGGACCCCGAGTCGGTGCGTGCCGCGCTCGACGAAGCCCTTCCCGACGGCCTCGACGTCGTGGAGGTGGTCGAAGCGGGGCCGGGGGGGCTCGCCGACCGGCTCGAGGCGAGCAGGTGGCGGGTCGAGTTCCCCGGGGTCACCGCGGCCGAGGCCGAGGCCGGCATACGGGCCTTCCTCGACGCACCCTCCGCGCAGGTGACCCGTACCTTCAAAACCGGGCCCAAGACCTTCGATGTGCGCCCACCCGTCCTGTCCGCCGCGGTCGACCCGGTGGACGGGTCCGAGGCTTCCGGTATGCCGTGTGCGATACTGACCATGGTTGTGCGGCACACCACACCCGCCACACGACCCGACGACGTCCTGACCGCGCTGCGTGCGATCGGGTTCGCGCCTCCGACACCCGCAAGGGTGACCCGACTGGCGCAGGGCCCGCTGACCGCAACCGCCGGGGTGGCCGACCCATTGGCTGCCGACAAGAACACCGTCGCCCCCTGAGCGGTGCCGCGAGCCTCGCGAGCCGCCCGGGGAGACATACCGACTTCCGGGCCGGGGCGCCGCCTCGACTCGATCGACACCGATCGGCCACCAGCCGACGGGTGGCCCCAAGCCATCGGGTGTGGCGTCACAGGTGGCCGTGGAAGGACGCCGCTCATGGCATCCCACGACGAACCCAACGACACCACCGCCTCGGTCGACGCCGCGGACACCACCGCGCCTGCCGCCGCTGACAGTGCGCCCACCACGGCTGAGACTGCACCGGAGGCCGCCCCGCGTGCCGTCCGCAAGCGCACCGCCAAGAAGGCTGCGGCCAAGGTCACCACCGACGACGCCGACACCGCAGCCCCGGGCACGGACGAGGCCGTCGCTGCGGCACCCCGCAAGCGGGTCCGGAAGGCTGCCAAGGCCGCGGCGGCCCCGGTCGAGAGTGACGAGGTCCTCCCGCTGGAGGGACCGACCGGCGATGCGGTGACCGACGCTCCCTCCGACGACACCGCCGACGGCGCCGTGACGGACGCACCGGCCGAGCGACCCGCGAAGAAGGCCGCGCGGACGACCAAGACAGCTGCCAAGAAGACCAGCCGCCGACGCGGCGCGGCCACCGAAGCCCTCGTGGAAGCCCCGCTGGAGATCCCGGCCGACGTCGACGTCGACGTCGAGGTCGACGAAACGCTGGACGACGCGGGTGCCGAGGCCCCCGCTCCGGCTCCCACCTTCGGCGTGCTCTTCCAGGCGCCGGACCTCACGGCCACGCCGACCCGACGACGGGCCACCCGACCCAGGTCGGCGCCCGAGCCGAAGCCCGAGTCCGAGCCGGCCGAGGACGACGCCGTGCTGGCCCCCACCGAGGCCGCCGCCTCCGAGCCCGACACCGGGGCCGACACCGGGGCCGAGGCCGATGCGCTCGGCGACGGCTCGGGTGACGGTGAGTCCGCAGCCAGCCGCCGCCGGCGTCGCCGCGGTGGCAAGGGTCGACGCGGACGGGCCGGCGACGGCGACGACGCGGTCGCGACCGAGGCGCCTGCTGGCGCATCCGACGGCGAGTCCACGACCGGTCCGGCCGACGACACTGACCAGGACGACGACGAGGGTGGCAGCGCGAGCAGCCGGCGTCGTCGGCGCCGCCGCCGCTCAGGAGCCGGGACCGGCGACAACGACGACCCGCCCGGCACCGTCACCAAGGTCCGCGAGCCGCGTGCCCGCGACGAGGTCACCGGAGTCAAGGGCTCGACCCGGCTCGAGGCCAAGAAGCAGCGCCGCCGCGAGGGCCGCGAGGCGGGCCGTCGCCGCACGATCATCACCGAGGCCGAGTTCCTCGCCCGCCGCGAGAGCGTCGAGCGGGTCATGGTCGTCCGCGACAAGGACTCCCGCACCCAGATCGCCGTCCTCGAGGACGACATCCTCGTCGAGCACTACGTCTCCCGCGAGACCAACGGCTCGATGGCGGGCAACATCTACCTCGGGCGGGTCCAGAACGTCCTGCCATCGATGGAGGCGGCCTTCGTCGACATCGGCAAGGGCCGCAACGCCGTCCTGTATGCCGGTGAGGTCAACTGGGACGCGGCCGGGCTGGAGGGCAACCAGCCCAAGCGGATCGAGAACGCCCTCAAGTCCGGCGACTCGGTCCTCGTCCAGGTCACCAAGGACCCGATCGGCCACAAGGGCGCTCGCCTCACCTCGCAGATCTCGTTGCCCGGCCGCTACCTCGTCTACGTGCCCGAGGGCTCGATGACGGGCATCTCGCGCAAGCTCCCCGACACCGAGCGCAACCGCCTCAAGGCGATCCTGCGCGAGGTCGTGCCCAACACGGCCGGTGTCATCGTCCGCACGGCGGCCGAGGGTGCGAGCGAGGAGGAGCTGCGCGCCGATGTCGAGCGGCTCACCCAGGCCTGGGACAAGATCAAGACCAAGTCCGAGACCGCCCAGGGCAAGAAGGGCTCCGGGGGCGGCGCCCCGCTGCTCGTCCACGGCGAGCCGGACCTCACGGTCCGGGTCATCCGCGACATCTTCAACGAGGACTTCGCGTCGCTCGTCGTCCAGGGCGACAAGGCCTGGGGTGAGGTCCGCGGCTACGTCGAGGACGTCGCGCCCGACCTCGCCGACCGGGTCACCAAGTGGACCGCCGAGGGTGACGTCTTCACGGCGCACCGCGTGCACGAGCAGCTCGCCAAGGCGATGGACCGCAAGGTCTGGCTGCCGAGCGGCGGCTCCCTGGTGATCGACCGCACCGAGGCCATGACCGTCGTCGACGTCAACACCGGCAAGTTCGTCGGCTCCGGCGGCAACCTGGAGGAGACGGTCACCAAGAACAACCTCGAGGCGGCCGAGGAGATCGTCCGCCAGCTCCGGCTGCGCGACATCGGCGGCATCATCGTCATCGACTTCATCGACATGGTCCTGGAGTCCAACCGTGACCTCGTCGTACGCAGGCTGCTGGAGTGCCTCGGACGCGACCGCACCAAGCACCAGGTCGCCGAGGTCACTTCGCTGGGCTTGGTCCAGATGACCCGCAAGCGCGTCGGGTCCGGCCTCATCGAGGTCTTCTCCGAGCCCTGCGAGCACTGCCACGGCCGCGGCATCATCATCCACAGCGAGCCGATCGAGCGCGGGCTCGAGGGCGGCGACCACGGCGGTTCGCACCAGCACGGCGGCTCGGCCAACGGTGGCGGCAACACCGGCGGCGGCAACACCGGCGGCGGCCGAGGGACCAGCGCCGCCCGCCGCGGTCGCGAGGACTCCCGCCGGACCGAGAACCCGCAGTCTGCCGCTGCCCACAGCGGCCCGACGGCGGCCCAGATCGCCGCGGCTGCCCATGCGGCAGCGATGAAGAAGGTCGTCCCCGTCCCGGGACCCGACGTCGCCCAGGACGAACCGACCCAGATCGTCCTCGAGGTCGACACCACCGAGCAGCTGCTGGGTTCCGAACCCGGCGGCGGCCTGGACACAACCCAGCAGGTGCTGGTCTCCGAGCCGACCGAACCCGAGCCCGACCGCGAACCCGAGCCCGCGGCATACGTCCCGGCCCCGGTGGTGGTCACTGCGCCCAGGCGCCGAAAGCGCGGCCGGGTCGTGGCCCCAGCCGGCCCCCCGCGTCACCCCGACTCGGCCGGTTTGGAGAACCCCTCCACCGACCGGTAGATTTGACCCTTGGTGCGCCCACCGAGCCGATGTCCTCGCAAGAGGGTCGCTATCAGCCGGTCACCGTAGAGCGCGTGCCACCGTGAAGACGAAAGTGAGAAACCCGTGTACGCGATTGTGCGCGCAGGCGGTCGCCAGGAGAAGGTCTCCGTCGGCGACGTCCTCATCATCGACAAGGTCGCTGGTGAGGCCGGGAGCAGCCTGGAGCTGACCCCGATCCTCCTTGTCGATGGTTCGACCGTGACCAGCGATGCTTCCGCGCTCGCCAAGGTCAAGGTGACGGCCGAGGTCGTCAAGCCGACCAAGGGCCCGAAGATCACCATCCTCAAGTACAAGAACAAGACCGGCTACCGCAAGCGGCAGGGTCACCGTCAGCACTCGACCCAGATCCGCGTCACGGCGATCGACGCCTGAGCGTCGGTCCACGGACTTCTCACCAAGGAGCACAGCAACATGGCACACAAGAAGGGTGCGTCCTCGACCCGCAACGGTCGTGACTCCAACTCCCAGCGCCTCGGCGTCAAGCGGTTCGGCGGCCAGGCCGTCAACGCCGGCGAGATCCTCGTCCGCCAGCGCGGCACGCACTTCCACCCAGGCAACGGCGTCGGTCGCGGAGGCGACGACACGCTGTTCGCGCTCGTGGCCGGTGCGGTCGAGTTCGGCACGCGGGGCCGTCGCCGCGTCGTCAACATCGTCCCGGCGGAGACCGCCGCCGAGTGACACGTATGCCGGGTGCTCGCCACCCGGCACCACCTCACCTGGAGGGGCGGGACCGGCACACGGCCCCGCCCCTCACCCGTTTCCTCCTCAACCCTCTCGTCTGCCCCTCACCCCTCACGTCTACCCCGCTCACGTCACCCGTCGCCCCCGCACGTCTACGCATCCGTACCCTCCCCGCCAGACCCGACGCCCGTCCGCCCGCCTCACCTTCCCCGCACGTGCGGGGTTATTCAGGTCAAGTAGCCCGACCAGCCTGAACAACCCCGCACGTGCGGGGAGGAGCTGGGCGGCCGAGGGCCGGTTGACCCCCAGGGGACATCTCCCCATCGGCCGACGCCGGCCCGGGCGCCTACTCTGAACCCTGTCCGTACCCACCGAAAGCCGAGCACCTCATGACCACCTTCGTCGACCGCGTCGTCCTGCACGTGGCCGCCGGCGACGGCGGTCACGGCGTCGCGTCGGTCAAGCGGGAGAAGTTCAAGCCGCTCGGCGGACCCGACGGCGGCAACGGCGGCAAGGGCGGCTCGGTCGTCATCGCGGTCGACCCGCAGGCGACGACGCTCCTGGACTACCACCACACCCCGCACCGCCGGGCCGCCAACGGTCGCCCCGGCGCCGGTGACGAGCGCAACGGCGGCGACGGCGCCGACCTGGTCCTGCCCGTGCCCGAAGGCACGGTCGTGTCGACGCCGTTCGGTGAGGTGCTCGCCGACTTGGTCGGCCAGGGAGCGACGTTCGTGCTGGCTCGCGGAGGTCGTGGCGGTCTCGGCAACCGCGCGCTCGCCAGCCCGCGCCGCAAGGCCCCGGGCTTTGCGCTGCTCGGTGAGCCCGGCGAGAGCATCGACGTCGTCCTGGAGCTGAAGTCGCTCGCCGATGTCGCCCTGATCGGCTTCCCGAGCGCCGGCAAGTCCTCGCTCGTCTCGGTGCTGTCGGCGGCCCGGCCGAAGATCGCCGACTACCCGTTCACGACGCTCGTCCCCAACCTGGGCGTCGTGACCGCCGGGTCCGAGCGCTACACGATCGCCGACGTACCCGGCCTCATCCCGGGCGCGAGCCAGGGCAAGGGCCTGGGCCTGGAGTTCCTCCGTCACGTCGAGCGGTGCTCGGTGCTCGTCCACGTGGTCGACTGTGCCACCCTCGAGCCGGGCCGTGACCCGCTCACCGACCTGGAGGTCATCGAGGACGAGCTCGCGGCATACGTCCCCGATGCGACCCTCGGCGGTCGGCCGTTGTCCGAACGCACCCGGATCGTCGTCCTCAACAAGGCCGACGTCCCCGAGGCGCAGGAGCTGGCCGAGATGGTCAAGCCCGACCTCGAGGCCCGCGGACTGGAGGTCCACATCGTCTCCGCGGTCGCGCACATCGGCCTGCGCGAGCTGACCTTCTCCCTTGCCAAGCACGTCGCCGAGGCGCGGGCCGAGCTCATGGTGGTCGAGCCGCCGCGGGTCGTGATCCGGCCCAAGGCCGTCGACGACAGCGGCTTCACGGTGGCCCGCGAGCACACGTCCGACGGCGACGTGTTCCGGGTGATCGGCGAGCGCCCCACCCGATGGATCCGGCAGACCGACTTCAGCAACGACGAGGCCGTCGGCTACCTCGCGGACCGGCTCAACCGGCTCGGTGTCGAGGAGAAGCTGTATGCCGCGGGTGCCGTCGCCGGTGACACCGTCCTCATCGGGCCGATCGACAACGCCGTCGTCTTCGACTGGCAGCCGACGATGAGCGCCGGGGCCGAGCTGCTCGGCGGCCCACGCGGGACCGACCAGCGGCTGGCCGACAACGAGCGGCCGACACGCGGTGACAAGCGGCGCGACTTCCACGACCGCAAGGACGCCGCGACGGTGGCGCGTGAAGAGCTCGCGGCCGAACGCAGGGCTGGTCACTGGGCGACGGCTGGAGACGACGATGCCTGAGCTCCGCTCGGCGGCAGCGGAGGCAGCCCGGTCCCGCGAGATAGGCAGCGTCGAGGAGACCGCCGAGCCACTCCAGACAGTCGAGACGGCCGAGACGCTTCAGACAGCCGAGGCAGTCGGGACGGACGGGACAGTCGACGAGGATGCCACCCAGCCCCGATCCCGTGTGGCAGGGGGCGCCACGACGATGCCCATGTACCGCCAGCGGATCTCGGTGGCCCAGCGCATCGTTGTCAAGGTCGGGTCGTCCTCGTTGACCGGAGCTGCCGGCGGCAGGCTCGACCCGTCGGCCATCGACACCCTCGTCGACGCCATCGCCATGCGCAGGCTGTCCGGAGCACACGTCGTCCTCGTCTCCTCCGGAGCCATCGCGGCCGGCCTGGGCCCGCTCGGGCTCAGCAAGCGGCCGTGGGACCTGGCCACCCAGCAGGCGGCAGCCAGCGTGGGGCAGGGCGCCCTCATCGCGGCATACCAGAGGGCCTTCGACCGGCACGGGCTCACGGTCGGGCAGGTGCTGCTCACCGCGGATGACGTGACTCGCCGCACCCACTACACCAACGCCAAGCGGACCCTGGACCGGCTGCTCGACCTGGGCATCGTGCCCATCGTCAACGAGAACGACACGGTGGCGACCCAGGAGATCCGGTTCGGCGACAACGACCGGCTCGCCGCCCTCGTCTCCCACCTCATCGACGCCGATGCCCTGCTCCTGCTCACCGATGTCGACGCGCTCTACGACGGGCCCCCGGCCCGGGAGGGAGCCACCCGCATCGCCCTCGTCGAGACGACCCACGACCTGGACCACATCGAGATCGGGGGCACCGGGTCCTCCGTGGGCAGCGGCGGCATGGTGACCAAGGTCGAGGCGGCGAGCATCGCCAACGCCGCCGGGATCCCCACGCTGCTGACGTCCACGTCCCGCGTGGCGGGAGCGCTGCGCGGTGACGACGTCGGGACGATCTTCGCGCCGCAGGGGTCCCGCCGGGCGCTGCGCAAGCTGTGGCTCGCCCACGCCACGACGGCCCGCGGTCGGCTGCTCATCGACGCCGGTGCGGTGCGCGCCGTCGTCCAGGGCCGCAAGTCGCTGCTGCCCGCCGGGGTCGTCGGCGTCGAGGGTTCCTTCGGCGACGGCGATGCCGTCGACGTGGTCGGCCCGGACGGCGCCATCGTCGCGCGCGGGCTGGTCAACTACAACGCCGTCGAGCTCCCGCACCTCATCGGCCGGACGACGAGCGAGCTGGCCGCCCTCCACGGGCCCGGCTACGAGCGCGAGGTCATCCACCGCGACGACCTCGTCGTCCTCTGACTCCCTCGGCTCGCTTCTTGCGTCTGCGGATCTGAGGCCCACGACCCTCAGATCCGCAGACGTATGCCGGTCGGCCGCGGGGGATGCGCGCGTGGCCGGCATACGGGTAGGGTCTTGCGCTTGTGTCTGCCCGCCTGCTCCCGTACTGGCGGCTCCTCGTCGCGGGGGTCCACGAGCAGTCCACCTACCGGCTCGCGATGCTCGGCGGGCTCGTCGCCAACGCGACCTTCGGGTTCCTCAAGGTGGCCATGCTCTTCGCGACGGTCCGCGCGGCGGGCGGGGAGCTGCGCGGCTACGACATCGGCTCGATGAGCGCCTACGTGTGGGTGTCCCAGGGGCTGCTCGGCTCGGTCAACGTGGCCGGGACCAGCGACTTCGCCGACCGGATCAAGACCGGTGACGTGGCCGTCGACTTCTCCCGGCCGATCAGCCCGCAGGGCGCGGTCGTGGCCCGCGAGGTCGGCAAGGCGGTCGCCGCCCTCGGCCCCCGAGGCCTGCCGAGCATCGCCATCGGAGCACTGGTCGTCGGGATGAGCATGCCGACGACACCGTGGCCCTACCTGCTCGGCGTGGTCAGCCTGGTGATCGGCGTCGTCCTGTCCGCAGCCCTGGTCTACGCGCTCGCGACCGCCGGCTTCTGGCTGATCGAGACGCGCGGCATCCAGGTGCTCTACATGGTCATCTCGGGGTTCTTCACCGGCCTGTTCGTGCCGATCAGCCTGTTCCCGGGATGGCTGTCGGCGATCGCGACCGCGACCCCGTTCCCCTCCATGATGATGTACCCGATCGACGTCCTCACCGGTCGGGTGTCCCTCACCAGATCGTTGGTACTGCTCGGGATTCAAGCGGCTTGGCTCGTCGCCACGCTGGTGGTGGGCGCGCTGCTCACCCGCGCCGGACGTCGCACCCTGGAGGTCCAGGGTGGCTGATCCCGTGGTCCCGACCCCCGACCCGGCCGACCGTATGCCGCCCAGCCGGCTCGCGGCATACGGCGCCGTGCTCGCCTCCCGGATCCGCTCCCAACGCTCCTACCGCGCGAACTTCTACACCGACCTGGGTGCGTCGTTCCTCATCGGCTTCATCGAGCTGGCCGAGGTCTGGATCCTCTTCCACAACGTGCACGCGCTGGGCGGGCTGACGTTCCGCAACATCCTCCTCGTCTTCGGCATCGCGGACCTCAGCTTCTCGATCGCGCAGATGTTCTTCGGGCACGTCGACCGGATGCCGACGTTTCTGCGCGCCGGGACGCTCGACGTCTTCTACCTCCGGCCGCAGCCCGTACTGCTCCAGGTCATCACGAGCGAGATCGGGCTGCGCCGGCTGACGCGCGCGCTCGTCGGGCTCGGGTCGCTGGTTATCGGCCTGTCGCTCAACGAGATCCGGTGGACCGTGGGCAACATCGCACTCCTCGCCGTCACGCTGGTCTCGGCGTTCCTGGTCCACTCGGCGATGCTCGTCTGGGCCGGGGGCGTGCAGTTCTTCCTCGTGAGCGGGGCCGAGATGACCAACGCGTTCGTCTACGGCGGTCGGTATGCCGCGACCCAGGTCGCGTCGGTCTGGTCCACGCCGCTCAAGGTCCTCTTCGGGTTCATCTTCCCGATGGCGGTCACGGCGTACGTCCCGGCGCTGCGCCTGCTCGGCCTGCCCGGTCCCATGTGGCTCCCTACCTGGTTGGCATGGTGGACCCCGGCCTTTGCCGTGTGGATGTGGGCGTTCGCCCTCTGGTCCTGGCGGCAGGGCATCAGGCACTACCAAGGAGGTGGCGGATGAGCGAGCCCATCATCGCGACGGACGGTTTGACGCGCGAGTTCGTCCGGCGCACGCGGAGCGGGAAGCTGTTGCGGGACAAGACAGTCGTGCGGGCGGTCGACGACCTGACGATCAGCGTCGAGGCAGGGGAGTCGGTCGGATACATCGGTGCCAACGGCGCCGGGAAGTCCACGACGATCAAGATGCTCGTCGGGATCCTCGTGCCGACTCGGGGCACGGTTCGCACGTGCGGCCTGGACCCACTTGCCCAGCGACGCAGGCTCGCGCACGAGGTCGGTGTCGTGTTCGGGCAGCGGTCCCAGCTGTGGTGGGACCTGCCCGTCCGTGAGTCGTTCTCGATCCTGGCTGCCATCCACCGGATCGCCCCGGGACGGGCGAGGGAGCGGGAGGCCGAGCTCGTCGGCCGGCTGGAGATGGGGGACTACCTCGATACCCCGGTCCGGCAGCTCTCGCTCGGGCAGCGGATGCGCGCCGAGCTGGCAGCCGCCCTGCTGCACACGCCGCGACTGGTCATTCTCGACGAGCCGACGATCGGGCTCGACGTGCTCTCCAAGCAACGCCTGCGCGACTTCCTCATCGAGGAGCGACGCGAGCACGGGACGACCCTCCTGCTGACCACCCACGACATGGGGGACATCGAGCGGCTCTGTGACCGCGTCCTCGTCGTCGACCACGGCCGCCTCGCCTACCAGGGCTCCCTCGACGGCCTGGCCCGAACGGTGGGCGCGCAGCGCGTGCTCGTGGTCGACCTCGTGGCGGCGACCCCGGACCTCACCGACCTGCCCGACGTCGTCCACCTGGGCAGCGAGGGCCACGGCCTGCGCCAGCGGTTGGCGTTCGACGCCGAGCGGACGACGGCGGCCAGGGTGCTCACCGAGGTGTCCAACCGGGTCGCCGTGCGTGACCTGTCGGTCGAGGAGCCCGACATCGAGGACGTCGTCCGGCGGATCTACCAGTCCCAGCGCTGAGTCAGTCGAGGCGGGTGACCTCGAACTGCATCCTCGGGTGGGCGATGGCCTCCTGGCTCTGGACGAGCTGGAGCTCGCGGCGTCCTGAGTCGAGCGTGTTCTGCAGGAGGTCGAAGACGCTGCTGGCCGTTCGCCCGAGAGCCAGCGCTGGGTCGCCCGTCTGGAGCAGGTGGGCGGTGAACAGGGCGGCCGTCACGTCGCCGGAGCCGTTGGCCTTCATCGGCAGCCGAGGAGTCTGCACGATCCAGCTGCCGCCCGGCATACAGGCCATCATCTCGATCGTGTCGGCCGGTGCGTCGGGTCGCTCGACGGAGGTCACCAGGACCATGGACGGTCCCACGGCCCGCACCTGGTCGACGGCGGCCACCGTCTCGGCGATGGAGCGCGGCCCGGTGCCGGTGAGGAAGCCGAGCTCGAACTGGTTGGGCGTGATCAGGTCGGCTTGCGGAACCACCCGCTCCCGCAGCAGGACCGGGATCTCGGGCGCGACGAAGCATCCGCTCTTCGCGTTGCCCATCACCGGGTCGCAGGCGTAGATGGCCGCCGGGTTGGCCGCCTTCACCCCGGCCACGGCGTCGAGGATCACCGCCCCGATACCCGGACCACCCTGGTAGCCGGACAGCACCGCGTCGACCTCCGCGAACGCCTCGCGCTCCTCGATCCCGGTGATCACCTCGCCGACGACATCGGCCGGGACGAGGGGGCCGCGCCAGGCGCCGTAGCCGGTGTGGTTGCTGAAGTTCACCGTTGGCACGGCCCACACCTCGACACCGAGACGCTGGAGCGGGAACACCGCGGCCGAGTTGCCGACGTGCCCGTAGGCGACATGGCTCTGGATGGAGAGGATCGTCGTCACCCGGCCATCCTCGCACCGACGAACACGACCCCCGAGCCTCTCGCCGTCCTCCTCGCCGCCGGTTGGCTGGTCGACCGTCGCGGCCGGGCCACCCCGATGCGCCGCTTCGACCGGAGCGGGATCCCGCGGCCCGGCTCGACGGCCGAGTACCACGAGATGGCCGCGCACGTGAAGGGCAACAGCTTCCCGCAGGGGATGTGACGGGGTCGGGCCGCGAGATGGAGCGACGCGGCCCGTGCACCGGCATACCCTTTCGGTATGCCGTCCTCGGACTCGATCAGTGACGCCGCCCGCGCGCAGGTGACCGACCTCGCCGGTCGCGCGCGCGTTGCGTCCCGCACCCTCGCCCTGCTGTCCCGCGCCGAGAAGGACGCGGCCCTCCGCTCGCTCGCCGACGCAGTTGCCGCCGCGACCGACCGGATCGTCGCCGCCAATGCCGAGGACCTCGCCCGCGGTCGCGACGCAGGCATGGCCCAGGGCCTGCTCGACCGGCTCACCCTCGACGCCGACCGCGTGGCCGCGGTTGCCGAGGCGCTGCGTGACATCGCGGCGCTGCCCGACCCGGTCGGGGAGATCGTCCGCGGCTCGACCCTGGCCAACGGGCTGCAGATCCGACAGGTGCGGGTGCCGATGGGCGTCGTCGGGATGATCTACGAAGCGCGCCCCAACGTCACCGTCGATGCTGCCGGGCTCGGCCTCAAGTCAGGCAACGCCGTCATCCTCCGCGGCGGCTCGGCAGCCGCTGCGACCAACCGGGCGCTCGTCGACGTCCTCCGCGCCGCGCTCGACCAGCACGGGCTGCCGGCCGACGCGGTGACCCTGCTCGACGGTGGGGGGCACGACGCCGTCCGCGCCCTGATGACCGCGCGCGGGCTCGTCGACCTGCTCATCCCGCGCGGGGGCGCCGACCTGATCTCCTCGGTCGTCCTCAACTCGACCGTTCCCGTCATCGAGACCGGGATCGGCATCTGCCACGTCTACGTCGATGCCGCCGCCGATCTCGGCAAGGCGCTGGCGATCACGGTCAACGCCAAGACCCAGCGGCCCAGCGTCTGCAACGCCGCCGAGACCCTCCTGGTGCACCGCGACGTGGCCGCTGACTTCGTCCCCAAGGCGTTCGCCGAGCTGGCCGGCGGGGGAGTGGAGCTGCACGCCGACGCCAGCAGCGCGGCATACGGGAAGGACGCGGGGGTCGTGACGATCGAGGCGACCGACGCCGACTTCGACACCGAGTGGCATGCGCTGGCCATGAGTGTCGCCGTCGTCGACGACCTCGACGCGGCGCTGGCGCACGTCCGCGCCCACGGGACGGGACACACCGAGGCCATCGTCACCGAGGACCGGGCAGCCGCTCGACGCTGGACGAGCGAGGTCGACGCGGCCGTGGTCATGGTCAACGCCTCGACCCGGTTCACCGACGGCGGCGAGTTCGGTTTCGGCGCCGAGATCGGGATCTCGACCCAGAAGCTGCACGCGCGCGGCCCGATGGCGCTACCGGAGCTCACGACGACCAAGTGGGTCGTCGAGGGGGACGGCCAGATCCGCGGGTAGCAGCGCCGTGCGGAGAGGACCTGCCCGCGCGGAGAGGGAGCCCGGTCATCGTTGGGTGGATGCCTCATGCCAAGAGGAAGGGCCCCCCGACGTATGAGATCGGGGGGCCCTGACGGTCATCGGCGAACCGACGGCCGGTGCTTCGGTGGCCCGAGGGCCACGTCGGCGGGTGGTCGACGGTGAACCGACGACCGGTGCGTCGGCAACCCGGGGGCTGCCTCTGCGATGTGTCGCTGACGACCGAGGTCGCTGCGCTCACTGATGCTCCAACTACGAGAGTTGACGACATCGGCGGCCGGTGCGGACCCGAGAGTCTGCTCCGAACCAGGTGGGCGGTGTCCGGGGCCCGAAGGCCTCGTTCCTTCCCGGGCGGGCTGCGTTGGCCGGCCGCCCGACGAGCGGACGAACCGGACTTCCACGACGACGGTGGGTGCCTCACCTCCGGCAAGCCGGTGGGTCGGCGGCGGCCCAGGCATCTCGGTCTCGGGGGTGCCCCACGTCGTCGCACGCGGTGCATCCGGGGTTTCCCCCATTGGCGGTCCACCTGGCTGGGCCAAGTGGTCGGCGCCCCCGTTATCCGGTCTGCCGGCCCCTCTGGTCGGCGGTCCGGTTGCCCGGCCCGCTCCCCGTTGGAGGGCGTAGGAGATGTCTAATGCGTGAATCCCTTGGCCCGCAACAGTTTTCGCCAACCATTTTTCATCCACCGGATCCTCACAGGGCTGTCCACAGGCGGCCGCGGTCAGGGCGGCGGTTGTGCACATGCCTGTGCACAAAACTCGTGGACAACCAGCGCCGGAAAGGCGCGCTCCGGAGTCGGTCTCGGTGTGCACCGACGGAGGTGGCCCACTGGCTTGTACGCTGTCGCCATGACGACGTCACTTGCCCGCCTGGTCACCGAAGGCGCGAAGGTCCGCGACATGCCGATGCCCCCGATCGTCTTCGGTCTCATCGCGCTCGCGCTGTTCGGTCTTGCACTGGCGGTGCTGTGGTCCTTCCGGGGCACCGTGCAGAAGGTTCGCGTCGGTGGGCACCCCGGGCCGTCCGAGCGGCACGATCACCACTGACAATGCGCCTCGGGGTCATGGGCGGGACGTTCGACCCCATCCACCACGGTCACCTCGTCGCCGCGAGCGAGGTCCAGGCGCGGTTCGACCTGGACGAGGTCGTCTTCGTCCCGACCGGCGAGCCCTGGCAGAAGGCCGATGAGAACGTCAGCCCGGCCGAGCACCGCTATCTCATGACCGTCATCGCCACCGCGTCCAACCCCCGCTTCACGGTGAGCCGGGTCGACATCGACCGGGACGGTCCCACGTACACGATCGACACCCTGCGCGACCTGCGGGCCGAGCGGCTCGACGCCGAGCTGTTCTTCATCACCGGTGCCGACGCCCTGGCCGAGATCCTGTCCTGGAAGGATGCCGAGCGGCTGTTCGACCTCGCACACTTCATCGGCGTCACCCGCCCGGGGCATGTGCTGAGCGACAAGGGCCTGCCCGAGGACCGGGTCACCCTCCTGGAGGTTCCGGCCATGGCGATCAGCTCGACCGACTGCCGGGCACGGGTGGAAGACCGGGAACCCGTCTGGTACCTCGTGCCCGACGGGGTCGTCCAGTACATAAACAAGTACGACCTGTACGCCCGACCCGCCCCGGATCCGGGCGAGCTGCACCCCCGTGCCCTGAACCACCATGTCGAGGAGACCAGTGCCAGCCACTGAACGATCGTTGGAACTCGCCCGCATCGCCGCGACGGCGGCCGACGACAAGAAGGCCATCGAGGTGGCCGGGATCGACGTCAGCGACCATCTGGCCCTGACCGACATCTTCCTCATCGCCTCGGCGTCCAACGAGCGCCAGGTGGGTGCCATTGTCGACGCCGTCGAGGACGCGCTCCGGGCGGCCGGGTCCAAGCCGGTCCGGCGCGAAGGAGCGCGCGAGGGGCGCTGGGTCCTCATCGACTTCGGCGACATCGTCGTCCATGTCCAGCACGAGGACGAGCGCCACTTCTACGACCTCGAGCGGCTCTGGCGCGACTGCCCGGCCATCGACCTCGGCATCCCGCGCCGGCGCGCGGAGGCATGAGCGAAGCGGCGACCATGGCAGCAGGCAGCAAGCCACGTCGAGTGATCGTCCTTCGGCACGGCCAGACCGACCACAACGCCAAGGGGATCTGGCAGGGACAGCTCGACGCGGCCCTGTCTCCGAAGGGTCATGCGCAGGCGCTGGCCGCGGCCGCAGCCCTCGTCCGGTTCGCGCCCGTCCGGGTGGTCGCCTCCGACCTTCAGCGGGCCGCCAACACCGGCGCCGACGTGGCCCGGGCATGCGGCATACCCATCTCGCTGGATCCGCGGTGGCGCGAGATCCACGCCGGCCAGTGGCAGGGCCTGACCAACGAGGAGGTCCGGTCCGGGTTCCCGGAGGACCGGGCTCGGCACGACCGTGGTGAGGACTTCAAGCGGGGCGTCGACGGCGAGTCGATCACCGACGTGGCCCGGCGGGTCCGCGACGCTCTGGACGACCTCGTCGGCTCGATGGGGCCTGGCCAGACCGTCGTGATCGCCACCCACGGGGTAGCCGGCCGCGCGGTCGTCGCCGAGCTGCTCGACCTGCCCCAGAGCCTGGCCTGGCAGCGCCTCGGTGGCCTCTCGAACTGTCACTGGGCCGAGGTCGTCGAGGGTGGCAACGGATGGCGCCTCGCCGCCTGGAACGCCTCCGCCTGAAACGTTCCACGCTCAGGCGGTCCACCCGACCCGTCTGTATGCCGGGTGCTTACCTGCCCGTCTGCCACGCGTCTGGCGGCACGAGACGTGGGCGAGGCAGGCCGATTTGGTGGTTTGGGTGGTCGGCTGGGTAAACTCTCCCGGTCCCCGCAAAGGACACCTCACCTGAGGAAACTCGGGGCTGTGGCGCAGCTGGTAGCGCACCTCCATGGCATGGAGGGGGTCAGGGGTTCGAGTCCCCTCAGCTCCACTCGCAAGGGCTGAGCCCGATCGCTTCGCGATCTGGCTCAGCCCTTTCTCGTGTCGCTGACGGGGCCGAGCGCGCCGCGCTCCTTGGCGGCTTCCTCGGCGTTGTAGGGCACGAGCTTGTCGACGCGTGCGAGGACCTCCTCGCTCCAGGCGAAGCCGGTCATCCTCTTGCCAGCGATCAGGTATGTGCCGTCGGAGAGCTTGGTGCTGAGCAGGCCGCAGTAGCCGTGGCAGACCGAGGAGACGATGGCACCTCGTACAAGTCCCGGGTGATCCGCTGCAGTCCTTCGCTGTCGGGGAAGTCGTACATGACCGCGTGACCACCGGTGAAATAGATGGCGTCGTAGTCGGCGGAGTCGATCTGGTCGGGACTGACAGTGTGCTCAAGCAGGGCCATCTTCGCGGGGTCGGCCCGCCAGGCCTTGGCGGTCTTGTCGTAGTTCGGGAACGTCAGGGCCCGCGGCTCGAGTGGCACCTGCCCGCCGGCTGGGCTGACCAGGGTCTGCTCGCAGCCGGCCTCCTCGAAGACCTGCCAGGCGTGGGTGAGCTCGGAGAGCCACAGGCCGGTGGGGTGGGACGGGTCGTCGTAGTGGCCGACGTTGGTCCCCACGGTCAGGATGCGTCTGCTCATGCTCGGCTCTCGTGGTTCGGCTGCTGTGTAGTGGCTCTCCGTTCGGGGCTGATTCAACCTTCTCATCAACCGCGTGGACTCGTCGTTCTGGAACAGGCGACGGACCCTGAGCCCTGGCTCCCTCGGCTCGCCGGGAACGGAAGGTCCCGAGCTCCGGACCGGAAAGGACGTGGGAGGCTCAGCCGGTGCGAACTGACACTGTCTTCGAGCGCAACCGGCCGGCTGCGTCGCTCGTCGACGCCACCCTGGCGGAGTCGCGCGAGGCGTGCTTCTGGATCGAGGACGCTCCGCCCGGGCCGGCGGGAGAGGCGCTGAGCGGGCGGCATACGACCGACCTCGCGATCGTCGGTGGCGGCTATACGGGCCTGTGGACCGCGGTCCGGGCCAAGGAGCGCGACCCGTCCCGACGGGTGCTGCTGCTCGAGGCGCACCGGCTCGGGTGGGCCGCCTCCGGACGCAACGGCGGGTTCTGCGACGCCTCGCTGACCCACGGACGCGACAACGGGCTAAGCCGGTGGCCGGCCGAGCTCGACCGGCTCGACGCGCTCGGTGAGGCCAACCTCGCCGGGATTGCCGAGACCGTCCGGCGGCACGCGATGGACGTCGACTTCGAGCGGCCCGGAGGCATCCTGGTGGCGGTCGAGCCGCACCAGGTGGACTGGCTGCGCGAGGCGGCCGATGCGGGGGACGGCCGGTTCCTCGACGAGGGGCAGGTGCGGGCCCAGGTCGCCAGCCCGACCTACCTGGCCGGGCTGGCCTCGGACGAGACCGCGTTGCTCCATCCGGCCAAGATGGTCCGCGAGCTGGCGCGGGTGGCAAGAGAGCTCGGGGTGACCATCGTCGAGAACAGCCACGTCCGGAGCCTGAGCGCCCAGGGCCGGACCGGGCCGGTCACCCTGGTGACCGACCGCGGCACCGTCGTCGCCGACCGGGTGGCGCTGGGCACCAACGCCTTCCCGGCGCTGGTCCGCCGGTTCCGTCCGTTCACGGTCCCGGTCTACGACTTCGTCATCGTCACCGAGCCGCTCACCGAGACCCAGCTGGCGTCGATCGGCTGGGGCGGTCGCCAGGGGCTGGACGACGCGGCCAACCAGTTCCACTACTACCGGCTGACGGCCGACAACCGGATCCTCTTCGGCGGCTACGACGCGGTCTACCGCTACGGCCGCCGCGTCGACCCACGCCACGAGCACGACCCACAGGTGCACCGCCGGCTCGTGTCCCACCTGCTGACGACGTTCCCCCAGCTGGAGGGGATCCGGGTCAGCCATCGCTGGGCCGGGGCGATCGACACCTCGACCCGGTTCTGCGCCTTCTACGGGACGGCCCACGGCGGCCGGGTGGCCCACGCGGCTGGGTTCACCGGGCTCGGCGTGGGCGCGACCCGGTTTGCCGCCGACGTCCTCCTCGACCTGCTGTCCGGCACCCGGACCGAGCGGACCGAGCTGGAGATGGTCCGCCGTATGCCGCTGCCCTTCCCTCCCGAGCCGGTCGCCAGCGTCGGCATCCAGACCACCCGGTGGTCCCTGGACCGCGCCGACCACAGCCAGGGCGAACGCAACCTCTGGCTGCGCACCCTGGACCGGCTCGGCCTGGGCTTCGACTCCTAGTCGGCGCGCAGGGTGCGCTCGAAGAGGTTGTGGATGTCGGCCGGCAGGTGCGGCTCAGAGACCGTGACGTTGAGGTCGTCGGCGCGCACCGAGTAGCTGTAGGCGTCGGGGTGCGCGCGCTCGCCGGCCAGGCGCTGCAGGGTGGGGGAGGCCAGGAGCATCTCCCAGGCGCTCGTGTCGTCGTCGGGGAGGTCGGCGAGCCGGACCCGCGCCTGCCGGGTGATGCCGGCGAAACCACCGCTCCGGGTGAGGATCACCGTGGTCGGCACCGGGCTCCCGGTCGGTGCCGACGAGTCGCCGGACTTCTGCGGATGGTGCTTGCCCTTGGGGTGGCCGCCCGACGAGCCGGTCGAGGTGTCGCCGGAGCCTGCGGCCTTCAGCACCCCGACGGTCTCCCAGGCCTGCTGCACTGCTGCGGCGACAGCCGGGTCCACGCCGGAGGCCTGGGCGGCCTGGACGGTGAGGCCCGCGAAGGTGGCGAAGTCGCAGTCGGCCTTGATCCCGTCACCGGTGAGCACGGCATACCAGATCGGGCCGACCGTCTCCCACGCCTTGCCGCCGACCGTCGTGGCGGCCAGCGCGAAGGCGCGGTTGGGGATCCCGGAGTTCAGGTGGACCCCGCCGTTGTCGTCGGCGGTGTCGACGTAGCCGGACATGTCGGCCGGCTGCGGGTCTTTGCCGAGCTGGGGGTCGTCGTATGCCGTGCCCGGGTGGAGCATGTCGCGCAGTGCGCGGCCCTTGATGCCGGGTGCGAGCAGGTCGGCGCCGATGAGCCAGTCGCCCTCGGCCGCGGTCTGGCCCAGGTGGTACTGCTTGACGAGTGAGCCGAACACGTCGGACACGGACTCGTTGAGCGCCCCGGGCTGGTCCTGGTAGTTCAGGCCCGCGGTGTACTGGGTGACGCCGTGGGTGAGCTCGTGGCCGATGACGTCGACGCTGGAGGTGAACCGGCCGAAGACCACACCGTCACCGTCGCCGAACACCATCTGCTCGCCGTTCCAGAACGCGTTGTCGTAGTCCTTGCCGTAGTGGACGGTGGCGAGCAGCGGCAGGCCCTTGCCGTCGACCGAGTTGCGCTGGAAGACCGCGGAGTAGAAGGTCCACGTGTCGCCGAGCCCGTCGTAGGCCTCGTCGGCGGCCTGGTCGCCGGTGGCCGGACCGCCTTCGGTGCGAACCGTGTCGCCCGGCGTCGTCTGCTTGCCGTGAGCGTCGGCGATGGTTCGTGCAGGCGCGTCAGGGCCGCCGGGCTTGGCCCGGGGCGTGTGCTTGGTCGACCCGGAGGCCATGCCCTGGCGCCCGGCCCGCAGCTCGTCGGCGTGGGTGAGGGACTCCCGGGCGCGGGCGGCGATGGCAGGGTCGTCGCTGCGGGCGAGGGCCTCGAGGATGTACGGGGGGATGATCTGGCAGGTGCTCATGCCATCCATCCTCCGTCGCTGCACCGACATCCGCCATCCCGAGACGGGAGGATGACGTCCGTGACGACAGTGATGTGGGGGATCGCGGCCCTCCTCGGGATGCTCGACCTGTATGCCGTGCGCCGGGTTGACCTGCGCCTGGAGTCGGTCGCCAAACCGCTGGCCGTCATGGCGATCCTGGTCGCCGGGATCGCCTCGGGACTGCTCGGCCGGGGGTGGGGGATCGTCGTCGTCCTCGGCCTGGTCTTCGGCCTGGTCGGCGACGTCCTGCTCCTCGGCGATGGCGACACCCGGTTCGTCGGCGGGCTCGCGTCCTTCCTCGGTGGGCACCTGCTCTACCTCGGTGCGTTCCTCCTGGTGGGGTTGCGCCTCACGCCCTGGCTGGTCGCCGCGACCGTGCTCACCGTCGTCTGTGTCGCCCTCAGCCGTGGTGTCCTGCCCGCCGCGTGGCGGGACGGCCGGGCCGCGATGGCCGCTCCGGTGGCGGCATACATGGTCGTTCTGGGACTGACCGCGCTCGCGGCGGCCGGCACGGGACGGCCGCTCGTCGCCCTCGGCGGAATGCTCTTCCTCGTGAGCGACACCGTCCTGGCCGTGGACCGCTTCGTGCGGCAGCGCGCCGGGGCGCACCTGGTGGTCATGGCCACCTATCTCCTCGCCCAAACCGGCATCGTCGCCGGCATGGCGCTGCGCTAACCTAGGCCCATGGCACGCTCGCTGCTTCTTCTCGAGCCGCGCTGATCGCACGCGAGACGATCACCGCGGCCAACCCCACGTCCCCCGTGGGGTTTTTTGATGCAGCGACCACCGACACGAGGACGAGATGACCGACACGCCGCAACACCGCTACACCGCTGAGCTGGCCGACCGCATCGAGGTCGCCTGGCAGGACCGCTGGCAGGAGGAGGGCACCTTCCACGCGCCCAACCCTGCTGGCCCGTGGGCCGATCCGGCAGGCGTCGCGGCATACGGCGAGAACGGCAAGCTGCTCGTCCTGGACATGTTCCCCTACCCGAGCGGCGCGGGGCTGCACGTCGGCCACCCGCTGGGCTACATCGCGACCGACGTCTTCGCCCGCTACCACCGGATGCTCGGCAAGAACGTCCTGCACTGCCTGGGCTACGACGCGTTCGGGCTGCCGGCCGAGCAGTATGCCGTCCAGACCGGGCAGCACCCGCGCAAGACGACCGAGGACAACATCGTCATCATGGCGCGCCAGCTGCGCCGCCTCGGCCTGGGCCACGACGACCGCCGCGCGATCCAGACGATCGACCCGGGCTACTACAAGTGGACCCAGTGGATCTTCCTGCAGATCTACAACTCCTGGTACGACGCCGACGCTCTGCGCGCCGATGGTGCGCGCGGAAAGGCCCGTCCCATCAGCGAACTCGTCGAGGAGCTTGAGAGCGAGTCCCGTATGCCGGGCACGGACGGCCGCTCGTGGGCCGACCTCTCCCCGGTCGAGCAGGCCGAGATCATCGACCAGCACCGGCTGGCTTATGCCGACGAGGCGCCGGTCAACTGGGCGCCCGGGCTGGGGACGGTGCTCTCCAACGAGGAGGTCACCAACGAGGGCCGCTCCGAGCGCGGCAACTTCCCGGTCTTCAAGAAGAACCTGCGCCAGTGGAAGATGCGGATCACCGCGTATGCCGACCGGCTGGCCGACGACCTGGACCGGGTGGACTGGCCGGAGAAGGTCAAGACCATGCAGCGCAACTGGATCGGTCGCTCGCAGGGTGCCCGCGTGACGTTCCCCGTCGTCGGCCACGGCGAGGGTATCGAGGTCTTCACGACCCGCCCCGACACCTTGTTCGGTGCGACCTTCATGGTCCTCGCGCCGGAGCACCCGCTGCTGGATTCCATTGTGCCGCAAGGCGGTTGGCCCGAGTTCACGACCATGGACTCGTGGACGGGTGGCGCCGACACACCTCAGGAGGCGGTCGCGGCATACCGACGGGCGGCCTCGCGCAAGGGCGACGTCGAGCGTCAGTCGGAGGGCAAGGACAAGACCGGGGTCTTCACCGGCGCCTTCGCAACGAACCCGACCAATGGCGAGTCGATCCCGGTCTTCATCGCCGACTACGTCCTCATGGGCTACGGGACCGGCGCGATCATGGCGGTCCCCGGCCAGGACGAGCGGGACTGGGACTTCGCGACGAAGTTCGGGCTGCCCATCATCCGCACCGTCCAGCCGTCCGCCGACCACGACGAGACGACGGCGTTCACCGGCGAGGGGCCGGCGATCAACTCGGCCAACGACGAGGTGTCGCTCAACGGGCTGTCCATCGCCGAGGCCAAGGCCTTGATCATCGACTGGTTGCAGGACAAGGGAGTTGGCCACGGCACGATCAACTACAAGCTGCGCGACTGGCTGTTCAGCCGCCAGCGCTACTGGGGCGAGCCGTTCCCCATCGTCTTCGACCAGGACGGCGTCAGCCACGCGCTGCCCGAGTCGATGCTGCCGCTCGAGCTGCCCGAGGTGCCCGACTACTCGCCCAAGACGTTCGACCCCGAGGACGACAGCAGCGCACCGGAGCCGCCCCTGGGGCGAGTCACCGAGTGGGTCGAGGTCGAGCTCGACCTCGGCGACGGACGCGGCCTGCAGAAGTACCGTCGGGAGACCAACACGATGCCCAACTGGGCCGGATCCTGTTGGTACTACTTGAGATACCTCGACCCGGCCAACAACGAGGCCTTCGTCGACCCGACCAACGAGCGCTACTGGATGCAGCCGTATGCCGTGACCGTCGAGGGCGCGCCGAGCGACGTCACCGACCCCGGCGGCGTCGACCTCTACGTCGGCGGTGTCGAGCACGCCGTGCTGCACCTGCTCTACGCCCGGTTCTGGCACAAGGTCCTGTTCGACCTCGGGCACCTCTCCAGCGAGGAGCCGTTCCGCAAGTACTTCAGCCAGGGCTACATCCAGGCGCCGGCCTTCACCGACTCCCGCGGTGCCTATGTCGAGGCCTCCGAGGTCGTCGAGACGCCGGGGGAGCAGGGTGGTGAGGCGGTCTTCACCTGGCAGGGCGCGCCGGTGACCCGCGAGTTCGGCAAGATCGGCAAGTCGCTGAAGAACATGGTCAGCCCCGACGACATGTATGCCGCCTACGGCGCCGACACTCTGCGCCTCTACGAGATGGGTCTGGGTCCTCTGGAGCAGTCCAAGCCGTGGGACACCCGGTCCGTCGTCGGGCCGCAGCGGTTCCTGCAACGCCTGTGGCGCAACGTGATCGACGAGGAGACCGGTACTGTCGTCGTCTCCGAGAACGCCATGGACGCGCCCACGGAGCGCTTGCTGCACAGGACGATCGACGCTGTCGGCCGCGACTACGCCGAGCTCGGCTTCAACACGGCGATCGCCCGCCTCACCGAGCTCAACAACGCGCTGACCAAGCTCGACGCCGCTCCGCGCGCGGCCGTCGAGCCGCTCATCCTGATGCTCGCACCGCTGGCGCCGCACATCGCCGAGGAGCTGTGGCATCGGCTCGGTCACCCGGAAACCCTGACCTACCAACCCTTCCCGGTCGCCGACCCGGCACTCCTCGTCGAGGACCAGGTGACGTGCGTCGTCCAGATCCAGGGCAAGGTGCGGGACCGCATCGAGGTGCCGGGAGACATCACCGAGGACGCGCTGCGCGAGCTGGCCCTCGCCCTGCCGGAGGTCGAGGCGACGACCTCGAACGGCATCCGGACGGTCATCGTCCGTGCGCCCAAGCTGGTCAACGTCGTACCGGCCTAGCGCCGGCCGGTCAGCGCGGCCGTCTGGCGGGGGACACTCGCGGTGATGCCGCCGAGCAGGGCCCTTAGGGCGTGGCTCGTCGCGTCGACCCGGAACCCGAAGCGCATGGGCAGGGTCCTGGCCCCGCCCACGACGAGGGTGGGGTCGGGGACCCAGTAGGCGTCGTCGGGTCGGACGAGGAGCAGGTCGACGAAGCCCATCGCGGCGTGCCAGGCGGCGGCAAACCGGGCCGCCCGGTCCAGGTCGCCGACGTCGAGCGCGCCCTCCCACGCGCCGGTGAGCCCTTCGGCGACGAATGCTGTGAACAGGCTCGGACCGGCCGGCTCGACGTCGGTGAGGAAGCTGCCGTCCGCCCGCAGCTGCCGGTCGCAGATCCAGTCGCCGAGTCGCAGTGCGAAGCCGATGTGGCTCTCGTCGCCCGTCAGGCGGGCGACGAGCGGCCAGAGCTGCGCGTGCCACCCGGCGAGCCCCCACGGGTGGACCTCGTCGAACCGGCGCTCGTAGAAGCGTCGAGCCGCCACCCAGTCGACACCGACCGACCGCCCCGTCGCATCGGCGAAACGGACCAGCGCCAGCAGCGCGATGCCGGGCAGGTAGTCCTGCTCGGACGTGGCTCGGGTCGCCTCCGGCGGGCACACCATGCCGTCAGTGCGGACCCAGCCCGCCACCCGTGCCGCGAGCGGTCCGAGCCGCTCGGCCACCTCGTCGGCGGGCAGGGCCGACGCGGCCGCGGCGAGCAGGCAGGCGTCGGCGATCGCCCCGTCCTCGTGCCCGTCGAGGACGAGCGACTGCCCGGCGTCGAGGTGGTCAAGGGCGTGGCGCACCCCCTTCCGAGCAGCCTCCTGCCAGTCCGCGCGACCGGCATACGTGCCCGCCTCGGCGAGGGCCTGGAGGGCGTGCAGGCACCGGGCGGACGTGCCCCGCCAGGACAACGTGCCGTTGCGCGCGGACAGGGCGTATGCCGGCCAGCCGGCGTCGTCGAGGCGGCGCAGGAGGTGGATGGCCATCAGGTCGACGTCGGGCTGGGTCACCTCGCCGCCGCTGTCGCGGCGCCGGCCGCCGTACTCCAGCCGGAAGGTACGATCGCCGGTCGTCGCCCAGGAGGTGGTCTTGTACATCGACCAGACGGGGCTGCCCCCCTCGATCCCCGCCTTGGTGAGCAGGTTCCTCGCGACCCGGACCTTGCTGATGTCGAAGTGGCTCAGCACCGGCTCGAGGAACAGGGCCCACCGAGTGCCCTCCCGCACCATCAGCGCGTCCTTGCCCGCCCGCATCTTCCAGGCGATGTGCTCCACGCTCACCGCCCCGTGGTACTCGCGGTCGTGAAGGAGGGTCACGGTGATCGTCCGAGGACCCATCGACGCGGCCCGCCGCTCCCTGAACCTGCTGTCCGCGAGCGCATAGCGGGTCGCCGCCACGATCTGGTCGTCGAGCGACCCGCCGCCACTCACCGAGCAGCCGAGCAGCCCGCCGTCGTAGAGGGAGACGCCCACACTGGTCACGGACCGGTCGACGAGGTCCTGGGCCAGCGGAGTTCCGGTGAGCTCACGGCCCTCCGCCGCCGCAGCGACGACCTCGCGGGCCCGTCGGGTGAGCGTCTCACCCAGCCCCGCTGCATACGTCCAGGCGTCGGTGATCCGCTCGTCCTCGCCGTATGCCGGCCACGTCTGCCCGGGTTCCGGGCGCTTGATGACGTCGTGCCGATACAGGGTGTGCGGCTCGTAGCTGCCGATCTTGGCGTTGCGGACGCGGGCGTGGCGGTACTGCTCGACCGAGCTCGTGAACAGCTGGGTGTTGGGCAGTGCGCCGCCCATCTTGGCGGGGACCAGCGTGCTCCGGGCCACGATGCCGTAGCGGCGGAAGTCCAGGTCGCGCGGCGCGATCTCCTCCAGCGCGGTGAAGAAGGTGACGCACAGCTTGACGGTGGCCAGCCATTCGCGCGTGACGTTGGGGCCGAGGGCCTTGACCGTGCGCGCCGTCGCGATGACGACGTCTCGCTCGGGGTCGGCGTCGGCGGGGTCGAAGTGCCAGAACCCGTCGCGGGCAAAGCGCTTGTCGTCGCTGATCCGCCGGAAGCTCACCCACACCCCGCCCAGCCCGCTCTCGGGCTCGGCGAACCCAGTCGGCGGCCGCAGCACCTCGCCGGTGTCCACGAGGTGCTCGGCCACGAGCCGGGCGACCTCGGCAGGGTGAAGGCCATCGGGCACTGCATCGGCAGCCCACCGCTCGGGCAGGCAGCGCAGGTACAGCGGCGGACGGTCCGGCCGCGGCATACGCAGGTCGTCCCAGACGTCGTAGACGGTCTCCAGGTGGTAGCCGCGCGCCCTGGCGCGCTCGGCGCCCCCGCGCTTGGAGAAGTCGACGAGGCAGATGGCGCCCTCGACCTCGTAGCCCTCGCCCTCCAGGATGGCCGCCGCCTGGCTGAACGAGGTGCCCGAGCTGATCGAGTCGTCGACGAGGACGACCTTGCGGCTCTTGTCGCCTGCACCTTCGATCTGGCGCTGGCCGCCGTACTTCTTGCGTTCCGGGCGCACGGCGAGCCCGGTGTAGCGACCGTCGCCACGCAGCACGCACGCGGTCATCAGCGGCATCGCACCGAAGCCGTATGCCGCGATCTGGGTCGCCTCGAACCCCTGGAGAGCGTCGAGCAGGACGTCGCCGGCGAGGGCCGCACCCGCTGAGGTCGTCGTCAGCGGCCAGCAGTAGAGCATCCACGACGCGCGTTCGCCGGCCCGCCCGGTGATGCGGGTACTGCCGTCCGCGTGCAGGATGCCTTCGCGACGAATGGCGGCCAGCAGCTCCTCGCGCCGGCCGCCCTCGTCGGCTGCGGTCACTGACCACCTCGGAAGCGGTCGGCGATGTCCTTCAGCTTCTGTATGCCGGCCTGAAGGCCGCCGGGGGCCTCCTCCTGGATCTGTTCGCCGAGCTGTCCCGGAAGCTCTCGACCGATGCCACCGGGCTCCCCGACAGTCCCGATCTCCTGGAAGACCTCGTGGGCGATCTCATGGCTGATCTCGTGCAGGATCTCGTTGCTGATCTCATGGGCGATCTCGTGCAGGATCTCGTTGGCGATCTCGGTGCTGATCTCCGGTCCGATCTCGAACCCGGTTTCGGGTCCCGTCTCCGGACCTGGCCCAGTCTCTGGTCCCGTTTCGGGCCCCGTCTCCGGCCCCGTCTCCGGTCCTGTCTCGGGCCCGGTTTCGGGCCCAGTCTCTGGGCCTGGCCCAGTTTCTGGCCCTGTCTCGGGCCCAGTTTCTGGCCCTGTCTCTGGTCCGATCTCTGGCCCTGTCTCGGGTCCGATCTCGGGCCCTGTCTCGGGCCCTGTCTCGGGTCCGATCTCTGGCCCTGTCTCGGGCCCTGTCTCGGGTCCGATCTCGGGTCCGATCTCTGGCCCTATTTCGGGTCCGATCTCTGGCCCTATTTCGGGTCCGACTTCGGGTCCGATCTCTGGTCCGATCT
The DNA here is from genome assembly GCA_021324575.1 of Intrasporangiaceae bacterium. GTDB lineage: Bacteria > Actinomycetota > Actinomycetes > Actinomycetales > Dermatophilaceae > Nostocoides. The sequence continues at coordinate 112 of JAJPIW010000084.1, read as the reverse complement.
CGGGTCCGACTTCGGGTCCGATCTCGGGTCCGATCTCGGGTCCTACTTCCGGGCCGACCTCGGGTCCGATCTCGGGTCCTACTTCCGGTCCTACTTCCGGCCCGACCTCTGG
>JAJPIW010000076.1 GCA_021324575.1 Intrasporangiaceae bacterium | reverse complement strand
GGGATGAGGCGGGCCCAGTCGGGCGTCCCCTCGATCTGCCAGCCGCGGCTGGCAGCCCAGCCGAGGTGCAGCTCGAGGATCTGGCCCACGTTCATGCGGCCGGGGACACCGAGCGGGTTGAGCACGACGTCGACCGGCGTGCCGTCCTCGAGGAACGGCATGTCCTCGACGGGCAGGATCTTGGAGATGACGCCCTTGTTGCCGTGCCGGCCCGCGAGCTTGTCACCGTCGGTGATCTTGCGCTTGTTGGCGACGTAGACCCGGACCAGCTGGTTGACACCGGGGGCGAGCTCGTCGCCCTCGTCCTTGTCGAACACCTTGACGCCGATGACCGTGCCGGTCTCGCCGTGGGGCACCTTGAGGGACGTGTCGCGGACCTCGCGCGCCTTCTCACCGAAGATCGCGCGGAGCAGCCGCTCCTCGGGGGTCAGCTCGGTCTCGCCCTTGGGCGTGACCTTGCCGACGAGCAGGTCGCCGTCACGCACCTCGGCGCCGATCCGGATGATGCCGCGCTCATCGAGGTCGGCGAGCACGTCCTCGGAGACGTTGGGGATGTCCCGCGTGATCTCCTCCGGGCCGAGCTTGGTGTCACGGGCGTCGACCTCGTGCTCCTCGATGTGGATCGAGGAGAGGACGTCGTCCTGGACGAGGCGCTGCGACAGGATGATCGCGTCCTCGTAGTTGTGGCCCTCCCAGGGCATGAACGCCACGAGCAGGTTGCGCCCGAGCGCCATCTCGCCACCGTCGGTCGCGGGACCGTCGGCGATGAGGCCACCGACCTCGAGCCGGTCGCCCTCGCTGACCATGACGCGCTGGTTGTAGGAGTTGCCCTGGTTGGACCGGGTGAACTTCTGGATCCGGTAGGTGCGGCTCGTGCCGTCGTCGTGGGAGACGGTCACCAGGTCGGCGGACACCTCGGTGACCACACCGGCCTTCTCGGCGATGCAGACGTCGCCGGAGTCGACCGCCGCGCGCCGCTCCATGCCGGTGCCGACGAGCGGTGCCTCGGAGCGCACGAGCGGGACGGCCTGACGCTGCATGTTGGAACCCATGAGCGCCCGGTTGGCGTCGTCGTGCTCGAGGAACGGGATGAGTGCGGTCGCCGCGGACACCATCTGGCGGGCGGAGACGTCCATGTAGTCGACGTCCTCGGCCGGGATGTACTCGACCTCGCCGCCCTTGGTGCGGACGAGGACGCGCTCCTCGATGAACTTGCCCTTCTCGTCGATCGGCGCGTTGGCCATCGCGATGACGTGCTCGTCCTCCTCGTCGGCCGACAGGTAGTGGATGTCGTCGGTGACGGTGCCCTTGGTGACCTTGCGGTACGGGGTCTCGATGAAGCCGAACGCGTTGATCCGCCCGTAGGACGCGAGCGAGCCGATCAGGCCGATGTTCGGGCCTTCCGGGGTCTCGATCGGGCACATGCGGCCGTAGTGGCTGGGGTGGACGTCACGGACCTCCATGCCGGCCCGGTCACGGGACAGGCCACCCGGGCCGAGGGCCGACAGACGCCGCTTGTGCGTCAGGCCCGCGAGCGGGTTGTTCTGGTCCATGAACTGGGACAGCTGGGAGGTGCCGAAGAACTCCTTGATCGAGGCCACCACGGGGCGGATGTTGATCAGGGTCTGCGGCGTGATCGCCTCGACGTCCTGGGTCGTCATCCGCTCGCGGACGACGCGCTCCATCCGGGACAGGCCGGTGCGGACCTGGTTCTGGATGAGCTCGCCGACGTTGCGGAGGCGACGGTTGCCGAAGTGGTCGATGTCGTCGGTCTCGACTCGGATCTCGACCGGTTCGCCGGCCCGGACACCCGGGAGGGTCTCGTCGCCGTTGTGCAGCGCCACGATGTACTTGATCGCCGCGACGATGTCCTCGATGGTGAGGGTCGACTGCGACAGCGGCTCGGCGAGGCCGAGCTTCTTGTTGATCTTGTAGCGACCCACCTTGGCCAGGTCATAGCGCTTGCCGTTGAAGTAGAGGTTGTCCAGCAGGGTCTGGGCGGCCTCCCGGGTCGGCGGCTCGCCCGGACGCAGCTTGCGGTAGATGTCCAGCAGCGCGTCGTCCTGACCGGCGACGTGGTCCTTCTCCAGGGTGAGCCGCATCGACTCGTAGTCGCCGAACTCCTCCAGGATCTGGGCCTCGGACCAACCGAGTGCCTTGAGGAGCACGGTGACCGACTGCTTGCGCTTGCGGTCGACACGGACGCCGACCATGTCGCGCTTGTCGATCTCGAACTCCAGCCACGCCCCACGGCTGGGGATGACCTTGGCCGTGTAGATGTCCTTGTCGGACGTCTTGTCGGGGGTGCGCTCGAAGTAGACGCCCGGGCTGCGGACCAGCTGGGAGACGACGACCCGCTCGGTCCCGTTGATGATGAAGGTGCCGCGCTCGGTCATGAGCGGGAAGTCGCCCATGAAGACGGTCTGGCTCTTGATCTCACCGGTCGTGTTGTTCATGAACTCCGCGGTGACGAACAGTGGCGCGGAGTAGGTCTGGTCGCGCTCCTTGCAGTCCTCGATGGAGTACTTGACCTCTTCGAAGCGGTGGTCGCGGAACGACAGCGACATGGAGCCGCTGAAGTCCTCGATCGGGGAGATCTCCTCGAAGATCTCCTCAAGGCCGGAGCGGTCGGGGACGTCGCCGCGTCCCTGAGCCTTGGCCTCGGCCACGCGGGCCTGCCAACGCTCGTTGCCGAGGAGCCAGTCGAAGCTCTCGGTCTGGAGGGCGAGGAGGTCGGGAACCTCGAGTGGTTCCCGGATCTTGGCGAATGACAGACGCCCTGAGGCGGTCCGTGCGGAGGTGATGGTCTGGGACGAGGTGCGCGAGGCAGCCAACGATGGTCCTTCCACTGGCTAAGCGGACGTTCGGTTGGTCGGCGCGGCCCAGCCAAGACCAACCTTCCTCACCTGCGCCCCATGGGGGGCGCGCCGGAAGGGCACTCGGAAAGACCAACGGGCATGACCAAGTGGATCGAGGGCGGAGGCAGCGCAAAGCGACAGCATACTCCAACATGCACGACAACTCAACCCGGTCCGACAAGCCTCTGTCAGAGGGGAGTCACACGTGATGACCCGCACAGAATGGACCCGCCGCATGCCCCTCGTCAAGCACCCCGGCCGGATGAATGTGTGCGGCCGGGTCGCGCGTGACCTGCACGAGTGCCTCCGTAGCCTCAGTACGCGGTCAGCTTGCTGATCAGCCAGCGGCCGTTGACCCGTGTCATCGTGGCGATCACCCGGTTCTGGTCGATGACCGGCGTCGGGGCGGTCTCAGAGGTCCGGGTCTGGTTGACGAAGGCCTGGACGACGACCGTGTCAGTGGTCTGGCTCTGGACGCCTGCCTCGACGACCTGGGCCTTGACCGTCGACTGGTTCTTGGTGGCCAGCGGCGCGATCTGGGTCTTCATCGTGGTGCCGAACTCGCTCCGGAACGACCCGGTGAGCAGGTCCTGGGCGCGGGCCGTCTCGGTGTCGATGGTCTTGTAGTCGAAGCTCAGCAGCTGAGCCAGCCCGGTCCGGGCGCTGGCGACCGCCGACGTCGCGTCCGAGGGGGACGGGCCGGCCGGGCGCAGCGTCACACCGAGGACGGTCGCGAGGGCGGCGAGAGCCAGCCCGAGGGCGACGAACGGGACCCAGCGGCGCGGCATACGACGTAGCGTCTGCGTCGGTGCGGGCCCTGACCCCCAGATCCGCAGACGCTTGAGGCGCGGGCTGCGTTGCGTCTGCGTCGGTGCGGGCCCTGGCCCCCAGATCCGCAGACGCTGCGAGCTGGGGGGCAGGGTGGGTGCAACCACCGCCGAGGTGCCGGCGTCGGGCGCGACCGGGCGGCGGCGCTCGCCGGCGACCCGGGGGCGACGGCGCATCGTGTCAGCCGACGAAGTCAAGGCTTGCCACCTTCCACTGGGATCCCACGAGGCGTAGGCCGAGCTTCATCCGGTAGGTCTTGTTCTCCCCCGCCGGGATGGACGTGTTGCTCGTCGGGGCGACGACGCCGACGATGACCTGCGCGGAGTCCAGGTCGCCCGACTCGAGGGCAGCCTCGGCCGTCTGGACCTTGCTCACGGTCCGGTTCTGGACGACGAGGCTCTTCAGGCTGGTCCACGAGTCGGTGTAGGAGGCGAGGAAGTCGCCGGTGGCCCCGGCCTTGACCCGGCCGGCATCGGCGTCGACGGTCCGGTAGTCCAGGGTCGTGAAGTTGATGGCGAGCTGGCGGCCGGCGGCGAGTGCCGCGGCATGGGCCTGGTCGAGGTGGCGTTCCTCCCACCAGTCACGGCCGCGGGTGGCGGCGAAGGCGAGGGTGGCCAGCAACGCCGTGGCTGTGAGCAGCCAGAGGACCCGGGGGGCGACCCGGGCGCTGCGCAGCAGCGGAACGGACGGCGTCGACGTCTCGGACTGCGGGGGTTCGGCCCCGATGCTCCACCGAGCAACGACTGTCATCCGGCTGCCTCCTTGATGATCCACGACCAGGAGTCGGTGCCCGTACCCCCGACCGGGGCGAGCGGCACGTCGACCTGCGGTGTCGTGGCGTCCTGCGCGGCGGCGGTGCCGAACGGGACGGGTTGGTTTGCGTACGCCATGGGAAACGACGCGTTGGCGGTCCGGGTCACGCCGGGGGCGTTCTGGGCCCCGCGGACGGCGCTCGTGGAACCTCGCGGCAGGGTGCAGCGGGCGTTGGTGTTGAGCGGCGGCAGGTTGGTGGTCTGGGCCGGCTCGGTCTTGTGGGTGCCCTCGTAGCCGCGGGTGCACGGGCCCGGAGTGGTCGCGAGCTGCAGGCCGAAGTGGGCGGTGCCGTCGCCGGGCACGACCGTGAAGCCCCCGGCCACGACCTCGGGGTAGGTGACGAACATCTGCTGGATGCCGTCGATCCGGGAGGTGGTGACCTGGCCGACCGTGATCAGGTTGGCGATGAGCGTCGTGAGGTTGGCCTGGTTGTCCTTGATCAGGCCCTGCAGCTGCTGGGAGGCGATGACCCCGCGGTCGAGGACGAGCCGAACATCGGGATCGCTGCCCTGGAGCGCCTCGGAGAGGTCGGCGAAGTTCTTGGAGAACGTCTGGATCTGGCTGGCCGTGTCGCGCTGAGTGTCGAGCACGACCTTGCCGTCCTGGATGAGCTTGATCGTCTGGGGCAGCGCGTCGGTCGCGGCGACGGTGAGCTTGTTGCCGTTGTCGATCAGTCGGGACAGGTCGCCGCCCCCGTCGGCGAAGGCGAGGCCGAGCTCGTCGACGACGGTGCGCAGGTGGTTCTGGTTGACCGAACGAATGGTGTCGTCGACGTCCTGGAGGAGCTGGTCGACCCGGATCGGGTAGCGCGTGTCGGCGCGCGGGACGACATCACCGTCGGAGAGGTCGGGGCCCTTGTCGGAGCGGGGCTGGAAGTCGAGGTACTGCTCCCCCACCGCCGACCGGTTCTCGACGACGGCGAGCGTGTCCTTGGGGATCTTGGTCCCGTCGTTGAGCTTGGCCTGGACCATCACGCCGTCCGTGAGCAGCTTCAGGCCGCTCACGTGGCCGACGGCGACACCGCGGTAGGTCACCTCGGACCCGACGAAGATGCCGCCTGACTGCGCGAAGCTGGCCTGCACCGTCGGCCCGTGCCCGAAGAGCCGCTCATTGAGCCCGATGTACTGGGCCGACAGGATCGAGACGCCGATCATCGTCACCAGGAGGAAGGCGAGCAGCTGGACCTTGACGACCGGGCGGATCACGGGGTACCTCCTCCGAGCAGGGTCGTGAGCGAGGACGCGCCGGGCACGGTCGGCAGCGACGAGGCGCCGGGCAACGTCGGCAGGGTTGGCAGGGTCGGCGTGGATCCCGGTTGCGGGAGCAGCTTGGTGAGGTTGTCCAGGTTCAGGTCGGCGGTGATCCGCAGGTTGGTGTAGTCGCCCTTGATCGCGCCGACGGCCGAGTCGGGGAACGGGTAGGTGAGGAGCAGCTGGAGCGACTGGGGCAGCGCGTCGCCGGCCTTGTTCAGGTTGGTGAGGATCGGCCCGAGGTCCTTGAGGTTGGCCTCCAGGTCGGCGCGGGAGGCCTTGATCACCTTGGTGCCGACCGCACCCAACCGGGACAGCGACTGCAGCATCTCGGTGAGCTGCTTGCGCTGGTCGGCGAGGATGGACAGGCCCTTGGGCAGCTGCTGGAGGCTGGCGGCGATGGTGTCCTTCTGGGCGGCGAGCTTGGCGGCCAGCTGGTCCAGGTTGTCGATGGCCCGGATGATCTCGCCCTTCTGCGCGTCCAGCCCACCGACGAAGGTGTTCAGCTGGGAGAGCAGATCCTTGATCGACTTCTCGTTGCCCTGGGTCGCGGCGTTCAGCTCGGTCTCGATGACCTTGAGCTGGGCCACGCCACCACCGTTGAGGAGCAGGGACATCGCCGAGAGGACCTCCTCCACCTCGGGGTTGCGGTTGGTCCGGGAGATCGGGATGTCGTCGCCGTCGGACAGCTTGCCGACCGGCGCGACCCCGGTGGGCGGCGCCAGCTCGATGTACTTCTCGCCGAGCAGCGAGGTCTGCTTCAGCTCGGCCGTGGCGTTGTCGGGCAGCTGGGTGCCGTCCGGAAGGCGCATGGTGACCTTGGCGGTCCAGCCGGTGAGGGTGATCTTCTCCACCGAGCCGACGGTCACCTCGTTGACCTTCACCGAGGACTGCGGCACGAGGTCGAGGACGTCGGCGAACTCGGCGGTGACCCGGAACACGTGGCCGCCGTTGGCCTTGCCACCCGGCAGCGGGAGGTCGGCGATGCCGTTGCACCCGCTCAGTACGACGGTGGCCGCACAGACGACGGCGACGTGCATGGCCACCCGGCGGAGGAACGGCATACGGGATCCGACGGCGGACGTCATGGCGTCTCCTTGAGCAGTCCGCCGAGGGTGGGGTCGGCCGCCCGGACCACGCCCGTCGCCCGGCCCTTGGCTGCGGTGGTGGAGGCGCCGGGCTGGGCGAGGGCACCAGGAACCGCCGACGGCAGGCCGAGACCAGGGATCGTGGGCAGCGTGGGCAGGGTGCTGAAGAGCTTGGTCAGGGTCTGGCAGAGCGGGCTGTTGGCCGTGCCGCTCGGGCCGTCGATGAGCGAGCAGAGGAGCAGCGCGGGGTCCTTCAGCTGCTCGATGTTGGTGCGGGTGTCGAGGGTGCCGGTGACCGGGTTGTAGGCGAGCTGGAGGTTGGAGAGTGCGACCGGGGCGTTGGTGAGGGTCTCGGCGAGCGCGTCGCGCTTGCTGGCAACAGCGCTGGTGACCGAGGTCAGCTCGGCCACGTCGGTCGTCAGGACGGTCCGGTTGTCCTTGACGAAGGTGGAGACCTCGTTCAGGGCGATGGCGAGGTTCTTCAGTGCGGCCTGCAGGTCGCCTTTCTCCCCGGCCAGCTGCTGGGAGACGGTCGACAGGTCGGTGTTGAGCCGCCGCACCTGCTTGTCGTCGCCGGCGAGCATCGAGGTGAAGCTCTGCAGGTTGGAGACCGTCCCGAACAGGTCACCGCGCCCCTCGGAGAACGTCGTCACCGCTTCGGAGAGGCCCTTGATCGTGTCGTGGAGGTTCTGGCCCTGACCGTCGAGGTTGGCCGCGCTCGTGTCGACGAAACGGGACAGCGCGCCGTCCTTGTTGGCTCCCTGGGGGCCGAGCGCCCTCATCAGGTCATCGACGCTGGTCGAGATCCGGTCCAGCTCGACCGGCACCGCCGTGCGGTCGGTGCCGATCGTTGCACCGTCGGCGAGTGCGGCGCCGCCGCGGTAGACCGGCAGCAGCTGGACGTAGCGGTCGCTGACGAGCGAGGGCGCGACGACCGCGGCCTTGGCGTCGGCGGGGGCCTTGTACTTCGCGGCGTACTCGAACACCACCTGGACGTGGTCGCCGACGGGGGTCACCGAGTCGACCTTGCCGACCTTGACCCCGAGGATGCGGACCTCCGAGCCGGGGAACAGCCCGACGGCGCGGGTGAACTCGGCCGTGACCTTGGTCGTCCTCGGGCTGGGCCAGACGGCGTATGCCGCGAGCCCGAGGACGATCGCGACGCCGGCGGCGACGAGGGCGCGGGGGTTCAGTCCCCTGAAGATCGCCATCACTGACCCACCGTCCCGATCGGGTTGGTGAGGTTCTGGATGTACGTGTCGAACCAGCGCCCGGTGCCGAGGACGTTGGCGAACAGGCGGGTGAACGGTGCCATCGCGTCGATCGTCCGGGTCAGGTCGGTCTCGTGCTTCTTGAGCGTCGCCAGAACCCCGTTCAGCTGGTCGAGGGCGGGCTTGAGAGCCGCGCGGTTGTCCTGGACGAGGCCGGTGATCTGCTGGGCCATCGCCGAGGTGTTGAGGAACAGGGTGTGGATCGCGTCCCGACGGGCGTTGAGCTCGACGAGCAGCAGGTCGGCGTCCCGGATGAGGGTGTCGATGACCTTGTTGCGCTCGGCGATCGTCGCCGACACCGAGTTGGCGTCGGCGAGGAGGCGGTGCAGCTCGTCGTCGCGGCTGGAGATCGTCGTGGACAGCCGGCTCAGGCCGGAGAGCGCCGCCTTGACGTTGGCCGGGCTGTCCTTGAACTGGGTGGCCAGCACGTCCAGGGACGTGGCCAGCTGGTCGGTGTCGATCCGCTCGGTCGTCTTGGTGAGGTCGGAGAAGGCGTCGACCACGTCGTAGGACGACAGCGTCCGGCTCAGCGGGATGGTCGTGTGCTCCTTCATCTGGCCGCCGCCTCGCGGTTCGAGGGACAGGTACATCTGGCCGAGGAGTGTCTTCATCCGGATCGACGCGGCCGATTCGGGACCGAAGGCGGCGCCGGTCGTGATCCGGAAGTCGACCCGGACGTGGTCGCCGGCAAGGTCGACGGACTCGACCTTGCCGACCTTGACCCCGGCGATCCGGACGTCGTCATCGGCCTTGAGCCCGCCCGCCTCGCTGAAGTCGGCGGCATACGTCGGGCCGCCACCGATGACGGGCAGGCTGGAGGCGTTGAAGGCCAGGACCAGCAGGATCGCGATGGCGACGAGACCGGCGATGCCGATCGGGATCGGGTTGCGTTCCCGGAAGGGGATGCTCATGAGCACCTCGCGGCGGCGATGTTGTAGCCGAGGCCGCCGGGGAGCGGACCGGTGGGCAGGATGATGTTCTCGGCGTCGAAGCGGCAGAGGTAGAAGTTGAACCACGACCCGTATGCCGCGGTGCGCGAGATCGTCGCGACCTTGCCCGGCGTGGTGGTGATGAAGTGCTCGAACACCTTGGTGTTGTCCGGCTTGTTGAGGTTCGTCGCCAGGGTGCGCAGCTGGCTGACGTCGTTCTTGATGTCGGGGCGGGTCTGCTGGAGCAGCGAGGCAGTCTGGGCGGCCACCGAGTTGATGTTGGTGAGCGACTCACCGATCGCGGTGCGGTCGGCGGCCAGGCCCGAGACGAAGCGCTGGAGCTGGCCGAGCAGCTCGCCGAAGGAGGTGGCGTTGGCGTTGACGGTGTCCAGCACCGTCGTCAGGTTGGTGATCGTCCGGCCGATGACGGCATCGCGGTCCGCCAGCGCGCTGGTGAGGCTGGCGGTGTGCGCGAGCAGGGAGTTGATGTCGCCGCCCTCGCCCTGGAGCACCGAGATGATCTCGCCGGACAGCTGGTTGACGTCCTGGGGCGACAGGGCGGCGAAGAGGGGCTTGAACCCGTTGAACAGGACGGTGAGGTCGAGTGCGGGGTGGGTCCGGGCGAGCGGGATGGTGGCGTCGGCGGCCAGCGGTGCCGCGCTGCCTGCGCCCTGGGTGAGGGCGAGGTAGCGCTCCCCCACCAGGTTGCGCCACTTGATCGTCGCCTCCGTGCCCTGGGTGAGGACGCTCGTCGTGGCGACGTCGAAGGTCACCTTGGCGGTCGTCCGGTCCGAGTTGACGGCGATGTCCCGGACCGTGCCGACGCGCACGCCGGCGATCCGGACCTCCTGGCCCTTGCCGAGCCCGGTGACGTCGGTGAAGATCGCCGAGTACGTCGTCTTGTCGCCGAACTGGATGTTGGCGATCGTCGCGGCGAGGGTACCCGTGGCCGCCAGGGTGATGACGATGAAGATGACCAGCTTGACGAGCGAGGACGTGGTCTTCACTGGTTGCTCACCACCGATCCACGCAGGATGGGCCCCGCGAGCAGGGTCGTGATCGCCTGTGGGTCGTCGGCGTGCGCCGGGTCGAGCAGCGCGGTGACCAGCCGCTGCTCGTCCACCGTGCCCGCGACACCCGAGTCGGCGTTGTCGACGCCGATCCCGGCGTTGCCGAGGAAGCCCGCGGGCAGGGCCGAGGGCGAGGCGTAGGTGGTCGTGCCGTCGGTGCCGTCGTCGAACTTGGACCCGGCGCGCGGGTGGGCCTGGCTGCCGGGCGGGTGGTCGGGCAGCCCCATGCAGTTCGGACCGCGGTTGTCACGCCAGGCCGGCTCCTCGCCGGGGTGGTAGGCCCGGCTCTGCGGGACGGTCTCCAAGGTGATGTGCATCTCGCCGCCGGCAAACATGCCGTTGGCGCGCGGCAGCCAGTTGACCATGGCCCTGGCGAAGCAGGGGTAGGCCGGCGCCTGCCGCGCGAGGACGTCGAGCGTCGGCCGGGACACGCGCCCGAGCTGGATGATCCGGTCCTGGTTCCGCTCCAGGAAGGCCGCCGCCTCGTTGGCGAACCCCGCTGTGCCAGCGAGGAACCCAGCGAGGGCATCCTTCCTCTCCACGATGGTCTTGTTGGTCGTGAGCAACGCCTTCGCTGCGCGGAGCAGGTCCGGCGCGGCCACGGCATACGTGCTCGCGAGGTCGGCGAGGCCGGAGATGTCGGCCTGGATCGTCGGCAGCTGCGGGTTGAGCGCCTTGAAGTAGCGGTCGACGAGGACGAGGTTCTGCCCGATCTGGGCGCCCCGTCCGTCGAGGGTGGTCGCGAGGGCGTTCAGGGTGGCGGCGAGCTTGGCGGGCTGGACGGTCTGCAGGAGGGGCAGCAGGTCGTCGAAGACCTTCTCCAGCTCGATCGCCACACTCGAGCGGTCCTGCGGGATGACGTCGCCCGACGCGATCGGGGTGGTCGGTCCGCCAGCAGGCGGCACGAGGTCGACGTACCGCTCGCCGAAGAGGGTCTTGGGCAGCAGCCGCGCGCTGACGTCGGCCGGGATCTGGGAGACCATGGCCGGGTCCAGGGCCAGCTGGAGGGTCGCACCCCTGGCGTTGCTGCTGATCGACCGGACCTCGCCGACGATGAGCCCGCGGATCTTCACGTCGGATGCGACCTGGAGCTGGGAGCCGATCGAGTCGGTCTTGAGGGTGACCGGCACGATCGCGGTGAACTTCTTCTCGAACTGGGCGATGGACAGCCCGATGAGCAGCGCGACGACGGTGAGGAACGCGACACCGTATGCCGCGTTGCTCACCCTCTTGGTGCTGGTCGCCATCGTCAACCGGCGATCCGCACCGTCGTCGTGGCGCCCCAGACCGCCAGGGAGAAGAAGAAGTCGACGACGTTGACGGCGACGATGCTCGTGCGCACGGCCTTGCCGACCGCCACACCCACCCCGGCCGGGCCGCCGGAGGCGTTGTAGCCGTAGTAGCAGTGGATGAGGATGATGATGACGGCGAAGACGAGCACCTTGACGAAGCTGTAGAGGATGTCCACCGGGGGCAGGAACAGGTGGAAGTAGTGGTCGTAGGTGCCCTTGGACTGCCCGAAGTAGTCGGTGACGATGAACCGCGTCGCGGCATACGACGACAGCAGGCCGAGCACGTAGAGCGGGATGACGGCGACGAACCCGGCGATCATCCGCGAGGTGACGAGGAACGGCAGCGACGGGATGCCCATCACCTCCAGCGCGTCGACCTCCTCCGAGATCCGCATCGCGCCGAGCTGGGCGGTGAAGCCGCACCCGACGGTGGCGGCGAGCGCGAGGCCGGCCACGAGGGGGGCGATCTCGCGGGTGTTGAGGTAGGCCGAGACGAAGCCGGCGAAGGCGCCGGTGCCGAGCTGGTTGAGGCTGGAGTAGCCCTGCAGTCCGACCTGGCTGCCGGTGAAGAAGGCGAGGAAGGTGAGGACGCCGACGGTGCCGCCGATGACCGAGAGGGCGCCGGTCCCGAGGGAGACCTCCGCCAGCAGCCGGACGACCTCCTTCTTGTAGCGGCGGATCGTGCGTGGTGCCCACCGGATCGAGGACACGTAGAAGTGCATCTGCCCGCCGAGGCTGTCCAGGGCCGCCATCGGCCGCTGGGCGAGGTCGGTTGCCTTGCTCATGGATGGGGCCTCAGATCTTCTGCGGGACGACTTGGAAGTACACGGCGCTGGCGACGAAGTTGACGACGAAGAGCAACATGAAGGTGATGACGACGCTCTGGTTCACGGCATCGCCGACGCCCTTGGGCCCCCCGCCCGCCGTGAGCCCCTTGTACGAGGCGACGATCGCGGCGATGGCACCGAAGAGGAGCGCCTTGATCTCGCTCGTCACGAGGTCGGCGATCTGGGCAAGGGCGGTGAAGCTGGCGAGATAGGCGCCCGGTGTGCCGCCCTGGATGACGACGTTGAAGAAGTAGCCACCGGCGACGCCGACGACGCTGACCAGGCCGTTGAGCAGCACCGAGACCAGCATCGCCGCGAGCACGCGGGGCACGACGAGCCGATGGATCGGGCTGATCCCGAGCACCTCCATCGCGTCGATCTCCTCGCGGATCTTGCGCGAGCCGAGGTCGGCGCAGATGGCCGAGCCACCCGCGCCGGCGATGAGCAGGCTGGTGACGATCGGGCTCGCCTCGCGGACGACGGCGAGCACACTGGCGGCGCCGGTGAACGACTGCGCGCCGAGCTGCCGGGTGAGGGTGCCCAGCTGGAGCGCGATGACCGCGCCGAACGGGATGGCGACGAGGGCCGTCGGCACGATCGTCACCGAGGCGACGAACCAGCTCTGCTGGATGAACTCCTTGGTCTGGAACGGCCGGCGCAGCAGGGCGCGCAGCACGTCGAGGGCGAGCGCGAAGAGGCTGCCGGTCTGCCGGAGACCGTTGGTCACCACGCTCACGAGGTCGCTCCGGCAGTGGTCCCCTGCGTTGCGTCTGCGGATGTGGGGGCCTGGACCCCCGAATCCGCAGACGCAAGGGTCGCGGCATACGGGCCCTCGGCCGGGACCTGGGAGACGCCCGGGACCCCGGCGTTCTTGGACTGGAAAGAGCCCGGGGGTGGTGTCACACCATGGGTGCGACACCACTCCCCCGCCGGTTTCTGCCCCCGGCGCGGCGAACCGTCGCTCGTGCCGAGCTGGAGCGCGATCGGAGGCAGTGGCGGAAGCTCCTGGCCGATCTCTGAAGCGAGCTCATCGGCGTCCTTCTCCTCGGACATGCCGATCGGGCCGATGGTCTGGGCGTTGAGGAACTGGCGGACGACCGGCTCCTCCGACGACAGCAGCATCTCCCGCGGCCCGAACATGGCGAGGTGCTTGTGGTAGAGCAGGCCGATGTTGTCGGGCACCGTACGGGCGGTGTTGATGTCGTGGGTGACGATGAGGAACGTGGCGTCGATCTGGGCGTTCAGGTCGATGAACAGCTGGTTGATGTAGCTCGTGCGGACCGGGTCCAGGCCGGAGTCGGGCTCGTCGATGAGCAGGATCTCGGGGTCGAGCACGAGGGCGCGGGCCAGGCCGGCGCGCTTGCGCATCCCGCCGGAGATCTCGCCGGGCAGCTTGGACTCCGCGCCGGTGAGGCCGACGAGGTCCATCTTCTCCATGACGATCCGGCGGACCTCTGCCTCGGACTTCTTGGTGTGCTCGCGCAGGGGAAAGGCCACGTTGTCGAAGAGGTTCATCGAGCCGAAGAGCGCGCCGTCCTGGAAGAGGACGCCGAACAGCTTGCGGATCTCGTACAAGTCGTTCTCGCGGAGGGTGACGAGGTTCTTGTCGTTGATCCAGATGGCGCCGGCGTCCGGCTTGAGGAGCCCGACCAGGGTCTTCAGGAACACCGACTTCCCCGTTCCCGAGGGCCCGAGCATCACCGAGATCTCCCCGGCGGGGAGGGTGAGGGTCACGTCGTTCCAGATCAGCTGGGACCCGAACTTCTTGGTGAGACCCTCGACTCTGATCTCGGTACCCATGTGGAGGTGCCTCGCTTCCCGGCTCGGCTCGTGCGTCGTTGCGCGTGGGGTGTCGTACGAGCTGGTCAACGAGGTGGGAGCGGTGAGGTTACGCGCCGGTATGCCGCGCCCTCGCCTCGCGCCGTGTCGTCACCGCCGCGTTGTCCCACCCCATCCCGGCGCTGCTGCCCGTTCGGCATCCCATGCCGTCGGGGATGCCGAACGGGCGGCGGGGTGCCCGGCCGGCATCCCTGTGGCCAGCGGGATGCCGACCGGGCAGCCAGACATCGTCCACAACCGGCCTCGACGGCGGCCGATCGGCGCGGTTGTCCACAGGGCGGAAGAGTGTCCTTGGCACGCGACTGCCCCCGCGCTCAGGATGGGCGGATGACGGCCAACGCCAAGGACAAGACCCGAGCCAACCAAGCCACTGCGCGCACCGGGCTCCACGCCAAGGACCCACCCCGTGTCGACCGGGCGACCCGCGCGGCGGCGATGGCACGGCTGACGGTCGAGCACGGCGGCGTGGCACACCGCGATGCACTCCGGGTGGCCGGGGTGGGCCGTGCCGACGTCCGGTCCGAGCTGGCTTCCGGACGGTGGGCGAGCCATGGTCGTCACACGGTGGCGGCCACCACGGGCGAGCTGTCCGAGGTCGCCAGCCGGTGGCGCGCCGTCTGGGAGGTGGGTGGTGGGTCGGCCCTCGACGGGGCAGTGGCCCTGGTTGCGTCAGGCCTGACCGGCTATCGACTCGACCGGCTCGACGTATCGATACCGCACGCCAACCGACATCGACCGGTGCCCGGCGTGATCCGTCACCGCCGACGGCAGATGCCGCCCACGGTGGGCGCGGGGATTCCCCGAGTCAGGCCGGAGTGGGCGGTCCTTCACGCGGCGGATGGGCCGTGAGCGACCGTCAGGCCATGCTGCTCCTCTGTCTCGTCGTCCAGCAGCGTCTCGTGCGGCCCGCAGACCTGCAGGCTGCCGCCAAAGCCCTGGGCCGGACGCGACGCCGCGCTCTCATTCAAGTCATCGTGAAGGACGTCTGCGACGGCGCGCACCCCCTTGGCGAGCTGGACGTCGCTGCCCTGTGCCGCGCCCGCGGCCTGCCAGAGCCGACCAGACAAGTCGTGCGCCGGACCTCCGACGGGCGGATCTACCTCGACCTGGCGTGGGATGGCATCGGGTTGGTGGTCGAGATCGACGGCGGCCATCATCAGCTGGCCCTCAACCCGGTCGACGACGCGTTGCGACAGAACGAGGTGGCCCTCGACGGTGACATCGTTCTCCGGATCCCGCTGGCCGGTTTGCGCCTTGCCCCTGACCGCTTCATGAACCAGCTCGTGCGCGCCCACGCCGTACTCGCCCGACGGCAGGCTGCACAAGACGCCACCCGGCGCCGTGCCCGTTCGGCATCCCGCCACCTCCAGGGATGCCAACCGGGCGGCACAGTGCCCGTTCGGCATCCCGCAGGGACTCGGGATGCCGAACGGGCACCGGCATACGGAAGCGGGGCCACCGACGTGATGCCGGTGGCCCCGCTTCGCGGAGGTGAGGTGCCGGCTAGCCGGCGGTGCTCACTTGAGGGTGACGGTCGCGCCGGCGCCCTCGAGCTGCTCCTTGGCCTTCTCGGCCGCAGCCTTGTCGACCTTCTCCAGGACGGCCTTGGGGGCGCCGTCAACGAGGTCCTTGGCCTCCTTCAGGCCGAGGGAGGTCAGCGCGCGGACCTCCTTGATGACCTGGATCTTCTTCTCACCAGCGGCCTCGAGGACGACGTCGAACTCGTCCTGCTCCTCGACAGCGGCAGCGTCGCCGCCACCGGCGGCCGGGCCGGCGGCCGCAACCGCGACCGGGGCGGCAGCGGTGACACCGAAGGTGTCCTCGAACTGCTTGACGAACTCGGAGAGCTCGATCAGGGTCATCTCCTTGAAGGCCTCAAGGAGCTCGTCGGTGCTGAGCTTCGCCATGATGGGCGTCCTTTCTTCTTGCGTGTATGCCGTGAGTGGCGTTGTGTTGGTGAGGCTGGTCCCGGGTGGGATCAGGCCTGCTCGTCGCCACTCGTGGCGACGTCTGCGGTGGTCGGGGCGACAGCGTCGGTCCCGTCCGTGATCTCCAGCTCCACGGTCGGGGCGACAGCGTCGGTCCCGTCCGTGGGCTCCTCGACAGCGGCCGGAGCGGCGGCCACCGGGCCGGTCGCCTCGACCTTCGCGCGCAGCGCGTCGACCGCGCGAGCGGCCTGCGACAGCGGAGCAGCGAAGAGGTAGACGGCCTTGCTCAGCGAGGCGTTCATCGCGCCCGCGAGCTTGGCCAGGAGAACCTCGCGGGACTCGAGGTCCGCGAGCTTGGTGATCTCCGCCGCCGTCAGGGCTTTGCCGTCGAGGACGCCGCCCTTGATGACGAGGAGAGGGTTGGCCTTGGCGAAGTCACGCAGGCCCTTGGCCGCCTCGACGGGGTCACCGTCGACGAAGGCGATGGCCGTCGGGCCGACGAACTGACCGTCGAAGGCCGAGACTCCGGCCTCCTTGGCAGCGAGGTCGGTGAGCGTGTTCTTGACCACGGCGTAGGTGGCGTTGCCACGAAGGTTGGCGCGCAGCTGGGTCATCTGCTTGACCGACAGCCCGCGGTACTCCGTGAGAACGGCCGCGCTCGAGTCACGGAACTTGTCCGCGAGCTCGGCAATGGCAGCTGCCTTGTCCGACTTTGCCATGTGGCCTCCTTCCATGTGTCTGACGCCAGACCCGACGGTGAGGGCTGCACATGAAAACGGCCCCGGCACAGGGCACGGGGCGCGGCCGA
Source organism: Intrasporangiaceae bacterium (assembly GCA_021324575.1). Classification (GTDB taxonomy): domain Bacteria; phylum Actinomycetota; class Actinomycetes; order Actinomycetales; family Dermatophilaceae; genus Nostocoides. The sequence goes on along the minus strand of JAJPIW010000076.1, from coordinate 1,442 downwards.
CGATCATGTCGTAAGCCGTGAAGCGTGGCCTGCGCTGGTCGCCGCACTCGGTGCGGGCCTTCGGTCAACCACGTTCGTGGCGGACAACCGGCGGTCTCTGGTCGTCACCAAGAGTACGGGCCGGGACGCCACTCGACCAAATCGAGGTGAGACCGACGCCGCGATCCACCGGTCACCGCGTGACGGTGGCGGCCGGACCACACGAGACCGGCCGCCCACCCAAAGGGTGAGCGGCCGGCATACGCGGATCGGAGGCGGAAGGCCTCAGGCCTGGGCGTCGTCCTCGAGGAGGTTGCGGGTCCGGTTGTAGTCCACCGGGATGCCGGGGCCCATCGTCGTCGACATGGTCGCCTTGGAGATGTAGCGGCCCTTGGAGGCGGCCGGCTTGAGCCGGAGCACCTCGTCCAGGGCTGCCGCGTAGTTCTCCACGAGCGACTTCTCGTCGAACGACGCCTTGCCGATGATGAAGTGGAGGTTGGCGTGCTTGTCGACGCGGAACTCGATCTTGCCGCCCTTGATGTCCGAGACGGCCTTGGCCGTGTCCATCGTGACCGTGCCGGTCTTGGGGTTGGGCATGAGGCCACGCGGGCCGAGGACCTTGCCGAGCCGGCCGACCTTGCCCATCATGTCCGGCGTCGCGACGACGGCGTCGAAGTCCAGCCAGCCGCCGGCGACCTTCTCGAGCAGGTCGTCACTGCCGACGTAGTCGGCGCCGGCCTCACGAGCGGCCTCGGCCTTGTCGCCGTTGGCGAAGACGAGGACCTTGGCGGTCTTGCCGGTGCCGTTGGGCAGGTTGACCGTGCCGCGGACCATCTGGTCGGCCTTGCGCGGGTCGACACCGAGGCGCATGGCGACCTCGACGGTCTCGTCGTACTTGGCCTTGGCGTTGCCCTTGGCGAGGCGGACGGCCTCGAGCGGGGAGTAGAGCTTGGCGACGTCGACGTTCTCGGCGGCGGCGCGGTATGCCTTGCTGCGCTTCATGGTTGCTCCTGTTGGTGCAGTGGTGAGTGGAGTTGTGGTGCGGACCAGCGCTGGCCCTACCACGCGGCATACGGGCTGGTTGCGGTGCCCGTATGCCGTGGTGCCGGGTACTACTTCAGGACGTCGGTGTCGACGCCCATCGAGCGAGCAGTACCGGCGATGATCCGCATGGCCTGCTCGATGTCGTTGGCGTTGAGGTCTTCCATCTTCTGGGTGGCGATCTCGCGGACCTGGTCGTTGGTGAGCCGGGCGACCTTGGTCTTGTGCGGCTCGCCGGAGCCCTTCTGGACGCCCGCGGCCTTCTTGATCAGCTCGGCGGCCGGCGGGGTCTTGGTGACGAAGGTGAACGAGCGGTCTTCGTAGACCGTGATCTCGACCGGGATGACGTTGCCGCGCTGGGACTCCGTCGCCGCGTTGTAGGCCTTGACGAACTCCATGATGTTGACGCCGTGCTGGCCGAG